>NZ_JBBXMX010000060.1:0-2205 GCF_038442355.1 Methylobacterium guangdongense
CGATCTGCAGCAGCACCACGGGCGTGCCCTCGGCGCGCGCCTGGGCGATCAGGTCGTCGAGGTGGCGCTGGATGCCCCCGCCCCAGCTGTGGGTGACGAACAGCAGCGCCCGGCCGGACAGGTGCCGCGCCAGCCGCGCCAGGTCGAGCCGGGCCCGGCCCTGGCGTCCGGGATCGGCCTGGACGAACTGGCCGACCCGGGCGAGGTAGTCGGGGTGCTTGGACAGGAGCGCGGCCTGGCCCTGGTCGTAGGCGCCCCCGCCGCCGCCGCCCTCCGCGCCGAACGAGATCTGGCCGGCGTGGTAGACGTAGACGTCCTCGGCCAGGAGGTTGCGGAAGCCCGCCTTCTCGGCGCGCAGGCACCAGTCGTTCTCCTCGCCGTAGCCGCGCCCGAAGGCCTCGGCGTCGAGCTCGCCCACGGCGTCGAGGGCTTGCGCGGTCATGTACATGCAGAAGCCGACGCCGGTGGGCACGGGCAGGCTGCGGCCGGGGTTGGTCGCGGCGGCGAGGCGGTCGAGGTCGGGCGGTGCGATCTCGAGGGGCATGGTGTTGTTGGCGTTGAAGCGCGGGTAAGAGCAGATGGTGGCGTTGTTGGACAGGGGCGTGACGCTGCCCACGCGGGGGTCTGCCGGACCGGCTGCGCCCGCCTCGGTGGGTTCGGCGTGGGCGACGAGGCGGTCGAGCCAGTCGCCGAACACCTCGGCGTCGGAGTTGAGCAGGACGACGGCGCGGCCCTGGCGGAGGCCGAGCGCGCGGTTGACCGATCGGACGAAGCCGAGGTTGGTGGCGTTCTCGACGAGGTGGAACAGGCCGCGGGCGGCGAGCTGCGCGAGCTCCGCGGTGAGCTGCGGGTCGGGGGATCGGTCGTTGACGGCGAGCAGGGTGAAGGGGGTTGCCTGGGGCCGGGACAGGCAGGCGTGCAGCGCGCGCAGGGTCTCGCCGCGTCCCTTGTAGACGGGCATGATGACGAGCACGCGGGCGTCGGCGATGGGCCGGGCCTGGGGCAGGTGCTCCCAGTCGTGCGGGTCGGGGGCGGTGAGCGGCGGCAGGGTCCCGAGATCCTCAGGCGCGCCCATCAGGCCGGCGGCGCGGCCCGCGCGCACGTAGTGCAGGAACGGCGATTCCCCCGGGGCGAACAGGTGGCCGTAGGTCTCCTCGTAGAACGCGATGGAGAAGGTCTTGCTCGGGTCGCGGCCCTCGTGCTGGCCGTAGGCGACGAAATGGGCGAGCGGGCCGCCGGCCGCGTTCGCGGTGTCGGGATAGCGCTTGGTGTAGTAGGCGGCGTCGAAATGGGGTGCGATCAGGCGCATCGCGTCTTCGAGCGCTGCCTCCCGTGTATCCGGCGCGCCGTAGCGCGGCTCGAAGGCGCCGGCCGCGATGTCGGCGCCGTGCAGCAAGGCCGTCGCCAGGAAGTGGACGAAGGGCGCCAAGCCGGTCTCGCGGACCCCCGGATGCGCCGCCAGATAGGCCTGCCCGTTGAAATCGGGCCTGGGGTTTCGCCCGAGGCGCCAGCCGGTGTCGCAATAGTCGCGCACCGCGTCCGCCTCCGCGGCGAGGCCGTAGCGCGCCCGGTAGAAGCCGTGGTCGAAGTGCCCCGCGATCAATTGCGCCTGACGGTCCAGCCGCTCCGCCCGGTCGTCGGCCCGATCCTCAGTCCCCCGCCCGATCGCCCCGAGCCAGCCCGTGTCCTCCACAGGCGCCTGGCCCGGCCGCAGCCCGCACACCCGCAGCAGCGCGTCGAGGGTCGAGCGACCCGGGCCCGGATCGCGCAGCTCCCGCCAGCCCGAACCGGCAAAGTGCAGGTACGGCGCCTGTGAGCCGACATCCGGGTAGGTCGCCCGGTACCAGTCCGCGTCCACCGCCGGCACGGCCAGGCGCCCGGCCTCCGCGAACGGCTCGGCCCCACCCAGGCGCGTCTCGGCCACGTAGCGGAAGAACGGGTCGTCCCGGACTGCCCGGCTGCCGGCCCGCGCCTGCACGAAGCCCGCCGGGTCGAAGTCCGGCCGCGGGCTGACGAACGCCCGCCAGCCGCCCTCCACGTAGGACCGCAGCAGCTCGGCATCCGAAGCCTCCGCCAGCGCGTCCGCCCGGGCTTCGCTCAGGCCGGCCCGGTAGTGGGCGGCGTCGAAGTAGGGCGCCAGGGTCGCGACCCGCAGGGCGAGGCCGGCGTCCCGGTCCGGGCGGGCGGGGCCGCCGTTGAGCACGT
>NZ_JBBXMX010000061.1:0-1774 GCF_038442355.1 Methylobacterium guangdongense
ACGATCAGCGGCCTCTGGGACACGATCCGACGAGCCTTCAGACGCTTCACGCCAGCCGAATGCCGCCGGTATCTCGCCGCCGCAGGCTACGACGCATATGATCCAACATGATCGGATGCCGCTCTAGTTGGCACGTTCTGCGAAGCAGAGGCTGACATGTAGCCGTTCCACTAGACCCTGCCCCTGTGGGACGGCCTACAATCTCGGCCGAGCCGTTCCAAAAGGTGTCTGCGAAGTTTGGAACGCCAAAAAGACCGACATCCTAGATCCGTGTGGAACGCTGCTGTGCAGTGCCTTCGATCCGGATCGGTCGCAGCACGGCATCAGATTGCCTGCAAGCCGACATTCCGAACTTCAGAGAAGGGCCGGAAGCGGGAACAGCATCTACGTCCGCTTCCAGGCGCTGCGGTCCCGAAGCGGACCGGCGGAAATCCACCCAACCCGGCCGTTCACCGGCGCCTGCCAACGCGGCCGATGCTAGCCGAAAGCGGCCGGTCCGCTTCGGAGCTTAAGCTGCAAGTAAGCGGACATTTCCTGTGGCTGAAGTGAATGCCTTGGAGTAGCCCTTTGAGATCTTCCGCTTTGCGGTCTTGAGCATCTGCTTGAACCTAGACGGTTTTCCTCCGGCAGGCACATCTACCCTGTTATGACCACGCAAACCTCGCTGTGAACCCGGCGATCAAGATCACCAATATCATCGCCCTGCTGCTGGTCGACGCGCTGATAGCCGAGCCAATTGATAGCCGACCCAAAGTTCCGGTTTCACACCCCAATGTTCCGCACTGAACCAACCAAAAGTAATCGAGGAGGCGCTGGCCAAGCAGCGGCTCCTCACCCCAACTCTCAGCGTTCCAAGCTATGTCAGCTTCATCAGGTGGCCGGTCGATACCTGGGCGGAGGTCGGCTACGGCTTCCCGCTCGGCGCCACGAACGGGTTCGTGTCCGTGGCCGAGCCGTTCTTGGCGTAACACGCCTCTAGCCGGTCCAAGGCGGCCGCGCTCTTGTCCAACGCCACCTTGATCGTCGCGCCCTCGCCCTTCACGTCCAGGCCGTCCGCGAGCTTGAGCGATTTAAGGAATCGTTCGTCCTTGACCGGCAGCGATACCGCGTTGCCCGAGGCGGCGACGTCCGCCTGCAAGGTCGAGGACCCGGCTGACAGCTCGACCGGATAGCTCTTGCCGCGACCGAGCTTCCACTTCGGCGAGCTCATCGTCAGGTCCAGTCCCCCGGCGTCACGGGTGAACCGGACGTCGACCCCGTCGTCCGTCGTCCGGGACATCGTACACCTGTCGAACTTCTGTCCCTTCGAGACGGCCTCGACTTTCCAGGGTCCGATGGCGACGGCATCCGCCGGCGCCTCGGCATGAACGGGGATGGATGCGGTCGACAGGACGATGGCGGCGATGGCTAGGCGCATGCGGGACTCCTGGTTGCGCGGTGGAGGTCAGGTCATGAGAGAGCCGCGGGTTCCCGAACGCTTACTCCCGGCGCCCTCGGGCGGGGGCACCGACCGCATGGACCGAGCTATCGAACGGATCGCGAGCACGACAATCAGGTATGTGGCCTCGTGTCTGATCGAATTCGGTCTCACCAGTTCCAAGATGCATGCGGTCCCGAGCACATGCTCGTCTCGGGGCGCTACAGCGATTAGTGCCTGTCGTCGCCTGAACGGACTGGCGGGGCTTGCGTTTCCTGTCTTCGAGGCAGGAGGGATGATGCTGAGCGACGCGCAATGGTCTGAGCTGGAGCCGCTGGTCGAGGCGTGCCGTCCGAA
>NZ_JBBXMX010000062.1:0-1707 GCF_038442355.1 Methylobacterium guangdongense
ACGCTCGCGCAGATCAACGGACAGGGCAGACGCCATCGGCTCTCCTCCTCGGAAAGCTCTCCATCGAATCACATCACCGCCGCGGCCGAAACCCTGGACGATTCAATTCGATCGGTGACCGCTCTAGGTTAGGCATCTGCATGCGGACGGCCGGGACGACGGCCGTTGATATTCGCTTCAGCCACGAGCGCTAAGATGCACCGCTGCTTGCTGCTCGTGCCTGTACACCATGTCGTTTTACAACCTTGCCCCGTTCGGAACGATCCGCATCGCCAGCGAACGTGATCTGCGCGCCTATGTAGCCCAGACTACGGCCTTCTGCGTCTCTGCCGCGCTCGCCTGCGATGTGGTCAATCAGTTGATCTTCTTCGAAGGGTGGACCGCGGCCGTTCGATCCTGGGTCGTCACCGTGGTGGTGGTCGTAGCAGTCGCCCTGCCGGTGTCGCGGACGATCGCTGCTGCACATTTAACGCTGTTCCGATCTGGTCAAACGGATCACCTTACGGGGCTCGCGAACAGGCGGGCGCTCCTCGACCGCGCTGATGATCCCAAACTCATAGCGCTGGTGATCGCCGACATCGACCGGTTCAAGGCGGTCAATGACGGCTACGGGCACCTCACCGGTGACGCGGTACTCAAAGCGGTCGCGGATCTGATGCGAGCCGAACTCGCAGACCTCGGTCTCGTCGGACGCCTTGGGGGCGAAGAGTTCGCCCTGATCTGTACGGATGGGGATGAGGGCGATCTGGTCCGGCGGCTGGAAGCTTTCCGCGAGGCCGTAGCACGAACCCCCATCGCGGCCGGCGATGGCCTGACTGTACCTGTGACGATCTCGGCGGGCGTGGCGCGGCGGACTAGCGACCAGTCTTTCCGGGAGCTCTACGCTGAAGCAGACAAGGCCCTCTACATCGCCAAGGCGTCGGGGCGGAACCAGATCGTGATGGCCGAAACCGCCTCATCGTCCCCCGATGGAACTGCCGAATGATCGCCGCAAGCCGGCGGTAGCCATACACCTTCCCGCAACGGCCGAAAGAAAGCATGACGCGAGCTGAGCTCGACAAGCGCGCGAGCTGACCGTGTGGCCTGGCCAGGGCCCGACATACGTCGCCCAGGGATACGAGCTCCTCACGCTGCGCGACGCCCTAGATGTTTGGTCCCAGCATTTGGTGGAGCGGGCTTGATCTGAAGCGTCCGGGCTCGGCGGACCATGCCTTGCATATGGCTTCGTAGGGCGTGAGGCCGCGCAAGGTCTTGAGGCGGCGGGCGAAGTTGTAGGCGCTGACGAAGTCGGCCAAGTGCGCACGGAGCTGCCTGTGGCTGTCATAGTGGTAGCGCTTGACCGTCGCGTCCTTGATCGTGCGGTTCATCCGCTCGACCTGACCGTTCGTCCAGGGGTGGCGCGGTTTGGTCAGGCGATGGTCGATATCGTTGCGGGCGCAGGCAAGTTCGAAGCTGTGGGCCCGGAAGGTTTCGCCGGCTGCAATCGCCTCCTTGATGATGGATGCGGCTGAGGCAACGTTGCCGGGTGTCGTGAAGTGGGTGCCTTTGTCGGTGAGCACCGTGTGCACCTTGTAGGGCAGGGCCTCGATGAGATGGCGGAGGAAGTCACCTGCGACCCGCCGCGTGGCCTTCACGTGAAGCTCAACGAAGGCGAACTTGGTCGTGCGGTCGATGGCGACGAGCAGGTAGAGCCGCCCTTCGGCTGTG
>NZ_JBBXMX010000063.1:0-1416 GCF_038442355.1 Methylobacterium guangdongense
CGACGAGGTGGAACAGGCCGCGGGCGGCGAGCTGCGCGAGCTCCGCGGTGAGCTGCGGGTCGGGGGATCGGTCGTTGACGGCGAGCAGGGTGAAGGGGGTTGCCTGGGGCCGGGACAGGCAGGCGTGGAGCGCGCGCAGGGTCTCGCCGCGCCCCTTGTAGACGGGCATGATGACGAGCACGCGGGCGTCGGCGATGGGCCGGGCCCGGGGCAGGCCGTCCCAGTCGTGCGGGTCGGGGGCGGTGAGCGGCGGCAGGGTCCCGAGATCCTCAGGCGCGCCCATCAGGCCGGCGGCGCGGCCCGCGCGCACGTAGTGCAGGAACGGCGACACCCCCGGGGCGAACAGGTGGCCGTAGGCCCGGCGGTAGAAGCGCGTCGAGAAGGTCTTGCTCGGGTCGCGGTCCTCCTCCTGCCCGTGTGAGAGAAAATGGACCGCCGGCCCGTTCTCGAAGCCGCGCGTGTCGGGATAGCGCTTCAGATACCAGGGGGCGTCGAAAAAGGGCTCGATCAGGCGCGCCTGCTCCAGCAGATCCGCGTCCTCATCGGCGGGCGGCGCGCCGTAACGGGCATCGACCGTGTCGGCCGCGATGTCGGTGCCGCGCAGCAAGGCTGTCGCCATAAAGTGGACGAAGGGCGCAAGGCCCGTCGCCTCCACGTGCGGATGATGCGCGCGGTAGGCCCAGCCGTTGAAATCGGGCCTGGGGTTGCGTCCGAGGCGCCAGCCGGTGTCGCAATAGTCGCGCACCGCGTCCGCCTCCGCCGCCAGACCGTAGCGCGCCCGGTAGAAGCCGTGGTCGAAATGCCCCGCGATCAATTGCGCCTGACGGTCCAGCCGCTCCGCCCGGTCGTCCGCCCGGTTCTCAGTCCCCGGCTCGATCGCCCCCAGCCAGCCCGTGTCCTCCACCGGCGCCCGGCTCGGCCGCAGCCCGCACACCCGCAGCAGCGCGTCGAGGGTCGAGCGACCCGGGCCCGGATCGCGCAGCTCCCGCCAGCCCGAACCGGCAAAGTGCAGGTACGGCGCCTGTGAGCCCACATCCGGGTAGGTCGCCCGGTACCAGTCCGCGTCCACCGCCGGCACGGCCAGCCGCCCGGCCTCCGCGAACGGCTCGGCCCCACCGAGCCGCGTCTCGGCCACGTAGCGGAAGAACGGGTCGTCCCGGACCGCCCGGCTGCCGGCCCGCGCCTGCACGAAGCCCGCCGGGTCGAAGTCCGGCCGCGGGCTGACGAACGCCCGCCAGCCGCCCTCCACGTAGGACCGCAGCAGCTCGGCATCCGAAGCGTCGAGCAGTGCGTCCGCCCGGGCTTCGCTCAGGCCGGCCCGGTAGTGGGCGGCGTCGAAGTAGGGCGCCAGGGTCGCGACCCGCAGGGCGAGGCCGGCGTCCCGGTCCGGGCGGGCGGGGCCGCCGTTGAGCACGT
>NZ_JBBXMX010000064.1:0-1315 GCF_038442355.1 Methylobacterium guangdongense
CTAGCAGGCTGCTGCAAAAGTCGCTGGCCACTGGGCTTTGGGGATGATTCACTCTGTCGATGGCGTCGGTGGGGTGTGAGCGATGCGCGGGCGTGAAGAGGGATCGGCCAACCTGTTCAGCTACGTGCGGCTGGAGGAGCGCGTGCCCGCCGATCACCCGCTTCGGCCGATCCGGGCTCTGGCCGACGAGGTGCTGGCCGGGCTGAACGATCGCTTCGAGGGCTTGTATTCCGGGATGGGCCGCCCCTCGATCCCACCGGAGATGTTGCTGCGCGCGAGCTTGCTGCAGGCGTTCTTCTCGGTGCGCTCCGAGCGGATGCTGATGGAACAGATCGACTACAACCTGCTGTTCCGCTGGTTCGTCGGACTGGAGATCGATGCCCCCGTCTGGCACCCGACGGTGTTCACGCACAACCGCGACCGGCTGATGGAGACGGCGGTGGCCCGCGCCTTCCTGTCGGGCCTGTTGGAGCTGAAGCCCGTGAAACGGCTTCTGTCGAGCGACCACTTCTCCGTCGACGGCACGCTGATCGAGGCCTGGGCGTCGATGAAGAGCGTCCGGAAGAAGGACGGCTCGGGCACGCCTCCGGGGCCGGGCCGCAACGGTGAGCGCGACTTCCGCAAGGAGAAGCGCTCGAACGAGACCCACGCCTCGACCACGGATCCGGATGCCCGGCTGTACCGCAAGGGGGACGGGCAGGAGAGCCGTCTGTGCTTCATGGGCCACGCGCTGATGGAGAACCGCCACGGCCTGGTCGTGGATGCGGCCCTCACCCACGCGACCGGCATGGCTGAACGGGAGGCGGCCCTGCTCATGCTGGACCGCCGAAAGCGTCGGCACCGGATCACGCTGGGAGCCGACAAGGCCTACGACGTCGAGGCTTTCGTCCATGCGCTGCGGGCGCGGCGCGTGAGCCCCCATGTGACAATCAACGGGGCGGTCTCGAGGACCGGGAAAATCCGTAAGACCGCGTTGGACGGCCGCACGACGCACCACGCCGGCTATGCGATCAGCCTGCGCTGCCGCAAACGGATCGAGGAGGCGTTCGGCTGGATCAAGGCGCAGGCCGGGCTGAGCAAGGTCAAGCTGAGGGGACGAGCCAGGGTCGAGGCGCTGTTCACCTTCGCCGCCGCGGCCTACAACCTCGTGCGGTTGCCCAAGCTGATGGCCCTGACGGCCACCTGATCGACCGACCCGCCCCCCGGGAGGCGCGCGACGTCGCCCACCCGGCCATCGCCGGTCAAACCACCGCGTTCCGACGACGAAAATCATCTCCCCCGCCGCCACAGCGACACTTCTTCAGCAGCCTGCTAG
>NZ_JBBXMX010000065.1:0-1244 GCF_038442355.1 Methylobacterium guangdongense
ATGACGTTGTAGCGCTTGGCCTCGTCGCCCTGCGGGAAGCGCAAGGTCAGGTGCTCCCATACCGAGGCGCCGAGATGCCGGACCTGGTCACGCTGCGGGACGACGCGAAAGCGAAGCTGGCCGCTGAGCAGGCCGTAAAGCAGGTAAAGGGCGCCGTTCAGGACGAAGGCCCAGGCGAAGAAAAAGTGCCAGCTGCGCCCACCGGTGAGGTCCTGGTCGCTCGGCAGGGTCAGCCACGAAGGGAAGCCGCGGTCGGCAGCCTCGCCGTCGCTCCCGGTGGACGAGCCAAGCCAGCCGGTGGTGTCGAATGTCCGCCCCAGGACCGTGGTGATACCCTTGGGCGGGTCATCCTCGGTCTGGGACATCGCCATGAGGGGCGTGTCGAAGGTCGAGACCTTGCCCCAGTACAGTGCGGGATGGGCGTTGAAGATCTGCAGGCCGCTCATCAGCAGGACGAGCAGGCACAGAGCGTTGACCCAGTGGGTGATCCGGATGACGGCGGGGTGCCGGAACATCCAACGCCGATGCTCGACCTCGCCGGTGTCGGGGGCGGAGCGCGTTAGGTAGGTGCGGGGCACGAGGGCGGCTCGTCCTGGGGACCGAGGGGCGCGGCGACCGGACCGAGGGCCGGGCCGCCGCGTTCGGGATGGCCGCTTACATGCGGTTCATCATCATCTTCCGCTTCATCATCCGGCGCTTCATCATCTTCTTATGCATCATGCGCTTCTTCATCATCATGCGCTCGCTGTGCGTCATGCGGACCTGGGTGACGCCGGCGGGGGCCGCCTGAAGGCCGTTCGGGCCCATCGGGGCGGCCGAGGCGGCGCCGGTTCCGAGCGCGAGGCCTCCGAGGACCGAGGCGGCGAGCGCGAGGTTGGTGATCTTCATTCGCTGTTTCCTGTACGGGGAAGGGCACCCCTTTCTCACAGTGGGTCAAGACGAAGAACGCGCCGCAAGTTCCTGATTTATCGAATTAATTTATCTGAGTGATGGCCTATGGGCGCAACTATCCGTGCGCCGGGGCGAGGCCCCGCGCCACGCCCTGGTCGGGCGTACCCCGACCTGTACGGAGGCTCGCCGCGGAAGGTTTCAGGGGGCGGGAATAATCTGGCCCCGGGTATGAATGGGGCTGTTGGCGTTCCACACCCTATTGGCATCACGGACGGGAGCGGACCGGAAGCCGAGCAGCTTGACCTGCACTGGCCTGTTACTGGATGGAGCGGACTAATCTTCCATCTGTTGCC
>NZ_JBBXMX010000066.1:0-1160 GCF_038442355.1 Methylobacterium guangdongense
CCGAGGACGTCCTGCCTACCTTCGCGCGACGCACCTCGCGGCTGGAGCAGATCGTCCATCACCTCGGGCTCGCACTCGGTGGTCGGCCCGGTGCGGGCCTCGCTCAGCGCCTGATGCTGCCCGTCAGCCGCGACACGCTCCTGCGCGTGATCCGCCGTCGGGCGACGACACACTCTGATCCACTCAGCATCATCGGCATCGACGACTTCGCTTGGCGGCGCAACCACCGCTACGGCACCCTCGTCTGCGATCTCGAACGACGCCGCATCGTAGCGCTCCTGCCCGACCGCGAGCAGGCCACCGCGCAGACATGGCTGAAGATGAACAGCTCGATCCGGATCGTCGCCCGCGACCGCGGGGGTGGATATGGCGAGGCCATCGCCCGTGCTCTACCGCAGGCTATCCAGGTCGCCGACCGGTGGCACCTCATGGAAAATGCCAGCCGTGGCTTCCTCGATGCCGTGCGCAGGTCGATGCTACAGGTTCGCGAGGTCGTCGGCGCAGCCACGATCGATCCGGTGCTGCTCACTGCAGCCGAGCGCATCCAGTACGAGGGTTACCTGCGGCGGGAGGAGGCGGACGCAGCCATCCGCGCGCTCGCCGAGGCAGGCGTTCCGATCCGCCGGATCTGCCAACGTCTTGGCCACAGCCGCAAGGTGGTGCGTGCGGTCCTGCGTGGGGAGCGTGCCGACGTCTTCCGGGTTCGCCAGAGTTCGCTCGACGCCTATTTGCCCTGGCTCGATGCCCAGTGGGATGCTGGCAGCCGCAACGCGACCGAACTTTGGCGCAGGGCGAAAGGGCAAGGCTTCCGGGGATCGCTGCGCGTGGTCGGGGAATGGGCGACGCGGCGTCGACGCGCCGAGCAGGCCAAGATCGAACGGCTGCAGCGTGTGCCGTCGGCACGAACCCTGGCGCGATGGCTGATGACCGGTCGCGACCGCTTGACCAAGGCGGAGACGCTGACCGTGGCTGCCGTCGAGGACGGCGTGCCGGCGCTGGTCGAGGCGCGCCAGGTGGTGGGCGCTTTCCAGATGATGGTCCGGGCGATGGCGCCGGACAGGCTCGAAGGGTGGCTCACGCGTGCTGGCACAGGCCTCGTCGCCTCGTTCGCCCGCGGCGTGGGTCAGGACAAACCTGCGGTTCTGGCGGCGATCACGTTG
>NZ_JBBXMX010000067.1:0-1151 GCF_038442355.1 Methylobacterium guangdongense
CTCGCCATCTGCGGGCAGCAGGCACGCAACGTCAACGGCGCCCACTACCAGCAGGAATTCGACCTCACGAGCGTCTTCAAGGACGTCTCGGCCTACGTGCAGCAGGCGTCCTCGCCCGCGCAGGTCCGCCACATCGTCGACCGCGCCATGCGGATCGCCAAGGCCGAACGGAAGGTCTCGGCCATCATCCTGCCAAACGACCTGCAGGACGTTCCCTACGAGGCGCCGGTACGCAAGCACGGCAACACCTTCTCGGGCGTCGGCTACACCGCCCCGAAGGTCGTGCCGTTCGATGCCGATCTGCGCCGCGCCGCCGACGTGCTGAACGCCGGCAAGAAGGTCGCGATCCTTGTCGGTGCGGGCGCGCTCCACGCCACCGACGAGGTGATCGCGGTCGCCAACAAGCTGCAGGCCGGCGTCGCCAAGGCGCTGCTTGGCAAGGCGGCGCTCCCCGACGACCTGCCTTTCGTGACCGGCACCATCGGCCTGCTCGGGTCCAAGCCCTCGTCGGACATGATGGAGGATTGCGACACCCTGCTGATGATCGGCTCCGGCTTCCCCTGGGCCGAGTTCCTGCCAAAGGAGGGGCAAGCCCGCGGTGTGCAGATCGACATCTCGCCGGAGATGCTATCGCTGCGCTATCCGATGGAGGTGCCGCTGTGCGGCGAGTCCGCCGAGACCTTGCGCGCGCTGCTGCCGCTGCTCGACCAGAAGAAGGAGGGCGGCTCCTGGCGAACCGGCATTGAGAAGGGGATGGTCTCCTGGTGGAAGGAGGCTGAGGATCGGGCCATGGCCAAGGCCAACCCGGTCAACCCGCAGCGCGTCACATGGGAACTGTCGCCGCGCATGCCCGAGCGGGCGATCATCACCTCGGATTCCGGGTCCTGTGCCAACTGGTTCGCCCGCGACCTGAAGATGCGCCGCGGCCAGATGTGCTCGCTCTCGGGCGGCCTCGCCTCCATGGGCGCGGCGGTGCCCTACGCCATCGCCGCCAAGGTCGCTCATCCCGACCGGCCGGTCATCGCTCTCGTCGGCGATGGGGCCATGCAGATGAACAATATGGCCGAACTGATCACGGTCTCGAAGTACATGCATCGCTGGTCCAACAAAACCTGGATTTGCTGCGTGTTCAACAACGAGGACCTGAACCA
>NZ_JBBXMX010000068.1:0-1079 GCF_038442355.1 Methylobacterium guangdongense
AGCTCGACTTTGGCCAATTTTGATGGGTGATCGAGGGTGTGAGGTGACGAAGCGGGCGTGGCGGGTAGGCTGGTGGTGTCCCCGCCAAGAGACACCGCCATGCTGCCCCTGCCCACCCGCTTCGCCGGGATCATCCTGGCGTTCGCACCGCTGTTCGTCCACCGCTCGTGGCGCCATGCCCAGCCTCTGCTGATTGGCGCGATCCTGACGCCGGGCCGCCGCACGGTGACGAGCGTCCTGCGCATCCTGGGTCGTGCGCAGGGGCGACGGTTCGTGAACGTCCACCGCATCCTCAACCGGGCGGCGTGGTGCCCACGCGCCGGCAGCCGTATCCTGCTCGGGCTCCTCGTCGACGCGTTCGCACAACGCGGCCCCCTGGTCCTGGGACTGGACGATACGATCGAGCGCCGCCGCGGCAAGCGGATCGCCGCCAAGGGCATCTACCGCGACCCCGTACGGTCCTCCGACAGCCACTTCGTCAAGGCGAGCGGGCTGCGCTGGATGAGCCTGATGGTGCTCGCCCCGATCCCCTGGGCGGGGCGCATCTGGGCGCTGCCGTTCCTGACCGCGTTGGTGCCGTCAGAGCGTGCCTGCCGCGACCGGGGCCGTCGCCACAAGCCGCTGCTCGACGTCGGACGTCAACTCGCTCTGCAGGCTCGGCGCTGGCTGCCGGGGCGCGACCTCGTCCTGGTGGGCGATGGCGGTTTCTCGGCCCTCCTGTTCCTCGATGCGATGCGGCGCGGCGGCATCACGGCGATCACCCGCCTGCGGCTCGACGCAGCCCTGTACGAACCTGCCCCGCCGCGCCCACCTGGCACGATCGGACGCCCGCGCACCAAAGGCGCACGGCTACCCACACTCGCTGCGCGCCTCGCGGCGAAGGACACGCGCTGGCGCAAGGTGGTGGTGCCGGGCTGGTACGGGGCAGGCGAGCGCACGATCGAGATCGCCTCGGACACCGCGGTGTGGCGGCACGGGGGCCTGCCCGTCGTGCCGATCCGATGGGTGCTCCTCCGCGATCCCGAGGCGCGCTTCCCGCCCCAGGCCCTGCTCTGCACGGATCCGACACGCGAGCCCGC
>NZ_JBBXMX010000069.1:0-1063 GCF_038442355.1 Methylobacterium guangdongense
CTAGAGCGGCATCCGATCATGTTGGATCATATGCGTCGTAGCCTGCGGCGGCGAGATACCGGCGGCATTCGGCTGGCGTGAAGCGTCTGAAGGCTCGTCGGATCGTGTCCCAGAGGCCGCTGATCGTTCGAGTGGCCTCGGCTCTAAGAATGGCCTTGAGCTTGGCGAAGGCGAGTTCGATCGGGTTGAAGTCGGGAGAGTAGGCCGGCAGGTAGAGCAGCCTCGCTCCGGCCGCCTCGATGCGTTCGCGGATGCCGCTGACCTTGTGGGCGGGCAGATTGTCGAGCACGACCGTGTCGCCGGGCCTGAGGGCTGGGACGAGGGTTTCTTCGACATAGCCGCGGAAGCGAGCGCCGGTCATCGGTCCATCGAAGAGGGCGGTGGCTGTCAGGCCGCTGGAGCGCAGACCGGCGGTGACCGTGATGGTTTTCCAGTGGCCGAACGGCACCGCGACCCGGCAGCGTTCGCCGCGCGGGGCTCGCCCATAGCGGCGGACCATCTTCGTGTTGGTGGCGGTCTCGTCGAGGAACACGAGCTTGTCCGGGTCGAGATCGAGCTGGCGCTCGAACCAGGACAGGCGCGCAGCCTTCACGTCCTCCCGCTCCTGCTCGGCGGCGTGGCCGGTGTTTTTTTGCGCGTGATGCCGTGGCGCTTGAAGAAGCGGGACAGGCTGCTGACCCCGACCCGCAGACCTCGTTCGGCCAGACGGTCGCGCAACTCGTGCAAGAACAGCTCGGGCTGCGCTTCGTAGGTCTGCCGGATCAGGTCGGCCTGCGCCTCAATGGTGTGGGAGCGTTGATCGCCGCCCATCGGCTTGGCCTGCGTCCGGCCCTCCTGCACGAAGGTCCCGTGCCAGCGCACGGCGCTGGCCGGGCTGACCTCGAAGCGCCGCGCCGCCTCCCGGCGCGAAGCTCCCGCCTCAATCGCGGCCACGACACGCTCGCGCAGATCAACGGACAGGGCAGACGCCATCGGCTCTCCTCCTCGGAAAGCTCTCCATCGAATCACATCACCGCCGCGGCCGAAACCCTGGACGATTCAATTCGATCGGTGACCGCTCTAG
>NZ_JBBXMX010000006.1:0-304855 GCF_038442355.1 Methylobacterium guangdongense
CCGATTGGCTTGATCGCTCTCGTGATCCGTGTCCGGACTGGTTCGGCAGCCGCAAGGCTGGCGCAGCCAGAGACACACGCAAACAAAAAGACCCGCAGCGTATCCGCTGCCTGCTTGCCGAACACAGCACGCGCCGTCGCAGCACCCTGCGCCGCCACGTGCCAGAAGAATTGCGATGCGCCGGTCTGGTGGCCTGAGCGGCGTGCCCAGAACCCGATCCCATCTCGAACTCGGCCGTTAAACACGCCAGCGCCCATGGTACTGTGTCTCAAGACACGGGAGAGTCGGTCGCCGCCAGACCCGCCCATCGCAATCAGCATCCCCTCGACACGAACACCGATCCGGCCCCCGGAGCCAGCGCCCGCGCTCACACAGAGCCGGCGCCCCGGACCAGCCGCACACACTTGGCGCGGGGTGGAGCAGCCCGGTAGCTCGTCAGGCTCATAACCTGAAGGTCACAGGTTCAAATCCTGTCCCCGCAACCAAATCGATCCCACAGCAAAGCCCCCCGTTCCTCCGAGCGGGGGGCTTTGCTGTGCCGGCGCCACGCGCAGGCTGCATCCTGATGCCGGCCGCGCCAGGGTCTTCGAGCGAAGCGACCAAGCTCGATTCGCAAGACCGGGTGCGCCCGTCGCCCCAGTCAATCGGCCGAGCCCACCTGCGTCCGGAAGGTTGCCAAGACAGCATCCGGCGAAGCGTCGCAGCCGGCCGGGATCGCGATCTTGACGGCGAGATCATGGACCGTCGGGTTGCGGCCCGTGCTGAGCCGCGCATAGGCCTTGCTGGCGAAGTAGATCGCGTTGAGGCCGATGGTTGCGTACCGGCGTCCGAGATTCCAGCCGCGATAGGTGTAGGACACCCGATCGCCGGGATGGGGCGCGTCCTCCAGCGAGGGATCCGGTCCATAGGGCCCGACCGACACGAAGGTGACGTGGGCCGCCCCCGAACAGGAACCGGCCGCGACGCGATAGCGTCCGACGCGCGCACGCGGCAAGGACACGCCTGCGCCGAGATCGATCGGGGGGAGGGCGGTCTCCGGTGCGGTCATCGCGCTGGGATCCGCCGGCCGGGCGTAGGCATAGGCGCGGATCGCGAGCGATGCGCCCAGGAGGAGGCCCAGCAGAACGAGGCAGTTCCACGCTGACACGTTCAGAGTCGGCGACGCGGCGCGCATGGGGGCTCCCTGCTCAACACCAGCGCCGGCACGATCATCGCCACGACGGAGGCCAGCGCCACCAGGGATGAGCCCGCGTCGTCGTGCCAGAAGTGGTAGGCCTCCCGGGATGGCAGCATCGCCAGGATGCGCGCGACGTTGATCGCCACCACGAGGCCGAAGCTCGTCGCGAGCGCACCCAGCGCCGCGCGGCCGACGGGCTGATCGGCGATTTTCAGGATGGAGAGCCAGACCAGAACGGCCAGCGACAGATTGTGGAACGACGAGCAGCCTTCGAGGACGATGATCATCCAGTCACTGCGGACGCTGAGGCTGGCGCCGTCCGTCCCGATGCCCGGGTAGACCAGATGGCCGATCCGGTAGATCAGGCCGATCTCAGCGCCCTCGATGCTCTGATAGAGGATCTTGAAGACGAGCTTGCCCCACAACTCGTAGATGGACAGGGCGAGCCAGATCTGTCCGATACCCATCCAGTGCCGGTCGGGGCGCGGCCGGGTCACGAGCCAGCCGCCGGCCAGCGTCGTCGCCAGATAGACCCCGTGCTGCTCGGGAATGAACCAAGCGAGGGCCGACACCACCAGGACCGCCCGATCGGACCGCGACAGACGCATCCCGGCATCCGGGATGGCCAGGAGCTGGAACAGAAGCGCCGCCAGCGCAAACGCTTCGCCGGTGTTGAACTCGACGAGGTGCTGTGCCGTCTGCGTCTGCTCGAACAGATGACGCTGCACGGTCGCCGAGAGGATCGTGCCCGCGGAAAACAGCAGCACGGCCCAAATCGCGGCCCGGTCTGCGACGCCTGCACGCCCCGCCCCCAATCCGAGGCTTCCTCCGTGCCGCGCGACATTGATCATGGCAGACCCGTCATGCGGGCGTCTCGGCCTTGCGAGCCCGCCGACGGCGCAGGATCGCTACGGTTCCGCCGACGAGGATCAGACTGAGGGTCGCGTTGACCTCGGGCGAGGGCGCACTCCCGGTATTGCCGCCCGAGCCGCCCCCTCCGGAGCCGAAGCTGAAGGCCGGTCCCGAGAAAATTCCGCCGCTGGAGACGGTCGTCGAGACGTTCGCAGGCGCGGTGACCGGTGCCGGACCGGGAGCCGCGGACTTGATCCCGGACGTCAACTGGCCGTTCCAGCCACCGGCAAGGGCATTGCCGTTGCCGGCACTGGCAGGACTGCACAAGCCAACAGTGGCCCCTGCAAGGCAGACTATACTTACGTATTTCATCCGCGCCTCCCTTTCGTATTGATCATCCCATGAAGGAGGGCGGATTTCGCTGAATGCAAGCGCGGTTCGAGATATTTGAATTCAATTCACATATTTATCGCGTTGTTAACTATAGTGTCGAGCGCCAGCTGTAGCGCCTGAACGGCCAGTCGGTAGGTTCTGCGCAGGTCGCCGAAGCTTGGCCGGACGCTGTGTAAACCTGTGTGACAACGGGCTGCGGCGCTTCAGCTCGCATGGCGGCAGCAAAATCCGGAGGCGAAGCCATTCCAATAGCTCACGTCCCGGTGACGGCTCGCAGGAGATTCGTGTCCGAGGCGCCCTCCGCCGGCACGAATACCAGTTCGCCATAAGAGACCGGATCGAGGGCTCCCCGCCAAAGCCAAGAACCACGCCATCGGGCACGGCTTCAGGGCGCGACGAACCACGATCTGAGGCGTGCAATCAGGCGCTGTTGGGGTGGCTCAACATATGGTGAACTGTGAATAAACGGTCTTTTTACCAATAAACTCTTTTCATGCCCCTCAAGGTGGCTGGGTGAGGAGCGTCGTGAGCGAAGTACAGAACTTCCGAGGAGACGCGTATCCTCGACCCGCCGGCCCGATCGCCTCGGATCAGGACACCGTGCTCGACGGCTGGTTTGGCACACGCCTGCGCGGTATCGATTGTCCGGACTCCCAGGTGCCGGTGCCATACGCAGCCTCCGCGCTGGCCGATTGGAGCGGGCTGGTCGATCTGGTGCGCGCGGCTGCGCGCCGCCTGCGCCAGGCAGAGGGACAGGCTGAGGATCAGGATCGCGCCTTCGGGCAGGCGTTGCGGCGCGCCCGCGACGCGGTGGTCACCGCCGAGCAGCAGGCCCAACACGCCGAGACCCTGGCCGAGGCGATGCACCAGCGCGCCAGGATCCGGATCGCCGCCGCCGAGGCACGGGCCGGCGCTGCGGAAGCGCAGGCGCACGCCGCCGAGGGGCGGGCCTGCGAGGCCGAGGCTTGGCGCGCGCGCGTACGGACGACGATCCTGTCGGAATTCCCGGAGACGAACGCTCAGGCCGCGGCATGAGCGCGCCGTCCGGATCTCCATCGCCCGCGTCGCGTCCGCAGACCAAGCCCGGCGGCGCACCGGTCCTCGACCCGCGCCGGATGCCGGTCCTCGTGGTCGACGACGTGCCCCTGATCCGCTCGGTGGTCCGCGCCGTCCTGGAGCAGATCGGCGTGCGCGACGTGCACGAGGCCCCGGACGGCGTCGCCGCACTGGCGATGCTGAACGAGCACGCCTACGGCCTCGTCATCTCGGATCTGCACATGTTCCCGATGTCCGGGTTCGAGCTGCTCCGCCGGGTGCGCGACGACCGTCGGCTGCGGGAGACCCTGTTCGTGATGATGACCACGAAGGAGCACGCGCATGCCTTCACGGCCGTGCGGCGGGCCGGGGTGAACGCCTGCTTGGTCAAGCCCTTCATGCCGGCCGACCTGAGGCGGATCCTCGCGGAGGTGTGGTCGGCGTGAGGGCGCCGGGAGCCTTCTCCCGTCACCCGAGCATGCAAGCGTAACGCCGTTGTTACCGGCGGCTGGCGCCGGGTTGGCATGCTGCGCTCCCGCTGCAACAGGGGCATGGCGCCGGCTAAACAACGGTCCTTCGTCCCAAAGCAGACCCACCTAGGCCCGCCCGGCCCGCCGGAGCGGGCCTTTTTCATGCCCGTTGCCGACGGTCATCCGATCTGCGGCCCGCCGTAACGGGCCAGTCGCCCGCGCCGGCCTTAACCCTGTCCGGACAGTTTTGGGGCTCGCGATCGATTCGGATGTGAAGCGAAGGGGGAATGGCTCTATTGTTTCCAAGGTAGCCATCGCCGACGGGCGCCGTCATCTTGCGTATTCACAGGTGGAGCGATGCGGGGCGCACGGCTCGGCTACGTCGACACGATCCGCGGCCTCGCCGCCCTCGCGGTGATCTACTTCCATTTCGCGGACCACCTCGTGAAGACCGGGCAGGCGGGGAGCGGGGTCGAGCGGGCGCTGTTCCAGGCCCTCACCCAGTCCGTCGATCTCGGGAAGGTCGCGGTGGTGATGTTCTTCGCCGTCTCGGGCTTCGTCGTGCCGTACTCGCTCGACGCGCGCAGCCGGACCCCCGTGCGGGACTTCGCGATCAGCCGGTTCTTCCGGCTCTACCCCGCCTACTGGTTGTCGATTCCCATGGGGATCTGCGCCTTCTACGTGGCGCTGGGCCGGGATCTGCCGGTCTCGACCGTGCTGGCCAACCTGACGATGCTCCAGCAATTCGCCGGCATCGAGAACATCATCGGCCTGTACTGGACCCTGCAGATCGAGCTGATCTTCTACGGGCTCTGCGTGCTCCTGTTCTGCGCCGGGCTGCTCCAGCAGACGCGCGGCCTCGTGGGCGCGGCCCTGCTGATGCTGGCGGCGGCCGTCCTGATGGCTTTCGCCCGCCACCACCTCGGCAAGGCACTGCCGGTCGCGCTGCCGCTGGCCCTGGCGATCATGCTGTGGGGGACGCTCTGGCGCCGCTGGCATGTCGAGGGACAGGCGGAGGCGCGGCGCGCCGCCCTTAGAATCCTGGCCCTGATCGCCCTGGCGATCCCGGTCATCTCGGTGCTGGCCTACGGACGCGACCTCGGCTTCGGCGAGACGTGGTACCGCTACACCACGACCTATTGGGTGGCGCTTCTGCTGTTCGCGCTGATGACCACGCGCTGCCGGATCGAGGCGCCGCTCCTCGCATGGCTCGGCGCGGTGAGCTACGGCCTCTACCTGTTCGGACCGGTCGCCCAGGAGGTGGTGATCGCCGCCGCCCACGCCGCGGGGATCGTCGCGCCCGGCCACGTGCTGATTGCCGCCGCGATGCTGGTCGCGCTGGCCATCGCGGCCCCGGTCCACCGCTTCGTCGAGCGGCCCTGCATCCGCCTGGGCCGGCGCCTGATCGCCGAGTCCGGGATTCCAAAGGGCGAGGCCCTTTGGTCGGTTGCCAGGGTGAAGCCCTGGCGCGCGTCGCGCTGAAGGCCGACATTCGGGCGCAGCCCGACAGCAGGGCGCTGCCCTGCACCCGCAAAAGGTCCCGGACCTTTTGAATCCGGACCTTCGCGTACCGCCTGTCAGCGACCGCCGGCGCTGCGGCGGGTGCGTCGCTCGGCCTTGCGGGTGGCGGTCTCGCGCAGGTGCTGCTCGATGGAATCGTTGGCGCGGCCGCGCATGTGGCGGATCGCTTCCACGTCGTCGAACGTCTCGGGGAAGCGCCGCGACAGCCAGAGATAGGCGCTCGCGAGCTTCACGGTCCGCTCCTGGTAGTCGAGGGCGCCCGCGAGGTTGCCGCGCAGAGCCGGCACGGTGAGCCCCGCCGCCCGCGCCTGGCACCAGCGCTCCAGCAGGCCCATGGCGATCTCGTCGCGCCGGTCGATCGGGCAGACCGAGAAGGCGAACTTTTCCTCGATCGGCAGCCGGGCCCGGTCGACGGTGCGGGCGACGTCGAGCACCTCCTCCAGGGCCGAGGGCTGGAACGGCGAGCCCGCGTAGAAGGTCGCCCGGGCGAAGTGGGTCAGCACCTCGTACAGGCTGTGGGTGCGCATCTCCTCGGCCACCGAGCGGATCGCCCCGAGATCCGGCCGGACGAAGAAGCGCGTGTCGGCCGCCGGCGCCGTCGGGGCGCCCGAGAGGGCGGTGCGGATCGGCTCGATCGCCGTGGGGTCGGTCGCCGCCACGTAGCCGACATCCTGGTGGCCGTAGCGGCCGGCGCGGCCGGCGATCTGGCGGAGCTCGGAATGGGTCAGCGCCCGTTCGGCGGTGCCGTCCCACTTGCGCACCGCCGAGAACACGATCCGCTTGAGCGGGCCGAGATTGAGCCCCATGCCGATCGCGTCGGTGGTGACTAGCACGTTGGCCTCGCCCGAGCGGAAGCGCGCGGCCTCGGCCCGGCGGACTTCCGGCGACAGGGCGCCGTAGATCGTCGCCACTCGATGGCCCCGGGCCACCAGGATCTCGCGATTCTCGTGCACGGCCCGGCGGGAGAAGGCCACGACCGCGTCGCCCGCCTCGACCTTCTCCAGGGGCACCGGCTGCTCGATCAGCAGCAGCGGCGACTTGCGGGTGAAGGGGATCACCTCCAGCGACTCGTTGGCGGCTTCCGCCGCGCGGCGGACATACGACAGGGCGTCGTCGGAGCCGCAGACGATCACGGTCCGCGCCGCGACGCCGAACAGGGCGTTGGTCCAGGCCCAGCCGCGATCGGGGTCCGAGAGCATCTGGATCTCGTCGATCACCGCCACGTCGATCGGCCGGGTCAGGTCGGCGGTCTCGATGGTGCGGGCGGTGTGGGTCGGGTTCGCCTCGCCCAGAACCTCCTCGCCGGTGATCATGCCGGCGCGCAGGCCCCGCTCGCGCAGGGTCTCGTAATTCTCCAGGGCCAGGAGACGCAGCGGCGCGAGGTAGGCCCCGGTCTCCGCGGCGGTGAGGTGCTGCAGGGCCGCGTAGGTCTTGCCGGAATTGGTCGGCCCCATGTGGAACAGGATTTTCCGGTTGAGGCGCCGCGCCGCTGTGAACCGCTCGATATAGGCGCCGAACCCGACCTGATCGCGCAGGCGGCGCAGGCGCGAGCCCTCCCGGGCCACCGCCTTGGCGTGGCGGCGGACGGGGGTGAGCGTGTCGTTGAGGCCGCGTGCGAGCTTCGGGCCGTAGGTGAACACCCGGGACCGGAGCGAGCGGTCCATATGGGCGATGTAGGCGGCGGCATCCGCCCCGACCTCGCGCAGGTCGACGAGGAGCTGCGCCCGCAGCCTATCGACCGGCTTGTGCAGGGCGCGGGTCGCGTCGAGGGCCGTGCGCGCCACGGCCGCGCGCAGGGCCTCCAGGCCGTGGGCCGGATCGTTCCGGGACGCCATGCGGGCGAGGATCGCGGCCGCCTCCGGATCCGGGGCGATGTCGAGGCGCAGGTCCAGCCGGCCGTTGTCGAGGAGCGGGATCTCGGTACGGACCAGCCACGTGATCCGGTGATCCTTGGTCACCACGGCCCGCAGGTTGGGAATCGCCTGTCGGATCGCCGGCACCCCGGTCTCCGCGAAGGCCCGGGCGGCCTTCATGGCGCGGAGCGCCTGGGCGACGTGCGCGTCGTCGACCTCGGCGCCGTAATCGGGCAGGTCGAGCTGGGCGAGCAGTCGGTCGAGATCGACCGCCTCCGGCGACAGGCCGAGCCGGCCGAGGGATTCGATCAGGCTCTCGATCGTCGGGCGGAGACGCTTGCGCGCCATGCGGTCACCTCGGGCAGAAGCGTCTGACGCCAACCCGGACTGTGTCGGGCGCGTTCCGGATCCCTTTCATGGGCCGGGCGGAGGCGGCGCGCCACTTCAAACATGACGCGCGGATATCGTCTTGGTTCAGGGTCGAACGCGGGTCCCCTCTCCCGTGCGGGAGAGGGGGCTTGTCGCGCTCTGCCGCCGGTGTCGATGTCCCCTTGAGATTTGTGAACCTCGTAGCCTCTGCGGGGGCGGGGAACGCGCGGGATCTTCGCCTATCCGATGAAGAACTGTGAATGTTGAGCCCGCCCGGGGGAGGGGCACCTCACGCCTCGCCAAAACCTCCCCCCAACCCAAACCGCCCGTGGTGATGACGGCGTATCACGGCCGCCCCGCCGCCGCGCCCAGCCAGCCGCAGAAGGTGCGGATGGCCGGATCCTCCGACCGCGCCTCCGGGACGTAGGTGTAGTAGCTCCGTGCCGGCAGGGCCGGACCCGCGAAGGGCAGGACGAGGCGGCCTGCCGTCACGTCGTCGGCGATCAGCCGCTCAGGGCCCATGGCGACGCCGAGCCCGTCGAGGGCGGCCTGGAGCGTCAGGTAGAAGTGCTCCAGCGTCACCGAGGCCTGGGGCGTCAGGTCCGGAACGCCCGCCGCGCGCAGCCAGTCCGGCCAGACCCGCGGGAGCGTCGCGGCGTGCAGCAGCGTGTGCTGCCGGAGTTCTTCCGGGAAGGCGAGCGGGAGCCGCCGCAACAGTGTCGGGCTGCAGACCGGGATGCGCCGCTCGGACAGGAAGGGTTCTGCCACGTGCCCCGGGCGCGCGTCCGGCCCACCGCGGATCGCCACGTCGAACGGCTCGGTCAGGTGGGCCAGGGGCACGTTGGAGGTCGTCAGCCGCACCTCGATCGCCGGGTTGGCCCGCTGGAAGCCGGACAAGCGCGGGATCAGCCAGCGCAGGGTGAAGGTGGCGAGCGCGTTGACGTGCAGCAGGCGCGGCCGGCCGCGCTCGACCTGACGGGCGGTGGCGAGGGCGATGCGGTCGAGGGCGGCGCCGATCTCGGCGGCGAAGGCGGTCCCGGCCTCGGTGAGGACGACCCGCCGGTTGTGGCGCTCGAACAGCGGCGCGCCGAGCCACGCCTCCAGCATCTGCACCTGCCGGCTCACCGCCCCGTGGGTGACGTGCAACTCGTCCGCCGCCCGGGTGAAGCTCGCGTGCCGGGCCGCGGCCTCGAAGGCTTTGACGGCGTTCAGGGGCGGCAGCCGGCGATGCACGGGTCAGATTTCCTCACACGCGCGTCAGCATAAGTCGTTTGTCAGCCGCGAACCAGCCGGCCATCCTCGGGGCACAGCCAGAAGGTGACAGGATGGCCCTCGCGTCGAACCCGACTGCATCGATTGCGTCCGCCTCACCCGGGGAGGCCCGGCGCACCCTCGCGGTCACGGGGGTGAACCACGCCCTCCACGACGGCTACACCGATCTCATCTACGTGCTGCTGCCGGTCTGGCAGGCCGAGTTCGGCCTCGACTACGTCGCCCTGGCGCTGCTGCGCTCGCTCTACAACGGCGCCCTGGCGGCCCTGCAGATGCCGGCGAGCCGCCTCGCCCAGTCGCTCGGCGCCCGGACCGTCCTGATGCTCGGCACGCTGCTGAGCGCCCTCGGCTACGCCGTCGCGGGCGCCTCGGGCGGGCTGATCGGGCTCGGGATCGGCCTGCTGGTCGGCGGGGCCGGCAGCAGCACCCAGCATCCCCTGGCCTCGGCGGTGATCGCCCGGGCCTACGGATCCGGAGCCCGGGGTCCGCTCGGCACATACAACTTCACCGGCGATCTCGGAAAGGCGGCGGTCCCGCCGCTGGTCGGCTTCCTGCTGACCCTGACGGGCTGGCGCCACGCCCTGTGGGTCGTGGCGGGGGCCGGGCTCGTCGTCGCGCTCGCCGTCGGGCGGCTGCTGCCGCGTGATCGCGCCTCACGCACGGCCGATCCGGGCGCGGCGCCGCGGGCGCCCGTGCGGGCGGTCGGCGCGCCTGCGGGACGGGGCGGCTTCCGCCTGCTCGTCGCCATCGGCATGCTCGACAACGCCGCCCGGCCGGCCTTCCTGATCTACCTGCCGTTCCTGATGCAGGAGAAGGGCGCGGCGCTGACCACGGTGGGGCTGGCGCTCTCCCTGGTCTTCGTCGGCGGTGCCCTGGGCAAGGCCGTATGCGGCCGGATCGGCGAGCGCCTCGGCGTGACCCGCACGGTGATCCTGACCGAGACCGGGACCGCCGTGATGATCCTGGCGGTGATCGCGCTGCCGCTCGCCCCCGCGCTGCTCCTGCTGCCGCTGCTCGGCGTGATGCTGAACGGCACCTCCTCGGTGCTCTACGGCACGGTGCCGGAGCTGGCGCCCGGCGGCCAGGTCGAGCGGGCCTTCGCGGTGTTCTACACCTGGACACTCGGCGGCAGCGCGCTGGCGGCGCCGCTGCTCTACGGGCGGCTCGGCGACATGGCCGGCCCGCACTGGGCGGCGGCGGCGTCCGCCGCGACGGCGCTCGCCGCGGTGCCGCTCATGCTGGCGCTGGCGCCGTCACTCCGGGGCGAGACGGCGCGGCGGCCGACCTGATCGCCGGGATCCGCTCAGAGGGTCCCGATCACGCTGACCCGGACGGAGTCGGACCGTCCGTCCACCGCGATGTCCCGGATCGCCGCCGGGGCGACGCCGGCGGCCCGGAAGACCGTCTCCGACACCACGGCCACGCAGCCCAGAGGCTTGGTCAGCCCCTGGAGCCGGGAGGCGACGTTGACGGTATCGCCGAGCGCGGTGAAGCGGGTGTCGGTGGCGTCGCCCATCTCACCCACGATCGCGGGGCCGGCATGGACGCCGACCCCGTAGCGCAGGGTGTGCTCCAGATCCTCCGCCAGCAGCCGGTTGAGCGCAGCGACGGACTCGGCCATGAGCTCCACCGCCCGCAGGGCGTCCCGGGCCGCCTGCTCGGGCTCGCTGTCCAGGCCGAACAGGGCGAGCAGCCCGTCGCCGAGGAACTGGTTGGTCGAGCCCCCCGCCGCCCGCACGGCCTCGCCCACCGCGCCGAGGAAGCGGTTGATGATGAACACCGTGTCGTAGGGCAGCCGCTCCTCGGCGAGCCGGGTCGAGCCGCGCAGATCCACGAACATCGCCACGATGAAGCGCTCCTCGCCGGATTCCGCCCGGTCGAGGAGGTCGGTCGGGCGGATCCGCGGCTGCGGCGGCAGCAGCGGCACCACGGCCAGGTCTGTCTCAGGTCGGAACTGGCAGGCGAGGCGCACCCCCGGCCCGGCGGCGATGCGCGCCAGCACCGCGCCCTCGGCCCGGCCGGGGGCGGGGATGCCGTCGCTGCCGTCCGTCACCCGGATCCGGCAGGTCGAGCACCGGCCGCGGCCGCCGCAGACGCTGGCATGCGGGATCCGGTTGCGGCGGCTCGCCTCCAGCACGCTGGTGCCCCGGGGCACCCGGACCGCCCGCCCGTCGGGATAGCTGAGCCGGACCGTCCCGCGCTGGATCTCGGCGAGCGTCCGCATCCCGCGGGCCGCGATGACCGCCGCCACGAGCCCGGCGTAGATCAGCAGCATCCGGTCCCGGATCCCGGCGAGACGCGCCACCTGATTGGGCAGGCCGACATGGACGGGCAGGAGTTCCACCGCCCGCCACGCGGGATCCTGCGCCAGGGCGCGGATCGCCCGGCCGCCCTGCGCGAAACCCAGGAGCGCCACCACCGGTACCAGCACGGCGAGCGCCAGCAGCGCCGGCGCGGCGCGCGCGAAACCGGGCTTCAGCCGCAGCCAGAAATACAGGCCCGTACAGCCGTGGATCCAGGCGACGACCAGCACGGCCACCTGCATCACGCCGAGCATCGGGGCCGCGATCCAGAAGGTGTAGAGTTCCTGCGCGTAGCCCTTGTCGAGCCCCTCGGTGGCGAAGGCGACCCGGGTCCCGACGATGTGGCTGACGAGCAGCGGCGGGATCAGGAGGCCCGAGCCCAGCTGCAGGATCTCGCCGGCCCGCAGGCGGAAGAACCGGCTGGCATAGAGGGCCTGGAGCCCGAGCAGGATGTGGAGCAAGAGCGCGCCGTACAGGAGCGCGAGCCCGAGCGGGTTGAGCCAGAGGGCCGTGACCACGTCGAGCCCGTCCTCCATGGCGCCAAGGGAGACGTTGCCGAGCGCGTGGTTGATCAGGTGGGTCAGCACGTAGGCAAACAGCACCAGGCCGCTTCCCAGCCGGAGGCGGCGCAGGGTCAGGGGCGCACGCCGCGGCGCGGCAACGGATCGCCGGGTGCCGGTGGGCTCGGCGGCGGGTTGCAGCGTCGCGATCGCGGCTGTGCGCGTCATGCTGGGGTCCGGAGGGATCGGCCGGCGGCTCGCAGTTCGGCGACCCTCGTACCAGCAAGACGTGTATCGCGCCCGATCTATTTCGCCGCGCGCGTGTTCGATCCGCTGCGTGGCGGGTCGACCCGGCGGGGGGCCGCGGGTTACCTCCCTCGACGCGCCGCGCCGAACCTTCGATCGAACCCCGGGAACCGATGTTGGACTTCGACTTCGCCCGCCCCGTCGCCGCGGTGGCCGAAGACCTGATCGGCGCCGGCCTGTTCGTCGACGGGGCGGGCGGCGTCATCGTGGAGACGGAGGCGTATGACCGGACCGATCCGGCCTCCCACAGCTTCAACGGCCCGACCCGGCGCAACGCCAGCATGTTCGGGGCCCCCGGGACCGTCTACGTCTACCGCTCCTACGGGATGCACTGGTGCCTGAACCTCGTCTGCGAGCCCGGCAGCGCGGTGCTGATCCGGGCACTGGCGCCGACCGAGGGCCTGCCCGTCATGCAGGCCCGTCGTGGGACGGACGTGGCGCGGCTGCTCTGCGCCGGGCCCGGCCGCCTGTGCCAGGCCCTCGGCGTCACCGGCGCCCAGGACGGCTGGCCGGTCGGGCGGGCGCCGTTCCGGCTCGCGCCCCGCGCGGAGCCCGCCGCGGTGGTGAGCGACCGGCGGATCGGCATCACCCGCGGCGCCGAGACGCCGTGGCGCTTCCTGCTCGCGGGCTCCCGGTTCGTCAGCCGGCCGGTGCGGCGGGTCCGTTCTGGGTAAGGACTGGGTTTCCAAAGGGCGTCGCCCTTTGGTGGGTCGTCAGGGCAAGGCCCTGACAGGTTCCAGGGCTCTGCCCTGGACCCGCGAAAGGTCTCAACCTTTCGAAACCGCGACGGGTTATGCGATCTGCCGGATCAGCCAGTCCCGCAGCTTGGTCCAGCGGGGCTTCATCGTGCCGCCGCGGACCGCGACCGCCACGGCCTTGCGCTGGCCGAGCAGCACCACGAGCCGCTTGCCCCGGGTTACGCCGGTGTAGAGGAGGTTGCGCGCCAGCATCGTCCAGTGCTGCATGGCGAGCGGGATCACCACGGCCGGATATTCCGACCCTTGCGATTTGTGGATGGTGGTGGCGTAGGCCGGCACCAGCGTGTCGAGCTCGCCGTAGGGATAGACCACCTCGCGGCCCTCGAAATCGACGATCACCGCGCCCTCGTCCGGGTCGATCCGCGCCACGGTGCCGAGATCGCCGTTGAACACCTCCCGGTCGTAGTCGTTCTGGCTCTCCATCACCCGGTCGCCGGGGGAGAAGCGCCAGCCGAAGCGTTCCACCGAGATCGCCGGATTCGGGTTCAGCACCGACTGGAGTTCGTGGTTGAGGTTGCGCGCGCCGAGCACCCCACGCTGCATCGGCGTGAGCACCTGCACGTCGCGGATGGGATCGAGGCCGAACCGGGCCGGGATGCGCCGGGTCACCACCTCGATCAGCGTCGCGACGGCGGGCTCCGGCTCGTCGATCTCGATCCAGTGGAAGTCGCTCTCTTCGCCGCGCGGGGCGGGCTCCGGCCTCTTTCCGGCGTTGATCCGGTGGGCGTTCACCACGATCCGGCTCTCGGCCGCCTGCCGAAACACCTCCGTCAGCCGCGCCACCGGCACCGCGCCGGAGGCGATCACGTCGGCCAGCACCTGCCCCGGCCCGACCGAGGGCAGCTGATCGACATCGCCCACGAGGAGCAGGGCGGCGTGCTCCGGCACCGCCTTGGTCAGGGCGTTCATCAGCGGCACGTCGACCATCGAGGTCTCGTCGATCACGAGGAGGTCGCAGGGGAGGGGGTTCTCGGCGTTGCGCGAGAAGCCGCCGTGCTTGGGGTCGATCTCCAGCAGCCGGTGGAGGGTCTTGGCCTCCAGCCCGGTCTGCTCGCTCATCCGCTTGGCGGCCCGGCCGGTGGGGGCGGCGAGCAGCACCCGCACGCCCTTGGCCCGGAGGATCCGCAGGATCGTGTCCAGCGTCGAGGTCTTGCCGACGCCGGGGCCGCCGGTCACCACCGCGAGCTTGGCGCCGAGCACGCGGCGCACGGCCGCCTCTTGCGAGGGCGAGAGCGTCTTGCCGGTCTTCTCCGCCACCCAGGGCAGGGCCCGGGCGAGGTCGATTGCCGGCCAGGGTGGCGTGCCGGTCGCCCGCTGGAGCAGCCGCTCGGCGATGGCGCGCTCGGCGGCGTGCAGGCCGGCCAGGAAGATGCAGGCCTTGTCGCCGATGATGTCCTGCACGACCTCGCCGGTCTCCAGCACGTCGAGGAGGGCCGTGCGGATCAGCGGCGCCGCCACCCCGAGGAGATCCTCCGCCAGCCTCACGAGATCCGCCACCGGCAGGGCGCAATGGCCCGCATCGGTGGCGGTCTGCAGCGCGAAGGAGATGCCGGCGCGCAGGCGCTGCGGCGCCTCCGGGGTCAGCCCGAGCTTCATCGCGATGGCGTCGGCGGTCTTGAACCCGATGCCGCGGATGTCCTTCGCCAGCCGGTAGGGATCCTCGGTCATGACCGCGATGGCCTCGTGGCCGTAGGTCTTGAAGATCCGCACCGCCCGGGCGGTCCCGACGCCGTGGGCGTGCAGGAACAGCATGATCTCGCGCACGGCCTTCTGCTCGGCCCAGCCGGCGACGATCCGGGCGGCGCGCTTGGGGCCGATGCCCCCGACCTCGGTCAGGCGGCCGGGCTCGGCCTCGATGATCTCGAACGTGCCCTCGCCGAAGGCCGCCACGATGCGCTTGGCCATGGCGGGGCCGATGCCGCGCATGTGGCCGGAGGCAAGGTACTTCTCGATGCCGGCGACGCCCGTGGGCGGCGTGACCTTGAGGGTGTCGGCCTTGAACTGAAGGCCGTGCTGGCGGTCCGTGTGCCAGATGCCGGTGGCGGTGATCCACTCGCCCGCGCCGATCGCCGGCGCGTGGCCGATCACCGGCACGAGGTCGCGCTTGCCCCGCGCCTGGACCTTCAGGACGCAGAAGCCGGTCTCCGGGCTGTGGAAGGTGACGCGCTCGATCGTGCCGGCGAGCGCCTCGACGGGTTGGCCGTGCGGGGAGGGCGGTGGCGTCGCGCGCTGAGTCATGCCCGGACCGGCTGCGCCCGGGGCGGCGCACCCATGGGTTGAAGATCGGGGCATGCGGGGCGCGGGGCAACGACGGCGCCGCGGATCGGCCGGGGAGGGCGGCGCGACGCGTCGTCACGCGGCTCGGGTCGGTGGAGGGGCCGACGCGGACGGGGCCGCCGTCGTGCTCACCCCCGCATCAGCGCCGAATCCGGCAGGCGCAGCACGATCCGGTACTCGGTCGCGTCGTGGCTGCGCTCCACGGTCGCCTCGAGCTGGCGCAGGGACATCTCGACCAGCAGCGAGCCGAAGCCCCGGCCCGGCCGCGGTTCGGCCACCCGGGCCATGCGCTCGCGCCAGTCCAGGACCAGCCCGTCCGGGCCCCGCTCCCAGGTCACCGACAGGGACCCGTCCTCGGCCCCGAGCGCGCCGTACTTCACCGAGTTGGTCGCCCATTCGTGCAGGATCATCGCCAGCGACGAGACGTGCCGCCAGTTGATCGCCACCAGGGGGCCCTCGATCACCGTCGGGACATGGTCGCGGTAGGGGCGCAGGGTCGCGCCGATCAGGCCCGCGAGGTCGCTCATGCCCTGGCCGTCGGTGGGGTCGGCGAGCGAATGGGCCCGGCCCAGGGCCGAGATGCGGTCGCGCATGTCGGAGGCGAAGATGCCGATGTCCCGGTGCGTGCGCGAGCCCGCCGAGATCATGCCGCCGATGATGGCGAACAGGTTCTTCACCCGGTGGTTCATCTCCCGCAGCATCAGGTCGCGGGTCTCGGCCAGCGCGTATTCGGGCGAGACGTCGATGCAGACACCGACGATCCGCTTCCGGTCGCCGCTGCGGGTCAGGCGTCCGTAGCTCCGGATGTGCCGGGGCGCGTGGTCGGCCGCCCGGACGCGGATGCGGGCCTCGAACTCGTCGAGGCCGTGGGCGGCCTCGGCGAGCGCCGCCTCCAGGCCGATCCGATCCTCCGGCACCACGCTGGCGACCAGGGCCGGGACGGGGTGCGGCATGTCGGGCGCGAGGCCGAACATCATGCCGGCGGTGCTGTCGACCACGATGGTGGCCGCGTCGGGGCTGTATTCCCAGACCCCGATCCCGCCGGCCTTGACGGCCAGTTCCAGCCGCTCGCGCTCTGCGGTGAGCTGGCGCTCCAGCGAGAGGGCCTCGGTGATGTCGGTGAGCACCAGGGTGGCGCCGTCGACGCTGCCGTTCTGCAGGCGATAGGGCAGGACGCGCAGCGACAGCGTCCGGGCGCCGTCCCGGGTGGTGAGCCGCCGCTGGATCACCGTGCCGCCGGCGCAGACCGCCTCCGCGTCGTGCAGGTAGTCGTGGCCGGCGAGCCGGCTCGATACGTCGGCCAGCGGCCGCCCCCGGTCGCCGGCCTGGAGCGGGAAGATCGTGGTGGCGGCCGCCGTGAAGCTGCGCACCCGCAGGTCGCGGTCGAGAACGATGACGGCGAGATCGGTCGATTCGAAGAAGTTGCGCAGGTCGGCATTGGCGATGGTGAGCTGCTCGACCTTGGTCTTCAGCTCGTCGTTGACCGTGGACAGCTCCTCGTTCGTCGATTGGAGCTCCTCGTTCATCGACATCATTTCTTCGTTGGAGCTCTTCAGCTCCTCGTTCGTCGTCTCCAGCTCCTCGACGGCCGAGCGCAGCTTGTAGCGCGTGCGCAGCAATTCCTCTTCCAGCGCCTCGACATGGTCGCCGCCGGCATCCAGCTCGATCAGGTCGAGGTCGGTCGACGGCTCGAAGGCGCCGGTGTCGCGCAGAACCAGCAGCATCGAGCCGTCCGGCAGCGGATCGCAGACGAGTTCGACCTGCTGCAGGCCGTATTCCGAGCGGATCTCCACGTCCCGCACCACCACGCGCTTGCGCGCGTCCCGGGTCCGGCGCAGCAGGGGGCCGAGCACGTCGCGCAGGCCCGGCCGCGCCAGCGTGATGGCGCTGGTGCCGCCGGTCCGCGTGACCGGGAAGTCGAAGTAGCGGCTGAGCCGCCCGTAGGCGCTGATGATGCCGCCATCCTCGTTCAGCACCATGCTGGGCGGGGCGTAGCGCTCGATCACCCGGCGCACGGCCGCGGACTCGTCGGAGATCGACGGGTCGCCCCGGCGCTCCTCGCGCCCGCCGCGCCGCACCTCGCCCCGCCGGGCGCTGCCGGGCAGGTCGATCGGGTATTGCGGCGAGCCCGGGGGCCGCTCGAACAGGCGGGCGTGCTGGTCGATGACCGGGAACAGGTGCTCGAACCGGCTCACGCTCTCGGAGGGGCCGAGGAACAGGTAGCCGCCCGGCCGCACCGCGTAGTGGAACAGGGGCACCACCGACTGCTGCAGGCGCTCGTCGAAATAGATCAGCAGGTTGCGGCAGGAGAGCAGGTCGACCCGGGAGAAGGGCGGGTCCTTCACGAGGCTGTGGCTGGAGAAGCGGATCAGGTCGCGGATCTCGGCCGCGAGGGTGAAGCGCTCGGCGTGCGGAACGACGTAGCGCTCGCGCATGGAGGCCGGGATGTCGGCCAGCGCCGCGGCCGGGTAGGTGGCCTCCCGGGCGATCTGGAGCATCCGCTCGTCGATGTCGGTGGCGAAGATCTGCACCGCCAGAGGCAGGTCGAGGCCGCGGGCGGTCTCGGCGAACAGCATGGCGATGCTGTAGGCCTCCTCGCCGCTGGAGCAGCCCGGGATCCAGACCCGGATGTCCTCGTCCGGGTCGCGGTTGCGCAGCAGCGGCTCCACCGCCCGCTCGCGCAGGACTTCGAACAGCTCGGCGTCGCGGAAGAAGCGGGTGACGTTGATCAGGAGGTCGCGGAACAGCGCCTCGCACTCGGCCTTGTCGGCCCGGACGCGCGCCAGATAGGCCCGGCCGGATTCGAGGCCGAGCACATGCATGCGCCGCTCGACCCGACGCACCAGGGTCGTGCGCTTGTATCCGGCAAAGTCATGGCCCACCGCCGAGCGCAGCACCCGGCAGAGGTCGTCGAGATGGTCGGCGACCGGGCCCGATTCCTCGCCGCCCGCATCGGCGCCCCGGCGGCGGAAGAAGGCCGAGAGGCAATCCACGATCTCGCCGGGCGGCTGCACGAAGTCGACGAGGCCGGTGCCGACCGCCGAGAGCGGCATGCCGTCGTAGCGGGCCGTGTCCGGCTGCTGCACCACGCAGACGCCGCCATGCTCCTTGACGGCCCGCAGGCCGGTGGTCCCGTCGGCCCCCGTGCCCGACAGGATCACGCAGGCCGCGTTGGCCTGCTGATCGACCGCGAGCGAGAGGAAGAAGTCGTCGATCGGCCGGCGCAGGCCCCGCGGCTGCACGAACTGCGTGAGTTCGAGGACGCCGTTCTGGATGACCAAGCCCCGGCCCGGCGGGATGATGTAGACCTTGTCGCCGGCGATCCGCTCGCCGCCCTCGCACTGGAGCACCTCCAGCCCGGTATGCCGGTCGAGCAGCTGGGCCAGCATGCTCTCGTGGTTGGGGTCAAGGTGCTGGACGATGACGAAGGCCATGCCGGTCGGCGTCCGGGCGCGGGCCAGCATCTCGCGCAGGGCTTCGAGCCCGCCCGCCGAGGCGCCGATCCCCACCACCGGCCCGGTGAAGGGAGGAGCCACGACCTGCCCGGCACCGTCCAGGACCGCGGAGGCTCCCGCCCCGGGCTCGTCAAGGAAATCCTGGTGCATCGAGATCCGCGAGGGTGAGCTTGGCCTGCGCGACGGTGGCGACGGTGTTGGCGATCGTCATCAGGGAGCCTTCGATGACGATGCCGCTCTCAGCAAGCGTCGGAGTCAGCCGGGACAGGGTCCGGCTCAGTTCGGCATCGTACGCGGAAAGCAGCTCCGGTTGCGAGCGGCTGACGTCGAATTGGGATGCGAAAAGAAAGCGCACCTCGCCCGAAAGCGCGGTCAATTTTGACATGTACAGCAGATTGACGAACGGACGTCCGTCCTTACGGAAATTCAGGATCGTGGTGCGCACGGCGCCGATCCGGTCGTCCTCCAGGAAGGCGTGGATCTTGGCCCGGGCCTCCCGGTTCTCCGCGTCCTTTTGCAGGAGGCGGCAATTGCGGCCGACGACATCGGCCGCGTCGTACCCGGTCAGCTGATGAAACCGCTCGTTGACCAGCAGCAGCGGGTTGTCGGCGGTGACGGCAGCCAGCGCCAGGGCGATGTGGGAGCTATCGAAATAGCTCTTGAGTTCGGCCGGAATGTCCTGCGTCTGCACGGCAGATCCCCTGTCACCTTTCTGTTCGGCACGTCGCGGCCGGTCCGGCCGTCCCACGCGGCAGCCCGCCACCTTAAGGACGGCCACGCTGTCCGGTTCCCGATTTGGGCGGTGGAGCAACGTTTCGTGAGACCCTGTGGGTCCTGTGCCGCACCCGTACCTGTTCCAAAGACCGGGAACGGCCACCGGGCCTCGTCCCTCTCCCATCCCGGCTACCGGATGCACCTATCTCCATTGGAGAGGCGAAGGTGGCTCCGCGCCTCTCCCTCCCCCGCAGAGGCTACCGGATGCACACATCTCCGGCGAACATCGACGCTGGCGGCCGAGTTGCAGCGCATGATGTGTGAATCCGCAAGCCCGCTGAGGGAGGAGGGCGGGCGCACGAGCCATCCGGCGGCCCCACTTAGCAACCGCGCGATGATTCCAAACCCGATGTGTGAGTCCACAAGCCCGCAGTGGGGGAGGGGGAGACGCAGAGCCGTTCGCGCCTGTCTTCCCCAACCGGGACGCGGGATCCGCAAAGCCCGACGGCGGACTGCCGCCCGCCTTACCCCTCGCCCGCGATGATCCCCCGGATCCGGGTGGCGAGCGCCTCCAGCGCGAAGGGTTTCGTCATCACCTGCATGCCGGGCCCGAGATGGCCGTGGTTGAGGGCGGCGTTCTCGGCGTAGCCGGTGATGAACAGAACCTTGAGATCCGGGCGATGCGCGCGCGCGGCCTCGGCCATCTGGCGGCCGTTCATGCCGCCGGGCAGGCCGACATCGGTGATCAGCATGTCGATGCGCACATCCGATTGCAGCACCTTCAGGCCCGAGGCGCCGTCCGCCGCCTCGATCGCCGCGTAGCCGAGATCCTCCAGCACCTCGGTGACCAGCATCCGCACGGTGGGCTCGTCGTCCACCACCAGCACGGTCTCGCCCTGCTCGGCGCGCGGCGCGTGGGCGAGGTCGGGCAGGATCGTCTCGCCGTCGGCCTCGCCGAGATGGCGGGGCAGGTACAGGCAGACCATCGTGCCCTGGCCGAACTCCGAGTAGATCCGCACCTGCCCGCCGGACTGCTTGGCGAAGCCGTAGATCATCGACAGGCCGAGCCCGGTGCCCTCGCCGATGGGCTTCGTCGTGAAGAACGGGTCGAAGGCCTTGGCGGCGATGTCCGGGGTCATGCCGGTGCCGTTGTCCGAGACGCAGAGCGTCACGTACTGCCCCGGCTCCAGGTCGCGCTCCTGTCCGGCCCTGTGGTCGAGCCAGCGGTTGGCGGTCTCGATGACGATGCGGCCGCCGTCGGGCAGGGCGTCCCGGGCGTTGAGGCAGAGGTTGAGCAGCGCGTTCTCCAGCTGGCTCGGATCGACCAGCGTGGGCCAGAGGCCGCCGGCCCCGATCGACTCGATCGCCACCGCGGGGCCGACCGTGCGGCGCACCAGCTCCATCATGCCCTCGACGAGGCGGTTCACGTCGGTGGGCTTCGGGTCGAGGGTCTGGCGGCGCGAGAAGGCGAGCAGCCGGTGGGTGAGGGCCGCGGCGCGCCGGGCCGCCCCCTGGGCCGCGGCGATATAGCGGTCGAGGTCGCCGACCCGGCCCTGAAGCATCCGGGTCTGCATCAGCTCCAGCGAGCCGACGACCCCGGCCAGCATGTTGTTGAAGTCGTGGGCGAGGCCGCCGGTCAATTGTCCGACCGCCTCCATCTTCTGCGATTGCCGCAGGGCCTCCTCGGCCCGCATCAGCTCGGCGGTCCGCTCGGCGACGCGCTGCTCCAGGGTCTCGTTGAGGCTGCGCAGGGCCGCGGCGGCCCGATCGCGCTCCGCCTCGACGGCGCGGCGCTCGTCCACGTCGAGGAGGACACCCGGGAAGCTGAGCGGCGTGCCGTCGGGCCCGTGGTCGACGCGGCCGTTCGCCTCCAGCCAGTAGTAGCGCCCGTCGGCGCGGCGGACCCGGTACTGGTGCGCGTAGGCCCCGCCCCGGGCGATCGCTTCGTCGATCGCCGCGGCGAGCCCGGCCCGGTCGTCGGGGTGGACGGTCGCCACCACCTGGGCGAGGCTCAACCCCTCGCGCCCGAGGTCCGGGTCCAGGCCAAAACTCCGCGCAAAAGCCTCGTCCACGGTGAAGCGGTCGCTCGGCAGGTCCCACAGCCACGTGCCGATGATCGCGCCCGCCGCCAGGGCGAGCTGGACGCGCTCCACGTTCGTGCGGGCGATCGCTTCGCTGGCGCGGAGCGCATCCTCCGCCTTCCGGCGCGCCGTGATGTCCCGGAACAGCACCGAGACCTGGCGCCGGCTCGGCGGCTCGATCCGGACCGCCGAGACCTCGATGGTGCGGTCCACCAGCGCGAAGTAGCGCTCGAACCGGATCGGCGTGCCGGTGCGCAGCACGCCGCCGTAGAGGGCGAGCCACGCCTCCGCGTCGTCGGGCGGGACGAGGCCGCGCAGGGTTCGCCCGACGATGCCGGCGATGCCGGTATGCCGCTCGTAGCCCGGGTTGGCCTCGACGTGGACGTAGTCGCTCAGCGGACCGTGCGGCCCGTCGAGGAAGGTGATGACGCAGAAGCCGTCGTCGATCGCCTCGAACAGGGTGCGGTAACGTTCCTCGCTGGCGCGCAGGGCCTGCTCGGCCTCGTGCAGGTCCGTGATGTCGCGCAAAATCGTGACGAAGCCCGCGGCGCTGCCGGCCGGATCGCGCAGGGGCATCGTCTCGCCGGAGACCCAGCGGTGCGCCCCGTCGGCACGCAGGCGCCAGCCGGCCTCCTCGGCGCGGCCCAGGTCCAGGGCGGTGCGCAGCGTCCGCTCCGGGCGGCCCTCCGCCCGGTCCTCCGGGGTGAACAGCTCCGCGACCGGCCGGCCGCGCATCGCGTCCGTAATCCAGCCGAGGATGTTGGTCGCCCCGGCATTCCAGCCGGTGACGCGCCCCGCCGGGTCGGTGGCGATGAGGGCGATGTGCGTGGCGCCGTCGAGGGCCGCCCAGGGGTGCGGCGCGCGCGCCGATCCGCCGTCCTCCGCCGGGGATCCGGCCGCCCGGGCCCGGAGCGCGGCGGCCTCCGCCTCCAGCGCTCGGGCGCGTCGCAGGAGGTCGTCGGACCCGGGCGCCCCCATGGTCAGGCCGCGCACCGCGCCGGAGCGCGCGCAGGCAGGGTGCGGCCGGTCTCGGTAAGGGCGATGCGGGTGGCGGGCACGGGATCAGCCTGCGGCAAAACGGACGTTGCGTGGGCGCCTTCTGCCGGAAACCGGCCCGGGGCGCCACCTCGCCGCACGCATCCGGGACCCGGTCCCGACCCGGACTCCGACCTAACGCGGCTCCGCGAGCCGGCAGGCCGCGCCGCTCGCCCGGGGATAGCCGTAGTAGATCGCCTCGGCCTGCACGGCGCCGCCGCCGGCAACTTCCGGCACCGACACCGTCTGCGTGTCGAGGACCGCGCCGCCGGCGCCCGTGAAGGTGCAGAGGATCGCGACGGTCGTTACCGGATCGGATCCCGCGTTGCGCAGCGTGACCTGAGCCCGCTGCGGCTCGTGCGAATCCGGCGGCGTGTGCAGGCGGGTGTCCTGGATCGCCAGGGACCCCGCAGCCCGGACCGGCGCGGCCGTCCCGACGAGCAGACCGGCCGCCATGAGGATCCGGAGTCGCAGCCCTGCCTTGATCATCCGATCCCTCGCTCAGTTGCGCAGCGGCTTGGCGTCGATCTGCATCCGGTAGATCGTTGTCGGGAACTTCACCGCCGAGGCCTCGCCGCCGTTCATCGCGGGCGTGCGGTTCATCTGCGCTGCCGGGATCCAGAGGCCGCCGTCCTCGTCGATCCACATGGCGTCGACCCAGACGAGGCGCGGGTCCTGGACGAGCGTGCTCATCGCGCCGTCCGGCGCGATCTTGAGGATACGCAGGCCGTCCGTGTCGCTCGCGTAGATGGTGCCGCTCGCGTCGATCGCCGTGCCGCCCGTCGCCACGGTGGCGGCGTGGAGCTTGACGTGCTTGGCCCGCTCGGCGTCGCTCACGGAGGCGTCGTCGAGGTAGCGGGTCTCGATGCTGTAGAGCGGGCCGGTGCAGGCTTGGTAGTAGAAGGTCTTGCCGTCCGGCGAGACTTCGAGCTGGTCGGCGTGGATGAACAGCAGCTTGTCCTTGTCGTCTCGCAGCACCCGGCCCTGGCCGGTGAGCGGGCGCTGGGCGATCGTCGACCAGTGCCCGTCGAGCGCCCGGCGCAGGCCCCCGGTGTCGAGGTCGAGGACGAGCAGCCCGGGCTGTCCGGCATCGGTCAGGTAGACGTGGCGGCCGTTGAAGCGGAAATCGTCGATGAAGCTCTTGTCCGTGGTGGCCGCCTGGAGCGGGTAGACCTTGCGCACGGTGTTGGTGGCCAGATCGATCTGCACGAGCTTGGGACCGCCCGGCAGCGGCGCCGCCCCCATCCCGGGCGCGCCCTTGTCGACCACCCAGAGGTCGCCGTCCGGCCCGATCCGGATGGCGTTGACCGCCACGAAGGCCTTGGCCGGGTCGTCCCCGCTCTTCCAGTCGTTCCACCCCGCGTCGGGATAGGGCACGGCCTTGCCGTCCTTCCACTCGCCGAGCTCGATGCCCGTATCCTTGGACTGGCGCTGGAACGGCGAGAACACCCGGCCGTCCTTGGAGCGGGTGACGCCGTTGAATACGAGGCTGTCCGACTGGATCATCGGCTTCAGGGCGTCGGATCCGGCCGGCGCGTCCTCGGCGCGGGCGGCGCCGTTCAGGGCGGCCACGAGCAGGAGGGCGATGAAGGAGGGGCGTATCATGCGGCGTCCCGGGTCGCTTGAGCGAAAGCTGTCGGCGGAAAGCGCACAGAGCGCTCGGTGTTCCGCAGCCCGATGCGACGCTTCGCCCGGGCTGGATCCCGTGTATATAAGAACATATAGTGAACACACAGTGAGGGCCGCGTCGGGCGGCCGGGGAGGAGCGCGGGATGGCACGCTACCGTTTCCACTGCACCAACGGCCTCGAATGCGTGTTCGACGCCCGCGGCGCCGAGGTCCGCGCCGCCGGGCGTTTGAGCGCCCGGGCCGAGCGGGTCGCGGCCGACGTGCGGCGCACGCTGGCGAACCGGACCGACTGGGCCGATTGGCGGGTCAGCGTCCACGATCTGACCGGCCGGCGCGTCCTCGTGCAGCCCTTCGAGGCCGTGCGGGAGCGGGTGAAGGCGGCGGCCTAGAATGGTCGCGCGGATGACGACGTCCCCGCCGCAGAAACCGGGCCTGCTGCAGGCGGGTGCGAGCCCGGGGGAGATGGATCAGACCATCCGTCCGGTGAGCCTTTCCGAGTTCATCGGCCAGCGGGCGGCCCGGGCCAACATGCAGATCTTCATCGAGGCGGCGCGCAAGACCGGTCAGGCGCTCGATCACGTCCTGTTCGTCGGGCCCCCCGGGCTGGGCAAGACGACGCTGGCCCAGATCGTCGCCCGCGAACTCGGCGTCAACTTCCGCTCCACGTCCGGGCCGGTCATCGCCAAGGCCGGCGATCTCGCCGCCCAGCTCACCAACCTCGACGAGCGCGACGTCCTGTTCATCGACGAGATCCACCGCCTCAACCCGGCGGTCGAGGAGATCCTCTATCCGGCCATGGAGGACTACCAGCTCGACCTGATCATCGGCGAGGGTCCGGCCGCGCGCTCGGTCAAGATCGACCTGCCCAAGTTCACGCTCGTCGGCGCCACCACGCGGGCCGGCCTGCTGACGACGCCGTTGCGCGACCGGTTCGGCATCCCGATCCGGCTGGAGTTCTACGAGATCGACGAGCTGGAGCAGATCGTGGCCCGCGGCGCGCGGGTGCTGGGCCTCGGCATGTCGGCGGAGGGCGCCAACGAGATCGCAAGGCGCGCGCGGGGCACGCCGCGGATCGCGGGGCGGCTGCTGCGGCGGGTGCGGGACTTCGCGATTGTGGCCGAGGCCGAGACGGTGACGCGGGCGATCGCCGACCGGGCGCTGAAGCTGCTGGACGTGGACGAGGCGGGCCTCGACGTGATGGACCGCAAGTACCTGAGCCTGATCGTACGCTCGTTCGGGGGCGGTCCCGTGGGGATCGAGACGATCGGAGCGGCCCTGTCGGAGCCGCGGGACGCGATCGAGGACATCATCGAGCCCTACCTGATCCAGCGCGGCTTCGTGCAGCGCACCCCGCGCGGGCGGGTGCTCACCCGCCACGCCTACCGGCATTTAGGCTTGCCCGTGCCGGATCGGGATGAGGTCGTGGTGGCGGCGTGAGGCCGCTGGCCCATCTGCGCACGTCGCTGGCTGAGTACTGGCACCGGATACGGCTGCGCGTCGACAGGATGAGGCGCGGGTGCCCTCGCCCGTGCGGGAGAGGGACTGGGTGAGGGATGAGAGCGTCCAGAACCTATCGCGCCGCGTCGGCGCTTCGATGGTGTGCCCGATCCTGAGAGTTCTGGTCCCTCACCCCAACCCTCTCCCGCACGAAAGAGGGGGCCGGTCGCGCTCTGTCGACAGCGTCAGTGCCCGATCCGGAACTGGTTCAAGATGACCGCCCAGCCCGCCTGCGCAGCAGCATGTCGGGGATGAAATCGCGGTCGGTCAGCGCGGCCGCCACCACCGCCAGCAGCCCGAGATGCAACGCCGCCGCCGCGAGCGCCGGGCTCAGCAGCGCCCCGAGCGCGACGGAGGCCCCCGCCATGGCGGGCGGCCCGGCGACGTAGATGGCGGTCCGCCACGGGCCGGCGGGCTGGGCGAGGCGCCAGAAGCAGGCGGCGACCGCCGCGAGCGCCAGCCCGCCCTTGATCGCCGCCATGAAGCGGATCACCCGGACGAGATCGGGATCGACGGTCGCGGCCGGCGCGCGCAGAGCCGCCGCACTGGCGCCGAGGAGCGCCACGGCCGTCAGCAGCAGGAGGGCGATGCGGGCCGGGTGCCTCTGGCCGGCTGCCCGGTCGGGCAGGGCCCAGCCGGCCCGATGGATGTCGGCACGCATCGGCTCCTCCCCTCAACGCAGCTGCTGCTGCGCCTTCTCGGCCTCGGTCGGCGGCCGCGCCCGGTCGGCCCCCTCGGCGGCGGGCGTGGCGACCGGCGCATCCGGATAGGCGACGTTCGGCGCTTTGCCGGTGCTGCCGACCGAGCTGTTGGGCTGGCCGGGCGTCGCCGCCGCGTCCGGCGGCAGGGCGCCGTTCGGACCCGGCTGCTGGGCCAGGGCGGCGCCCGGAAGCGTCAAAGCGACGAGGGCGGCGGACAGCCATCCGGCGCGGCGGGCGTGTGGGTGCATCGCCATCCCTCAGATCTCGCCGCGGGACATCATCCCGGCCATCGCGTCGGCCTGCCGGATCGCCAGCGCCACGATAGTCAGGGTCGGGTTGCAGGCCGCGCTCGTGGTGAACTGGCTGCCGTCCGAGACGAACAGGTTCTTCACGTCGTGGGTCTGCCCGAAGGCGTTGACTACGCCGTCCTGCGCCTTGGCGCTCATCCGGTTGGTGCCGAGGTTATGGGTGCTCGGATAGGGCGGGGTCGGGAAGGTCTTGGTGGCCCCCACCGCCTCGTAGATCGCCGCCCCCTGGCGGAACGCGTGGGCTCGCATCGCGGTGTCGTTGGGGTGGTCGTCGTAATGGACGCTCGCCACCGGCATGCCCTGCGCGTCCTTCACGGTCGGGTCGAGGGTGATGCGGTTCTGGGCCTGAGGCAGGTCCTCGCCGACGATCCACATCCCGGCGAGGTTGGCGTAGCCGTCCATCACCGAGGTGAAGCCGCGGCCCCAGGCGCCGGGATTGAGGAAGGCCGCCATGAACGGCACGCCGAGCGAGAGCGTCTCCAGCTCGTAGCCGCCCGCGAAGCCCCGGGACGGGTCGTGGCGCGCCTCGTCGCGCACGATCCCCGCCATGGTGGTGCCCCGGTACATGTGCACCGGCCGCTCGAACATCCCGTAGACCGTGCCGGTGGTGTGGCGCATGTAGTTGCGTCCGACCTGGCCGGAGGAGTTGGCGAGCCCGTCCGGGAACAGCGACGAGGCCGAGTTGAGCAGCAGCCGCGGGCTCTCGATCGAGTTGCCGGCGACCGCCACGATCCGCGCCTTCTGGCGCTGCATCGCCCCGGTCGCATCGGCATAGACCACGCCCGTGACCTTGCCGGCGGCGTCGTGCTCGATCTTCACCACCATGGATTTCGGGCGGACCTCGAGGTAGCCGGTCTCCTCGCCCTTCGGGATCTCGGTGTAGAGGGTCGACCACTTCGCCCCCGACTTGCAGCCCTGGAAGCAGAAGCCGATCTGCATGCACGAGGAACGGTTGTCCCGGGGCACGCTGTTGATCGCCATGCGCCCGGTATGGACCTCCTTGTAGCCGATCTTGGTGGCCCCGGCCTGCAGCACCTTGAAGTTGTTGTTGCCCGGCAGGCCCGGCAGGCCGTTGGTGCGGGTGACGCCCATCTTCTCCTCGGCCCGGGCGTACCAGGGCTCCAGCTCGGCCAGCGTCACCGGCCAGTCGAGGAGGTTGGCGCCCGGGATGTCGCCGTAATGGTCGCGGGTGCGGAACTCGTGGTCCTCGAACCGCAGGGACGCCCCGGCCCAGTGGGTCGTGGTGCCGCCCACCGCCTTGACGATCCAGGCCGGCAGGTTGGGGAAATCGCGGGCCACCCGCCAGTCACCCGAGGTGGTGCGCGCGTCCTTCCAGGCGAGCTGGGCGAAGCTTTCCCACTCGTCGTTGATGAAGTCGGCGATCTCGTAGCGGTCGCCGGCCTCCAGGATCACGGTCTTGATGCCGCGCTGGGCCAGCTCGTTGCCGAGCGTCCCGCCGCCGGCCCCCGAGCCGACGATGACGACGACGGAGTCGTCGGTGAGGTCGAAGCGTGCCATCGGTGCCCCCTCAGACCTTGCCGACCCAGTCGATGTCGTTGAAGCCGCGCTCCAGGTAGCCGCCGTGCTCGGCCGAGGAGCCCTCGTAGCCGAGCTTCCGCCACAGCGGCTTCTGGTTGTAGAGCGAGACCACGAGATCGGCGCGGATCTTCTTGAAGAAGTCTCCGGTCTCGATGCCCCGGAGCAGGGGAACCCGGTCGTCCTCCCAGCCGACACCCAGGTAGGGCTGGCCGTGCTTGGCCTGCGCGGCGGCGTCGAGCCGGGCCACGCCCTGTTCGAGGAGCGTGCGCGTGTCGCCGTCGCCGGCGGCCTTGGCGTCCCAGGGCAGGATCGCGGTGCGGTAGTATTGGTCGGAGAGCTGGTCGTGGGGGTAGATGTCCCGGGCCATCAGCACCAGGGTCTTGAGGCAATGCGGCGTCAGGGCCTGTGCGCCCTCCGCCCAGGCGTCGGAGGCTGCCAGCGGCGTGCCCGCCGCCAGGGCCGCAACGGGCGCGGCGCTGGCCGCCCCTTTGAGAAAGCTCCGCCGGTCGACCGGCGTGCGCCTGTCTACGAGCCTCATCGTTCCTCCCGTGCTCCGATTGGCGGAGCAACTTGTATTTTGAACGATTAAAGCGCGGACTTGGTGATCTGTCTACCGGGATGACGGCGACGGAAATTTCAAATTGTCGCATGGATAGGCTTGGGCGCGCAGCGTTGCAGGAGCGAGGATCACAATCTCCGGTTCATTCCAAAGACTTGACCGGAGGCCGCCGGCATTTCAGCGCGCCGGTTTCATGACGCTCTTGTTGCCGGCTCATGTGACAGGATCCGGCGACCAAGCCGTTTCTTGCCGAAGGCAATGATTATCCAGCCCAACCCCCCTCATCCTGAGGTGCCGGAGCGCAGCGGAGGCCTCGAAGGAGCCCTCCAGCCAGCCGCGCGATCCCTGGAGCCCTCCTTCGAGGCCCGCTGACGCGGGCACCTCAGGATGAGGTGGTGGGGTGGGATTACCCGTTTGGATACCGGGGCCCAGGGCCCCGGTGCCGGACTGCTGACGGTCTCACGCCTTCCGGATGTTCCACAGGATCGGGAACCCCACGACGCGGCCGGTGAGGTTGCGCCGGTAGGAGGTCATCGACCGGTAGGAGCCGACCGGCACGTAGACCACCTCGTCGAGCGCCACCCGCTGTATGTCGGCGCAGATCGCCTTGCGCGACGCCTCGTCGGGGGCGGCGAACCACGCGGTGCGCAACGCCTCCAGCTTCGGGATCGTCGGCCAGCCGAACCACGCATTGGCGCCGTTGGCCCGCAATGGCTGGAGCGCGGCCGGGTCGGCGTTGTCGAAGGATGAGAACGTGGTCAGCAGCACCGACCAGCCGCCCTTGTCGACCGGCTCGCGCGAGACCCGGCGCTGGATCACGGTGCCCCAGTCGCTGAGCGCCGTCTCCACGTTGAAGCCGATCCGCGGCAGGAGATCGGCCGCCACCTGGGTGATCGCCGAGGGCGCCAGGATGTCGGTCGGGCCGATCAGCCGGACCTTCGCGCCGTTGTAGCCCGCCGCCTTCAGGAGGGACTTGGCCTTGTCGAGGCTGCGCGGCCCGGTCAGCACGTCGAGGCCCGCCTCGGTCGCCATCGGCGTGCCCGGCGTGAAGATCCCGCAGCGGTCGTTGTAGTTGGCCGGATCGTCGCCCGCGACCGCCGCCATGAAGTCGCTCTGGAGGATGGCCGGCAGCACCGCCCGGCGCACCGCGACATCGTCGAAGGGCGGATGCAGGTGGTTCATCCGCAGGATGGCGGGGTTGGTCAGCCGGTCGAGCCCCTCCACCACGATATCGCGGTTGCGGGCGAGCAGCTGCTGAAGCTCGGGCGGCGGCTGCTCGTACCAGTCGATCTCGCCGTTCTGCAGGGCCGCCGCCGCCGTGGCGCCGTCCGCGATGATCTGCCACTCGATCCGGTCGAAATGCGCGACCTTGCCGCCGGCCGTCAGGCTCGGTGCCCCGGGGGCCGGCACGTAGCCGGCGTGCCGCTCGTAGACCATCAGGCTGCCGGAGTTGAACTCGTCGGCCTTCCAGCGGAACGGTCCGGAGCCTGTGGCGTCGGTGATCTGCTTGAACGGATCGGTGCGGGCGATCCGCTCGGGCATGATGAAGGCGGGCTGGCTGACGCTCGCCAGGGCGTTCGGCAGCAGCGGGAACGGTTGCTTGAGCCGGAACACGATCGTGGAATCGCCGTCGGCGCTCAGTTCGTCGGTCGCCGCCATCAGCACCTGGCCGAAGCCGTTCCGCGCCGCCCAGCGCCGGATGCTGGCGACGCAGTCCCGCGCCAGGACCGGCGTGCCGTCGTGGAAGCGCAGGCCCTCGCGCAGGGTGATGGTGACCCGGCGCCCGTCCTCCTCGACCGCGTGGCCGGCGGCCATCTGCGGGCGGGGCTGGAGGCCGGCATCGAGGCCGAACAGCGTGTCGTAGATGACGTAGGCGTGGTTGCGGGTCACGATCGCCGTCGTCCAGATCGGGTCGATCGAGGTCACGTTCGCCTGGGGCACCATGCGCAGGATCCGGTTGCCCTGGGCCCGTCCGATCCGGGGGGCCGCCAGGGTCGCGGCCCCTGCGGCGAGGAATGTGCGGCGCTTCATCCGTGCTCCTGGTCCCGAGAGGGGCAAGCGTAGCAACCGCCGGACCAGGCGGCGCGTGCTGGCCGTCGATCGCAATGCCTGCGGGCTAACCGGCGTCGAAGGCGGGCGCGCCGTAGGGATAGAAGTCGCCGGGCTTGAGGTGCTGGTAGGGCAGGGCGTCGAGATGCACCGTCCCGACGAACGGCTCGGGCGGCTCGACCAGCAGGATCGTCCTGGCGTAGCCGCCGTCGTCGAAGCCGCGGCGGAAATGGACCCGGGACTTGATCGCCACCACGTCGAAATCCTCCGGCTCGAGGCCGAGGTCCCAGAGTTCCGAGGGCTCCATGATCTGGACGAGGTAGGGGCTGAGGACCAGGAGGTTGCCCTCGCCGAAGGCGACGCACAGCCACGTGCCGGCGCCCCGGCCGGTCGTGCCCGGAACGACGGCCTGCACCGTCCCGTTGACGCGAACCGGGACGCCCGCGGAGGGCTCCGCCTCACCATCTACGGGGCCGCCGATCTCCGCGTCGAACGAATCGCCGACCTTTACGCCCCCGACCATCAGCCGGTCCAGCACCGCGGGCGAGGCGACCGTGGCGATCAGCGTGCGCGCCAGCCCCTGGGCCAGCACCTCGGCGAGGAGCCACGTCGCCCGGCCCGAGCGGTCGCTGTAATCGGCGAGCACGACCGGCGCCGCGCCCCCACGCACGGCCTCGGATGCCTTGGCGACCCCATCCCGCACCGGATGGATCGCGACGCTCGACACCAGGGCCGCCCGGTGCCGCCACGTCCAGGCCGCCATGTCGCGGGCGATCCGGTCGGCCAGATCGGGATCGCCGTTCGTCAGTACCTGGACCGCCATGCCGGCATCCGGCACGTCCGACCAGGGGAAGCCGAAGAACACGTTGACGAAGACGTCGGGCTCCCGCGCCTCCCAGACCAGGGCGCGCTGCACGAGGTCCGACCAGGGCGCGGCGCCCGTCCACATCACCACCGTCGGCGCGAGGATCGGGATGGGGATCGTCCGGTGCGCCGGGCGGAAGCTGCCGCGGATCGTCCGCACCAGCATCCGCGCCGCGCGCTGCCCCTGGAGATGCATGTCGTAATGCGGGAAGTACTTCACCGCGAACGCCATGTCGGCGTGGTGCAGGAACTCGGCATCCTCGTTGCCGTGCGGGTCGAAGGTCGCGGCGATCGGCACGCCCGGCCCCACCACCGCCCGCACCCGACGGGCGATCTCGGCCTCGGGCCGCGGCACGCCGCGCACCGCCATCGCCCCGTGCAGCGCGAGGTAGACCCCGTCGAACGGCGCCCCCGCCTTCAGTTCCGCCAGCATCACGCCGAGGAAATGTTCGAACGCGTCCTGCGTCACCCAGCCCGAGCCGATGCCGGTGCGCGGCCAGAGCGGCGAGGTGAGGCCGACGAGCTCGACCCCCTCGTATTCCCGGGCGACCTGGACGAAACCGCCCATGTAGCCCTTGGGATCGGTGGCGAGCAGCGCTTCGCCGCCCGCCGGGGAGCCCGGATAGATGAAGTCCTCGCGGGTCGTGTCGTTCGGCAGGAACGTCACGGTCTCGTGGGTGAACTGGAGCACGGCGACGCGCATCGGCTGCTGTCTCCTCGGCGCCTGTCGGGAAGGGGTTTCCAAAGGGCTTCAGCCCCTTGGCGGGTGTTCAGGCAAAGTCCTGGTCCTTGGCCCTGAGATGATTTCCAGGGCTCTGCCCTGGACCCGCGAAAGGTCTCGACCTTTCGAAACCATGACGTGATCCGTCCGTGCGACGCGGGACATCGTGCGCTCCCGTCTGGCAGCCTCTCAAGCCGGCCGGACGTCGTAGAATTGCGGGAAGCCGGTGCGCAGGCCGGTCAGCCCGCGATAGGCCGTGGCCTCGTAGTAGGCGCCCAGCGGCAGGTACGGCACGTCGATGAAGAACTGCCGCTGGATCTCGGCGCAGATCGCCTTCTGGGCGGCGGGATCGGGCGCGGCGAACCACTGCGCGCGCAACGCCTCCAGCCGCGGGGCCCGGGGCCAGCCGAACCACGCCTGATCGCCGTTGCCGCGGATGCCGAGCTGGCCCGCGGGATCGAAGTTGTTGGTGCCGTTCAGGTAGGTGACGAAGGTGCTCCAGCCGCCCTTGTCGGGGGGCTGGCGGCTCGCCCGGCGCTGCACCAGGGTGCCCCAATCCATCGCGACGACATCGACGTTCAGCCCGCTCTTCTGGAACGCCTCGGCGGCGACCAGCGCCAGCGGGTGGGTGGCGGGATAGTCGGTCGGATCGAGCATGACGACGCGCTCGCCCCGGTAGCCGGCCTCCGTGAGGGCGCGCTTCACCGCGCCGAAGTCGCGGGGGCCGACCAGCACCCCGGTGCCCGCCTGCGTGGCCATCGGCGAATCGGGGCTGAAGACCCCGACATGGTCCTTCCACAGGGCACGCTCGTCGCCCGCCACCGCGCTCATGAACTCGGTCTGGTCGATGGCGCCGAGCAGCGCCCGGCGGATCGCCGGATTGTCGAAGGGCGGGTGCAGGTGGTTGAAGCGCAGGCAGCCGATGCCGCCGGCCACGTCGAGCACCTCCAGCCGGATCTCCGGCTTGGCCCGGAGCAGCCCCTGCAGGTCCGGTGTCGGGTTCTGCCACCAGTCGACCTCGCCGGCCGCCAGCGCGCTCGCGGCCGTAGAGGCGTCGGGCACGATCCGCCACTCGACCCGCTCGACATGCGCGCGCTTCGGCCCGGCGGTGAAGCTCGCCGTGCCGTCTGCCCGGGGCACGTAGCCGTCGAAGCGCTCGTAGACGGTGAGCGCCCCCGGGACCCGCTCGTCCGCCTTGAAACGGAACGGGCCGGAGCCGACCATCTCGGTCACCTGGACGTTGGGATCGGTCTTCGCCAGGCGCTCCGGCATGATGCAGGGCATCGACGTGCCGGTCTTGCCGAGCGCCGCGGGCAGCAGCGGGAAGGGCCGCTTCAGGCGGAACACCACGTCCCGGTCGGAGGCGGCGGTGAGTTCGTCGGTGGCCTCCATCAGCGCCCGGGCGAAGGCGTCGCGGGCGGCGAAGCGGCGGATGCTCGCCACCGCGTCGCGGGCCAGTACCGGCTCGCCGTCATGGAAGCGCAGGCCCTCCCGCAGGGTGAGCCGCCAGAGGCGGCCGTCCGCCTCGACCGCGTGCCCCGCCACCATCTGCGGCTCGAAGTCGTAGCGCGCGGTCTGGCCGTAGAGGGTGTCGAAGACGAGGTAGCCGTGGTTGCGCGTCACGGTCGCGGTCGTCCAGACCGGATCGATGACCGCGACGTCGCTCTCCGGGACGAAGCGCAGGACCTTGGCGGGCCGCGCCAAGGCGGGCCGGGCCAGGGATGCCGGAGCCAGGGACGCGGCGGCCAGGCCCCCGAGGACATCGCGGCGCCTCATGGGCTCTCGTCCGGGCTGGTCACCATCGGAAATCGCACGCCCTTCGCCTCGTTTCGCGCCGCATAGTGGCCCCCCGGCGGTGGCGAGGCAAATCCGGGGCCCGCCTGAGTGGCTCGCCTGGTCGGCGGCGTCGCCCGGATCTTCAGCGTCGTCAGCAAGGTCTGGGGTGTGGGGCTCGCGCTGCCCTGGCTGTGGGGGCCGGGCGTCCTGGCGCTCTACGCCGTGGCGGCCTCCGACAAGCGCGCCGACGGGCTGGTCGATGCCGCGTGCCGCCTTCGTGCCCCGGGCGGGGGCTGGACGAATGTCCGCGCCGTGCCGATCACGAACGCAGACGGACTATGAGCATCAATAAAATCCTTGCGCAGATCTCGGGCGCTTCATGCTGGTAAAGCGGGCGACAAGAGATTCAACATGGTATCCCGGAAGATCGGGAGGCACGGATTCGGATTGTCCTGTCGCCATGCGATCAGGAGCTTCGAGCGCGCTGGCCCGGGCGCCTCGATCGGGCGCAGCGCGACGTTTGCCATGCTGATGTTCACGGCGCTGTCGGGGACGAGCGCCAGACCGATCTCGGCTCCGACGAGCGCCAGCATCGCGTGCAGCTGGTTGACCCGCTGCACAACCTTCGGCCGAATGCCGGCTTCGTTGAACAGATTGTCGAGAAGGTCGATGAAATACCGTCCGCCGCGCGGTGACCACGTCACGAGGGCCTGACCGTCGAGATCTCCGAGCGTCGGCTGGTCTCCGCGCGCGAAGGGATGGCTCTGCGGGACGGCCAGGAGCAGCTGTTCGGACGCGATGACCGCGGTCGCAAGGCGTGTCCGCGGATCCAAAAGCGCCGGCGTGGGCCTGAGGAGGCCGAGATCGATGCGGTTCTCCTCAAGGGCCAGGATCTGCTCGTCGGAGACCATTTCCTCCAGCACGAGATCCAGGGCGGGAAGCGTTGCGCGGCTGTGGGCGACGATCCGCGGGAGGGTCCGGTAGGCCGAGGCGGCCGTGAAACTCAGTCGGATCGTACCGCTCTCGCCGCTCGCGGTGCGGCGCGTCAGACGGGTTGCGCTCTCCACCGCCGCGATCACCCGGTAGGCCTCGGCCAGGAACGTCCGTCCCGCTGGCGTCAGACGCACGGCCCGCGTCGTCCGCTCCAGCAGCGTGACGCCCAGCGCCTGCTCCAGCATCTGGATCTGCCGCGAGAGCGGCGATTGCGTCAGGTTCAGTCGCGCCGCAGCCCGGCCGAAATGCATCTCCTCGGCGACGGCGATGAAGCTCCGGGCGTGACTGACCTCGAACATTGATGCAAAATGCGGGATAATTCAGTTAAAATCAACGTTGGACGCATAAATTCCAGCGTCTTATCCGTGTCTCGATACCGGAAAGGTACGATTCAGGGAGCGAGACAAATGACGCGGATGACCCCCGTGGAGATGGCGCGGACGCTCGGCTCCGGACTGCTCTCCTTCCCCGTCACGCATTTCAACGATGATCTGTCGGTCAACGAGACCGCCTATCGCGACAACCTCAGCCGTCTGGCCGACCACAAGGTCTCCGGCCTCTTCGCCGCCGGCGGTACCGGCGAGTTCTTCTCGCTCACCCCCTCCGAGATCGACCGCGTCGTGCGCGCCTGCGTCGAGGAGACCCGCGGCCGCACGCCGGTCATCGCCCCCGCCGGCCAGGGCACGGCGCTGGCCTGCGAGCTCGCCCAGGCGGCCGAAGCGGCGGGCGCCGACGGCATCCTGCTATTGCCGCCCTACCTCGTCGGCTCCGAGCAGGCGGGCCTCGCGGCGCATATCGAGGCGGTGTGCAAGGCGACCTCCCTCGGGATCATCGTCTACAATCGCGCCAATGCGCAGCTGAACGAGCAGACGCTGGCCGGCCTCTGCGCGCGCAACCCAAACCTCGTGGGCTTCAAGGACGGCGTCGGCGACGTCGAGCTGATGACCCGGATCTACGCCGGCCTCGGCGACCGCCTGACCTATGTCGGTGGCCTGCCGACCGCCGAGACCTTCGCCCTGCCGTATCTGGAGATGGGCGTGACGACCTACTCGTCGGCGATCTTCAATTTCCTGCCCGAATGGGCCCTGTCGTTCTACGACATGGTCCGCCGCCGCGACCGGGATGGCGTCTACCGGGAGCTGCGCGATTTCGTGCTGCCCTACATCGCGATCCGCAACCGGAAGCGCGGCTACGCCGTCTCGATCGTCAAGGCGGGCATGACCGCGGTCGGCCGCCATGCGGGCCCCGTCCGTCCGCCGCTGACCGATTTCGACGCCGCCGAGATCGCCGAGCTGAAGGCGCTGATCGGCGACCGCCGCTGACCTCCTAACCCATCACCAACGACCAACCGCCGAGCCAACGGCGGCACGATCGACCGCCCGGACTCAATCGGGCGGCGCTCACCCTGGGAGAACGTCCATGAGTGCCTCCACGAGTGCCTCCGCGGGCGGCACGACGAGCACCGTGCTCGTCGACGCCAACGCGGCGCGCCGCACCCGCGTCCGCATCCTCATCGTGCTGATGCTGTTCGCGGCCACCACGATCAACTACGCCGACCGCGCCACCATCTCCATCGCCGGGCCCGCCATGGCCAAGGAACTCGGCCTCACGCCGGTCCAGATGGGCTACGTCTTCTCGGCCTTCGCGTGGTCCTACGTCCTCGCCCAGATCCCCGGCGGCTGGCTCCTCGACCGCTACGGGGTGAAATGGGTCTACGCGGCGGCCATCGCCCTGTGGTCCGGCTTCACCCTGTTGCAGGGGGCCGTGGGCTTCTTCACAGGTCTCACCGCCGTGGTGATGCTCTTCGCCCTGCGTCTCGCGGTCGGCCTCACCGAGGCGCCGGTCTTTCCGGCCAATGCCCGCATCGTCGCCGCGTGGTTCCCCACCCGGGAGCGGGGCATGGCTTCGGCCTTCTTCAACTCGGCGCAGTATTTCGCCACCGTGCTCTTCACACCGCTGATGGCCTGGATCGTCCACACTTTCGGCTGGCACCATGTCTTCACCAGCATGGGCATCCTCGGCATCGCCTTCGCGGTCCTGTGGCTCCAGCTGCTCGACGGCCCGAAGAAGCACGCGCTGATCAACAAGGCCGAGCTCGACTACATCGAGGCGGGCGGCGCCCTGCTCGACCTGGACGGACAGGGATCGAAGACGCAGGTCAACACCGGCAAGACCCTGCGCGAGCTGCTGTCCAACCGGATGCTGCTCGGGATCTATGTCGGCCAGTACTGCATCACGGTCCTGACCTACTTCTTCCTCACATGGTTCCCGGTCTACCTCGTCAAGGAGCGCGGCCTGTCGATCCTGCAGGCGGGTTTCGCCGCGGTGCTGCCGGCGCTGTGCGGCTTCATCGGCGGCATCCTCGGGGGCGTCATTTCGGACATGCTCCTGCGCCGGGGATACTCGCTGACCGCCGCCCGCAAGATCCCGATCGTGGGCGGCATGCTGCTCTCGATGAGCATCATCGGCTGCAACTACGTCCAGGCGGATGCCCTCGTGGTCGGGCTGATGGCGCTCGCCTTCTTCGGCAAGGGCATCGGGGCGCTGGGTTGGGCGGTCGTCTCCGACACCTCGCCCAAGCAGAGCGGCGGCCTCTCGGGCGGCCTGTTCAACACCTTCGGCAACACCGCCGGCATCACCACACCGATCGCGATCGGCTACATCGTGCAGCAGACGGGCTCGTTCAACGGCGCCCTGGTCTTCGTGGGCCTGAACGCCCTGGTGGCCTGCTTCTGCTACCTCGTCGTGGTCGGCGAGATCCGCCGCGTCGAGCTCAGGAGCGCCTGACGCCCACGATCGGGCCGGCTCGAGGACGCCGGCCCGCCTTCGATGATCCCGCCGCGCGCGTCGTGCCGCGTGGCCGGCGTCCCACAAGAATCGCAGGAGGACACGCTATGTCGCTCGAGACCCGCCACGCCGCCCGCAACACGCCGACCGTCACGGAGATGAAGGTCGTGCCGGTCGCCGGGCACGACAGCATGCTCCTGAACCTCTCGGGGGCGCATGGCCCCTACTTCACCCGAAACCTCGTGGTGCTGACCGACTCGACCGGAGCGACGGGCCTCGGCGAGGTTCCCGGCGGCGAGGGCATCCGCAAGACGCTGGAAGACGCCCGCGCCCTCGTCGTCGGCCAGCCGCTCGGTGCCTGGAACGCGGTCCTGCAGACCATGCGCCGCCACTTCGCCGATCGCGATGTCGGGGGGCGGGGCCTGCAGACTTTCGATCTGCGCATCACCATCCACGCGGTCACGGCCGTGGAATCCGCGTTTCTCGACCTGCTCGGGCAATATCTCGACGTGCCGGTCGCCGCGCTCCTCGGGGAGGGCCAGCAGCGCGATGCGGTCGAGATGCTGGGCTACCTCTTCTATGTCGGCGACCGCCGCAGGACGGACCTCGGCTACCGCGCCCCGGCCGCCCGGGACGGCTGGTTCCGGCTCCGCGACGAGGAGGCCCTGACACCAGACGCCATCGCGCGGCTCGCGGAAGCGGCCTATGCGCAGTACGGCTTCAACGACTTCAAGCTGAAGGGCGGCGTCCTGCGCGGCGAAGAGGAGATCGCCGCCGTCACCGCCATCCACGACCGCTTCCCGCAGGCCCGCGTCACCCTCGACCCCAACGGGGCGTGGTCGTTGGAGGAGGCGATCCGCCTGTGCAAGGGGCAGGGCCACGTGCTGGCCTATGCCGAGGACCCGTGCGGGGCGGAACAGGGCTTCTCCGGCCGCGAGATCATGGCCGAGTTCCGGCGGGCCACCGGCCTGCCCATCGCGACCAACATGATCGCCACCGACTGGCGCCAGATGAACCACGCGATCCAGCTCGGCGCCGTCGATATCCCGCTGGCCGATCCGCATTTCTGGACGCTGGCCGGCTCGGTGCGCGTGGCCCAACTGTGCCGCGACCACGGGCTGACCTGGGGCTCGCACTCGAACAACCATTTCGACGTGTCGCTCGCCATGTTCACCCACGTCGCGGCCGCGGCCCCCGGCACCGTCACGGCCATCGACACCCACTGGATCTGGCAGGACGGCGAGCGTCTGACGAAGGAGCCCCTGGCGATCCGCGGCGGCCTCGTGCGGGTGCCGGAGCGGTCCGGCCTCGGGATCGAGCTCGACTGGCCGGCGGTGGAGGCGGCGAACGCCCTCTACCGCGAGCACGGCCTCGGCGCCCGCGACGACGCGGCGGCGATGCAGTTCCTCGTCCCGAACTGGACGTTCGACAACAAGAAGCCCTGCCTCGTCCGCTAGGGCGAGACCTGCCGGCCATTCGAACGGGATCGACAGCATGACCTTCAGCAGCGACAACCTGATCGGCGGCGAGCGCGTGCCGGGCGCGGGGGCGCCCTGGCGCGCAACCGAGGCCGCCACCGGGGCCGCCCTGGAACCGGCTTTCGCCTCCGCGACGGCCGAGCAGGCCGAGCAGGCCTGCGCGCGCGCGGCCGCCGCCTTCGACACCTACCGCGAGACACCGCTCCCGGCCCGTGCCGACTTCCTCGATGCCATCGCCCGCAACATCCTCGACCTCGGCGACGACCTCGTCACCCGCTGCATGGCCGAGACCGGCCTGCCCCGCCCGCGGATCGAGGGCGAGCGCGGCCGCACCGTCGGGCAGCTGCGGATGTTCGCCGAGGTGGTCCGCCGCGGCGCCTTCCTCGGCCTGCGCGTCGATCCGGCCCAGCCCGAGCGCAAGCCCTTGCCGCGTCCGGATCTGCGCCTGCGCCGCATCGCGGTCGGCCCCGTGCTGGTCTTCGGCGCGTCGAACTTCCCGCTCGCCTTCTCGGTGGCGGGCGGCGACACCGCCTCGGCGCTGGCCGCCGGCTGCCCGGTCGTGGTGAAGGCGCATCCGGCCCATCCCGGCACCGCGTCCCTGGTCGGCGAGGCGATCCGCGAGGCGGTCGCCGCGTGCGGCCTGCCGGCCGGCGTTTTCGCCCTCCTGTTCGAGCCGGGCATCGCGATCGGCCAGCGCCTCGCCGCCGATCCGCGCATCGCCGCGATCGGCTTCACCGGCTCCCGCCGCGGCGGCACCGCGCTGATGCAGATCGCCGCCGCGCGCCCCACGCCGATCCCGGTCTATGCCGAGATGAGCAGCATCAACCCGGTGGTTCTGATGCCGGCGGCGCTCGCGGCCCGCGGCGCGGAGATCGGCAAAGCCTTCGTCGGTTCGCTGACCCTCGGCTCCGGACAGTTCTGCACCAATCCCGGCCTCGTCCTGGCGGTCGACGGTCCCGGTCTCGACGTCTTCCTCGCCGCGGCCTCCGAGGCCCTGCCGGGCGTCGCGGCGGCGACCATGCTGACGCCGGGGATCCACGAGGCCTATTGCGCGGGCGTCGCCGCCCTGGAGGTCAATCCGGCCGTCCAGACGGTGGCCCTGGGCCGGAGCGGCACCGGCCAGCAGGGCCAGCCCGCCCTGTTCGCCACGACCGGTGCCGCCTTCCTCGACGACCACCGCCTCGCGGACGAGGTGTTCGGTGCGGCCTCCCTCGTCGTGCGGTGCGCGGATGCGGCGGAACTCCGGGTGGTCCTCGAGAGTCTCGAAGGCCAGCTCACCGCCGCCCTGCACATGGATCCCGCCGATCACGCAGCGGCACGCGGGCTCCTTCCGGTCCTGGAGCGCAAAGTCGGGCGCATCCTGGTGAACGGCTTCGGCACGGGCGTCGAGGTGGGCCACGCCATGGTTCATGGCGGGCCGTTCCCGGCGACGTCGGACGGCCGCACGACCTCGGTCGGCAGCCTCGCCATCGACCGCTTCCTGCGCCCGGTGAGCTACCAGGACATGCCGGAGGCCCTGCTGCCGGACGCGTTGACCGAGGCGAATCCGTCGGACCTGCCGCGAAGCGTCGACGGCGCCTGAGGCGCGTCTCATCGGGCTGGACGCGCGCCGCTTCCGTTCGCCCTAAGAGGGATGGCTGAGAACGGGGCCGTGCGCGTCGGGTCGCGCCCTTCCCGGACAAGCGAGCAGGCGATAGCCGAACGCGGCGTCTCGATACTCCGGTCGCTGGCAGTCGGACCCAAGGCGATCTCGACCCTGCGCCGGAACAGGCTGCCCTGCCCGAGCAGAACGCCGCCTGGGAGGCCCGGATGCCGGAGGGCAGCGCCCCGGCTCGGACCATCGTGGCGGCGAAGCTTGCCACGCCGGGCTCGCGCGTCGACATCACGGTGACGGCGCTTCGGGCGTCGCGACCCTGATGCGGCGGGCCGGATCGGGGTAAGACCGGATCGGCGGCATGGACCATGCGACCGGGGCACCGCCGCCAACCAGCGGGCAAGGACCACGAGCGGCGATGTTCCTGAGTATCTTCGACGTCTTCAAGATCGGGATCGGCCCGTCGAGCTCGCACACGATGGGGCCGATGCTCGCGGCCGGCCACTTCGTCCAGGCACTGCGCGACCGGGCCGGGCGAGCCCCCGGGGCCGCCGCGCCCGCCCGGATCGAGGTGACCCTGCACGGCAGCCTCGCCTTCACCGGCAAGGGCCACGCCACCGACCGCGCGGTGATTCTCGGCCTCCTCGGCTTCCGTCCCGAGACCCTCGATCCGGATGAGGCCGAACGCCGGCTGGCCGCCCTGCGCGAGGACGGCCGGATGGACGTCCCGGACCTCGGCCCGGTCGCCTTCGACAGCGGGGCGGGGATCGTCTTCGATTACGGCGATCCGCTCCCGGGCCACGCCAACGGCCTGATCCTGCGCGCCTTCGATGCGGCGGGGTCCCCCTGCTTCGCCCGCACCTACTATTCCATCGGCGGCGGCTTCGTGCTGACCGAGGAGGAGATGGCCAAGGGCGAGATGCGCGCCGTCGATGCCTCCGTGCTCCGGCCCTATCCCTTCGCGAATGCCGCGGAGATGCTGGCGATGGGACATGGCTCAGCGCTCAGCATCGCCGCCATGAAGCGCGCCAACGAGACGGTCGACCGGACGGCCGACGACCTCGACGCCGGCCTCGACCGGATCTGGGCGGCGATGGACGCCTGCATCGACCGGGGGCTCGCCACCGAGGGCATCATGCCCGGGGGCCTCGGTGTCCGCCGCCGGGCGCCGGGCATCCACCGGATGCTGCTCGACGAGCGCCAGGCCAACCGCGTCCAGCCGCATGTGGCGAACGACTGGCTCTCGGTCTACGCCATGGCGGTGAACGAGGAGAATGCGGGGGGCGGGCGCGTCGTGACCGCCCCGACGAACGGCGCGGCTGGCGTCATTCCATCCGTGATCCGCTACTACCGCGACCATTGCCTCGGGGCCGACCATGCGGGCCTGCGCGACTTCCTCCTGACGGCGGCGGCCATCGGCGGCATCATCAAGGCGAATGCGTCGATCTCCGGCGCCGAAGTCGGCTGCCAGGGGGAGGTCGGATCGGCCGCCGCGATGGCCGCCGCGGGCCTGTGCGCCGCGCTGGGCGGCACCAACGCCCAGGTCGAGAACGCGGCCGAGATCGCGCTGGAGCACCATCTCGGCCTGACCTGCGACCCGATCCGGGGGCTCGTGCAGGTGCCCTGCATCGAGCGCAACGGCCTCGGGGCGATCAAGGCGGTCGCCGCGGCCTCCCTGGCGCTGCGGGGGGACGGCACGCACATCATGCCGCTGGACAACTGCATCGAGGCCATGAAGCAGACCGGCCGCGACATGAGCACCCGCTACAAGGAGACCTCGACCGGCGGCCTCGCCGTCAATCTCCCGGAGTGTTGAGAGACGAAGCTGACGCTCAGGCGCCGTGCACCATGGGCGCTTCGTTCGGCCCTTCGGTCTCGGAGGCTGTAGGGCGCATCGCGTTTGTCTGGCCCCGCAACGTCACCCCGGGAGACGCGGACGTGCGTCGATCACCCCGCGATCGGCGCGAAGCCTCGGGCCTCAATCGCCAGGATACTCGAGACCGATCACGCCGGGTGAAGGGGCCAGACAAACGCGATGAGGGGAATACCGACCACGATCACGATCAGCGAGAGCGGCAGCCCGAGCCGCGCGTAGTCCCCGAAACGGTAGCCGCCCGGGCCCATCACGAGGGTATTGCACTGGTGGCCGATCGGCGTGAGGAAGTCGCAGGCGGCACCGAGCGCTACGGCCATCAGGAACGGATCCAGGCTCAGCCCCAGCTTGGTCGCGAGTTTCGCCGCGATCGGGCCCATCACCAGAACGGTGGCGGCGTTGTTGAGGAACGGCGTGACCGCCATCGCCAGGATCAGGACCGCGCCGAGGGCCGTGATCGGCGAAAGACCCTGCACCAAGGCCGTGAGGTGGCCGGCGATGAGGTCGGCGCCGCCCGTGCTGCTGACGGTCTCGGAAATGGGGATCAGGGCCCCCAGGAGGACGAGCACCGGCCATTCGACCGCCTGGTAAGCCTCGTGCGGCGTCAGGCTCCGCAGAAGCAGCACGGCGACCACCGCACCGAAGAAGGCCACGGCGACGGGCACGACGTGGAGGGCGACGAGGCCCATCGCGAGGAACAGGATCGCGGCGGGCAGCCAACTCCGGTCGTTCCGGCCGAGGGCGATCTCCCGGGCGGCGAGCGGGAGCACCTTGAAGGCCCCGAGGGCCGAAGCCAGCGCGGCGGCGTGCCCGCGGACCACCACCACGTCCCCGGCCCGGAAACGGACGGCGGACAGGCTCTGCTCGATGCGGCGGCCGCGCCGGCTGACGGCGAGGATGCCCAGACCCGAGCTGTGCTCCAGATCGAGCTGCGCCGCGGTACGCCCGACGAGTTCGGACTCCGCCGTCACCACGCCCTCCATCACCACGGCCTCCGCCGCCGGCGCGGCGCCGGCCAGGGCCAATCCGGTGCGGGCCACGAAGCGCTCGAGGGCGTCCGGCTCGCCGTTGAGCAGCAGCACATCGTCGGCCTTGAGCCGGAAGTCCGGGCTGGCCGGGTAGCGCCGAAAGCGCTCGCGCAGGATGGTGGCGACGCTGACGTCGCCGTCGCCCTGAGCCTCCAGGAAGGCGACCGTGCGATCGACCGCCGGATGCTCCGGCAGGAGGCGCGCCTCCGTCGTGTAGCGCTCCAGCGTGAACGCCGCCTCCAGCGAGCGCGTGCCCCCATCCCGCCGGGGCAGCAGGCGCCATCCGAGGCACAGGAAGACGAAGCCCGCCGCGGCCACGCATAGACCCACGGGGGCATAGTCGAACATGCCGAAGGGCTTGCCGGTCAGGTCGGCGCGGACTTTCGAGACGATCACGTTCGGCGATGTGCCCACCAACGTGACGATGCCGCCGATGAGCGAGGCCGAGGCCATCGGCATGAGCAGAGCCGATGGTGCCGTCCCGCTGCGGCGCGCGACCTGCAGCGCGATCGGCATGAAGATGGCGAGCGCCCCGACGTTCTTCGTCACCATCGACAGGAGGAGGACCCCGGCCACGAGGATCGGCACTTGGCGGACCGGGCTGGTCATGTGCGGCATGAGCGGACGCATCAGGGTCTCGACCGCGCCGGAGCGCGCGATGGCGACCGAGAGAACGAGGGCGGATCCGACGATGATCACGATGTCATCGGAGAACCCCGAGAACGCCTTGTCGGCGGGCACGAGGCCCACCGCGATGCCGATGGCGAGGGCGGTCAGGGCCACGAGATCGTAGGGCAGGCGATCCCACACGAAGGCGGCCACCGTCACACCGATCAGGCCGAAAGCAAGCACTTGATCGACGGTCATCCAGAGACACCTGTTCGGTACGCCGCCGCGACGGCGCAGGCTGAGAGGGTTAGGCGTTGGAGCAAGCCGGGGAACGACAGGATCACCCCGCCGGGGACGGTGGCGCGGACGCGGTCGACCGCCGGCACCGCAATATCCCCCCCGGCCGACGGCAGATCCTTGAGGTGGTCGGGCAAAAGGTCATTCACGGCTTTTTGCAGAACCGCCACCAGACCCTGATGCCCCTGAGTGTCAATCTGGCGCGGCTTACCGGCGCGGACGGCACCGCCCTCGCGCGCTTCGCGGCGGTGGTGGCCCGGTCAAGCGGTCCGACGGTGGTGCACGATCCGATCCGGGCTTGGCTCGCCGCCGCGGGGGCCGACGCCGGGATTCTGGCGACCTTCGAGGCCACCCTCCGGACGCCGCCGCCGCTCGACCGGGCCTTGGCGGACCTGATGGGGCCTGAAACCGGCCTGATCGGCTTCATACTCTGCCTGATCGCCGCCCGCGAAACCGGGCCGCCGGGCTGGGCCTTTGCGGATTACGTCGCCTTGCATCGCGGCCTGCCCACCACGGCCGTGCGCGCTGCCGAGCGTCGGTATCGGGTCTGATCAGACGTCCGTCGACCCTTCCGTGAGCGCCTGCAGGGAAACCTGCAGGGCATCGTCATGCACGAGCAGGTGGCGCGAGATGTCGGCGAGGGTCAGCCAGCCCACCACCTTGCGATTCCCGTCGACGACCGGAAGGCGCCGAACGTAGTTCGTCCCCATGATGTCCAGGGCCACGCGGAGGGAATCGCCGGGAGCGCAGGACAGGACCGGGCGTGAGGCGACCTCCTGCACCGCGACGGCGGTGGGATCGCGCCCACGGGCGACGACCCGATAGAGCAGATCCCGATCCGTGACGATGCCGACGAGGTGATCGGCCGAGCCGACCGGCAGCGCCCCGACTTCGATTTCGCCCATCAGGATGGCCGCATCCTGCGCGCTCGCTTGCGGCTCTATGAACTCGACGTCGCGTGCCATCACGTCGGCGACGCGAAGCTGCTCGGCGGACAGGTTCGGCATTGCGCCCTCTGCAAGGTTGGGACCGGTGCGATAGAAGCCGTCATCGCCTCGACGATGGGTCGGTGATGGCGGCCGATGATCACCTCCCGATGATCACCTCCCCCGATGATCACGTCCTCAACGCCAGGACGACACCGCCCAGCGTCAACGCCAAGGCCAGCATTTGTCGCGGGCCCAAGGGCTCCCCGAGGAGCAGGGCCGCGGACAGGATGCCGATGAGCGGGACCAGCAGCATACTGGTGGACGCCGCCACGGGCGGCAACCGCCGAAGCGCCTCGAACCACGTGAGAAAGCAGGCCGCCATCGGGATCAGTGCGATGTAGGCGAACGCCCATGCGCTCGCGCCGCTGAGGGACGTGACGTCCGGCCTTTCGAGCGTGACGCCCAGGACCACCATCGGCAGACAGCCCAGTCCGACTTGCCAGGCGGTCAAGGCAAAGGGGGATACCGGCAGGGCGCGACTGTTGAGGACCGCCCCGAGCGCGAACAGGATCGCTGCGGCGAGCGCGAAGCCGACGCCGGGGAGCTTGTCCGTGCCGAGGGCGCCTCCATCGGCCCCGAGCAGGACACCGATCCCGGTGAGGCCGAGCGCGAGCGCCAAGAAGCCCCGCGGCGTCGGGCGATGGCCGCGCAACGCCCAGGCGAACACCGTCGCCCAGACCGGCATCGAATAGACCAACAGGGCTGCCTCGCCGACGTCGATCCAGCGCAGGCTCAGGCCCGAAAAACCCATCCACGCAAAGACGTTGGTGAAAGCTGCCACCGCCAGTCGAACGCGGGCCCCCCGGGGCACGGTGAGACGTTCGCCGCGCATGAGCGCCAGAGCGGCGAGCAACATCGCCGCCACCAGTCCCGCCATGCCCCGCCCGAACAGCGGGGGCCAGCTGTGCAGGACGACCTCATCGCCAGCCAGCCGAACCCCCAACCGAGCGCGGTGACGAGTAGCGCAGCAACGCCCAACGCGCGGTTCGTTTGTGCGGATGACATGGACGGCCGGCGTAGCCGATACCGTGCCCTTGTCGAGTCTCGGACCCGCCGATTTCCGTGGCCTTCGCAGCCCCGGCTCATCCCCGAGTCGCCTGCATCCGCAGGGCGAGGTTTCATCCTCGAAGCGGCCCTGCCGCTGTCCCGCGCACCCGGTCGTTCAGATCCGCGGAGCCGCATGACCGATCCAGCCGGGACCTCTGCCGGGCGCGCGACCGGCGTTCGCGGATCTGCGGCGCCGGCTTCGATTATCGATAAAACGTCCGGGATTGCGGGCGACATCGGTGTTGGCGACCCAGGCATCCGCATTTTTATTGACAATGTTCGATCGGTCGCGGACCATCCGGCCCAACAATGACACGGGAGGAAGGTGCAATGCGCAGAGCGGGCACCGGGATCGCGGCCCTGTTCGGCCGGAGCCTGATCGCGGCCGGGGCCGCCGCGGCGGCGGAGCCCGTTCAGATCACGATGTGGTCGAACTGGCCCGACGAGCCGGCCAAGAAGGAGTGGGTGGCCGCCCGCGTCCGCGACTTCGAGGCCGCGAACAGGCAGTGCGCGGTCAAGCTGAGCTTCATCCCGAAGGCCGACATCTACACGCAGGCCAAATCCGCCGTCCGCACCGGGCAGGCGCCCGACGTCTTCTACCTGGAGCCCGACCAGCCCGAGTTCCTGGCGGGCGGCTTCCTCGAACCGCTCGACGGCCATGTCGACTTGGCCAAGCTCGAGGACTGGGCCAAGCCGGCCTGGACTTCGAAAGGCAAGGTCTACGGCCTGCCCGTGGAGGCCTACACGGTCGAGCTGTACTACAACAAGGATCTGGTGAAGAAGGTCGGGGTCGAGGTGCCGCCCTCGTTCCAGCTCACGCAATCCGGCTTCGCGGATCTGGTCAGGAAGGGCGCCGCCGCCGGCATCACGCCCGTGTCGCAGGGCGTCGGCGACCGGCCGTTCCCCGGTGGGCTGCTGCTCTTCGAGTCTCTCCTGCGCAAGCTCGGCACGGAGGATTACGGGAAGCTCCTGAACGGGACGCTGTCCTTCAAGGACCCGCGCGTCCTGGAGGTGATGACTTGGTTCAAGGGGCTGGTGGAGGCCGGCGCCTATCCGAAGAGCTTCGCCACGCTGAAGCTCGGCGAGTCCCACTACTACTTCTACCAGAAGCCGGGGGCGCTGACCTTCCCGGATCCGAGCTGGTTCACGGGACGCGCCTTCGCGTCGCCCGAGAGCGGGGGCATGCCGGCGGATTTCCCTCTCGGGATCATGCAGTTCCCCGCCATGGATCAGGGCCAGTGCCCCAGCTGCAAGACCCTGGCGGTGGCCGGCAGCTTCGTGATGTACGCGCGCGGGAAGAACAAGGCCTGCGCGGGCGCGCTGCTCGACTCGATGGCCACGATCGGGAACGGCGACAAGTGGGTCGAGCAGGTCTCCCTGCAGACCGGCCTCAAATCCGATCCGGCGAAGATCAATTCGAGCCATGCCGCGTACTTTGCCGAGCTCAACGCCCGCAACAAGGGCGCCACGTACTTCTTCGGCACGCCGCTCATGTACTACCGGTCGAAGTGCGCCGAGACCTACACGCAGGTCATGAACAACGCCTTCCCGGCCGGCCTGATCGGCGTGAACGAGGCCGCCGACAAGATGGATTCAGCCTGCCGCAAGGGGAGCTGAGGCGGTGGCGGGCACGTCGGCCCTCGCGGCGAAGACGGAGCCGGCGGAGCGCGTCCCGGCCTCCGGTCGCGTGTCGGACCCGCGGCGGGCGTCCTGGCCCGTCCTGCTGGTCTTCCTCGCCCCCGCGCTCGTCGTCTATCTCGGCCTGACGGCCTATCCGGCCGTCCGGACGATCTACGACAGCCTGTTCACGATCGAGGGGGCGGAGCGCAGCTATGTCGGGCTCGCCAACTACCGCGACCTCCTCGGTGACGAGACGTTCTGGATCGCCGTCCGCAACACCTTCGTGTGGGCCTTCGTCGCCCCGATTCTGGACGTGGCGACGGGCCTCCTCCTGGCGCTCGCCCTCTATGCCGGGGTCCCGTTCGCCCGGTTCCTCCGGGTCGCGTGGTTCACGCCGGTCCTGCTCTCCTACGTCGTGGTCGCGATCCTCTGGATGTGGATCTACAACTACGACTGGGGGGTGGTGAACGAGGGGCTCCGGGCCGCCGGGCTCGGCACCCTGGCCCGCTCCTGGCTCGGCGATCCGAACACGGCCCTGGCGGCCCTGATCGTCACGCATGCCTGGAAGTGGGCGGGTTTCAACATGGTGGTCTGCCTGGCGGCGATCCACGCCCTGCCGTCCGAGGTGCTGGAGGCGGCCGAACTCGACAATTGCGGCTGGGCCGCGAAGCTGCGCCACGTCATCGTGCCGATGCTGCGGCCCACGCTGCTCAACCTCTACGTCCTCGCCTTCATTGGCAAGATGAAGGTCTTCGACCTCGTCTGGATCATGACCGGCGGGGGGCCGCTCTGGGCGACCGAGACGGTCTCGACCTACGTCTACAAACGCGCCTTCAACTGGAACACCTTCGATCTCGGCTACCCGTCGGCGATCGCGACGGTCTGGTTCGGCGTGGTCTGCGCCGCCGTCATCGTTCTCAACCGGATCTTCAAGACCCGCGATCGGCTGGAGTATTGACGTGAGCGTCGACGCGACCCTGCCTCCGGCCGCCGGGCGGGGCGGCTTCCTGGCGAGCCGGACCGCCCTCGCGGTCGTCATCGCCGCCTACACCGCCTACACGCTGGGGCCGTTCCTGTGGCTGGCCACCATGTCGGTGCGGACCACGGGCGAGATCTCGGCCGATCACTACGCGTGGCCCCGCCCGTTCCACTGGGAGCAGTTCCGGATCGCCTGGGTCGATTCCGACTTCGCCACCTATTTCTGGAACTCGACCGTGGTGGTCGTCGCCGCGGTCGCGGTGGTGACGCTGGTCGGCGCGGCCGCCGCCCACGCCCTGGCCCGTTACCGCTTCCGCGGCAACCGGATCCTCTACGGCATCCTGTTCTCGTCGATCATCTTCCCGCCGCAGATCACGCTGATCTCGCTCTATCAGATCCTGGTCGATTACGGCCTCTACAACAGCCTCCTCGGGCTGACGCTGGTCTACGTCTCGCTCCAGCTGCCGCTGACGGTCTACCTGCTGGAGGGATTCTTCGCCCGGATCCCGCAGGATCTCTTCGACGCCGCCAAGATGGACGGCTACGGCGACATCGAGATCTTCCGCCGCATCGTCCTGCCGATCGGCATGCCGGCGATCGCCACCACCCTGATCCTGAACTTCATCCAGCTCTGGAACGAGTTCCTGTTCGCGGTGGTGCTGATCACCGATCCGGACAAGCGCACCCTGCCGATCGGCATCCGGGCCTTCATGGGCGACCACTTCCAGGACATCGGCATGATCGCGGCCGGGGTCATGATCTCGGTCGTGCCCGTGATCGTCGCCTACGTCTTCTTCTCCGAGAAGCTGATCCGCGGCATGACCGCGGGCGCCGTCAAGTAAGGGGCCGCGATGGCCGTCGTTCAGCTCTCCAAGATCTGCAAGCGCTACGGCTCCGGCGGGCCGGTCGTGGTCGACAACGTCGACGTCACGATCGGGGACGGCGAGTTCATGGTGCTGCTCGGCCCGTCCGGGTGCGGCAAGTCCACGACCCTGCGCATGATCGCGGGCCTCGAGACCATCTCGTCCGGCACGCTCTCGATCAACGGGCGGACGATGAACGACGTGCCCGCCAAGGACCGCGACATCGCGATGGTGTTCCAGTCCTACGCGCTCTACCCGCACATGACGGTAGGCGAGAACCTCGCCTTCGGCCTCAAGCGCCGCCGGACCCCGCCCGCCGAGGTCAAGCGGCGTGTCGGCGAGACGGCGGCGATGCTGGGCCTCGTGCCCTGCCTCGACCGCAAGCCCCAGGCCCTGTCGGGCGGGCAGCGCCAGCGCGTCGCCCTGGGGCGCGCGATGGTGCGCGAGCCGATGGTGTTCCTGTTCGACGAGCCGCTGTCGAATCTCGACGCGGCCCTGCGCGTCAACACGCGCAACGAGCTGATCAAGCAGCATCACCGGCTCGCCTCCACGATGATCTACGTGACCCACGACCAGGTCGAGGCGATGACCATGGGGACGCGGATCTGCGTGATGAACGGCGGGCGCGTCGCCCAGGTCGGCAGGCCGCTCGACGTCTACTGGAACCCGGCCGACACCTTCGTGGCCCGCTTCCTCGGATCGCCGCCCATGAACCTGTTCACCGTGCCCCTTGCCGCCGGGGACCGGATCCGCACGCCCGCGATCGACACCGCGCTCACGCGCTGGGCGCCCGCCGCGCTGGCCCCGCTCACCGGCCAGGAGGTGGTGCTCGGCGTCCGGGCGGAGGACCTGCACCTCGCGGCGGCCTCCACCGGAAGCGCGGAGGCGGGCCGGATCCGCGGGCGGGTCTTCGCCGTCGAGCCGCTCGGCGCCGAGACGCTCCTCGCCGTCGAGACGGAGGGCGGAGCCGAATGCACGGCGCGCCTGCCGCGGGACACGCGGGCCGAGGTCGGCGCGGTCGTCGACCTGTTCTTCCGGCCCGACGCCGCCTTCCTGTTCGACGCGCGGACCACGGCGGCCATCCCCGCGCAGGTCAGATCCGCCGGCACCGGACCGGCCGGCGCCCCGGGGCGGGCCGGAGCGATCCCGTGAGCGCCGTCCGGCGGATCGGCCTGATCGGGGCCGGATGGGTCGCGCAGCACCATCTGGCGGGCTGGGCCGCCCTGAGGGGCCGCGCCGAGATCGTCGCGATCGCCGACCCGTCGGCCGAGCGGCGCGCGGCCCGCGCCCAGGCATTCCAGATCCCGCACACCTACGCAGACGCGGGCGCGATGCTGGATGCGGGCGGCCTCGACGCGATCGACATCGCGGCGCCCCGGGCGGCGCATGCCGCCCTCGTCCGCCTGGCGGCCGAGCGCGAGCTGCCGATCCTCTGCCAGAAGCCCCTGGCCCCGACCCTCGCGGAGGCGCAGGCGCTGGTCGCCGCCGTGGAGGGCCGGGCGCGCCTGATGGTGCACGAGAACTGGCGGTTCCGCGCCTACTACCGGGAGGCCGCGGCGTGGCTCCGCGCGGGGGCCATCGGGCGGCCCTTCGCGGCGCGGCTGGAACTCGTGACGAGCGGCACGCTCCCGGATGAGGCGGGCCTGTTTCCGGCCCTGGAACGCCAGCCGTTCATGCGCGACGAGGCCCGGATGCTCGTCGCCGAGGTCCTGATCCACCACCTCGACACGCTGCGCATGCTGCTCGGGCCGCTGCGGGTCACCGCCTGCGCGACCGGCCGGACCTGCCCGGACCTCGCGGGGGAGGATACGGCGCTGATCCAGCTTTCCGGCCCGGGCGGGGTCGCCGTGCAGGTGTTCGCGACCTTCGCGGCCCACGGTGCCCCACCCGCTTCCCCCGATCGCCTGGAGATCCTCGGCCCCGAGGGCGCGATCCGGCTCCAGGGGGCCGAACTGGCGATGACGGGACGGGAGACGCGGACCCGGACCTTCGACCTCGCCGCCACCTACGGAGAGTCCTACACGGCCGCGATCGCCCACTTCATCGACCGTCTGGACGACGGCGCCCCGTTCGAGACGGCGCCGGCCGATAATCTCGAGACCCTGCGGCTCGTGGAGGATTGCTACCGGCTGGCGGGCCGGGCGGAGGCGCGATGACCGGGGACGGAGCCCCGGATCTCGTCCCGCTCTTCCGGCCCGCGGGCATCGGCGCCATCGTGGCGCGCCTGGAGGAGGACATCATCTTCGGACGGCTCGCCCCCGGGGCGCGCCTGACCGAGGACGCCCTGATGGCGCGCTTCAGCACCTCCCGCCACTTCATTCGCCAAGCCCTCGTCGAGATGGAGCGTCGGGGCGTCGTGCGGCGGGAGCGGAACGTCGGGGCGACGGTCCGGTCCTACTCTGCCGAGGAAGTGCTTCAGATCTACGAAGTCCGCGAGATGCTGACGCGCCAGGCGATGCTGATGATCGCGCTGCCGGTCGAGCCCGAGCTGATCGCCCGGCTCGAGGCATTGCAGGCGGCCTACCGCGACACGGTGGAGAAGCGCGACCTGCGCGGCATCCATGAGGCGAACGATGCCTTCCACATCGCCCTGTTCGAGGCCTGCGGGAACCCGTACCTCGTGCGCACGCTCACCGACTACATGGGCCTGACCTTGCCGATGCGCGCCAAGAACTTGGCGGACGCCGATGGCCTCCGGGTCTCGATCGATCATCATCGGATCATGATCGACCTCTTGCGCGGGCGCGATCACTGGGCGCTCGCGCAACTCTGCGTCGATCACATGCAGGCCAGCAAGGCCGACTATCTCGCGCGCATCGCCACGGACGAGCGTGGCGGCGCGCGGACATCGACGGGCTCGTCACGCAAGGCTTCGTCGCGTGCGCTCATGCGACGAAAGCCATCGGCGCTGACCGAGACCGTGATGACCGACTCGGAACCGTTCTCGTCTTGCTACGAATGAGGGGGATAGACGGCCAATCAAGGCCCGACCGGCGAGATCACCCACGACACGACACGGGGCCACGTGCGTGAGGCTCCCCCATGAGGGAGGGGCCTTCGCCCTGATGGTCGCGTCGCCGGGGACAGAGGCAAAGCCTCCGCGCGCATCAGCCGGAACGTTGTCGCGGCAAAGTCCGTTCTTCTGGCCATCAGCCAGGAGCAACAACATGCGACGTGCAGGGTATGCATCGGCCATCGCCCTCGTAACGCTCATGAGCGTCGGTGCCGCGGAAGCGAAGGGTTGCATCAAGGGTGCGATCATCGGGGGCATCGCTGGCCACTATCTTGCCGAGCGCGGCGTCGTCGGCGCCGTTGCCGGATGCTTGGCGGGGCGGGCTCTGGCCAATCGGCAGGCGCGGCGCGAGATTGATTATGGCGCGCGCGTTCAGCCGCGCGGGACTGGCTATGGTCCGCCTCCTGGAAACCAGCGGCGCGGCTACGACTACTGATTTGAGCAACGGCGCGGCCGAACTACAGCACGCGGATACATCTGTCGCCCTTTTCTCACGCGCCTGAGATCAGGGCGGCACGATCGATAAGCCGATGGCCGACCGTCGATTGGCGGTCTTCTGCCCGTGAAGCGCGGGTTTCACCACCCCAGCCCCAGCTCGTCCGTGACCGCGTTGGCCTTTGCATCCTGCAGCCACATGATCAACTCGCCGATCGCCGCGATGGCATCGGCACGTAGCCGAGCGGCATCCGCTCTCTGTTCGTCGACTGCGACCGCGAAGGCGTCGGTGGCCAGCCGCGCTTGCGCGAGTGCGTGATCAAGCAGGGGCGTCGGCATGATCCGTCGACGGATCCCGGTGGATGCGTTCGCCGCCACCGCCGACGCGTGCTGGCCCATGCCGGCTGTCGCCGTGTCGATGGCGGCGATCCACGGCTGCAATCCGAGGCCGAGGGCCGCCGGCAGGCTGTCTGCGGTGAAGGAAGCCGCCATGATCCTGGCCGTTCATGTCTTCGACGATGAACTAGCGTCGAAGGCCGGTGCAGGCACGGCCGTAGCGCCGATGGAACGCGTCGCGCGCATGCCGACCCCGTCGAAGACCGGTTTCTGCGCAACGCCGTAGGGACGTCGGAGAGCTGACAGGCGCAGAGCGGAACGATCCGCGCAGCGATCAGAAATCCGCGCGACACAGCGCCCGGCTTCCGTACAATCCCCCGTCCGGCGCGAAGACCGGACGGGGGAGACGAGCGATGAATCGACGTGACATCCTGGCGGATACCGCTGCCCTGATCGCGACCACGGTCGTGGCGCAGGCCGACCGGTTGCCCCTGGGAGACCTGCCGGGCACGCGCTATCCCGATCCGCGGGTTGAGGCGATCGACAAGCGTTTCCGCTACAAGGTCGGCAACGCCGCCATCGAGCGCATCGCCACCGGCTTCCGGTGGGCGGAAGGCCCCGTCTACTTCCGGGACGGCGGTTACCTGTTGTGGAGCGACATCCCGAACAACCGGATCATGCGCTGGCTCGAGAACGGCCACGTCAGCGTCTACCGGGCAAACGCGAACTACGCGAACGGCAACACCCGCGACCGCCAGGGCCGGCTGATCACGTGCGAGCACGACACCCGCCGGGTGACCCGCACCGAGCCGGACGGGACGATCACGGTCCTGATCGACACGTTCGACGGCAAGCCGCTCAACGCGCCCAACGACGTGGTGGTGGCCTCCGACAACGCGATCTGGTTCACCGATCCGGGCTACGGCATCGACGGGAACTACGAAGGTCACAAGGCCAAGGCGGAACTGCCGACCCGGGTCTACCGCCTCGACCCCGCGACCGGACGGGCCCAGGTGGCGGCGGAGGGCATCGACCGGCCGAACGGCCTCGCCTTCTCGCCCGACGAGAAGACGCTCTACGTCGTCGATTCCGGCATCACCCATGACGGGCGATCCAATATCCGCGCCTTCACGGTCGCGGGCGACCGGCTCACCGGCGATCGCATCTTCGCGGAGGGCTTTGCCCCGGGCTTCACCGACGGGGTCCGCACCGACGTCGACGGCAATGTCTGGTGCTCCATGGGATGGGCTGACCCGAGCGAGGACGGCGTGCGCTGCTACGCGCCATCGGGCGACCTGATCGGCAAGATCCACCTGCCCGAGACCTGTGCCAATCTCTGTTTCGGCGGGCCGAAGCGGAACCGGCTGTTCATGGCGGCGAGCACCTCGATCTACGCGGTCTATGTCGAGACGCAGGGGGCGATGGTACCCTAGCGGGTCGCGGCCATCCCAGGGCGCTCGCCATGTGCGAACTCCGCCCCATTGTGCGGGGCGGACGCCATCAGCGGATGAGGCCGGCACGGCCGCATGGCCGCCCGTCGTCGTGATGGTCGTGACGACGCTGGCCGTCGTCGAAACGGCCTTGTCCGATGCGTTGAATCGGGGCTGGGGGTGACGTTCAGCACCGCGAAGGCGTCGGCGCCTGCCTGAAAGACGGGGATCCGGCCCCGGCGGCTTGTGGCCGGGCGTCGGAATCGCGCATAAGGGGCGCGATGAGTTCGGCGCAACGCCATAAAGCCTTCGGACCATGGACGGGGTGGTGGGCGACCGCCGCCCGCGCACTCGTGCTCGTCCTGGCCCTGGCGGTCTCGCTGCCGATGGCGGGCCTCGCCGAGGACCTCGCGTACCATCAGGGCCATCCGGGGAACGACCGGACCGAACTGGCCGTGGGGTCGGACCTGATCGCGGACTCGTCCCACAAGGCCGATCCGGGCGTCGCCTGCCACGTCCATTGCGGCTGCCACATTGCCATGCCCTGGGACGGTCTGATGGCCGCGCCGCCGGTGACGCTCACCCGGCCTTGCTACGCCCCGGTCGACGTGGCCCTTTCATCGATCTTTCCCGACCGCCTGCCGCGCCCGCCACGCGCCTGAGGTGACGCCGCGACGGCGCGCGTCCTGAATCCCGGGTCAAGCGCCCGGGACCGTACCCTCACGTCACCGCAACGGGACCGCCCCGGGGAGCCGCCACGGCTCCGGCGTCCCGACGAGCAGGCATCATGCGCATTCTCCTGACCGCGGCCCTCGTGGCCGCCGGCGTCCTCGTGGGCGCCGCCGTTCCCGCCGTGTCCCAGTTCGTCAGGGGCGTCCTCGCCTCGGCCGGGCTGCCGCCGACCGTCCCGACCTTCGCCGCCGGGCCCGGACCCGCGACGCCCGGGGAGCCCCGCCGCGACGCGGGCGACCGGCACGATCCCGGCCAAGCGACCCCTGCCAGGACCGCGGAACCCAAGATTTCTGAACCCAAGACCGCGGAACCCAAGACCGCGGCCCCCAAGACCGGCGACGGACACGCCCACGGCGAGCACGCGCATGCCGAGGCTGAGGCCGAGGAGGGTCACGTCACGATGACCGCCGAGCAGATCGAGGGGCAGGCCATCAAGGTGGCCAAGGCCGAGGGCGGCCTGCTGTCGCGGCACATCCTCGTGCCGGGCACGATCACGACGGACGCCGACCGGATCGCCCGCGTCCCGGCCCGGGTCGTCGGCACCGTGTCCGAGATGCGCAAGCGCCTCGGCGACGACGTCCGGAAGGGGGACGTCGTCGCCGTCCTCGACAGCCGCGAGGTCGCCGACGCCAAGAGCGAGTACCTCACCGCCCTGGTCCAGTCCGACCTGCAGAAGATCAACTTCGAGCGCCAGCAGCGGCTGCTCGCCTCCGCGGCGGCGTCCCAGGCGGCGTTCGACAACGCCAAGGCCACGTTCCAGGAGAACCAGCTCCGGGTCGACCTCGCCCGGCAGAAGCTCTCGGCGCTCGGCCTGAACGCCGCCGAGGTCGCCGCCGCGCAGAAGCGCGACGAGGCCACGCCCAACGCCTCGACGCTCCGCCAGTACGAGCTGCGGGCGCCCATCTCCGGCCGCATCGTCGAGCGCAAGGTCGACGTGGGCACCGCCGTCGGCAAGGAGGGCGACCCGGCCGACGTCTACACCGTGGCCGACCTCTCGACGGTGTGGATCGACCTCGCGGTGCCGACCTCCGACCTCGACGCGGTGCGGGAGGGGGCGCGGGTCACCGTCAACCGCGGCGGCCGCAGCGAGCAGGGCAAGGTCGTGTTCGTCAGCCCGCTTCTGAACGCCGAGACCCGCTCCGCCAGGGTCGTGGTCTCGCTGCCCAACGCCGACATGGCGTGGCGCCCGGGGACCTACGTCACGGCCGAGGTCGAGACCGAGATCGACCGGGTGCCGGTGCGGGTCGCCAAGGCGTCGCTCCAGACCGTCGCGGGCAAGCGCGTCGTCTTCGTCCGCACCGGCGAGGGATTCGAGAAGCGCCCGGTCGAGCTCGGGCGCTCGGACGACGACGCCTACGAGGTCGTGTCCGGCCTCAAGCCCGGCGAGGACATCGCCGTCGCCAACACCTTCCTCCTCAAGGCCGAGCTCGGAAAGAGCGAAGCCGACCACGACCATTGAGGAGGGCCGACATGATCTCGAAGATCCTCGATGTCTCCGTCCACCAGCGCTGGCTGGTGCTGCTCCTGTCGCTGCTTGCGGCCGCCTTCGGCGGCTACGCGGTGACCAGGCTGCCCATCGACGCCGTCCCGGACATCACCAACAACCAGGTGCAGATCAACACGACGGCGCCGTCGCTCTCGCCGGTCGATATCGAGAAGCAGGTCACCTACCCGGTCGAGACCGCGCTCGCCGGCATCAAGGGTCTGGACTACACCCGCTCGCTCTCGCGCAACGGCTTCTCGCAGGTCACCGCCGTCTTCGCCGAGAAGCTCGACATCTACTTCGCCCGCCAGCAGGTCGCCGAGCGCCTGTCCCAGGTGAAGCGGGACCTGCCGCCGGGTGCCGAGCCCGCCATGGGGCCGATCTCGACGGGCCTCGGCGAGATCTACATGTGGTCGATCCGCTACGCGAAGCCGGGCGAGCGGACGGTCGCGGCCGGGGGCGAGCCCGGCTGGCAACCCGACGGCAGCTACCTCACGCCCGAGGGCCAGCGCCTGAGAACCGAGCTGGAGCAGAAAGCCTACCTGCGGACCGTGCAGGACTGGATCATCCGCCCGCAAATCAGGACCGTGCCGGGGGTGGCCGGGGTCGACGGCATCGGCGGCTTCGAGAAGCAGTATCACGTCCAGCCGGACCCCAACACGCTCGCCTCGCTGGACCTCTCCTTCGCCGACGTCGCCCGCGCGTTGGAGAGCAACAACGCCAACCAGGGCGCCCGCTACCTGGAGGATAACGGCGAGGGCTACGTCGTCCGCGCCGCCGGGCGGCTGGAGACCATGGACGACATCGGCAACGTGGTCGTCGCGACCCGCGGCGGCGTGCCGGTGCGGGTCAAGGACATCGCCGAGGTCCGCATCGGGCGCGACCTGCGCACCGGTTCGGGGAGCGAGGACGGCCAGGAGGTCGTCATCGGCACCGCGCTGATGCTGATCGGCGAGAACAGCCGCACGGTGGCCGCCGCCGTCGACGCGCGGATGGACCAGATCCGCAGGAGCCTGCCCCCCGGGGTCGAGGTCCAGACCGTCCTGGACCGGACCCGCCTCGTCGAGGCGACCGTGAGAACGGTAATCAAGAACCTGTCCGAGGGCGCGGCCCTCGTCATCTTCATCCTGTTCCTGCTGCTCGGCAACATCCGCGCCGCTCTCATCACCGCGCTGGTGATCCCGGTGGCGATGCTGATGACCATGACCGGCATGGTCGAGGCGCGGATCTCGGCGAACCTGATGAGCCTGGGCGCCCTCGATTTCGGGCTGATCGTCGACGGGGCGGTGATCATCACCGAGAACGCGCTGCGCCACCTCGCCGAGCGCCAGCACGCGCTCGGGCGGACCCTCGACACCGCGGAGCGCTTGGCGACGGTGCGGGCCTCGGCCGAGGAGATGATCAAGCCCTCGCTCTACGGGCAGGCGATCATCGTCCTGGTCTACGTCCCGCTCCTGACCTTCACCGGGGTCGAAGGCAAGATGTTCGAGCCGATGGCGCTGACCGTGATCATCGCCCTGATCGCCGCCTTCGTGCTGTCGCTGACCTTCGTGCCGTCGCTCATCGCCATCGTCATCACCGGCAGGGTGACCGAGACGGACAACCGCATCATCCGGACGCTGAAGGCCGTCTACCGGCCGGTGCTCGGGGCGGCGGTGCGGGGTCCGTTTGCCTTCATCGGGGCGGCCCTGCTGCTGCTCGTCGGGGCGGGTCTTCTGTTCAGCCGGCTCGGGACCGAGTTCATCCCGCAACTCGACGAGAAGAGCATCGCGCTCAATGCCACCCGCATCCCGTCGACCTCGCTGAGCCAGTCGCAGGCGATGCAACTCAACGTCGAGAAGGCGGTCTCGAAATTTCCCCAGGTGGCGTACGTCTTCTCGAAGACCGGCACGGCCGAGGTCGCCTCCGACCCGATGCCGCCGAACTCGTCCGACACCTTCGTCATGCTCAAGCCGCAGGAGGCGTGGCCCGACCCGAGCCTGTCGAAGGCCGACCTTCAGGAGCAGATCGAGAAGGCGGTGGGGGCGCTCGCGGGCAACGTCTACGAGTTCTCGCAGCCGATCCAGCTCCGCTTCAACGAGCTCCTGGCCGGCACCCGCGGCGACCTCGCCGTGAAGGTGTTCGGCGAGGAGTTCGCGCCGATGCTGAAGACCGCCAACCAGATCGCGGCGGTCCTGAAGGGCATCGATGGCGCCGAGGACGTGAAGGTCGAGCAGACGGCGGGCCTGCCGTTCCTGGAGATCACGATCAACAAGGCCGAGGCCGCCCGCTACGGCCTCAGCACGGGCGCCATCCAGGAGGTCATCGGCGCGGCCATCGGCGGCAAGGAGGCCGGCGTCGTGTTCGAGGGCGACCGGCGCTTCCCCATCGTGGTGCGCCTCACCGACACGGTCCGCGAGGATCGGGAGGCGCTGGAGAACATCCCGGTGCCGCTGCCGCCCGGCCCGAACGGCAAGGCGAGCTCGGTCCTGCTCAAGCAGGTCGCGCGCTTCTCGGTGACGGAGGGGCCGAACCAGATCTCGCGCGAGAACGGCAAGCGGCGGGTCGTCGTCACCGCCAACGTCCGCGGCCGCGACATCGGCTCGCTCGTGGCGGAGGCGCAAGGAAAGGTCGGGAGCCAAGTGCCGCTGCCGCCGGGATCCTACGTGACCTGGGGCGGGCAGTTCGAGAACCTCGCCTCGGCCAAGCAGCGGCTCCTGGTGGTGGTGCCGGTCTGCTTCTTCCTGATCTTCCTGCTGCTCTATTCGGCCCTGGGCTCGCCGCGGGACGCGCTCCTGGTGTTCAGCGCCGTGCCGCTGGCGCTGACCGGCGGCATCGCGGCCCTGTGGCTGCGCGGCATGCCGGTCTCGGTGCCGGCGGCGGTCGGCTTCATCGCGCTCTCGGGCGTGGCGGTGCTCAACGGGCTGGTGATGCTGACCTTCATCAAGCAGCTCGTGGTGGAGGGCCGCCCGAAGCGGGAGGCGATCCTGGAGGGGGCCATGACCCGGCTGCGGCCGGTGGCGATGACGGCGCTGGTCGCCTCGCTCGGCTTCGTTCCGATGGCCATCGCCACCGGGACCGGCGCGGAGATCCAGCGCCCGCTCGCCACCGTGGTCATCGGCGGCCTGATCAGCGCCACCCTGCTGACGCTGGTGGTGCTGCCGGCCCTCTACGCGCGCTTCGGCAGGGTCGGGCCCGCCAAGGCCGCGCCGCAGGCGCGGGAGCCGGATCAGCCCCGCCTCAAGGCGGCGGAATAGGACGATCCGGAGCCGTCCCGTCCCGCGGCCGCGCCGGCCGTCCTCGCGCCGGCATGTCCGGCCGAGCCGGCGGCGGGACAGGACGACACCCCGTTCGGCTCGGCCTGGGGACCGGTCGCCGACGAAACGTCATTCGCGAGAGCGAGACCACGGATGCCTCCGCGCCTGAATGCGGCCGTCAGAGGCGTGGTCGGACGGTCTGAAAATTTATCGGGCCGCCGCTAAACCCCGGCTGCAGCGGCACAATCGCCACACAGACTAAGACGCTATCAATTCACCAGGAAAGCCTGGTGGTGCGGGCAGTCTGATGCGAACCCGTCTCCGTAAGAAATTTCCCTATTGGCGCGGAAACAATAGGGAAAGACTTCGGTAAAACGCGCCGGACGCATGGCGGCTCGGGACATCGCAGCAGATACAGTAGCTGAGCGGCGTTTTCCCCACGAGCGTGAGCAATGAACCAAAACAGCGCGTGCAGGGAATTACGAAAACAATTAGGGTCCGGGATTCGCAGGATGACCGTTGGCTTGGGAACGACGCTTTGCCAGGAGCAGACCAGCTGCTTTGCGCCCATCTCGGCCGCCCAGTCGCGTTTGGTGACTTCTCCGAAGCAGACATCGGGGCGGTCTCAACAAAAGGTCTGCTCCTCGGCACTTCCGGCCCTCCGCTCAAAGCCGATAGAATGGCCATGCCGATGACCGGCCCAGTGCTCCCTCGCCATCGAAGATGCCAGGGGCACGCACCAGCGGCACGAGCTCGAACGGTATGGCGTCTGTTCGTTCATGGTCATCGGCACCGCTCAGTCGGCGAGCGGACACATCGTCTTCGGCCAGACGCTCCCGTTCATCAGTTGCGGCTTCATGGCTGCCGTGCGGACGGCGCGTCAGCGTCGTGAAGGCCAGCCCACGAAAAGGCTGAGGCCTGCCCGAAGCGGCTCCGCGCACGGCGAGGAACCCATCCTGCCTGCGGTGCTCAGGTCATCGCCTACGGCAACGCGCCGGTCATGCCGACGTTGCTGAGAAGCGGTGCAGGCGCAGGTTGAGGCCATCGACGACGCTATGCAGCTCCTGTCCGGGTCGTATCTGACTACCTTCTGCGGGTGCAGGACGAGATCGACGCCGTTCGTGAAATGCCGGTCTTCGCCTTCGAGGCGAGCCCGATGCCGGGCCGACCCCAGCAGGCCGTCATCACACGCCGCTCGCGGCCCGGCCGAGATCCATGCCTCCGCATGCGAGCGGAAGCGATGGCGTGTCAGGAGTTCGCATTCGGAGCGAAGAGCCCCGCTGACGGACTTGGGGTGAAGGGGCGCGGCTCCGGCGTCGGTGCAGGTATGGCCGCCCGAGCCAACCGACGGGCGGACATCCATCCTCTGGTGCCGGCTGCCGCCCGGCTGAAATCCGCTGTCGCCCGCACGAGGCTGACGCGGACAATCAGGAACGCACTCATCCCTCACACCACGGCGTGTCGAAGGGCAGACCGCACCGGATCGCGAGGCCGCGGCGCGCTCCGGCGCCAACTTTCACCGAAATGCCGATCAAGAGCCGCATCTCGAATGTCGCCCGCCGGAGGCGCTCCCGCTCTGCCGCGGAGCGGTCGATTCGGTCAGAGGCGTCATCCACAACTCCTGACTGAACCTCTGCCGCCGGTGCTGTGGCAAGGAGGCCACCCTCCGCGATCGGCGCCGCCTCGCCGACGGCGCGTTGCAGCGCTTGAGATAGCCGGCGTGAAAGATCGTGTTCCAAGCAATTCGCGCCTCGCCGGACCGGATAAAGTTAGAATTTTTTTTCATTGAGTAGAATCCGGCTTAAGCCGACGGCAAGCTTGGCTGTTAAGTTCAAATTGTATCGACTATTGTCAGTGAGCACATCGGATCATCGATTTTTGCTATCTCCAAATCTTCAAAACAGATACCATCAGTATATCGAGATCACAGACATCCGATTCTATCGAATTTCGCTGGACAGGCCGATCCGCAATGGTTAAGGCTGTAAATGCAGTGTAGGCCGCGGGCGGATCGCGGTCAGGCCGCGTATAGGGCCGGAATTAATCAATTCAGATTGGTCGATCGCGACCCGTGCGCCATTCCGCGCCCGGGATGCGAAGTGCTGCGCGTGTTTTGCCTCGCGCCGTAGTCCATCTCCCAGAGTTAATCAATATTCGATGTGGTAAATTAGTCTGCGCAAAACGCGAAAACTGCTTAGCCCGCATTTCGTGGCTAGACGCCCGGAAAAAATCGGTTACTAAATGCCTAAGGTTCGATCGGGGTGGATGTTCCGGAACGACACCTGACGCACCCCACGAGATGGCGCGTCCAACGAATTCAAAGTCTTCAAGGGAGACTCAATCCATGAAAAAGCATCTTCTCGGCCTGTCCATGGGCGTCGCGGCTTGCGCTCTCGCGGGTGCCGCCTTCGCTGCCGGCAGCAACCAGTCCTACACTGACCAATCGGGCGCTGGTGGAAGCATTGTCATCAATCAAAATTCGGATGACAACGGCCGTGTTTTGACTGCTGGCGACGGCGGTAATAACTATGTCGGCTACAGCGGCCATTCATTCCAGCAGTCCGGTTACGGCAATGCCCTGACCGTTAACCAGACCGGCACCAGCAACGCCCTCGGTTTCGATGTCGGCTCTCAGGCTGGCACGAACAACACCGCGAACGTGCTGCAGCAGGGTCGGGACGGCCGCGTCGAGCTACTGCAGAACGGCAGCAACAATGGTCAAGTCTCGGGCCGCGTCTTCCTGGACTCGAATGATCAGTCCACTGCGAGCAATCTGATCAAGCAGGACGCCAACGCCCTGCGCAGCACCATTGATCTGCGCCAGGACGGCTCCAATGGCGGCGAGTTCAGCTTGATCCAGAGCGGCACCGAGAACCGGCAGACCGTGCGCCAGTCGGGCGATGGCAACCAGGTGTCAACCAACCAGGCCTCGACGACCAGCAACAGCAGCATCTCGGTCACGCAGACGGGAACTTCGCTCCAGAATCAGAATTACGCCGGCGCTTATCAGAATAATCAGGCGTTCAGTGCGATCACCGTGACGCAGACCGGCAATAACAACCGTGTCGATGCTGGCCAGCAGAATTACTACAATTCTGGCACCAATGTCGGGAACGTCATCCAAGCAACACAGAGCGGGAATAGCAACAAAGCGTACACCTTCCAGTACGACGGAAACAGCAACCAGGCTTACACCACCCAGTACGGCAACGCTGGGACGGCCGCCATTTTCCAGCGTCAGGGAGATGGCAACTACGCTTCGATCGCGCAGGACAGCGGCAGCTATAACGCCTACGCCAGCCTCCAGCAGGCCGGCACCGGCAACTACGCAACCTCCTCGCAGGGCGGCGAGAACAACACTCTGCGCGGGCCCGGATCTGAGTTCCGCTATCCCTATCAGCAGGCCGCTTATCAGAACGGCAACTATAACCAGCTGTTCAACACGCAGCGCGGTTCAGGCAACACGGCCGATGTCCTGCAGCAGGGCAATAGCAACTACCTGAGAAACGATCAGTACGGTTCGCGCGGCACCATGACGTCCGTCCAGGTCGGCAACTCGAACCAGGTGTTCAGCAACCAGACGTCTGGCAGCGACTTGGCGATGCTGATGGTGACGCAGAACGGCAACAGCAACTACGTCAACTCGACGCAGGATGGTATTCGGAACCAGGCCACCCTGCTTCAGAGTGGCGATAACAACGTGATCAATGGCCAGCAGATCGGACAGGACAATCACGCCACCGTGTCGCAGTACAACAACTCCAACACGGTGGGCTACGCTCAGAGCGGCACCGGAAACCGTCTAACCGTCACGCAGCGCTAATCGTCTCAATAGAGACAAAATACGCGGCGTAGATCCGTGTGGGGGCCGCGCTGACTAGTGCGGCCCTCCTCATTTCTGTATCCGCGAGGCCACAGTATGCCGTTATCTGCTCCTCCCGATCCTCCGGCGCTGCGCTGTGAATTGACCCAACAGGTCCGGGGTGCGACCGTATCGATCATGGGATTGGTATTCGCAAGCGAAGTTAAGGTGGGCACGTATCAGCTCCGGGTCGTGAAGAAGGGTCCGGCCGGCACCTCTGTTCTCAATCAGGGCGGAACGTTCACGGCCAAGCCTTCCGAGGCTAGTCCGATCGGACATCTGGCTCTCAGCGTCGAGGCGGGCGGCGGCTACACCGCTCACCTTCTGGTAGCGTCCGGTGACAGCCGCGCCGAATGCGAGGATGTCCATGAGAGACTCTAGGAAGGCAACCCTTCAAGGCCGCGCTGCACTGGCGCTCATGAGTCTGTTCGGGGCTGGCCCTGCCGCGGCGCAGACGGTCCTGACCCCCGAGGCGCAAATGGCCACGCCGGCTCAGGAATACGCAGTGATTGGCCGCGAGACCATCCCGATCCCGCTTCTCTCGATTGGCGGAAACCGGGCCTCCGTCACGCAGACGGGGCAATCCAATGCGCTCAACCTTGAGCAGCAGGGCCGCTCCGTCGCGATGACGCAACAACTCGGTTCTTCCAACGCGGCAAGCGCGACGCTGCGCGGCGATCAGAACGCCCTATCCCTCATCCAGACGGGCACCGGCAATACGAGTTCGATCACCACGATCGGCTCTAACACTGTCGGCGTCCAGCAAATCGGGGACAACAATCGTTCCGACATCAAGCTCTTTGGCCAAGGCGCAACTGTGACCAGCCAGCAGATCGGATCCGGCATGAGCAACGCAATCACTCAGGGCGGAGTCGGCAAAGCGGTTTCCGTGGTCCAGAGCCGATAGGCCGGGTCTGTTAGAGGATTGAAGATGCGCACCAGCCTCACCGCCGTCACGGCGCTGCTGACCCTCGCCGCCTCTGGAGCGCAGGCCGGCAACCTCATCTATCAGCCGGTCAACCCAGCTTTCGGCGGCAGTCCGCTCAATGGCAACTGGCTGCAATCTGAAGCGACGGCGCAGAATTTCTACCAACGCGAGGAGCAGCGTCGGTCCACTATCCAGAGCACGCTTCAGCAGCAGCAGCAGAGGCAGACGCCTGGCCAAATTTTTGCCCAGCAGCTGCAGTCCCAGCTTTACAGCTCCCTGGCCAACAAGATCACGTCCGCGATCTTCGGCGAGAACGCGCAGAACAGTGGCCAATTCAGCTTTCAGGGAACGACGATCTCGTTCGCGCGCGATGGTGCGAACGTGAATGTCACGATCAACGACGGACAAACAATCACGCAGGTCACCGTTCCGTCCGGGCCATAATGAAATCTAAAACTTGATGCTTCACGGGTAGCATTGACCGCTATAACGGCATCAAGCGGGGGGATATTGTTTTGGTTCGCAACCTGTTGCGCTGCGCCGCCTTGGCCGCCGCCATATTTACAACCAGTGCGTGTTCCCCCGGGTCCTGGCTCAGCGATCCGTTGTTGGAGGCGCCCACCATCACGCCGCAATCGGCGACGGGGTTCAATCTGACGAGCCTGCCGCCGCCTTTGCGCAGTGTCGATATCGCGGTCTACAATTTTCCGGACCTGACCGGCCAGAACAAGCCCAACGACAACATCGCCGAGTATTCGCGCGCGGTGACCCAGGGCGGCGCGGCCTTCGTGGTCGATGCCCTGCGCCGGGCCGGCAACGGCGCGTGGTTCCGGGTCGTCGAACGCGCCAACCTCGCCGACGTGCTGCAGGAGCGCCAGCTGATCCGGGCCACGCGCACGGAATTCGCGCCCGAGAACGCCAAGCCGCTGCCCCCGGTCCGCTTCGCCGGCTTGATCGTCGAGGGCGGCATCCTGGCCTACGACGCCAACACGATCACCGGCGGCCTCGGTGCGCGCTACCTCGGCATCGGCGGCGACGTGAAGTATCGCCGGGACATCGTCACGGTCGGGATGCGGATCGTGTCGGTGCAGACCGGCGAGGTGCTCGACAGCGTCACCGTGACCAAGACGATCTACTCGGTCGCCCTGGATACCAGCACCTACCGCTACACCGCGCTCAACAAGCTGCTGGCCGTCGATGCGGGCATCACCCGCAACGAGCCCACCCAGATGGCGGTGCGCGAGGCGATCGAGCTCGCCGTCTACTCGACCATCATGGAGGGCGTGAAGAAGGGCCTCTGGCGCTTCCGGGATCCCGGCGTCGGACGTCTCCTGGTCGATGAGTACCTGCTCCGCGATAAGGGGGAAGTCCCCGTCGAGGCGGTCGCCCAGGCGCCGAACCGGGAGGTCGTCGTCACGGCGAAGAACTGACCATGACCGTCCGCCTGACAGCCGCGCTCGCCGCGGCCGCCGCACTCCTGACGTTCGCCGTGATCCCGCAGGTCCGCGGCAACAGCGCCGCCGTGCCGCGGATCGCGTCGGCGTCCTTCGGCGCACCCGATCAGGCGACCGAGATCAAGCCCGCGGCGAAGGCGGCCCTCTCCAGTCCCATCGCGGCGATCGATCTGCGCGATATCGCCCTGCGCGACAGCGGTCGGCCAGCATCCTCCGAGCCGATGCTGGCGCTCACGGAGGGTGCGGGCCCGGGCCAGCCCGCCACTGCGCTCTGGGGCGCATGGCCCGTCCGGCATCTCAACGTCAGCTTCAGTCCGCTGATCTCCGACGCCGCCGCCCGTACGGGGTTGCCCTACGATTTCCTGTACCGCCTGCTGCGGCAGGAAAGCGGATTGCGGGCCGACGCGATCAGTCCCAAGGGCGCCCTGGGGATCGCGCAGTTCATGCCGGCGACGGCTCTGGAGCGCGGTCTAACCAACCCGTTCGATCCCAGTCAGGCGGTCATCAAGGCGGCCGAGCTGCTGCGGGATCATTGGGTCCGCTTCGGCAGTCTCGGGCTCGCGGCGGCGGCCTACAATGCCGGCCCCGGACGGGTCGAAAAGTGGTTGGCCGGCCTGTCCGGCATGCCGCAGGAGACGCGCGACTACGTGCAGATCGTGACCGGCCGGACGGTGGAGGGCTGGGCGCCGGCCGGACGGTGGGCCTCTCTGGAGCGCGGACCGGACCAGATGACCCTGTCCGGCCCGGGATTGGCGGTCCGGTCGCCGACGATGCCGGGCGCCCTGTCGCTGCATCCCCTGGCCGAACGGCCGACCTCGCACCTCAAGGCCGGGAAGGCCGGCCCCCGCCGCATCGAGGCGCGGCGCCTCGACGCCACGGCCCGATCAGAGGACGAGCTGTGCGCTCTGGTCGGCGGTCAGTCCAACGCCTGCATCGTCAGGAGGACCTATTGAGCCCGCGTGCCGCGCCGAAGCGGCGCGACCTGCTCGACGCGCACCGGATCGAACGCGACGGGCCGGACCGGCGGGCGCGCACGCTCCCGGCGATCGGCTCGGCGGTTGCCGGCCGGAATGGGGCCGGCCTGCCGCAGGAGCTTCGGGCTGACGATCGGATCGGACGGACTCCGATCGATAGGAGGCCCGAGCCGCTGGCCCTGGATCAGGTCAATGCAATCGCGAAGGATCGTCGGGTCGCGCACGAACGTGCAGTCGTTGATGTTCACCGGGACGTTGCGCCGCTCGATGAATTGCGCCCGGACCCCCGTGACCGATGCCAGGACGAGAAGGGATGACAGGATAAGCTTTCTGCACATGGAAGATGATCGGCCTGCACGGTGATCGATCGTGGGCGCCGTCTGTCAACAGCTGTCGACCCAACCTGTCGGCCCAACGTTGTCCATGCCGGGAGGTTCCCGAAGCTGCATCGAGCCCGCCGCTGCAAAGTATCGGAAACTTATTCTGAAATAATTCCCGGTTCAATTTTGAGCCAGTAAAGACATCCGTGTAGCGCGATCGCTGCCCGATTTGTCGTGAGGATCACCCTGTGAGAACGCTCGGCATCCCGTTCGACCCGAAACGCCAGGTCGGGTCCCCGCGCTCCGGTGGCTGGCGCCGGCGGCACCATGACCTGCGGCGGTGGGTGCCTGCCTGCCTCGCCGTCTATCCGGCGGTGGCCTGGGCGACGGCCGCGTTTGCGCAAACGCCGAAGGCTGAGGCCCCCAAAGGTGAGGTTCCGAAGACCGAGGCGCCCGCGGCAGCCCAGAGCCCGGCGCCCGCCGAGGCGCGACCGGCCAGCTGCGATGCGGCATGCGTGCGCGCGGGGGCCGAACGGGCCTCGCAATCCTGTGCGCCCCGGATCGAGAACGAAGCGCCCTTCGACTTCGAGTGGCTGACACGTCCGTATGGCGGCATCTTCCAGGAGGCCGATCCGCCGGCGGCCGGCAGTGCCGTCGTGCGCTACAAGGGAGATTCGATCCGCTTCATGAGCCCGCAGCGGGAATGGGTCCGCATCACGTACGAGTGCGCCTTCAATTCGGTCACCCAGCGCGTCGAGGGCGTGACGGTCCGTCTCGGCCGGTTGAACGGGCGCGGCCTGCCGCCGAACCCCCAGGGTGGACGCGTGGCGACCGCCCAGCCGCAGCCGGGTGGACCTGCCGCCCCCGTCGCCCTGCCGCCCCCGAAGCGCAAGCCGAAACCCGGGGAACCGAGCAGCATCGAAATTCTTCAGGTCAATCCCACCGGCCGGTAAGTGCGGACCTGCGACACCCCGCATGTCCGTTAGCGAGGGACACTATGAAACTCCGAGTCGCGCTTATCCTCTGCGTGACGGGCTTTGGCGCTTCCGCACAGACGCCGGGCAATGTGAACGATTGCACGTTGCTGCCCGATCCAGTTGCGCTGAAGCGCTGCGTCGACGGTTTCGGCCCGCAGAGTCTCCGATCGTCGAATACGCTCCCGCTCCCCACCAACGCGCCGGAATCGGTGCAACCGGAAGTGCGGTCAAAGATTGCGCCTCAGGTGCCGGCGGAACCGCGTTCCGACGCTTGGCTGCATGACCGCGCGGCGGTCCCGAACACAAGGCAAAAACCGTCTGATGCGATTCAGCTGAATGAATAATCGACCGACGCGAAACCGCGCTCGGTGCCCCGTTTCGGGGAGCGATGCACCCCGTCAGCCATGCATCCGGGCCGGCGACCGACCGGGCCTCGACACATCGTTCGTCGCGTCGCGGATCACCGTTGGCGAACGGTCAAGGTCGAACCCGTTCCGCTCTGCGTGTAGGCGACAAAACTGCGGGTGCCGGATTGTGTGATGGTGGCCTTCTCGCCGGATCCGGTCTGCATGCCGGTGACGCCGTTGTATGACCCGTCTTGTTTGATGGTTGCGGTCTCGTTCTGCCCAACCTGAAGTATCTGGATCGCGTTCTGGGTCCCGGTTTGGCTGACGAGCAGCATTGCGAGGTCGCCCTGCGTGACGTTCAAGCGATTCCCCGTCCCCGATTGATCGACATTGAGGATGGTGTGCCGGCCCCTCTGTCGGACGGTCGTCGCGTTGTCTGTTCCGGAAGGCGTAGGGACCGCGCTGCCGCCGAGATCCGCGTTGCCCGTGAAGAGCGCGTTGCCGGACGCCGGTGCGCTGGGTGTCGACGCGTTGCGGCCCCCGATCGCGATCGCACCGGTCCCAATTGTGGTCCCGCCGTAAGCGTCGGCGAGGCTGATGCTGCCTCCGTCCGCGCGGGCCGGCGCGGCGTACGTTGCCGCGCTCAGGAGCGCACCGAGTGAGAGACCAATCAGTCGGCTGTCACGGCGGAGAAGCAGACGCATGAAACTTCGCGGCATCCGGAACGGTCAGGCAGCCGCTCAAGGATACGGGGAGGGAATTAACGGGCGATAAAGCGCTGCTGTCACGCCGCAGCTATGACCGCCGCTGCGCTATACCGGGACCATACAGGTAGGACGAGGGGGGGATAGCGGAGACCGCCCGGTGGAGGGCGACGTTGATGCTGCCCCAGCGAACCTTCCGGGCGGCTTTCATTCGTGCGGCCGCTCACGAAGATCGCGCGTGGGCGGGACAGGCCGTTGCGCTCCGCCAAACGGCCGCGAACGAGGTAGACGAGATAGGCTGAGGCCGGCGACGAAGTGGATCGACCAGACCTCGCCCTGAGGTAGCAGCGGCGCTGAGAACTTGACGGTCCGCGCCACGGGCGCATCGGCCGAGATCCGAAGGCTGGCGATCGCGACGATCCGATGAATTACGATCGTGCCCATGTCCGAGGGCGAATGCCGGTCAACGCGCCCTGCGCCCTCCGAGACCTCTCCGGCGAGGACGCGATCGATCTCCGGACCACGGAGGGCAAGGACCTCGCGTGCGCCGTCCGGGCGTTGATTCGCCGCGTGGTCCCGAAACCGGACCCGGACTCGCACGGCGCCCACCTCGAGGTCGCCCTCGCCGAGCTCGGCTTTTACGATCCTGGCGCCCCGGTCGACGCGGGGCCGGTCCGGGTCGTCCGGGGCGCGGACGTTCCGCCCAGCCGCGAGGACCGGCGGCGTCAGAGAGGGCTGGAGGAGGCCGAGCGCCTCCTTGCGTCCGGCTGCTGCAGCCTGGATCGGACGACCTGGGCTGCGATCCGGCACCTCGTCCCGGCCGAGAGGCTCGATGGCCGTCGTGTCGGCGGCAAGGCGCTGGTCGAGGCAATGCTTCTCGCGCTGAGGCTCCGCCGCGCCGCGACGGACCTGCCGGATCGGTACGGCAGCCCGGCGGCGAGGAAGCGAGCGATCAAGAGCTTCGTCCGCTCCGGATGGTGGTCTCGCGTCGCCTCGGCCTTCAGGTCCGAGGCTCCACACCTCCTCGACGGCGTCGACCCGGGGCACTTCGACTACCTGATACGGCCCGGGGCGCGTGCCACGGACGGGGCGGGCAAGAAGAGGCCGCGGCGGAACACGGGCATCGTCGTCGCCATGCTGTCGCGCCCCCGAGGCGCGACCCTCGCCGAGATCTCCGCCGAGACCGGTCAGAGGAGCCGCACCATCCGTGCGGCGATCTCGCGCCTCCGCTGCCATCGCGGCTTCCACGTCGTGAAGTCCCGGCGGCCGGACGGGTTGAACGCCTGGCGCGCATCGGCTGCGGCGCGCTGACGCCATGCGCCGGTGGGGAGGCCTCACGACCGAAGCGGGCCTCCCCGATGATCGCCGCGCGCTCGGACGCCCCCGGCCCGCTGCCACTGACCGGGAAACGGATGGCCGTCGCAGCCTCGATGCCACCATCCGGGACATGCTGGCTCGACACCACCACATGCATGCCGAATTGGCGCAGACGCCGCGTGCAGGTGGCGCGGCGTCGGAACAACACGGCGGATCGGAAGGCGCGGAGTGCCGCCGGTTCCGCCGACGGTCGATCGACGGATTGGTTAGCCTCGATTGCCGGCACCCGGTGCCCGAACCCCGATATGCGGCCGGATGATGCCTTTTTTCGGGGCGTGGCCGAAGCCGCTGCCTTCATCGTCTAGGCCCGCGCTGTCGTTGCCTTAGACCACGTGCGGCCGTTCGGGAGGCGGTCCTGCGTTCGCGCATGGGTGGGCCAGGCAGGGCGACGCGCGGGGACCGATCTGCCAAGCCGGACGCGGGCGCGATCGATCCTGATGACGAGGGCGCGCTGCCGGCAACCTCGCAGGCGGCCGATTCGTGAAGGGTGCCTGACGAGCCCCACGTCGACACGTCTTCGACCCCGGCCTGCGAGGTCGACGTCGCGCTTCGCCACGGCGGCCCGAAACTCTCCGATCAGCCGGCCAAGTCCGGTAGCATCGGGATTATGGGTCGGGATTTATATGGAAAAGATTCTTCGCTAACCCATTGTTGTCACTAACTTATTTTCCGCAGAAAATAAGTGGTGGTGCGGACAGTCGGATGCGAAGCCGTCTCCGTAACGAATTTCCCTGGTGGCCCGGAAATTACAGGGAACAGCTTTGGAAAAGCGCGCTTCGGACGCATCCTGGCCTGCGACATCGCAGCCAATGCAGGAGCTTAGCGCCATTTTCCCTACAAGCGCGAACAGGGAGGCGAAACGGCGTGAGCAGGGAAGTGCGAGAAGCGATCAGGGTGCGAGATTTGCGGGATCTCGATCGCCTGGGAATGGCAGTTTACCAAAAGCGGACCGGCCGCTTCGCGCCCATCCCGGTCATTCGTCGATAAGCGCCGTTCGTCGCATGAGCGGACATTGCCTGTAGCGGCGTGAGCGCTCTCTGGCGGGAGAAAATCGTCGCCGCCAAATGGCGATCAACGGGAACAATCGCCTTCGTCTCGCCGAAAGTTCGGCAACCAGTACTCTTGTAGCTTATCAGCAAATTCAAGATACAAAGGCGACCGTTAATCTTCAAATCGACTGCGAAAAGCCAGCACCGTGCCTGTATCGACCCGTCGCGTCTTCCTGTCCGGCGCTCTCGCCATGAGCATGGGATCGGCTCGTGCCGCGCAGGCGCCGCTGCGGATCGTTGCGTCCTCGGTACCCCATACCGAAATCCTGGAATTCGTGACCGAGAAATTCGGTCCCGAGATGCCGCTGAAGATCATCGAAATTTCTGGTGATTTCCGTCCGAATGCCCTGCTCCGTGACGGGGACGCCGATGCGAACTTCTTCCAGCACGTGCCCTTCCTGCGATCGGAGGAGGCCTCGATGGGGATGCGCTTTGCCGTCGTCGCAGCGGTGCATATCGAGCCGCTGGGCTTGTACAGCCGCCGGGCCAAGTCCCTGGCGGATGTGCCGGCTGGCGGGATCGTTTCTCTCTCGAACAGCGTCTCCAACACGAGCCGTGGGCTCTTGCTGTTGCAGGCCAATGGGCTGATCCGGCTGCGCTCCAAGGAGCCCGGCATCGACCTCACCCTGGACGATGTCGTGGAGAACTCGAGGAAGTTCCGTTTCGTCGAGATCGCACCCCCGCAATTGCCGCGCTCCCTCGATGACGTGGCGCTCGCGGTGATCAACGGCAATTACGCGCTGGAAGGCGGGTTAGAACCCGCTCGCGACGCGCTGGCCCTCGAAAGGGCCGAGGGCAACCCGTATGCGAATGTCCTCGTCACGACGGAGGGCCTGGCCAAGGACCCTCGCGTGTTGCGTCTTGCCGCGTTGCTGACTTCGGCCGAGGTCGCTGCCTTCATCCGCACCCGCTACCGCGGCTCGGTCATCCCCGTCCGCCCGATCTGACCGGTGCCGGGTGGCTGAGGCCACCGTCTTCCCTCCCGACCTGACCACGCTGCCCCGGCCTTTCCCGCGGCGGCAGACCGGAGACCACCACCGATGCGTTTCCTGAAGACCCTCGCCATCGCCTTGCTCTGCACAGGTGCGCTGGCGGCCCACGGGCAGGCCGGGGCCGAGACCCTGAAGATCGGCACCGTGCCGGGCGCCTACAGCGACGCCATCACTGCGGCCGCCAAGGAGGCCAAGGATCAGGGCATCGACGTGAAGGTCATCGAATTCAGCGACTGGACGACGCCCAACGTTGCCCTCGATGCGGGCGACATTGACCTGAACTTCTATCAGCACCGGCCCTTCATGGAGAACGCCTCCAAGCAGAAGGGCTACCGGTTCGACATCGTCGGAATCGGCATCCTGCAGAATATCGGACTGTTCTCGCTCAAGCATAAGAGCTTCGACCAGATTCCGGCGGGTGGGAAGGTCGCCATCGCCAACGATCCGGTCAATCAGGGACGTGGCCTGCTGCTGTTGCAGAAGGCCGGGCTCATCAAGCTGAAGGACGGTGTCGGCTTCCTCGGCACTGTCGACGACATCACCGAGAACCCCAAGAAGCTGAAATTCACCGAGGTCGAGGGCCCCCAACTCGTGCGGATCACCGGCGATGTCGACCTCGCCCAGGGCTACCCGCACTTCATCGTGGCGGCCGGGACCTTCGATCCGACGAGCGGGCTCATCTACTCCGGCATTGAGGACAAGCTGTTCGCGGTGAGCTTCGTCACCAAGGAGTCACGCAAGGACGATCCGACGATCAAAAAGTTCGTGCAGATCTTCCAGAACTCCGAGGCGGTCAAACAGCAGATTCACAAATCCTTCGCCGGGAGCGATAAGCTCTACCTGCTCGCATGGCAGAAGTGACGATGGTCGGTTTGGCTCTGGATGGTTTCGGCGCAGTATCTCCGGCCGCGTCGATCGCAGTCGGTCCGCAGGCGCTTTCCGCCGCCCAAACGATCGCGGGCACTGGGGGCACTGGAACAGTGCGGTTCGATCGCGTCTGCAAGACGTATCGTTCGGCCGGGGGCGAGGTTCGAGCCCTCGACGACGTGAGCCTCGACATCCCGCCCGGGGCGATCTTCGGCATCATCGGCCGCTCCGGCGCGGGGAAGTCCACGTTGCTCCGAACCGTCAACCGGCTGGAGGAACCCAGTTCCGGCCGGGTGCTCGTCGATGGGGAGCCGATCGCCGCCCTCGGCACGGATGGCCTCGTCGGCCTGCGCCGCCGCATCGGCATGATATTCCAGCACTTCAACCTGCTCTCGGCCAAGACCGTGCGGCAGAATGTGGCCCTGCCGCTCACGGTGGCGGGCGTGGAGAAGCGCGAGATCGCCCGGCGGGTGGAGGAGGCGTTGCGCCTCGTCGGCCTGGAAGGCAAGGCGGAGACGTATCCGTCGCGCCTGTCCGGCGGCCAGAAGCAGCGGGTCGGCATCGCCCGTGCCCTGGTGAGCGATCCGGAGATCCTGCTCTGCGACGAGGCGACCTCGGCGCTGGACCCGGAGACTACCCTGTCGATCCTGGGCCTCCTGCGGGACATCAACCGGCGGCTCGGGCTCACCATCATCCTCATCACCCACGAGATGAGTGTGATCCGCGAGATCTGCACCGACGTCGTGGTGCTGGAGGCTGGCAAGGTCGCGGAAGCCGGGCCGGTCTGGCGGGTCTTCGGCGCACCGGAGCACCCGGCGACGCGGGCGCTGCTCGCGCCCCTCACCCGCGACGTGCCGGACGATCTGGCCGCGCGGCTGAGGCCGCACTCGGTGCCAGGCGGGATGGCCGTCCTGCGGATCACCTATTCCGGTGCGATGCCGCCCGACCTCTCGGCTCTCGTCGCGGCGACGGGCGGAGCTGTGAACCTCCTGCAGGCGGGCGTCGAGCGCATCCAGGGGCATGCGGTCGGCGGGATGCTCGTCGCCGTGGGGGGCCCGGACGCGGAAGCCCGGCTGAGGGCCATCGGACAGGATGTCGAAGGGATCGGCTATGTCGCCGCAGATGATTGACCGCCTCTGGCAGGCGGCCTTCGACACGCTGTTCATGGTCGGCGTCTCGGCGGGGATCGCGGTCCTCGCGGGCATCCCGCTGGCGCTGTTCCTCGTCACCTCCGGTCTCGGCGGCATCTTCCCCGCGCCGCGGGCCAACCGCCTCGTCGGCCTGGTCGTGAACGGCTTCCGGGCCGTGCCCTTCATCGTGCTGCTGGTGGCGCTGATCCCCTTCACCCGGCTCGTGGTCGGCACCACGATCGGCGTCTGGGCGGCCATCGTCCCGCTCGCGGTGAGTGCGACACCGTTCTTCGCACGGATCGCCGAGGTATCCCTGCGGGAAGTCGATCCCGGCCTCATCGAGGCGGCGCAATCCATCGGATGCCGCCGCCGCCACATCCTGCTCCACGTCCTGTTGCCGGAGGCCCTGCCGGGCATCGTCGGCGGCTTCACCATCACCGTCGTCTCGATGATCGGCGCCTCGGCGGTGGCTGGTGCTGTCGGGGCGGGTGGGCTCGGCGACGTGGCGATCCGCTACGGCTACCAGCGCTTCGACACCACCGTCATGTCGGTGGTGATCGCGATCCTGATCGTCCTCGTCTGCCTCGTGCAGTTTACGGGCGACACCGTGGTGCGGAGGCTGCGCGCGCGATGACGTCCCCCCGAAAGCAGATCCGGCTGAACGCGTTCAACATGAACTGCGTCGGCCACATCAATCACGGCCTGTGGACCCATCCGCGCGACCGCTCCGGCGAGTACAACACGCTGCGCTACTGGACCGATCAGGCGAAGCTCCTGGAACGCGGCCTGTTCGACGGACTGTTCATCGCCGACATCCTCGGCGTCTACGACATCTACGGCGGCGGCATAGACGTGACGGCGCGGGAAGCCGTGCAGCTGCCCGTGAACGACCCGACGCTCATCGTCCCGGCCATGGCGGCGGTGACGGAGCATCTCGGCTTCGGCATCACGCTCAACGTCTTCGCGGAGGCGCCCTACACCTTCGCCCGGCGGATCTCGACGCTGGACCACCTTACCGGCGGCCGGGTCGGCTGGAACATCGTCACCGGCTATCTGGAGAGCGCCCATCGCGGGCGAGGCGAGGCGCTTCCCGCCCATGACCGGCGCTATGACTATGCCGACGAGTATCTGGAGGTGCTCTACAAGCTCTGGGAGGGAAGCTGGGACGACGATGCCGCCCGCCGCGACCGCGAGGCGCGGGTGTTCAGCGATCCGGACAAGATCCGCTCCATCTCCCACCGTGGCGAGTTCCTGGCGGTGGACGGCTATCACCTCTGCGAGCCTTCGCCCCAGCGGACGCCCGTCCTTTATCAGGCGGGCGCCTCCGGCCGGGGCCGGGCCTTCGCCGGGCGCCACGCCGAATGCGTGTTCATCTCGGCGCGGGACAAGCCCTCCGCCCGCGAGGCCGTCCGCGCGATCCGCGCCGAGGCGGTTGCCGCCGGGCGAGACGCGCAGGACGTAAAGGTGTTCATCGGCATCGCCGCCATCCCCGGCCGCACCCGCGCCGAGGCCGAGGACAAGCGCGACGAGTATCTGCGCTACGCTAGCGCCGAGGCGGGGCTCGCGCACTTTTCCGCCTCCACCGGCATCGATTTCGCCCGCTACGGTCTCGACGAGGCGATCCCCTACGCGCCGGGCAACGCGATCCAGTCCGCCACGGCGGCGGCTGCGAAGCGGGGGCTGACCAAGCGCGACCTGCTGGAGGAGATGGGCCTGGGCGGGCGTTACGCCGTGCTTACCGGCGACGCGACCACTATCGCAGACGAGCTTCAATCCTGGGTCGAGGAAGGGGAGGTGGATGGGTTCAACCTCAGCCGCATCGTCGTCCCGGAGAGCTTTTCGGACTTCATCGACCTCGTGATCCCCGAGCTTCAGGACCGGGGCCTGTACAAGACCGCCTACGCGCCCGGCTCCCTCCGCGGGAAGCTCTTCGGCGAGGGGAATCGCCTTCCCGCCCGCCATGCCGCCAACGCATTCCGGCACGCGAGCGGTCCCACTTCGGTGTGATGGACGAGAAAATTCCCTGGATCGCCGGATCGAGAAAATACTCGCTTATCATACGTTATAACAATAGTTTCGAATGCTTTTGACGGCGGATCGAACGGCTGCATAAATATCCGCAGCTGATCACGCCAGATTTTTCCGAAAAAGCACCGCTGAACTCTGTCAGGTTTAGTGAAATAAATCGCTCTCATCGATCCTGATCTTGCCAGGGCAATCGCCTCATTCGCCTCCGTCGTTGCGCGTGGGTGGGGCACGCGCCGACGGCTGCAGAGCTTCCCTCGTCATCGTTTGCACCCAAAGGAGCCTTCGCCGTGACCACGACAAGACGCCGCGTCGCCAACCTTCTCGGATTCCTGGCTTTGGGCCTCTCCCTGGGAACCGGTGCCCTGGCGCAGACCGCCCCGAAGGAGTTGAAGATCGGCTATCAGAAGGTCGGCCTCGTCGTCGTCGCCCGTCAGCAGGGACTGATCGAGAAGCAGCTGGCACCGCAGGGCGTTGCCGTGCGCTGGGTCGAGTTCCAGGCGGGGCCGCCCCTGCTGGAAGCACTGAACGCTGGCGGCATCGATTTCGGCTATACTGGGGACGCTCCGCCCATCTTCTCCCAGGCGGCCGGAGGCAATCTCGTCTATGTCGGCGCGGCGGCACCGACCCGCGACGGCGAGGCCATCCTGGTCAAGGCGAATTCGACGATCCGGTCGGTGGCCGACCTGAAGGGCAAGACCGTCGCCGTGGGGCGCGGGACGAGCAGCCACAACCTCCTCATCGCCGCCCTGGAGAAGGCGGGCCTGAGCTTCTCCGACATCAAGCCGGCTTACCTGCTGCCCTCCGATGCCGGCTCGGCCTTCGCAAACGATAGCGTCGACGCCTGGGTGATCTGGGACCCTTATCTCGCCCTGGCGCAATCGCGCGGCGATACGCGCGTGCTCGCGACCACCGGGCAGACCCACGACGTCTCGTCCTTCTTTCTCGCCAACCGGACCTTCGCCGAGAAGAATCCAGGCCTCATCGCTGGCGCCCTGTCGGGCCTGACCGAGGCAGCGGGCTGGGCGCGGACGCATCGCGACGAGGTCGCGCAGTCGCTCGCCTCCGTCACGGGTGTTCCCTACCCCGTCCAGAAGGTCGCCGCCGACCGGACGGAGTTCGCCGTCCGCCCGCTTTCGGACGAGATCCTGACCGCCCAGCAGACCACCGCTGACCGGTTCTTCCGGCTCGGCCTGATTCCCCGCCCCATCAAGGTGCGGGACATCGTGTGGTCCCCGCCGAGGACCTGAGGGCCGCCTCGACAATCCATCCACCCGCCATCCCCCCCGCAGAGGAGTCTTCTCGATGAGTGCTGTCCTCCATTCGCTCCACCCCGCCGCGACCGTCCTGGACATCCGCCGCGTCGCCGGGCGTATCGGTGCAGAGATCCGCGGCGTCGCGCTCTCCGGCGACCTCGACGCCGCGACGGTCGCGGCGATCCGGCAGGCGCTGGTTCGGCACAAGGTGGTCTTCTTCCGCGACCAGACCCTGGACGAGGCCGGTCACGAAGCCTTCGGGCGGCTGCTCGGCGATCTCGTCCCGCACCCGACTGTGCCCTCCCTCGACGGCACGGCGGGCACCCTCGACATCGACGGCAGCCGGGGCGAGCGTGCCAGCTCCTGGCACACCGACGTGACCTTCGTGCCTAACTATCCGGCGATCTCGATCCTCCGTGCGGTGACGCTTCCGGCTTATGGCGGCGATACGCTCTGGGCCAACACGGAAGCCGCCTATGCCGAATTGCCGGAGGCCCTGCGCGACCTCGCCGACCGGCTCTGGGCCGTGCACTCGAACGTCTACGACTACGTCGGCGGGCGCGTGAACGTGTCCGATGCCGGACGGCGGCGGTACGACGAGGTGTTCACCCGCACCGTCCACGAGACCGAGCACCCCTTGGTTCATGTCCACCCGGAAAGCGGCGAGCGCTCGCTGATCGTCGGACATTTCATCCAGAGGATCCTCGGCCTGACGACCTCGGATTCGCAGCACCTGCTCGCGATCTTTAACGATCACGCGACGCGGCCCGAGAACACCGTCCGATGGTCCTGGCGGCAGGGTGACGTGGCGATCTGGGACAACCGAGCGACGGTTCACCGCGCCGTGGACGACTATGACGACGAACCGCGTGTGGTGCGGCGCGTGACGATCCAGGGTGTCGCTCCGGTCAGCACGGATGGGCGCCGCAGCCGGGCCCGCGAGACGCAGGCCGGTAAGGCCGCCTGAGACCCCGCTCCGGCGCGAGGGTTCAGCAAGGACGCAATCATGCAGCGGCGGCGGGCCTGGCTCGCCGCGGCTTTGCCGGACGCGCAATCACGCCGAGAGACGTCACGGCGTCGGCGCGGACCCTTCGGCCCGCACCGGCCGACACTCAGGGCTTCACATCCGGCCTGGGGTCCGGGACGAAACCGTCGCGGTTCGGCATGCGGACGGCCGCGAGCGAGTGCGCGTCGAACACGGCGTCCTCGGGCGCGAGCCCGTTCAGGTGCAGGACGTAGCCCGAGACGGCGTAGACGTCGTCGTCGCTGAGCGATTGCGGCGCGTTCATCGGCATCGCCCGGCGGATGTAGTCGAACAGCGTCGGCGCGTAGGGCCAGAAGCTGCCGACCGTCTTCACAGGCTTGGCGGTGGCAAGTGTTCCCTGTCCGCCCACGAGCCGCTCGCCCGTGCCGCCTTCACCCCGGCTGCCGTGGCAGGAGGCGCATTGGGCCTCGAACACCGTGCGGCCATGGGCGACGCTGCCGTGGCCCGGCGGAAGCTTCCGGCCGTCGCGGTCGATGTCGATGTTCCAGGCCGCGATTTCGGCCTCTGTCGCCGGCCGGCCGATTCTGAAGCGCTCCGCGCCGTGAGCCGCGCCGCCGATGCCGAACGCGCAGAACGCGGCGGCGAGCGCCTGGACGTTACGCGTAGCCATTGGCGACCTCCCCGTCCGCCGCGATGCGCCAGGGCACCACCGCGTTGTTGTGGTAGAAGGACTTGAGGCCCCGCACCGCCGTCAAATCCTCGAAGCTCGGCTGTACGTAGCCGGTGTCGTCGATGGCCCGGCTCGCAATGGTCGTCGGCTGGCCGTCCCAGGTCCAGGGCAGGCGGAAGCGGGTCAGCGCCCGGTTCAGCACCGGCTCCTGCAGGGCGGCGTCCCGCCAGCTCCTGCCCCCGTCCGTCGTGACCTGCACGGCACGGATGCGACCACGCCCGGTCCAGGCGATGCCGGTGATCTCGTGGAAGCCGGGAGCGATCCGCTGCGTGCCAGAGGGCCGGGTAATGATCGACTTCGCCTCCATGACGAAGGTGAATTGGCGGGCCGTACCGTCCGGCATCAGGTCCGTGTACTTGGCGGTCTCCTCGCGGGAATAGGCCGGCTCCGCGCTGACGTTGAGGCGGCGCAGCCACTTCACGCTCATGTTGCCCTCGAAGCCGGGCAGGAAGACGCGCAGCGGGTAGCCCTGCTGCGGGCGCAGCCGCTCGCCGTTCTGGCTGTAGACCAGCAAAGCGTCGTCGAGGCATTTCTCGATCGGGATGCTGCGGGTCATCGCGGCAGCATCCGCGCCCTCTGCCACGACCCATTGCGCCTCCGGCTTCAGCCCGGCCTCCCGGAGGACCGTCGCGAGGCGCACGCCCGTCCACTCGGCGCAGCTGACGAGCCCGACGAGGTCGGAGGCCGTCTTGCCTTTGATCGCCTCGAAGCCCGGATTGCCCGAGCATTCGAGGAAGTGGATGTGCGATTCGCTCGGGAAGCGCCGGATGTCCTCTATGGTCAGGACGAGGGGCCGCTCCACCAGACCGTGGATCAGGAGCCGGTGCCGGGCCGGGTCGATGTCCGGGATGCCGCCGTGGTGGCGCTCGTAGAACAGGCCGTTCGGCGTGAGGATGCCGTCGAGATCTTGCAGAGGGGTGCGGGTGGAGGCCGAGGTGTACTGCTTGAGACCCTTCGGGATGTTGCGGATGATCCCCGCCTCGAAGCGTGAGGGCGTGCCGTAGGGCTGGCCGCCGGTATCGGCGCCGGGCGCCTTCATCCAGTCTGAAACGCCCGGTGGCGCCGCCTGCTCAGCGCGGGCGCCGCCTGCGACCGCGCCGACGGCCGCGGCCGTCCCCTGGACGAGGAAGCGCCGCCGGGCCGGGATCGTTGTGCCGTCGTCGTTCATCGCCTCACCTCACGCCGAGCCGACGCGGTACTGCCGGGGGGGAGCCTCGCCGGAGATCGCGAAGGTGCCGACGCTGCGATCCCGGTAGATGCGCGGGTTGTGGGAGGCGATCGTGCGGGCGTTGCGCCAGTACCGGTCGAGCCCGGCGCTGACCTTCACCGCCGAGGCGCCGAGCGCGTCGAACAGGCTCGTCGTCGCGTTCAGGATCAGGTCGGTGACCACGCTCACCGCTTGGTTGACCTCGACGTCGGCGAGCGTCGCCTGCCGCTCCGCGTCCGGTGACCCGCCCCGGTGTGCGTCGTGGACTCTTTGCAACGCCTCGGCGGCCTTCAGCACGATGGCGCCCGCCGCGTAGGCGTTGGCCCGCACCCGCCCGACGACGGCCTGGATCTGAGGGTCGTCGGCCGTGCGCCCGGCATTGCCGTGGCTGTAGACGCGGGTCCGCTCGGCGACGAGCCGGGCCACGTCGTCCGCCGCCGCCCGGCCGATGCCGGCGAGCGTTGCGAGATGCACCAGCTGGAAGAACGCCATGGCGTAGGGGAAGCGGGCCGGATCCGGCTTGATCAGCGCGGGGTCGAGGGCCACGCCCTCGAAGGTGGCGGTGCCGCTGGCGGTGAGCGCCTGCCCGAACCCGTCCCAATCGTCCACGATGGTGACGCCCGGCGCGCGCACCGGCACGGCCGCCGTCATCGGCCCGCCGGCCTCGTCGTCGGCGGAGAGGTGGATATAGTCCGCGAAGAGCGAGCCGGTGGTGTAGAACTTCCGCCCCTCGACCACGGGCTTGCCGTCGCGCCGCCGCACCACCGTGTCGAAGGCGCCGACCTTGGCGGGCCCGGTCTCCGAGACACCGCTCCCGATCGTCTCGCCCGCGCCGATCCGCGCGATCCAGGCCGCCTGCCACTCGGGCGAGGACGAGCAGAGCGCGTCCTCGGTGAAGCCGAAATGCGCCCTCAGCGCATTGGTGACGTTCGAATCGGCCGCCGACAATTCGATCAGCAAGGCGAAGAGTTCCGGCAGGCTGGCGCCGTGGCCGCCCTGCTCCGGCGAGAGCCGCAGGGTGGTGAAGTTCGCCTCCCGCAGCCAGCCAATCTCGGCATGCGGCAGGCGGCGCTCCCGGTCCCGCTCGACGGCGGTGGCACGGATCTCGGCGAAGACCGGGCGGAATCGCTCCGCGAGGGTCTCATACCCTGCGCTCGGCCCCGCACCCCAGCCCGCATCCGTCTGCGACATGGCTTCGACTTCCCGATTGTCTGGCATCGCCCCAGGGGCGTTGGCCAGAGGAATCCGCGAGCCGCCCCCCGATCGCAACCCGGATTCCATGCCGGATCTCCACTTTGGGAGCGAGTACTCGTGATGAAGCTGCCAAGAGAATTTTGACTTTGCGATAGAGCCTCGATGTGGAAGCGCGTTCCTTTCAGTGAATGGCGCAACTTATGTTGACGGATTGACTGGCGCGACGCGGCGAAAGGAAGACATGTTCGGTAAATTGCATTCCATGGAATGCGCTTCCCCCTTCACCCGATAATTCGAAAACGCGTTTCATTGATTCGCCGCGCCTTGCCGGCCTTCAATGCATGCGCCGAGTAGGCCCCCGTGCCCCGGCGCCCACCCACCGCTCTTCCCTGCCATTCGCGAGCACCCGATGACCGACGACACGATGGGCCGGTTCGGCCCCTCCCGCCGCGCCTTGTTGCGGGGCGGGCTCGGCGGAGCGGCCGCCCTCGCGCTCGGCGCTCCGGCCGTCCGCGCGGCGCCCCACGAGGTGAAGATCAGCATGCAGCGCTCGTCGGTGCTGTTCACCGTGCTCAAGGTGAAGGGCACCCTGGCCGAACGCTTGGCCCCGCTCGGCTTCACCCCGACCTGGCACCTGTTCACCAGCGTGATCGAGCCGATGAACGCGGGCGCCGTCGACATCCATGCCGATGTGGCCGACGCGGTGCCGATATTCACCCAGTCCGCCAAGGCGCCCCTGACCTTCTACGCCCGCGAGCGGGGGGCGCCCTCGGCCGAGGCGATCATCGTGCCGGCGGACTCGCCGATCCGCTCCGTCGCCGATTTGAGGGGCAAGACGGTCGGCGTCTCGCGGGGTTCGGGGAGCCACTATGTGCTGGCCGCCGCGCTCAAGCGCGCCGGCCTAACCCTCGCCGACATCAAGCCCGCCTATCTGCAGGCGCCGGAGGGGGCCGTGGCCTTCGATCAGGGCGCCCTCGATGCGTGGTCGATCTGGGATCCGTTCCTGGCCTTCGCCGAGGCCAAGCGCCCGGTGCGGGTCATCGCGGACGGCACGGGGCTGACGACCTACCACCGCTATTACCTCGTCAACGACAGCTTCGTGGCCGCGCATCCGGAGGTGGTGGCGACCGTCTACCGTGCCCTCGTCGAGGCCGGAGCCTGGATGAAGGCCAACCCGGAGGAGGCCGTGGCGCTGCTGGCGCCAATCTGGGGCGATCTGCCCCCGGCCGTCGTGGCCGCCGCCAATAGCCGCCGGACCTACGCGGTGGAACCGGTGGAGCGATCGCAGCTCGGCGAGCAGCAGGCCATCGCCGACGTGTTCTACGAGGCGAAGCTCATCCCCCGCCGGATCGACGCTACCGACGTGCCGATCTTCACGATCCCCTCAGGCCGGGGCTGAGGCCATGGCGAGCGTTCCCCGCTTCGGCATCTGGGCCGCCGTCCACGGCTCCCGTGCCTCCCACCACGATCCCGACGAGCCGGACGACGCCTCGTGGGAGCGCAACCGCGCCCTCGTGCTGGAGGCGGAGGCACTCGGCTTCGATTCGGTGCTGGTCGCCCAGCACACGATGAATCCCTACGACCCGCAGCGTGACCAGCTCGAAGCCTGGACCGGCGCGGCCGCGCTCGCGGCGCTGACGAAGCGGATCGAGATCATCGCGGCGATCAAGCCGGGGCTCTATCACCCGGTGGTGCTCGCCAAGATGGCCCTTCAGATCGAGCATATCAGCGGCGGGCGCTTCGCCCTCAACCTCGTGAATGCCTGGAACAAGGCCGAGTTCGAGCGCGCCGGCCTGCCCTTCCCGGCCCATGACGACCGCTACGCCTATGGGCGCGAGTGGATTGGCCTCGTGGATAGGCTGATGCGCGGCGAGCGCGTGACCTATCGGGGCGAACACTTCCGGACGGAGGATTATCAGCTCCGCCCCGCTGGCACGTTACGGCCACGGCCGACGATCTATCTCGGCGGCGAATCCGAACCCGCCCGGGCGCTCGCCGCCGACCACGCCGATGTCTGGTTCATCAACGGACAGCCGCTCGCGGACGTCGCGGCGCTGATCGCCGACGTCGCCCGGCGCCCGGCCGCCAATGGGCCCCTGCGCTACGGCCTCTCGGCCTTCGTGATCGCCCGGGACACCGACGCGGAGGCGGAAGCCGAGCACGCCCGGCTCCTCGCCCTCGCCCATCGCGACGCGGATCTGCGCGCCGACACCCGCGCCCGCACGGACACGGCAAGCGTGATGTTCGCCAAGACCGACGCGGCTTCCTCCCGCCATGTCGGGACCAACGGCGGCACGGCGGCCGGGCTGGTGGGCAGCTACGCGACGGTCGCCGAGCGGATCCGCGCCTTCCATGCCGCCGGCATCGCGCTGTTCATGCTGCAGTTCCAGCCCTTCGAGGCGGAGATGCGCCGCTTCGCCGAGCAGGTCATCCCCCGCATCCGCTGAACCTGAGACCTTCGATGAGCGGCCGCCAATTGCACCTCAACGTCAACCTGCTGCATTCGGGGGTCTACCCGTCCGCGTGGCGGCTGCCGGAGAGCCGGCCAGACGCCTTCATCGACATCGACCATGTCGTGCGCGTCGCCCGCATCGCCGAGCGCGGCAAGCTCGACGCGATCTTCCTCGCCGACACGCCGGCCATCAACGACCGGATCGATTACCGCCCGTTCAACGCCCTCGAACCGACCGTCGTGCTGGCGGCCGTCGCTGCCGTGACGAGCCATGTCGGCCTCGTGGCCACCGCCTCGACGACCTACAACGAGCCCTACAATCTCGCCCGGCGCTTCGCGAGCCTCGACCTCGTGAGCCGGGGCCGGGCCGGCTGGAACGTGGTGACGACGGCGGATGCCGCCGCTGGCCGCAATTTCGGCTTCGCGGGCGCCTCGGAACACGGGGCCCGCTACGCCCGCGCCCGTGAATTCACCGAGCTCGTCCATGCCCTGTGGGACAGCTGGGAGGACGATGCCTTCGTCGGCGACAAGGCGAGCGGCCGGTTCGTTGACACGGCGAAGGTCCACGCGGTCGACCATTGCGGCGCGCACTACACCGTCGCGGGGCCGCTTACCGTGCCACGCAGCCCGCAGGGGCGCCCCGTCACCTTTCAGGCCGGCGGCTCCGAGGATGGACGCGAACTCGCCGCCGCCACCGCCGACGCGGTGTTCTCCCTGGCCCAGACCATCGAGGACGGCGTGGCCTATGCCCGGGATCTGCGGGCGCGGGCGGCGCGCTACGGGCGCCCCCCGGACGCGCTGGTCATCCTGCCGGGCCTCGCCACGGTGATCGGCTCCACCGAGGCCGAGGCGCGGCGGCGGCAGGACGAACTCTGGGATCTCGTGCCGGTGGAGTACAGCCTCGCCCGGCTCGCCGGCACGCTGCGGATCGACCCGGCCCGGCTCGACCTCGACAAGCCCCTGCCCGACCCGCTGCCCCTGCCGCCTGACGCCAACCACACGATGTTCCTCGGGACCGTCGCCCTCGCGCGACGGGACAAGCTGACCGTGCGCCAGCTCCTGCGGGCGCTCGGCGGCGGCGTCGGCCACCGCATCGTCGTCGGCACGCCGGAGGCCATCGCCGACGACATCGAGGCGTGGTTCCGGGCCGGCGCGGCGGACGGCTTCAACCTGATGCCGGATGTCCTGCCGGAGGGGCTGGAGACCTTCGTGGACGCGGTCGTGCCGATCCTCCGGCGCAGGGGGTTGTTCCGGCGGGACTATGCCGGGGCGACCCTGCGTGACCACCTCGGGCTGGCGCGGCCGGCCAGCCGCTACGCCGCGACCGGCCGCTCGCTTTCGGCGTGAGCGGAGCGCCCGGAGGCGTTGCCAGGCGAGGCCGGGAAGCGACCCTTGCCAAAACGAGTTCGATCAATAAATATATAGATACAACAATGGCTTAGTGAAGATCATGCTTCTATTTGGGCCAGCTGCGACTGAAACCTTCTCCTCCGACCATGACGAGGCGGAAGGGTATTTTCCGGGGTGGCCGACAGGGCCGTGGACCAGGAATCGGAGCGGTCTTCGGCGGCGCGCGGAGGAGGAGTCCATGGCGGCATCGGCCATCAGACGGGGAGACGAAGTGGTGTTCGAGCGCCTCGATCTCGCGGAAGCCCTCGGGATCTGGCGGCACGCCAGGGGCCGGATCGTCGGCATCCATGGCCACGGTGGGCGCCCAGCCACCGTCGATGTCGCCTTCGAGGGGCACGAGCTCCTCGAAGGTTACCTGCCGGACCTGTTCCGGCGGGTGCATTGATCGCCGCCACCGTGACCGCCGCCCTCGCCACCCTCCAGCCGCCCCTCAGGGCGATCAGCCGCAGCACCGCCGAGACCGAGGTCTGGGCGGAGTTGCGCGCCGAGGCGGAGGCCGCCCTGATTGAGGAGCCGCTCTACGCGGGCATCATCCAGGCGACGATCCTCGACCAGCGCACTCTCGCCCAGGCCCTCGCCTACCGCCTCGCCCACCGGCTGGGCGACGGCGACCTCGCCCGCCTGTCGATGCGCGACCTGTGCCTTTCCGCCTTCGAGGCGGATCCGGAGGCAGGTGCCCATGCGGTGCGCGACCTCGTCGCCATCCGCGAGCGCGACCCGACCTGTCGCCGCTTCCTGGATCCGTTCCTGTTCTACAAGGGCTTCGCTGCGCTGGAAGCCTACCGAGTGGCGCACTGGCTCTGGCATCAGAGCCGGGCGACGCTGGCGCTGCATGTCCAGAGCCGCATCTCCGAGGTGTTCGGCTGTGACATCCACCCGGCCGCCCGGATCGGCTCGGGGGTCTTCATCGACCACGCCACCGGGGTGGTGATCGGTGAGACCACGGTGGTGGCCGACGACGTGTCGATCCTCCAATCGGTGACGCTCGGCGGCAACGGCAAGGAAAGCGGCGACCGGCACCCGAAGATCGCCCGCGGCGTGCTGCTCAGCGTCGGCGCCAAGGTGCTCGGCAACGTCCGCGTCGGCGAGGGCGCCAAGATCGGCGCCGCCGCCGTGGTGCTCAGCGACGTGCCCGCCCACACCACCGTCGCGGGCGTCCCGGCCCGCGTCGTCTCGCGCCTGCGCGCCGACGAGGATCCCGCGCTCAGCATGGATCAGTCCTTCGGCTTCGGGGACGGGATCTGACCGGGCGCGAGAAAAATCCTTCCCTTGAAACGATGTCGTCGTGGTTCTGCCATCAGACCGCGATGTGAGAGAATGAATTTCTCCAAAACCCGCCCAGGCCGCAGACGACGTTCTGCGTTGAGTCAAAAAATTGGATCGATATTCCAAGATTGACTGAGATATAGAAGATCTTCCTGTTGACCGCAGACTGAACACCGGCATAGTCAAGCATCGCTGGCAAGACTCAAGGCCGAGTCGCGCCATTTAGCGCCGAGCGGATGTAACTTCGCTCGTCAACACGAGATCCACCGGATCGCTTGCGGCTCTTGAGGCCCGCCCGGTCCACCGAACACTTGCGCCCGGTCCGCTTTTACTGCGCGACCGCCCGCTTCCACGCGGGCCGAAGCGGCGCGCCTGCTTACCTCTTGGAGACGAACGACGATGAGCGGACCGGGTTTGAGCGTCAGCGCCACGGCGGCACGCAACCTCGCGACGGCGACCGTCACCTCGGTCCAGAACGCGGCGAATACCCCGCGGTGGCTCCTGCGCCTCCTGCCCTTCGTCGATGTCGCGGGCGGCGTCTACCGGGTGAACCGCCGCGCCGTGGTGCTCGCCAAGGGCGGCCGGATCGACCTCGCCACCGAGGACAAGGGCCGCACCATTCGCCCCGATTCGCTGCGCTCCGTGCCGCTGTTCAGCCGCCTGGGCGATGCCGAGCTCGCGAGCCTCGCGGGCAAGTTCAAGGAGAGCCGCCACGCGGCCGGCGACGTCATCCGCGAGGAGGGCGCCGCCGAGCGCAACCTCGTCGTGGTCGCCGACGGCACCGTCGAGCTGACCCTGTCCGGCCCCTACAAGGGCCGCCTGCGCCAGGGGCTCGCCACCAAGGGCGACTATTTCGGCGACGGCGACCTCCTCGACGAGGGCGCGCCGGTTCCGGCGGTGAAGGCGCTCTCGGCCGTCACGCTGCTGACCCTCGACCGCTCGGCGCTGGACGACGAGAGCATCCGCTCGCGCATCGGCCAGTATCGCGAGGAGCGCGACCGGCTGAAGGGCCACACCAATTCCTACGGCGAGCAGGGTATCGAGCTCCTGGCCGTCCATACCGGCGAGCCACGGCTGCCGACGACCTTCGTCGATTACGAGATCGACCCGCGCGAGTACCACCTCTCCACCATCCAGACGATCCTCAACACCCATACCCGCGTCACCGATCTCTACTCGAACGAGATCGATCAGCTGCGCGAGCAGATCCGCCTCACCGTGGATGCGGTGAAGGAGCGGGAGGAATGGGAGCTTCTGAACAACTCCCAGTTCGGCCTCCTCAACGAGGTGACGGGCCGCCAGCGCATCCCGACCCGGGGCGGCCCGCCCACCCCGGACGACCTCGACGAGCTGCTGACGCTGGTGTGGAAGAAGCCCGCCTTCTTCGTCGCCCATCCCCGCGCCATCGCCGCCTTCGGCCGCGAGGCGACCCGCCGGGGCGTGCCGCCGGTGGTGGTGCATCTGTTCGGCGCCCCGTTCCTCACGTGGCGCGGCGTGCCGCTGGTGCCGAGCGACAAGCTGCCGATCGACAGCGACCCGGTGACGGGCGCCCAGACCACCTCCATCCTGCTGCTGCGCGTCGGCGAGCCCGAGCAGGGCGTCGTCGGGCTTCAGAAGTCCGGCGTGACCGGCGAGATCGAGCCCGGCCTGTCGGTGCGCTACATGGGCACCAACGACCATTCCATCGCCTCGCACCTCGTGACCCGCTACTTCTCGGCCGCCGTGCTGGTCGAGGACGCCATCGCCCGTCTCGATAACGTGCTGCTCGGCAACTACCATGACTATGCGTGAGGTGCCGGTGTCCGGTTTCTCCACGAGGACGACGGGCGAGCTCGCCCAAATCACTCCGCATGCGGATCTCGTCGGGCGCCTCGCCCGCGAGATCTACGGGCAAGGTCAGGCGGCGAGCCAGCCCTTCGCCCCGGCGCTGCCGGCGGGCCCACAGGTGCCGCAGGCCCTCGACGGCCTGCCGCAGGGCTTTGGCGGCGCGCCGCTGCCGAGCGGCTCTGTGGGGACGCCCTCGGCTCCGGCCGGGGGGCTGCCCGCCGGGTTTCAGCCGGACCTTTCGGCCCTCGGCGCCCGCTCCTTCGGGGCGCCGCCGGTCGGTGTGCCGGGCCTGAGCGGTCCGACGGTGCCGAACCTCGCCCCGGCGAGCCCGGCTTTCGCTGACATCGGCGCGGTCCCGCCGGTCCACCCGGCGAGCCCCCGACCGGTCCTGCCGGACTTCTCGTTCCCGAGTATCCTCTCGCTCGCGGCGGCGCTCCCCGGCGGCCCGGAGCTGCACCGGCAGATCGCGGCGGATCATCCCCGCGCCAACGCCTTCGCCCATGCGCTGGCCCCGCACCTCGTGCCGGCCGACCCGTCGAAGGCGGGTGTGGACGAGGCGCAGGAGAGTTTCCGAAAGACCAGCCGCCTGTCGCGGGCGCCGGAACCGACGCCGTCCAACCGGTCGGACTACTACTTCCTGAACCTCGGCCCCGGCCCGGCGCGCAAGGCCCCGGCGAGCCCCCGCGTCGAGCCGACCCGCTCACCCGGTCCCGCACCGCGCGCGCTGTCGCACGGGTCGAGCCCGGTGGCGGCGCCCTTCGACGTGGAGCGCGTTCGAAAAGACTTCCCGGCGCTGCACCAGAGCGTCAACGGCCACCCGCTGGTCTGGCTCGACAACGCCGCGACGACCCACAAGCCGCAGGCCGTGATCGACGCGACCTCCGAGTTCTACGCCCGGCACAACTCGAACATCCACCGGGCCGCCCATACCCTGGCGGCGCGCTCGACCGACCTGTTCGAGGGCGGGCGCGAGGCCGTGCGCCGCTTCCTCAACGCGCCGACCAAGGACGACATCGTCTTCCTGCGGGGCACGACGGAGGCGATCAACCTCGTGGCCGCCTCCTATGGCGGGGCGAATATCGGGCCGGGCGACGAGATCATCCTCTCGATGATCGAGCACCACGCCAACATCGTGCCCTGGCAGCTCCTGGCGCAGCGCACGGGGGCGACAATCCGGGTCATCCCGGTGAACGACCGGGGCGAGATCATCTTCGAGCAATACGCGGCTTTGCTCTCGGGGCGGACGAAGATCGTCTCGGTGACCCACGTCGCCAACGCGCTCGGCACGGTAAACCCGATCCGCGAGATCATTGCGCTGGCCCATGCCTACGGCGTGCCCGTGCTGGTCGATGCGGCACAATCCTCGCCGCACATTCCCCTCGACGTGCAGGTGCTCGATGCCGATTTCCTCGTCTTCTCCGGCCACAAGGTGTTCGGGCCGACGGGGATCGGCGCCCTCTACGGCAAGAGCGCCCTGCTCGACGCGATGCCGCCCTGGCAGGGCGGCGGCCACATGATCGAAGACGTCACCTTCGCGAAGACCGTCTACAAGGGCGCACCGGAGAAGTTCGAGGCGGGCACTCCCGACATCGCGGGTGCCGTCGGCCTCGGGGCCGCCCTCGGTTACCTGGAGGGCATCGGCCTGCCGGCCATCGCGGCCTACGAGCATGACCTGCTGGAGTATGCGCAAGGAGGCCTCGCCGAGGTGAAGGGCCTGCGCATGATCGGCACGGCGCGGGAGAAGGCGAGCGTCATGTCCTTCACCGTCGAGGGCCAGGAGAACGAGGCGGTGGCCCACCATCTCGACGCCCACGGCATCGCCGTGCGCTCGGGCCACCACTGCGCCCTCCCCGCGCTCCGCCGCTTCGGGGTCGACCAGTCGGTGCGGGCGTCGCTGGCCTTCTACAACACCCGCGAGGACGTGGACGTGTTCCTGCGGGCGCTGCACATCCTGCCGCGGCATTGAGGACTCCGCGCCGGCCCGATGGGTCGGCGCGCAAGAAGCCAGGAACGGAGGACCACGACCTAAGTACTTTCGCTTACTTCGATAAAAGTTTCTTGGTCTGCTTTGGCATTAGAAAGCCTTGAAAGCGGACAGGCGGCTGACGGCCAATTCCAGCCCGCTGGAATGTGCCTTTGGATGACCGGGGTGGGTGGAATGCCGCCGGTCTGCTTCCAGTCGGTCGATCTATCTAAGCAGACATAGCTGTGGGGGTTGATTGCAAAACTTTTTCGGACGTGGTCGAGGCGCGTTCGTAGCTTTCCTGCCAGCCTATCCGAGATCGGTCCGCCTAACCTTCTAGGCCCAGAGCCGATCTACCGTCTGATCTGGGTTGAGCCGATGAAGAAAGTCGTCGATCGGCATCGGCTTGCCGACGTAATAGCCTTGCATGTAGCGGCAGCCCTGCCGACGGGCGGCGTCCAGCTGCTCGGCGGTCTCGATGCCTTCGGCTACTCCTTCGAGGCCAAGGTTGCGGCAGAGATCCAGGATGGTGGAGACGAGGCTGCAGCCGAGATCCGTATCGATGCCTGCCATGAAGCTGCGGTCGATCTTGATCTTGTCCAACGGCAGGCTGTGGACGTAGCCCAGGCTGGAATAGCCCGTGCCGAAATCGTCCAGGGCGATCTCGATACCCAGGGCTCGCAGCATGCGAATGGCGGCTTTGGCCTGATCGAAGTCGCGCATGAGCGCCGTCTCCGTCAGTTCCAGCGTCAACCGGTGGGGATCGAAACCGCTCGCGCGCACGGCGGCCAGGATTGCCAGCACGGTCTCGGGCGAGGCCAGATCTTGGGCCGACAGATTGAAGGACAAGCCGATCCCGGGCGGCAGCCGGGTGCCGTCGGCGAGTGCCTTGCGGAGAAGGAGGAGCGTCATGTCGTGGATCAGGCCGCACCGCTCCGCTGCGGCGATGAACCGGTCCGGGGACACGCGGCCGAGCTGCGGGCTGGTCCAGCGCGCGAGGCCCTCTACGAAGGCAATCTTGCCCGTGTTCGTATCGAGGATCGGTTGGTAATGCATCGTCATCTCGGCGGAGAGGTCAGCCGTTCGCAGGGCGGTCTCCACGATCTGCTTCGCCCGGATGGCATCCTCGTGCTCCTGTGAGAACAGGATCGTCTTTCCCCGATGATGCTCTTTCGAATGGTAGAGCGCGTAGTCGGCGCGATCGAACAGCGCGTCCGCATCGCGCCCGGTGACCTGACCGGCTGGCTTTGGGCCGGGCTGATTGAAAGGATCAGTCAGGACCAAAGGAGTCGGACATGCGGCGAGGTCAGAAGACGGGTGCGGAGCAGGTCGTGTTGAAGCTGCGCCAGATCGAGGTGCAGACAGCCCAGGGCAAGAGTTTGGCCCTAGCCTGCAAGGAGGCCGAAATTTCCGAGCAAAGCTACTATCGCTGGCGCAAGGAATACGGCGGCCTGCAGATCGACCAAGCGCGCCGGATGAAGGATCTTGAGCGTGAGAACGCGCGATTGCGGCGGCTCGTGGCTGATCTGTCCTTGGAGAAGCAAGTGCTGGCGGATGTCGCCTCGGGAAACTTGTAGCCCCCGAACGACGCAGGCGGGCGGTCGACGGCATCCGAGAAAAGTATGGTCTCTCGGAACGTCACGCCTGCCGGATCGTCGGCCAGCACCGCGGCACGCAGCGCTACGTGCCGACCGTGCCGGCCGATGAGGATGCGCTGACCCGCGCCATCATAACCTTGGCGTCCGAGTATGGACGTTACGGCTACCGCCGCGTCACCGCGCTGCTGCAGGCAGCGGGGTGGCAGGTGGGCAAGGATCGGGTCCAGCGCATCTGGCGTCGCGAGGGGCTAAAAGTCCCCAGCCGACATAAGCCCCGCAGCCGCCTGTGGCTGAACGACGGCTCGGGCAAACGCCTGCGCCCGCTCCACCGCAACCACGTCTGGAGCTTCGACTTCGTGCAGGCCCAGACCCACGACGGCCGGAGCCTGCGCATCCTGACGCTGATCGACGACCTCACCCTGAGCTTGTCGAAGGGACAGCCGGACCTGCTTGGCGCTGAAGGTGGCGCGGCGCATCAACAGCCTCGGCGTGATCGAGGCTTTGGCCGATGCGATGTGCCTGCACGGCATCCCGGAGAACATCCGCTGCGACAATGGCCCAGAGATGATCTCGAAGGCGCTGCGCAAATGGGTCGCCAAAGCTGGCTCACAGATCCAGTATATCGCGCCAGGATCCCCGTGGGAGAACGGGTACTGCGAAAGCTTCAACGGCAAGCTTCGGGACGAGTGCCTGTGCCAGGAGATCTTCTACTCGCTGAAGGAGGCGCAGATCGTGATCGGTCTATGGCAAACCACGTACAATTGCGTCCGACCGCATTCGTCGCTGGGCTATCGGCCGCCCGCGCCCGTCAGCTACCCGGATCTGGCCTTCCGGCTACCCATGGCCGCGACCATGCAGTAGCCTCTCAATCGGCTCGGTCCAAAATACCGGTCAGGTCAGACGAAGGGCTGCTGAGGGTCGACACCGGACGGACGGTCACCTGAAACTGAATGTCTTGTGTGGATGGCTCCCGCATTGCAAGCGGCGAATTGAGCTTCTGACGCGTTGGTCGGGTGCAGTCTTGTGTCCGGCCTGTCGATGCAGTCGTTCATGTGACCGCTGGCCCTGATGGTATCCGCGAGCTGGGTCCCACTCTGCTTTGCGAGCTATGATGCCCTGGACATTCAGCGGGGTGTCCCGGCTCCCGGTCTGACCGGTTCGCCATCAACTCTCATCGTCCTCGCAACTCGGAAAAGTGCTCCCCTTCCTGCTGTCAGGCGGCCGTGGCCGCTGGTGCGCGGTAGGTGCCGCCGCGGGTCATGATCGCCCAGGCGACCCGCGCCGTGCGATTGGCCGCCGCAACAGTCACCACGCGCACCGGCTTGCGCTGCAGCAGCGCCGGCAGCCGCGGGTCGACCGAAGTCGGTGTCGCCTTCGCGCGCCGGACCAGAGAGGTCATGCCGACCACGAGCAGGCGGCGCAGGTAGCGATCGCCCATGCGTGAGATACGGCCCAGGCGCTCCGTGCCGCCGCTGCAGTTCTGCAGCGGTGTCAGCCCCAACGAGGCCGCGAACTGCCGACCGGAGCGGAAGCGCTCGGGCTCGCTCACCGAGGCGGCCAGCGCGGTCGCCGAGACGATGCCGACACCGGGGATCGTCGCCAGGCGCTGCGACAGGTCGCTGTCCCGATGCCAAGCGAGCAACTCCTTCTCCAGGCGGGTGAGCTGGATCTGCAAGGCGCCGATCTGGTCGGCCAGCCCGGTCACCACGCGTTGCGCCAGTGGTGGCACCTCGGCTGCGTCTCCAGCCGAGAGCCGGGCCGCCAGTTCGAGCGCGTGCCGCAGGCCCCGCGCCATCTCGATCCCGAACTCGGCGAGCAGGCCGCGGATCATGGTCACCAACTGCGTGCGTTGCTTGACCAGCAGGTCGCGCGTCCGGTGCAGCGCCAGCGCCGCCTGCTGCTCGGTCGCCTTCACCGGCACGAAGCGCATGCTCGGGCGCGTCACCGCCTCGCAGATGGCAGCGGCGTCGTTCGCATCGGTCTTACCGCGCTTCACATACGGCTTCACGTAAGCGGGCGGCATCAGCCGAACCTCATCGCCGAGCCTCATGAGCTCCCGGGCCCAGTGATGGGACGTGCCGCACGCCTCCATGCCGACCAGGCAACGAGGCAGCTTGGCGCAAGAACGGCACGACCTGCGCCCGGCGTAGCGCCTTGCGAACGACGACGTACCCAACTGCATCGACGGCGTGAACCTGGAAAATGCTCTTGGCCAGATCGATGCCGACGGTGGTGATCTCCATGGGGATGGCTCCTGCATGAGCGTGGCTGCTGCTTTGACAGCAACCACATCTTGGCACCGAGATGCCGTCAGTCGGAGCGGGAGCCATCCACCCCATCTGCTACCGGGCGGTCAGCTGATGTCCGCTTATGGTGCATAGCGCCCGGGTTGACCTGGACAGTTGGTCTGCGTGCACCGCGATGGGCCTTGTCAATCAAACCGGTATGCCGTGGTCGCCAGCGGCTGCGCCCGTGCGGCAGGCGACCGCCCGTCATCGGGTGCCCGGCCGCGGGGAGCGGCCGACCAGCCACGCCGCGATCAGCGCGCCGAGCGCCAGCGTCAGGAAGGCGGTGCCGAACCCGGCCGCGTGCGCCAGAGCCCCGAACAGCGCCGGACCGACCACGATACCGCCATAGGTGAACAGAAGGCCGCCGCTCGTGGCCGAGCCCACCTCCGCCGGCGCGACCGCGCTCATGATCTCCGCCAGGAAGACGCCGTTCCAGCCGGTCGCGGTCGCGCCGAAAACCAGCGCCACCGGCAGCGATAGCCACGACGGGCCGAGGAGCGCGAGGGCCGCCGCGAGGAGGCAGCTCAACGCCATGCCGAGGCTCAGCCCGACCAGCACCGTGCGCGAAGCCTGCGTGCGGTCGGCCACGAAGCCCCAGGCCGGCCGCCCAAGGATCCCCGCCACTTGGCCCGCCGAGAGCAGCGCGCCGGCGGTAACGAGGTCGTGCCCGACGACGCGGACCAGGTAGATCACCAGGAAGGCGCTCAGGACGAGCTGGATCGCCCCGAAGATCGCCGAGGCTGCGGCCAGCCTCAGCAGCGCGGGGTTGCGGAAGATCAGGGCGAGCGGATCGAGTAGGCGTGCGGTCCGGCCGAGCGTACCGATGGCGCGCTCCGACCTGACCAGGGGCGAGGCGGCCGCGAAGGCGAGCGCCGCGAGGGCGCTGCCGGCCGCGAGGGCCGCGCAGGTCGCGGTCCAGTCGAGCCGCGCCAGCAGGGGCGGGACGAGGAGCCCGGCGAGCACGCCGCCGAGCGGCACGCTGGTCTGCCGGACCGAGACGATGAAGACGAAGGCGGGTGATCCCGCCTGATGGGCGATCGCTTGAGAGCTGGCGGGCGTGAGCGGCCCGTAGCACAGCCCGATCAAGACGGCGCCGATCAGCAGGCCGGCGATCCCGGCTTCGGCGAAGATCGCGAGGCCGAGGGCGCCGCCGAGGACGCAGGCGAAGCTCAGCCGCAGCGGCCCGCAGCGCTGGATCAACGGCGCGGCGAGCAGGTTGCCCAGGAGGACGAAGGCGTAGACGAGGCCCGAGTAGGCGCCGGCGACCTCGGCGGGCAGGCCGTAGCTGTGCGCGATCGGCCCCGCCATGACGGGCGGCGCGAGGCTGAGCATGGACAGGGCGGCCTGCGGGAACATCGTGGCGAAGAGCAGCGCGACCTGACCGCCACGGGGCACCGGCATCGTCACGTCCTGCCGTTGCCCGTCGCGGTCATCCGATGGCCCGCTGCGAGACGCCGCGCCGGTCGGTGCGTCGGTTCCTGATCCTGGCAGCACGCGGCACGGCTCCTCGACAGCGCGCTTTCTCTGCGAACTCGCGTCTCACATCGGAATGCGAACCAGTCTCTGGATACGCTGCGATCAGGAAGCTCGGAAAACGCAAGACCCGACGCCGAGAACGAGGCCGTCAGCAAGCCTGAGGTCGACCAGAAGGTCGCTGGCGAACGGTGCCGGAGACTACGCGAGCCGCCACTAAGCCCTGGCCGCGACAGCACTATCGCCACGCAGTCCAGGACGCTGACTTTTCACCAGGAAAGCCTGGTGGAGCTGAGGGGATTCGAACCCCTGACCTCCGCAGTGCGATTGCGGCGCTCTCCCATCTGAGCTACAGCCCCGTCGAGGCGCCGGCCTTGTAGGCGCGGGCGGCTCAGCCTGTCAATTCCCTGTTTCAACGCCGCCCGCCAAAGTGCCGCTCCGGCACCCGGGCGCGGGCGCCCTGAGGATACGCGCGGACCCGCATGAACGCCCTGATCTGGCTCTTCGACACGGTCGTCCAGCTCTTCATCTACGTCCTCATCGCCAGTGCGGTCCTGAGCTGGCTCGTGGCGTTCAACGTGGTGAACGTGCGCAATCCGATCGTCGCGCAGATCGGCGAGGTGCTCTATCGGCTCACCGAGCCGGTCCTGCGGCCGATCCGCAACCTGCTGCCCAATCTCGGCGGCGTCGACATCTCGCCGATCATCCTGATCCTGCTGCTGCTGTTCATCAGCCGCCTGCTGCACGAATATGCCGTGCCCGCAACCTACGTTTACACGCAGTAGGATCGTCCACCCGTGAAGACCAATCCCGGCCGCTTCTTCGAGGATTTCCGCCTCGGCGAAACCATCCGCCACGCGACCCCGCGCACCGTGACGGTGGGCGACGTGGCGCTCTACACGGGCCTCTACGGCCCGCGCTTCGCCGTGCAGTCCTCGGACGCCTTCGCGCGCGCCTTCGGCTATCCGAGGAGCCCGCTCGACGATCTGCTGACCTTCCACATGGTGTTCGGCAAGACCGTGCCGGACGTCTCCCTCAACGCGCTGGCCAATCTCGGCTACGCGGAGGGCGGCTTCCGCCGGCCGGTCTATCCGGGCGAGACCCTGTCGACCGTCTCGGAGGTGATCGGCCTCAAGGAGAGCTCGAATCGCCAGACCGGCGTGGTCTATGTCCGCTCGGTCGGGTCCGACGAGCGCGGCGAGACCGTGCTGAGCTATTGCCGCTGGGTGCTGGTGCGCAAGCGCGACCCCGAGGCGGCGATCGCCGAGGAGCGCGTGCCGACGCTGGCCAAGGTGGTCGATCCGCAGGACCTCGCGGGCGCCCTGCCGCCGCTCTCGGCCGCCGCCTACGATACGGACCTCGCCGGCAGCCCGCACCGCTTCGCGGATTACGCGGTGGGCGAAAAGATCGACCACGTCGACGGCATGACCGTCGAGGAGGCCGAGCACCAGATCGCCACGCGCCTGTTCCAGAACACCGCCAAGGTGCATTTCGATGGGCTGGCCGCCAAGGACACCCGCTTCGGCCGCCGCCTGATCTACGGCGGTCACGTGATCTCGCTCGCCCGGGCGCTGAGCTTCAACGGGCTCGGCAACGCCTTCGCGATCGCCGGCATCAACGCGGGCCGGCACGTGGCGCCGTTGTTCGCCGGCGATACGGTCTACGCCTGGAGCGAGGTGCTGGCGACGGCCGATGTCGGCCGCGCCGATGTCGGGCTGCTGCGCCTGCGCACCGTCGCCACCAAGAACCAGCCCTGCGGCGCCTTCCCGGACCGCGCCGGGGAGGGCTACGACCCCGCCGTGATCCTCGATCTCGACTATTGGGCGTTCGTGCCGAAATAGCGCGGCGGCGTCGACGCGCGCTCCACCGCGGTGGAGGCCGGTTCGGCGCCAGGGAGCGCGTTCAAACACAGGCTTGAAGCCGCGCTCGATGGCAACGCGATCGGCACGGCTCGAGGCGAGCGGACGTTGAGTCTATGGCCGCACCCAAGATCGCGCAGACGCGCGCGCCCGTCGTGCGGCGCGCGGGACCGGAGGATGCGGCCGCCATCGCGGCGGTCCATGTGAGCGCGTGGCACGAGGCCTATGGCGGCCTCCTGCCGGCCGAGATGATCGACGCCCTCACGGTCGAGGTGCGGCAGGCGTGGTGGGCGCAGGTTCTCAGCAGCCCGCAGCCGGACGCCGACGAGGCGGTCTTCCTGGCCGAGATGGACGGAGAGCCGGTCGGATTCGGCCTCGGCAACGCCCAGCGCGCGGGCGCCCTGGCGGCGGCGGGCTTCGACGGGGAGATCCGGGGGCCCTACGTGGTGCGGGCCGCTCAGGGGCGCGGGGCCGGCCGGGCCCTGGTCTGCGCGATGGCGGCAGGCCTGCAGCAGGCCGGATACCGGGCCGTCGGCGCCTGGGTGCTGCGCACGAACGCGCCCGGCCGGCACTTCATCGAATCCCTCGGCGGCGCCCTGCTCGACGGGCCGGAGGCCACCCGCGGGCACGGCCGGTTCACCGAGGTCGCCTACGGCTGGCGCGATATCGCAGCCCTGGCGGCGGCCTGCGATCCGGGCTGCCGGCGCGCCTGAGGGGCGTTCAGCGGATCCCGCCGCCGACCACGCCGGCCTCGACCCCCAACGTCAGGCGATCGGTGACGGCCCACTCGACCCCGACGCCCGCCACCGGCCGCACCGCGATGTCCTGACGGCTGAACGGCACCGTCGTGGGGGTCGGCCCGACCCGCAGCGTCTCGTGCAGGGCCACGGCGCCGGTCTTGGCGTAGACCAGCACGTCCGGCGTCAGCAGGGTCCCGACCTTCACCTCCAGGGCGCCCGCGAAGTCCCGGCTGTAGGCGAGCCGCCCGTAGCCGGGCGTCAGGGTGCCGTCGAGCCCGGCCAAGTAATCGAAGCCGCCGCTGATGCCGTAGAGGATCGGCCCCTCCTGCCACATCCGCCCGGCCTCGAAGCCGATGGTGGGGCCGGAAAAGCTGCCGAAGCGGCGGGAGCTCGTGACCGCGTAGCCGGTCGACAGGCTGGCGTAGGAGCCGGTCCAGCGGCCGGCCGGGTCCGTGACGGGCGCGGGCCACGCGAAGGAGGGCAGGGGGGCGAAGCCGGCCGACGGCCACAGGAGCGCCTGGGCGGTGGCGGATCCGGCCGGCAGGCCGCAGGCCCCGAGCACGAGGCCGGCCGCGAGCCGGCGGAACGGGCGGGATCCGGTGCGTCGAATCATGCCGCCAGCTTAGCCGAAGGCGGCGGGCCGCGACAGGGCGGAGCGTTGCGTCTGGGCTGCCCGCGTCAACCCGGCCGCGCGTCGACCCGGACACCAAGCCGATGGCCCTCCGGAAGCCCGGCGCGGTCCGCCCGCCGCGGCATCCGTCGCGCCTGCGAGGGGGTGAGGCCGAAGCGGCGGCGGAAGGTGCGGTTGAAGTAGGACAGGTCGCCGAAGCCGACATCGAACGCGATGGCGCCGACCGGCCGCGGGTCGTCGCCATCCGTGAGACGCTGCATCGCCCGGTCGAGTCGGCGGGCGAGGACGAAGCCCGAGAAGGTCTCGCCCTCCGCCTGGAACAGCGCCTGGATCTGGCGGCTCGAGATCCGCTGGGCCTGGGCCACGGTGTCGAGGCTCAGGTCCGGGCTGCCGAGCCGCTGCTCGACCTCGGCCTTGAGCGCCTGGATCCGCTGCTCGCGGCGGCTCGGGACCGGTCCGTGCGCCTGGAGGTCGGGCTCGCGCACGATCAGGGCGAGGAGCTCAGCCAAGTGTGTCCGGGCGAGGTCCGCGAGCCCCGCGGTGGCGACCGGAACCAGCCCGCGCAGCAGCCCCGCCGCATAGGCGGTCAGGGTCTGCAGGCCCGGATGATCCCGCCCGATCCGCCGGAGGAAGCCGGGTTCGAGGGCGGCGAGCGGGGGCGCGAGCCGGGTCCGCTCGATCGCCAGGAGGTCGATCCGCTCGACCGCCGTGGCGGCGAACACGGCCCCCCGGCTCGCCGCGACGAGCAGCGCATCGCGCGAGCAGCAGGCCAGCGTGCGCCCGCCCTGCGTCACCTGAAGCCGCCCGACCGCCGGCCGGACCAGAAGGAGGCGCTCCACCGGTGCCGTGTCGCACCACGTCCGGGACGGGCCGAACACCGAGGCGATGCCGAGATCGGGATCCAGGCGGATCGCGGTCCGCCCGCGGAAGGGCAGGGTGTCGGCCCCCGCGATCACCTGCGGACGCGCTCCGCCGACCGGCCCGGTGCTCATCGGCGCGTCGCCGCGCGCCATCGGGGCCGCAGCCTCGGCCGGATCTGTCCACTTCGTCATCGCATGCCCGGTGCAGCCGGATCCTGCGCAGCAGTCCGGACTGTTGCGCGCCGCAGTCCAAGCGGGCGGGCAATCACCATGCTAGAGGCTCAAGATCATGTCGAGGGGTTTTTGCGGGATGTACTTCGGAACGGAGTTCAATCGCCTCGTAATTCTCTCATTGGACGAATTTTAAACTGCGCGCAATGCCGGCGGTGGGCCCGTTTTACACGGGCGCCGCGGTGGGGCGGCGGCAACGGGGCGCCCCAATGGGGGCGCACAGGGGTAGGTCTGAGCGTCATGTGGTATGTCGGTCTCGTCGCGGTCCTGAGTGCGGGGACGATCCTGGCCGGTCCGGCCGAAGCGCAGACCTCCCCGGAGACGGCCGCGCCGACCGTCGCCCTCGACGAGATCTCGGTGACCGCCACCCGCGCCCCGCGGCGGATCGAGGACGTGCCGCAGAGCGTCCAGGTGATCGACCGCGAGCAGATCCGCCAGCAGCTCACCCTGACGCCGAACCCCTCCGCGGTGCTCGCCAAGCTGGTGCCGGGCTTCTCGGCGCCGAACGGCACGATCTCCAGCGCCTCCGAGACCTTCCGCGGCCGCAACCTGCTGGTCCTGATCGACGGGGTGCCGGTGAACACGCCCCTGCGCGACGTCTCGCGCATCCTCAACCTGATCGACCTCAATTCCGTGGAGCGGATCGAGGTGGTGGCCGGTGCCTCCAGCCTCTACAGCGCCGGCGCCACCGGCGGCACGGTCAACGTCATCACCCGCCGCCCCACCGACGGGACGCCGGTCGTCACCGTCAACACCGCCCTGCGGACCTTCACGGCCGACCCCATCCACGGGATCGCGCCGGAGACCTCGATCAGCGTGACCGGCAGGGTGCCGGACGGGGTCGATTACGCCTTCACCGGATCGGGCCGCTTCGCCGCCCGGACCTACGACGGCCAGGGCCGGGAGATGCCCTCCGACGGGCAGCTCGGCCAGGGCGGCGGCGACCGCTTCCGGCTCGGCAACATCAACCTGCGGCTCGGCTACGACCTCGACCTCGCCAAGCGCCTGGAGTTCGGCCTGACCCAGATCCTGCTCAACCAGGATCCGCGCTACCTCACGGACTACACCGCGCCTTACGCGCGCCCGAACTACGGGCGGCTCTATCCCGGCCTGCCGGTGGCCGAGGACACGCGGTCGCTGTACCTGCGCTACACCGACCGCGACACGCCGCTCGGGTCGCTCTCGCTGCTCGGCTTCTTCAACGACATCAACAAGCGCTTCAACTATACGGAATTCGCCTATCCCGCGAACCCGTTCGTGACCTACTCGTTCAGGCCGGCCGCGCCCACGAGCCTCGCCAACCAATCCGCGCTGGCGACCGAGCGCGGCGGCATCAACCTGACCCTCGACACGGATCTGAGCGTCCTCCTCCCCGGCATGAAGATGACCTGGGGCACCGACGTGATCGCGGAATCCACGCGCCAGCGGTCCCGCGACGGCGCGGACGTGTTCACGCCGCTCCAGCAGAACAGCTATGCCGGCTTCGCCCTGCTGCAGCTGCCCGTGGGCGAGCGGCTGACCCTGCGCGCCGGCATGCGCTACGAGCATTTCGACCTCGACGTGGCGGGCTACACCCGGCCGGCCACCTTCGCGGCGACCGCCGCCCGCAACGCCCTCGGCTACTCGACCTTCGTGCTGCCGGCGGTCGCCGTCACGGGCGGTCGCTTCTCCTACGCGGCCCCGACCTTCAACGCGGGCGCGACCTTCAACCTCCTGCCCGGCATCGATCTCTACGGCGGCTTCAGCCAGGGCTACGCGCTCGCCGATATCGGCGCCTTCACCCGGCGGGCCGGCCTGTCGCTCGCCTATGCCTGCCCCCTGGCGCGGCCCTTCTGCCTGCCGGCCGGCACCACCATCGCGTATTCCAGCATCGCCCCGCGCGCGCAGATCGTCGATTCCTACGATTTCGGCATCCGCGGCCGGGTCGGGATCTTCTCCGGCTCGCTCGGCGGCTTCGTCTCGACTTCGGACGAGGGCACGACCTTCGACCCGCTGACCAGCCGGCTCAGCCAGCAGAAGGAGGCGATCTACGGCGTCGAGTTCACCGGCAACGCGCAGGTGACCGAGCAGCTCAGCCTCGGCACCGTGCTGGGCTATCGCGAAGGCCGCTACGACACCGACCGGGACGGGCGCCTGGACAGCTCTCTGCCCAACAACCGCATCGGCGCGCCCTTCCGCGCCACGGTCTCGGGCACCTACCTGTTCGAGAACGGCGTGTCGTTCCGCCTGGAGGGCGAGGGCTTCACCGGCCGCGACGCCCGCATCGACCTCGTGGGCACCCGCTATCGCCTCAAGGACGCCGTCACGGTCAACGCCTCGGTCGGCGCGCCTCTGGCCGGCGGCGAGCTCTACGCCTCCGTCGACAACCTGTTCGACGCCACCTACTGGAACCCCACCGCGACCTCGGTGCGCAACCTGACCGTCTACGGGCTCGGCCGCACCGTCACGGTCGGCTACCGCAAGACGTTCTGAGCCGATGGTCGCCGTGGAGGAGACCGACGGCCTCGTCGTCCTGCGCTATCTCGGCCCGCCGCTGCCCGGCGACGAGGCCGCCTATCTCGATGCCCTGGAGCGGATCGGCGCACGGACATCGCCGTTCGCGCTGATCCTGGTGTTCGGCGGAATCGGCAAGCTCTCGCCGGCCGGGGAGCGCGCCCAGAACCTGTGGTTCAAGCGCACCCGCGCCGGGCTCGACCGGCTCTGCCGCGGCCTCGTCATCGTGCGCCCCGGCTTCACCGAGGCGGGCGCGGACGTGTTCCGCCGGCTCTGGCGCTTCCCGATCCGGATCGCGCCCGACGAAGCCGCCGCCCGGTCGGCGGTGCAGGAATTCTCCGCATGAATGCCCCCGTGAGCGCGCCCATGAGTGCCACCGTGAGCGCCACCCGGTCCGAGCGGCTGCGCCTCTTCGCCGTGCTGGCCGCGCTCTACATGGCGCAGGCGATCCCCTCCTACCTGATCGCGGCCGCCCTGCCGCCGATCCTGCGCGAGGCCGGCGTCTCGCGGGCGGCGATCGGCTATCTGAGCCTGCTCTTCCTGCCGCTCGTGCTGAAGTTCCTCTGGGCGCCGGTGGTCGACCGGGTCAGGCCCTTCGCGCGGGCGCACCGGGCGGGCTGGGTGCTCGTCACGCAGCTCGGCGTGATCGGCTGCATCCTGGCGATGCTGCCGCTCGGCCCCACCGATGTCGCCGGCCTGATCGGCATCGGCTTCGTCGCCGCGCTCCTGATTTCGACGCAGGACATCGCCACCGACGGCTACGCCGTGACGCGGCTGCGGCCCGAGGACCGCGCCATCGGCAACGCCATCCAGGGCGGCTCGATCGCCCTGGGGGTGGTGGTGGGCGGGACGCTGAGCCTCGTGCTCTACCACCATGCCGGCTGGAGCGTGATGCTGCTCACCGCCGCCGCCTTCTGCCTGCCGCCGCTCGCCGCCGCCTTCTGCATGCGCGAGGGCGATCCCGCGCCTGCCGCAAGCGCGCCGCGCCCCTCGATCCGCGCCTTCCTGCGGCGGCCGGAGGTGCGCACCATCCTGTGGGTCGCCCTGACCTACCGGGTCAGCGAGGGCCTCGTGAAGGCGATGGAGGGCCCCTACCTCGTCGATTCCGGCGTGCCGCTCGACCGGATCGGCTACCTGTCGGGCCTCTCGGCGGCCACCGCGGGGCTCGCCGGATCGGGCATCGCCGCGCTGCTGGTGCGCCGCATCGGCACCGCCGCCACGCTCGGCCTGCTCGGCGCGGCGCGCACCCTGTGCTTCGCCCTGTTCGCCGCCCACGCGCTGGGCGCCGTGGTCGGCCTGTGGCCGCTCTTCGGCGCCGCCGGGTTCCAGACGCTGATCCGCTACATGGAGATCGTGGCGCTCTACAGCCTGTTCATGGCGGTCGCCTCGACCGACCAGCCCGGCACCGACTTCACGATCCTCGCCTGCGCGCAGCTGATCGTCTACTTCGTCGGCGCGCTGATCTCAGGCAAGCTCGCCGATCTCTTCGGCTACGGCGCCCTGTTCGGGCTCGCCACGCTGCTCTCAGGAATCGCCACGGTGGCGACCGTGCGGCTGCTCGGCACCGGCCGGGGGCCGTCCTGATGGCCCGCGCCGCGCCGGAGCCGGAGGGCGCCCGGCGCAGCGACGTCCCGTGCGGGGGCGGTCGGCGCAGATCCCCTGCACGCCCAGAGGCGCGATATCCGCTGCCGAATGCGCTCCGGCGGCGAATATTCCGCCGAAAGCTGAACCGTGTACCAACGCAGAGGGCCAGATCTTCTTCAAGGCGGCAACACAAAATGGGGGGCACATGCCAGGTTTGCCGCAACGCCTCGCCGGTCTCGCCCTCGGAGCAGCGGCTTTCCTGAGCCTCCCCGTCCTCGCGCGCCGAGAATTTCATCGCGATTCTGACGGGTGGCACCTCGGGTGTGTATTACCCGATGGGTGTCGCGCTCCCGAAGGTCTTCACCGAGAAGCTCCCGGGAACTCGTCTGTCCAGGCCGCCAAAGCCTCCGTCGAGAACCTCAACTTGGTCCAGGGCGGCAAGGGCGAACTCGCCTTCACGCTCGGCGACAGCTTGGCGGCCAGATGGAAGATGGATGAGGAGGCGGGGTTCCGGCGCAAGCTCTGCGCGCGCCCGCCGCGACCGCCGCTCGGTTGCCGGACGCGGGGATCGATGCCATACGCCGCGCCGGGTGCGCGATCCGGTGGGCGGGTCGGCAGGTTTCTGCGCTGGTCGGGCCGCCAGCGGCCGAGAACCTGTGCGCGTGCCGTCACTCCCCCGCCGTCCCCTCTCGTCCCTGCGCGACCTGCTCACGAGCGCCGCCGGCGGCGGTCTCGTGCTCATGGCCAGCGCCGCGCTGGCCCTGGCCGTCGCGAACTCGCCCCTGGCCGACACCTACTTCGCCCTGCTCAAGGCCCATCTCGGGCCGCTCTCGGTCCTGCACTGGATCAACGACGGCCTGATGGCCGTGTTCTTCCTGCTCGTCGGCCTGGAGATCAAGCGCGAGCTGCTCGACGGGCGCCTGCGCACCTGGCCGGACCGCATCCTGCCGGGGGTGGCCGCGCTGGGCGGCATGATCCTCCCCGCCCTCGTCTACGCCACCGTCAACCGGCACTCGCCCGAGACCCTGCGGGGCTGGGCGATCCCGGCCGCCACCGACATCGCCTTCGCGCTCGGCGTGCTGGCGCTGCTCGGCTCCCGCGTGCCGGTCTCGCTCAAGGTGTTCCTGACCGCGCTCGCCATCATCGACGACCTCGGCGCGGTGATCATCATCGCGTTGTTCTACACCGCCGACCTGTCGCTGCCGATGCTCGCCGGCGCGGCCGTGACCCTGGCGGCCTTGTACGGGCTGAACAGGGCCGGCGTCAGCCGCCTGTGGCCCTATCTCGCCCTGGGCGCGGTGCTCTGGGTGTTCACGCTCCTGTCGGGGGTCCACGCGACCATCGCGGGCGTCCTGCTCGCCCTGACGGTGCCGCTCCGGCTGAGCGTCGGCCGGCCGGACGACCCGACCTCGCCGCTGCACATCCTCGAACACGCGGTCAGCCCCTGGACGGCGTTCCTGATCCTGCCGGTGTTCGGCTTCGCCAATGCCGGCGTGTCCTTCGCGGGGTTCCAGCCGGGGATGCTGCTCGATCCGGTGACCCTCGGCGTCGCCCTCGGCCTCCTCGTCGGCAAGCAGCTCGGCGTGTTCGGCTTCGTGCTCGCGACCGTGCGGCTCGGCTGGGCGCAGCGCCCGAGCGGCGCGACCTGGGCGCAGGTCTACGGCGTCGCCGTCCTCTGCGGAGTCGGCTTCACGATGAGCCTGTTCATCGGGCTGCTGGCCTTCGCCCAGCGGCCGGATCTCGAGGCCGAGACCAAGGTCGGGGTGCTGCTCGGGTCGCTCGCCTGCATGGCCGTTGGGGCCCTGGTGCTGCGGCTCGCCCCGCAGAGTCCGGCTCACCGCTGAGCCGTCGCCGCGTCGCCCTGTCTCCGGCACGCGGCTGTCTCCCGTCGTCGACATCCCCTGAACCCGGTGAAGCATCATGCCGCGTCAGTTCCCCCGGCGTCGTCCCGGCGCCATCGAAGGCCGCCTCTCCGACCTCGTGCTCGCCCTCACCGGAGTCCTGTTCCTCGGGGTTGCGATCCTGATGCTGCTGTCCTGGCTGACCGGTGATGCCGAGGGGGCCGCAGCGGGATACGGGCTGACGCAGGGCTCCTGAGTTTCGCCCCCGATGGACTGACGACCGATGACGGCCCTGACAGCGACGCTGCGCGAGGTGTACGAGGGGGACACGCGGCGCGCGCACCGCTTCCGCTACGCCCTGCTGGTGTTCGACGTGGCGACGATCGCCTTCGTGATCGTCACGTCGTTCCTGCCGCTGACGGCCTGGATCATCGCCTGCGACCTGGCGCTGGGCCTGTGCGTCCTCATCGACTTCGCGGCCCGCCTCGCCATCAGCCGCGCGCCCCTGCGCGAGTTCCGGCACCTGAGCACGTGGACGGACCTCGTGGCGGTGGCCTCGTTCCTGGCCCCCGTGCTGGTCGAGGGCGTCGGGTTCCTGCGCATCCTGCGGACGCTGCGGCTGCTGCGCACGTACCATCTGCTGGAGCGGTTGCGGCAGGACAGCGACCTGTTCCGCCGCAACGAGGACGCGATCCTGGCCGCGACCAACCTCGTGGTGTTCGTGTTCACGATGACCGGCATCGTCTACGCCACGCAGCACGACCACAACCCGGCGATCCAGACGCCGGTCGACGCCCTGTACTTCACGGTCACGTCGCTGACGACGACGGGCTACGGCGACATCACCCTGCCGGGGCCGATGGGCCGTCTGCTGTCGGTTTTCGTGATGATCTGCGGGGTGACGCTGTTCTTCCGCCTCGCCCAGGTGGTGTTCCGCCCCTACAAGGTGCGCTTCCCCTGCACCGCCTGCGGGCTGCAGCGCCACGAGCCGGACGCCGTGCACTGCAAGGCCTGCGGCACCCTCCTCAACATCCCCGACGAGGGGGCGTACTGACGTCAGGCGGCGGCAACCGGCGTGATCGTGCGGAACCGGCGATAGCGGTCTTCCAGGTCGGCGAGGTCGGACGGGTCCGCCACGTCGCGCCGGGCCGCGGCGATGACGAGATCGGCGTGCCGGGCGAGTTCGGCCGCCCGGTCCGTCAGCCGCTCGACCTCGGCGACCCGGGCGAGCACGTCGAGCATCCGGCCGAGGACGTGGACCGAGCCGGCGGCGTTCTGGCGGATCATGTGGAACATGGCATCGCACAGCCCGTCATAGTCCGTCACCGGATGGACCAGCACGGGTTGGCCCTCGCGCAGGACCACGCCGGTCTGCAGGTGGCGGGGGGCGATCCGGCACAGGGCGTCGCCGAGGTGATCCACCACGCTGCCGGCCGTGAACGGGTCATTGATGCCGGGCGAGAGGGCCCGCACCGCGATCTCGACCAGTTGCCGGATCGAGTATTCCGGGTCCTGGAGCGCGGCGGGGCGGCGGCCCAGCGTCACCGCATCCAGGATGGCGGCCTCGGCCCCCTCGACCGTCCTCGACACGTATGCGATGGGAAAGCCGCTCGGCACGTAGTCGCCGGGCCGCACCCGCAGGGTGACCGCGACCCGGTTCTCGTGGGCCCAGTCGGCCAGCGCGTCCTCGTCCATGGCCTGCACGTAGCCGCCGCCGGTCGCGGCGAGCGCCCGCCCGCCCGGTGCCGCGGCGGGGCCGGTCGCGCCCGCCGCGTCGCGGGTATGAACGGCGATGGCTTTGCAGAGGTCCTGCTGGACGACATCGACCACGGTCTCGATGTTGATGCTCGTGGCGATGTGGTGGACGAACCAGACCAGGGTGCCGACCGCGACCAGCGCCAGGACCAGGGCGCCGGTGATGGCGAGGTGCGGGACGAAGGGGTCTTCCTCCACCGTCCGCACCGTGCGCAGGACCATCAGCGCGTACGCGAAGGTCCCGAGGAAGATGCCCAGCACGATCTGATTGCGGGCATCGCGGATGAAGTTGCGCAGGAGCCGCGGGCCCATCTGGCCGGAGGCCAGGGTCAGGGCCGCGATGGTGATGGAGAAGGTCGTGCCGGCGACCCCGATGTTCGAGGACGCGATGGCGCTGAGCAGTGCCCGCGCGCCCTCGGCGCCGCCGGAATAGCCCCAGTTCGTGTCGGGCGAGGAGGCGTCGAAGCCGGCGATATGGGCCGTCTCCAGCCAGACCCCGAACTGCGCCAGCAGGATGCAGCCGAGGACGACGAGCGCCGGGCGGAGCCAGAACAGGTCGCCGAGGATCTCAAGCCAAGCTTTGACGCGCGCGTTCATCGTTGGGGCCTGACATCTCCCGGCGCCGGGGACAACCGGCACGAAGGGTCGTTCCGATCGTTGGGGACGGGCGTGGCGGGCCGTTTCGGCCCGTTCCGGGTGGCCGCGCGCGAAAAGGATGCCCTTTGATCTCGATCTTCGACCTCGCCGCGCTGCTGCTGACCCTCTCGGCCCTGTTCGGCTGGTTGAACCGCCGCTTCCTGCGCATGCCGCACAGCATCGGCCTGCTCGTGATGGGGCTCCTCGCCTCGCTCGCGCTGGTGCTCGCCGACGTCGCCTTCCCGCGCCAGCACCTCTACGATGATCTCACCCGCGTCCTCGATCAGGTCGATTTCACCGGCGTGGTGATGAACGGCATGCTGGCCTTCCTGCTGTTCGCCGGGGCCATGAACCTCGACCTTCGCGCCCTGCGCGCGCGGGCGCTCGCGGTGACCACCCTGGCGCTGCTCGGGACCCTCGTGTCGACCGCCCTGGTCGGCGTGGCGTTCTGGGCGGCGGGGCAGGCGCTCGGCAGCCCGGTGCCGCTGGCCTGGGCGCTGGTGTTCGGCGCCCTGATCAGCCCGACCGACCCGGTCGCGGTGCTGGCCACCCTGAAGAACGTGGAGGTCCCGGAGGCCCTCGAGATCGAGATGCAGGGGGAGGCGCTGTTCAACGACGGCGTCGGCATCGTGCTGTTCACGGTCCTGCTCGCCTACGCGGCGGGATCGGGCGGCGCGGCGATGGGCGTCGGCACGGTCGCGACGCTCCTCCTGCACGAGGCCGTGGGCGGCGTGCTCCTCGGCATCGTCACCGGCTACATCGCCTATCGGGCGATGAAGGCCATCGACGACTTCCCCGTGGAGGTGCTGATCACCCTGGCCCTCGTCACCGGGACCTACGCCCTCGCGCAGAAGCTCGGCACGAGCGGTCCCCTGGCGGTGGTGGCGGCGGGCCTGCTCATCGGCGAGCGCGCGCCGCGCTACGCCATGAGCGACACCACGCAGAAATACGTCTCGGCCCTGTGGACGCTCATCGACGAGGTCCTGAACTCGGTCCTGTTCCTGCTGATCGGCCTGGAGGTCCTCGTGCTGCGCTTCCAGGTCTCCGGCCTGGCGCTGGCCGCCTGCGCGGTGCCGATCGTGCTCGTCGCGCGCCTCATCGCGGTCTCGACACCGGTGCTGCTGTTCCGCTGGGGCGGCCACCTCTCGCCGGGCAACGTGCCGTTCCTGACCTGGGCGGGCGTGCGCGGCGGCATCTCGGTGGCGCTGGCCCTCTCGATGCCGGAGAGCGAGGCCAAGCCCGCGATCCTGGCGGCGACCTATGCCGTCGTGCTGTTCACCATCATCGTCCAGGGCTCGACCCTCGGCCTGGTCGCGCGGAAAACCCTCCGCGCGCGGTAGGCGCTGGCCGAGCGGATCAGTCAGCGCAGGGTCAGGGCGTCCAGCCAGCCATGGGCGGCCCCGTAGCGGATGATCTCGGCCCGGGTCCGCAGCCCGAGCTTCTCGGCGGCGCGCGCCTTGTAGGTCTCGACGGACTTCACGCTCACGTCGATGCGCCGCGCGATCTCCTTGTTGCTGAAGCCCTGCGCGATCAGCCGCAGGGTCTCCGTCTCCCGCGGGCTGAGAACCTCCCCGCCCGCCGCGGCGGGCGCGCGCGCCGCGCCCGCGGAGGGGCCCGCCATCATGTGGCCGGCGATGGACGGGTCGAGGTAAATCCCGCCCGCCGCCACCGCGTGGACCGCGCGCAGAAGGTCCTCCGCCGCCGAGCGCTTGAGGAGATAGCCCCGGGCGCCGGCCTTCAGCAGCGGCTGGACGTAGGCCGCGTCCTCGTGGACCGTCAGGACCAGCACCCGGGTCTCCGGGCATGCGCCGGCGAGCCGCTCGGTCAGTTCGAGCCCGCTGAGGCCGGGCATCGAGACGTCCACGACGGCGACCTGCGGGGCGAGCGTGCGGATCAGAGGCAGGGCCTCGCCGCCATTCGTGGCCTCGCCCACGAGCTCGACCTCCGGGTCGGCGGTGAGCAGCGCCCGGATGCCCGCGAGGACGATGGGGTGGTCGTCGGCCAGGACGACGCGGATACGGTCCATGGTGAGGCTCCTCGGGCGTCAGGCCGCCTGCGGGAGGGGGATGTGGACGAATAACGTCGTGCCGACGCCCGCGGACGCTTCCAGGGTCAGCGAGCCGTCCAGAAGCGAGAGGCGCTCGCGGATGCCCGAGAGGCCGAGCTTCGGCTTGGCGGCGGCGCCGTCCGGCGACGGAGGCGGGCTGGCCTCGGGGTCGAAGCCGACGCCGTCATCCTCGATGATGACCAGCACCGCGTCGGAACGCTGCTCGACCGAGACGCTGACCGTGGCGGCCTGCGCGTGCTTGAGGACGTTGGTGAGCGCCTCCTGCACGATCCGGTAGACCGCGCTCTCGACGCCGGGCGGCAGGCGGGCCGCCTCCCCCAGGAATTCCAGGTCCGGGCGCACGCCGTGGCGATGACCCCAGTCCCGGAGGAGGGTCGCCAGGGATTCGGTCAGCCCGAGGTCGTCGAGCGCGGTCGGGCGCAGGTCGACGGCGGCCCGGTGGATGTCGCGGCCGACCTCGCCGGCGAGCCGCTGCAGCCATTGAACTTGCCGGCCCGCCTCGGGCGACACGCCCTCTGCCGCAAGCAGCCGCTCCAGGCCCTTGAGGCCGAGCGACAGGCCGGTGACCGTCTGGCCGACCTGATCGTGCAGCTCGCGGGCGATCCGGCGCTGCTCGTTCTCCTGCGCTTCGCCGAGGCGGCGGAGCAGGTCGAGCCGCTCGGCCTCGGCGCGCTTGCGCGGTTCGATGTCGGAGACGACGCCGTAGACGAGCCCGGCGGCCTCCCTGTGGAGTTGCGGCACCCGGCCGGTCAGGCGCACCCAGCGCGGCTCGCGGGCCGGATCGGTGACGCGGAACTCCACGTCGAGCGGCGTTCCCTCGGCCGCGCCCCGCCGCACCGCCGCGTCGAGCCGGGCACGGTCGTCGGCATGGATCGCGGCCAGGACCTCGCGGGCGGCGGCCTCCGCCTCCCCCTTCGCGGCCGCGACGGGCCAGCCGAGCAGTTCGGCCGCGCGCCCGGATGCCGTCACCGTCGCCCGGACGGTGTCCCACCGCAGCGTCCCGAGTTCGGCGGCCTCGACGGCGACCGCGCCCTGCTCCTCGCTCGACCGAAGCGCGAGGGCGAACCGCGCCTGCTCGCCCGCCCGACGCTGGGCCATGTCGCGGCCGACCAGCCCGACCAAAGCCAGCCCCAGTCCGATGCTGAGGAGGCTCCCGCCGCCCAGCACGAGGTAGGAGCGGGAGACCGGCGCGTTCAGGGCGGCCACCGGCATGCCGAAATGGACCGACCAGCCGCCGGTATGCTGGAGGGTGCGGTAGACCACCTCCACGTTCGCCCCCTCCAGGGTCGGGCCGGTGTAGAAGCCCTGCGGCGCCCGCCGGATGGCCGCCTGCAGGGCCGGGTTCGCCGGATGCCCCAGTTCCTCCGTCTCGGCGCGGGTGCGGGCGATGGTGTTGCCGTCCGCGTCGACGATGGTCCCGACCCAGCCTTCGGGCGCCCCGGCGTCGCGCAGGATCGAGCTGACTGCGTCGGTGGCGAGCCGGACCGAGAGGACGTAGCGGAGCTTGCCCGCCCGGATGACCGGGACGCGCAGGGCGACGAGGCGCTGGCCCGAGATCGGCCCGACCGGTCCGATGCCGCCGATCACGGGACGCGCGGTCCGCACCACGGCGTCGAAGCTCTTGCGGTCGGCGGTGGGCCCGAGTTCCTCGTCGAGGGAGCGGAGCAGGTTGACGACCTGGGCGCCGTCGGGGTCGGCGAGTTCGACGGTCGCCCAGAGCGGGTGCGCCTGCCGGAGGCGATCGGCCTCGGCGTAGAAGGCGGCGAGGTCCGGCGTGTCGAGGGTGGCCGAGGCCGCCTCGGCCTCCAGGACCGTCACCTGCGCGGCGATGTCGGAGGCGACGCGCTCGGCCACGCGGGAGGCGCTGGCGACCGCGGCGTTGCGGACCAGGTCGCGCTGCTGCTGCGCCAGGAGGGTGGCGACCCAGCCGCTGAGGAGCAGCACCGGGATCGCCGCCGCGAAGGCCAGGGCCGCGAAGGTGCGGCGGTTGCCGCGGCTGAGCCGGGGCCGCCCCTCGGCGGTGTCCGCGGTCCGATGTGTCATGCGGGGCACTCATGGGGACGCGTCCGGGCCGGACGCGCCCAACGGCGATGGTGGTGGCCTTCTACCGCCATTCGAGCCGGAAGGCCGAGATCATCGCGGTTCGGGACGCTCGCCCGCTTCCGCAAAGGTCGATGCCCCGGGGGGCCTCGCCACCGCGTCGGGGTCTCCGAGTAGGCGCCGCCCCGACGCGATGACCTGAAGGACCTGCCGGTCCCCGCCGGATGCCACTTCCAGGTTCCGCAGGCGCTCGATGAGGTTCGGCGGCGCGGCCGCGCGGTCCGCCAGTCCCGCTTCCACCAGGGCGGTCACCACCCGCTCCAGCCGGCCGAACGTCCGCCCTTCGTAGGCCGGCCTGCGCCGTTGTCTCGTCCCCTCGTCCGGACGGGCCGGTTCCCTCCGCGCGCCGTTCCGCGGCCGGCGACGAAAGGCATCGGGGGCGTCGGGAGCCATGGTGTTCGCGCCTCAGGCCGGGATCGAAGCTGCGCCCGTGCCCGCCGCGCCATCGGTTACCCGCGCGGTGCCGCGGGGCGTCGCGGCCGGATGGGGCAGGCGCGCGCCGAACTCCAGGGATGAGCCGTCGTAGCCCTCGTACCAGGCCCGGCGCTCGCGGGACTCGCTCGGGTAGGGGCAGGCGTCCCGCGGGCGGCCGAGGGTGCGGGCACGGGCCCCCAACTTGATGACATCCATGATCATCGTCGCTTGTCTCTCCGCTGTCTCGAAGGCTGTCGTGACGGCATCGAGGTGCGCCCGGATCGGGGGCGCGACAAGCGGATCTGCGCGAACGTGCCGTTCTCACCGACACCTGTCAGGCTCGTCCCGACACCGCGGGGATGATGCGGGCCTTGACCGTTGCCGGGCCGCACGGCCGCCGGGGGCCGGTCACGTCCGGGGGAGCGCCGGCGCGGCGCCGGCGCTCCCCCGGACGTTCAGGTGCTCTTCTTGTCGTACTTGAACGCGGGCGCGGTCTTCAACGCGTCCTGGTCCGCATCCACCATGGCCTTGAGGCTGCCGTCGGTGCGGTGGAGGAAGATCGAGGACGGGTCGACCAGCACGTAGCGCTCGCCCATCCCGAGGAAGCCGCCGACGCTGACCACGACGCCGGAGACCGTCTTGCCATCGTCGATGACGAGATCCTCGATCTGGCCGACAGTCGCGTTCTGCGTGTTGTAGAGGGTCTTGCCGACGAGCTTCGAGGCGGTCACCTCGGCCGGCTTGGCGGTGACGAACTTGATCTTGGCCGTCGCCGTGTCGGCCATCGTCATGCCGCCCGATCCGGTCGAGCCTGCCGCGGCCCCGTTCGCGGTCGCCGGCATCGCGGTGCCGGCCGGCGGGGTCTTCATCGGGCTGGTCTGGGCGTCGGGCGCTGGTTGCGCCGCCTTGTCCTGGGCGAGCGCGGGCCCGGCGAGAAGGGTGCTGGCGAGGAGGGCGCTGGCTGCGAGGTTCTTCATCGGTCTCACCTGTCGCGGTTGGCGTGGTTCGATCCCGGACCGCCGTCGGGCCGGCCGACGGCGGGAGGCCGGGGATGAGCGGGGAGCCCGGCGCGAGGCCGTCGTTCCCCCTCGTGAAGGGTCAGTAGCCGCAGGTGCAGTCGGAGCGACGGGCCCGGTAGCCGTAGCCGACCGGCGCGTAGCCGTAGCCGCCGTAGCCGTAGCCGTAGCGACCGCCGTAGCTGCCGTAATAGGCCGGCCGGGCGGCCGTCGCGGCGAGGCCGAGCCCGAGGCCGGCTGCCAGCCCCAGGCCGCGGGAGCCGCGACGGTAGCCGTAGCGCCGTCCGTAGCCGTAGCGCGCGCCGCCGATACCGAGGCGGCGGTACCCGCCCAAGCGGCGGCGATAGCCGCGGACACCGATCGACCGGTGTCCGCGGAAGCCGTGGCGGGCACCGCGGAAGCCGCCCTGATGACCGGCGAATCCGCCGTGGTGGAAGCCGTGGCCCCGACCGAAGGGGCGTGCCTCGCTCGACGGCGAGAACAGCATGAGGCTCGATACGGCCGCGAGGGCGAGGGCGAGTCGTTTCATCGGGATCAACTCCGTGATGACGGTTGCGATGGCCGTTGCAGGCCGCGTGCGGGGGCAGGGCGACGGCGAGAGGCTGGACGTCCCCCGGACCCGTCCGGTTGTCGGCGTCGGGCCGATCGAGGCGGGGAGGGGGCCTGGGCTGGGTCAGCCCTCTCCTGCTCGACCCGTGATGTGTGGCGCGGGCGGCGGATCCGCAGTCAGAGAAGCCCGCAACCCTGTCGGGCCAACCCTGACACCGCCTCGGCACGCGGTCCGGGGGCGGGTTGCCGTCGCGCGTGCCCTCGACGAAAGCTTGGGCGTACGACGCACACGAGGGGGCGGCATGAGGATATCGCTGGCGCGGACGAAGCGCCTCGCCAAGGCCTGGCGCAGGCCCGGCCGGCCGTCAGGGCCGGCGTGCCCCGGCCGGCTCGCGGAGCGCAGGCAGGAGACCTGCGGGGGACGCTCGGTGGAGGACTGGGCCCGCTATGGCGGCGGTCTCGTCCCGTCCGATGAGGGCGGGGCATCCGTGGCGAACGATCCCGCGTGGAACGGTCTCCGCAGCCGGTAGGGCGGACAGGGCGCGTCGCGATCGTCCCGGTGGGGGCGGCCGGCTCGGCGAACGCGTCTCGTGTCCGGGCCGCGATGGCCCATCGGGCGAGCTCGGTGCCCCGGCCGGCGAACGTTGCGGGGTTCCGGCATTCGCAAACCATCCCACGCAGGGTTGGCGGCCCGTCGACGGAGGGCCGCTCCCGACGCGCTTCGAGGATGGTCGGCGTCGCGTCCCCCGGCTCGGGTCATGCGGCCGCCGCGACGAGCACGCCCCGGAGCTGATCGTCCAGGCCCGCCGCGACGGCGTCGACGTCCGGATCCCCGAACTGACCGAAGGTGGCGACCGGGCGGTCGTACTCGAACGCGACGCCGCCCTCGGCATCCTCGCGCAGCAGCACCCGGATCGGCGCATACAGGGCGGCCGAGAGGACGTGCCGGGTCATCCGCGCGGCCGTCAGCGGGTTGCCGATATCGTACTGGATGGCCTTGCGGGTCAGCCCGGCGGTGAGCAGCAGGCCGCCATGATCCCGGGCGCCGAAGATCGAGAGCGGCGCCTGCCGCTCCAGGAGCGCCCGCGCCGCGTCCACCTTCCCGTCGCGCAGGAACTCGGCGTAGGCGTGGTCGAGGGGAGGCACCGAAGCCTCCAGGGCGGACCGCACCGCCTCGAAGGTGTTGGACGAGCGGAGCGTCACGTGCTCGATCGTGATCCGGGTCGACGCAATCTGTTCGGACACGGGCTGGAACATGGGCTGGAACATGGGCTGGAACATGGGCTGGAACGCCTCGGTTCGTTCGGTGTCTGCGATGGGCCGGCCGTTTCCCCTCGTCGTGGCGGGAGCTGCCCGGCCCGGGTGGTGAAGGCCGCGGGCCTTCAGCGGATGGCCGAGACCCTCGTCTCCGCCGTCCGCCCGAGGATGATGTCGGCCCAGGCCTGAGGGCGCTCCAGGGCGCTGAAGTGCCCCGTCCGTTCGAGGGTGATGACCTCAGGCGCAGGGATCGCGGCCGCGACGCCCGCGCGGTCCCGGGGGGACGCCCAGTCCTTGTCGCCCCAGACGAGCGTGACCGGCGCGGTGATCGCCCGATAGCGGGCGCGGGCGGCGACGAAGCTCGGAAGCGCCTTGAGCAGCGTCCGCGACGCCCTGCTGTAGCCGGCCCGCCCGCCGACCCGGGCATACTCGTCCAGGAGATCGGAGGGCAGGCTGCGCGGGTCGTGGAAGCCCCCGTTCATGATGCCGCCGGTGATGGCGCGGTTCTCCAGGGCGGCGAAGACCTTGCCGACGATCGGCGCCCGCACGCTCTTGATGATGATCGCGGCCAGGAGGTTCGACCGCTCCAGGCCCGGCAGGTAGTCGTAGGTGTTGAAGGCGAAGACCCGCTCGACCGCATCACCGAGCTCCGCGGCGAGCGAGAGCGACAGCGTCGCCCCGATGGACTCGCCCGCGAGGATCGGGCGCGCGATGCCGAGGGTGGCGATGAATTCCCGCAGGGCGGCGCGGAGGGTGGGCTCGTCCTTCGGGGCGTCCGGGTTCAGGTCCGACCAGCCGAAGCCCGGCAGGTCGAGGGCATAGACCGTGAAGCGGGGCGCCAGCAGCGGGATCACGCGCTGGAACAGGTCCAGCTGGGTGCGCACGGTGTGGGTCAGGACCAGGTTCGGTCCGCTGCCCATGCGGACGTACCGGATGCGGGTCCCGTCCCGCAGGGTCGTGCTGGCGACTGCGCCGGAGGGGAGCCAGCGGCGGGTGTAGGCCTGCGCTTCCTGGCCGAGGGCGGTGACGGACTGAGCGGTCATGACGGTCGGGTTCCTGAGCGACGGGTCCGCGTGCGGTGGTGCCCACGCCTGTTGCGATGGAACCTAGACGTCCGCCGGCATATCCCATATGTCGAAGATCCACCTTTTTCGGACATTCGACGCGGGGTCCGTCATGCCGGCCATCGGTGTCGTCCTGTTCCCCGGGTTCCAAATCATGAATTTGGCGCCCCTGACGGTTTTCGAGTTTGCCAACCTGGAACGCGGCGACGCCTTCTACGACGTGACGTTCCTGTCCGAGGCGGGCGGGCTGATCAGAACCTCGATCGGCCTCGTCATCGAGACGGAGCCCTTCTCCGGCCGGCGCTTCGATACGGTCCTCGTCGTGGGCTCGATCCAGGTCGCCCCGTCGGCCCCCGGCCTGATCGACCGGTTGCGCGAGACGGCGGCCACCGCGCGCCGGGTCGCCGCGACCTGCACGGGGGCGTTCCTCCTGGCCGAGGCGGGGCTGCTCGACGGCCGGAAGGCCGCCACCCACTGGGCCCACGCCCGCGCGCTGCGGCGGCTCCATCCGTCGGTCATGGTCGACGACGACCGGATCTTCGTCTCGGACGGCAACGTCTGGACCTCGGCCGGCATGACGGCGGGGATCGACCTCGCGCTGGCCTTGGTCGAGGATGATCTGGGGGCCGGGATGTCGAAGGGCATCGCGCGGAAGCTCGTCGTCTATCACCGCCGGACGGGCGGCCAGTCGCAGTTCTCTGCCCTGCTGGACCTTCAGCCGCGCTCGGACCGGATCCAGAAGGTTCTGGCCTACGCAAGGGGCAACCTGAGGAACGCGCTCTCCGTGGAGGAACTGGCCGAGGCCGCCCGCCTGAGCCCGCGCCAGTTCAGCCGGATCTTCCGGGAGGAGACCGGCCAATCCCCCGCGAAGGCCGTCGAGAACCTCCGCCTGGACGCCGCCCGGACGATGCTGGAGGACGGCCGGCATTCGCTGGATACGGTGGCCCAGGAGACGGGCTTCGCCGACCGGGAACGGATGCGCAGGGCCTTCCTGCGGGCGTTCGGTCAGCCCCCCCAGGTCATCAAGCGGAATGCCCGTCACCACGAGGCCGTCCCGATCACTTGATCCGTCGACGCCACGTCTCGCAATGAGCGCCGCCGGCGTGCGCGGACAGGGCGGCCGCCGCGTTCCGGCGCTGGTGCGCTGGGACCGGGCGCCAGCGGCGGGCCCCGCGGCGGAACCGTTCAAGGCGCCCGCCGTGTTTCCGGCCGCCGACCAGAACCGCAACATCGATTCCTCCGGAAGCCGACGCGTTGGCGCGTAGACCAGTCAGACAGACCCTAGTGCCGAACCCCCGCCTGCACGCGGTGGAGCGTGTTGCCCATCGCGACCGCGCGGATCCCGACGATCGCTCTCCGCGCTGTGCCGCCCTGCGTCGTGAGGTGCAGCAGGCGCTCGACGCATGCCGTGAGGGCCGTGCCGGCGCGTCATCCGGCGTGGCGATCAGCAGTCCGGCTTCGCGCATGGGGTCGACCGCCTCGCCGAGACGGGCAGGCGGGAACAATCCGTGGGCGTAGATGTGCGCCAGATCGTGCGCGGCCAAGGCATCCAGGACGCCCGACGCGACCGCCTCCTCGCCTGCGATAACGGGAAGGTCGCCGAAGTGGCGGATCAAGGGGGCGACCGACGCGGCGAAGCAGGCAGAGTGGAGGGCGGGGTCGACCGCGTCGCTGGTCGGCACGAACACCCCCGCCGCGTCCTCAGGTCGCCACGGATCGGCTGCCGCAATGCGGCGGAGATCCTGTAGGGAAGCCACCCGGCTGAAGGTTAGGCGCCGCGCCGCCGGTTCTCCGCGCAAGTCCAGGTAGTGGATAGGCACTTAGTGAAGCGGATAATCAAGCGCGGAGGCGATGTGGTCGCCGTCTTGGATGCGGCCGTCCGCGAACGCAGCCTCTAATGGTTCCATCAGGCGGGCGAGTTCCTGGCGCGGTGAACGGTCCCGCGGGAAAAACCGATTGTGCCATTCATCGGGCGCGACGCGGGCTGCGAGGACGTGAAGGCGTTCTGGGGCCAGCTCGAGCCGTTCGACGGTGAGGGTGCAGTCGGCCGTGCGCAGGGCTACGAACGCAACATCCTCGAAGACGGAGGCGGAAAAATAGTGGACGCCGGCAAGGTCGGGAGCGTCCTTCGACTCAGGGTTTGCCTCCACCACGGCCAGCCCGCGCCGGAACTCAAGGGCTCGGAAGGCGGTCTCAGCTTGACCGAAAGCGTGGGCGTGGGACGCCAGCCTGGGTATCAGGGTCCGGAACGTGCCCGATAGGAGGGATCGCGCGACCGGGGTCGGCAGCTCCGGCCGCAGAGCCTCGATCCGCTGGAACGCCGAGGCGAAAGCCCCGAACGCCGTCCATCCGTTCCGCTGCCTCTCCGCGACGAGCCCTTCTGTCCAGAGCGCCATCAAAGCGCCGTAGCGATCGCCGTGAGCGTCCGACCATTCGACAGCCGACCGGGTCTCAAGGGCCGACCGGGCGAGTTCCTCGGCGGTCGGCGCCCGCAAACCAACGATCATCGCCGCCCGATTCACCATGTGACGGTTGTCGTGCAAGGTCCGCTTGCGCGTGCGCGCGAAACTCTGGACGGCGCGCGCCGCTTGCTGATGCTCGAAGAGGGCGCGATGAATGACGTCGTCGCGCTCCGCCAGAGGGATTTCGCCGGCGAGCGCCGCGGCGACTGCGCGCTTCGCCTCGTCCATCTTGGAGAAGAGGCTGGCCAAGGCAGCCCGGTCTTGGCCGTCAAGGTTCAGGCCGGCGTAGCTTTGCTTGAAGTCTTCATCGACCTTCGACTGGGCAACCAGCCACGAGGTGAGCAATTCACGGGCCGTGTCGCTCCACGAGAACCGCTTCGCGGGCTCCAGCAGGGCGGCGTCCGGATGGTCAGGTACCAACGACCTGAGCATTCGCTCGAGTTCTTCGAGGCGTGTGGCAGACGTGCGCTCCTCCCGGTCGCGCCGTCGCAAGAGCTCCAACGCCTCCGCGACCCGGCAGCCGCAGATCAGCGCCTCCATGCGGATGTCGGTCAGCCACGCTTCGAACTCGTCGGGACGATTGAGATACTGATGGCGCTTAGCCTCGTTGCAGAGGGCGAGCGCTTCGTCGAGCTTGCCGCATTGCAGGGCCGCGTGCGCGACGGCGGAAAAGCTGCTCCGGACGAGCTTAGGGTGGAAGAGCGGATCAATGAGCTTCGCAGCGATGTGCCGGTCAAACAGCACCCGGCTGTAGACGTTCCACAACTCCAAGCCGGCTTCCGGATTCACCGAATAGGCGAGTTCGAGCAGGACGCGTGAAATACCGAGGAGACGGCGCGCCGGCGTCTCGTGGACCAGGTTTGCTACCGCCTCCTTCCAGCGCGTGGGAGACGGGGGCAGTAGTTCGAGCAGAGCGCGCGCGACGTCGACGTCGCCGGAAACGACGAAGCGCCCGAGTCTGTCGACGGTAAGCCCGTCCATCCTGACATCCGCAAGCCCGGACCCGCGCGGGGCCGATCGAGCTAATCTGTCATGCCTATGCTTCCTTGTCTCGTTTCATTGGTCCGAGAAGTGTTCGACGTGACACATTCATTCTTCGCGGGCGCCGCCGTCACGGTGTTGACCCTATACCCAAGTGCTCCGGGACACACTCGCTCGCCTCGAAGAGCGTCAATGCCGCCTCGTCAGCCGTGGCATCGAGCAGGCGGTCGATGTCCTTCAGCTCGGCCGCCACGGCCTTGAGCCCTTTCAAGGAAACCGAGTCTAATACCAATCGACGGTGAGGCTGACTCACGGGGTATCGTTGCGGTTCTGGATCTGATTCGATGAGGTGAACCGGAGGGTTTGCCATGTCATCTGCGGTGCGGCTGCGTGAGGACTTCACGGCCGACGATCTGCGGCGGCACGCCAAGGTCAGCCGGGATGCGGGCCAGAGCCGTCGTCTTCTGGCTCTGGCTGAGATCTACGACGGCGGCAGCCGGACCGATGCGGCGCGGATCGGGGCGGTGGGCCTGCAGACGGTGCGCGACTGGGTGCTGGCCTTCAACGCGGATGGTCCGGCGGGGCTGATCGACCGCAAGGCGCCGGGCCAGAAGCCGAAGCTGGACGCGGCACAGTGCCAAGCCCTGATGCAGATCGTCGCGAGCGGGCCGGACCCGGACCGGCACGGCGTGGTGCGTTGGCGGCTGAAGGATCTGGCAGCCTGGGTCTACGCGAGCTTCGGCGTCAGCCTGGACGAGAGCACACTCGGACGGCTGATCAATCGCCTCGGCTTCCGCAAGCTGTCGGTGCGCCCGCGCCACCACGAGCAGGATCCGGCTGCGCTCACCGCGTTCAAAAAAACCTCCCACCACCGTGATGGCGATCTGCGCGGGGCTACCAGCCGGAACGGCCATCGAGGTCTGGTGGCAAGACGAAGCGCGCGTCGGCCAGAAGAACAGCCTACCGCGACGATGGGCACGCCGTGGGACACGACCCTCGGCACCCAAGGACCAGCGCACGGCCTACGCCTACATCCCTCATCCTGAGCTTGTCGAAGGACGGGGCGATCTGCCCGGAGAAGGGCAAGGGTGCCGGTCTCGTCCTCCCCCGCTGCGGCAGCGAGGCGATGACCTTGCATCTGGCCGAGATCAGCCGCTCCGTCGCGCCCCGCGCGCATGCCGTGCTGATGCTCGACGGTGCAGGCTGGCACGGCGCTCACGACGTCATCGTGCCGGCCAACATCACCCTGCTGACGCTGCCGCCCTGCGCGCCTGAACTCAACCCGCTCGATCCTTCGACAAGCTCAGGATGAGGACGTCTGGCAGTTCATCCGCGACAACTGGCTCGGCGACCGGATCTTCGCCTCCTACGACGACATCGTCGACCAGTGCTGCCACGCCTGGAACAGGCTCGTCGATCAACCGTGGAAGATCATGTCCCTTGGCCTGCGCACATGGGCCTACAGGTTATGATCACCGCCGATTGGTATAAGGTGGGGCGCAGGGGGATGGACGATACAGGCCTGAACCCTTGCGTCGGGAGAAACCGCCCGGACCGCATCGAGGCCATAGCGTCAAGCCCACGTCAGAATGCTCGAAGCACCTCAAAAATCCATCGATGCGGACAGCAAGACGGTTCTTGGTGTACCCTGGCTGAGGATGCCGCGGCCGGTCGTGGCCCAATAGTTCTCACCTGTCACGTTGACGACATTCGCTCGCAGGGTCAACGGACGCTCCTGGATCGTGGTGGTGTAGCGCAGCCCAAGATCCAGTGTAGCCCAATCTGGAATTTTTTGACTATCGGAAAGATCGTAGTACTGCTTTGAGGTGTAGATCACCCGGGCTGTCAATGCCAAGCCGGGGATAAAGTATTGAGGCAAATCGTACTCGCCATAGAGGTTGAGCTGCAGGTCCGGCACGCCGACCGCGACTCGGCCCACGTTGCGCGGATCCTGAGCCCGGACCTGCACGCCGTCGAGCAGGCTGACGCCACCGAGGAGGCGGATACCGGGTGTCGGCTCGCCGAACACTGTGAGTTCGACGCCGCGGTTGCGCTGACGCCCATCGACCGAGAACACGAGGGTGCGGGCGTCGAGGAAGCCGAAGGGCTGCTCGATCTCGAACGCCGCGAATCCGACACCGACGGTCCCGAAATCGTATTTTGCGCCCACCTCGGTCTGCCGGGAGACCGCGGCCGGAAAGGCGCTGGAGGCGTTGACGGCGTTCACCGGCGGGGCCGGCGAGGTCAGTCCCTCGACGTAGTTGGCGTAGAGTGAAAGCCGCTCCCACGGCTTCACCACAAGTCCGATACCAGGGGAGAAGGCGCCGCTCTCGCTGGCGCCGATGCGAAAGCCCGAGACCGGAGAGTAGGACTTCACGTCGAGGCCCTGCCAACGACCACCGAGGGTGAGCAGCACGCGGTCGTCGAGAATCGACAGGGTGTCGGCGATGGCGATGCTCCGGTTGATGCGGCTCGAGGTGCGCGGCGTCGCGTTCGAGAGACCAGCGGTCGAGCGGGGCGCGACAGTGACCGGATCGTACAGGTTCGACACGATGGTCGAGCCGACATTCTGCGCCGGCGGTTGGGCGAGATCCTGCCAGAACCCGACCGCGGCAAGGCCGAAGCTGTGCTTGACCGGCCCCGTCTCGAAAGTGCCGCGCAGACCTGCCTCGGCCGTCTGGTTGACGATGTGGAACGGCAGATAGCTGACGGGATCGCGATAGTCGCCGCGCGTGTTGAAGATGGTCAAGACGCCGCCGAGATATTCCTGGCGGAAGTTCGAGCGGCCGTAGGCACCGTACACGGTGAGGTCCGGACTCAGATCGTATTCGATGCGCGTGGCGATTTGCTGGTTGGCGCTGTCGCGGTACTCCCAGGGCTGATGCTGGTTTAGCCTCAGATCAGGCGCGCGCGGAATGCGCACACCTGCTGCGACGCTACGGTTGCGGAGCGGCGCGATGAAGTCGAGTTCCTGATAACCGAGGTCGAGGCTCGCACGGACGCGCTCGCCGCGATAGTCGAGGGCGAGGGCGGCAACGCCGAAGTGGATGGTCTGATTGTCGATCGGCGTGTTGCCATTGTTGAAGGCGCCGTTGAAACGAATGCCCCACTCCTTCGCCTCGCCGAACCGGCGGCCGATGTCCACGGCCTTGTAGACCTGGGCATCGGATCCATAGCCGAGCGTTGCCCGGGTGAGCGGTTGGTCTTCGGCCCGCTTCGGGATCAGGTTGATGATGCCGCCGATATTGCCGAAGGGCGGAACGCCCGAGAGCAGCGTCGAGGGGCCACGGAGCACTTCGACGCGCTCGATCGGCTCGATCGCCGGATTGAAGGCGTCGGCGACGCCGAACAAGCCGTTGAAGCCGATGTCTTGGGCGAAGACCGGGAAGCCGCGGATGAAGAAGCCCAAGATACCGGAGAAAGCCGGCACGTTGGTGCGGATAGATGGGTCGTTGTTGACCACATCCTGCACGTTGCGCGCCTGCTGATCGCGAATAAGCTTTTCTGTGTAGCTGGTCGAGCTGAAGGGCTGATCGAAGATATTGCGATTGCCGAGCAGACCGAGCCGCGAGCCTGAGCCGACGTCGCCGCCGGAAAAAGCCGGCGGTGGCGGCCCCACGACTGCGTTCCGGTTGGTCGGCAAAGGCTGACCGTTACCACGCGCCTCCACCGAAATCTCGTCGAGCCGGATCTCCTCCCGCGCGACCGCTCCGGCAACGAGGCAGGGAACCGTCAGCGTGGCGAGACCGAGGCTCGTCCCGACCCGCCGACAGGCACTGAGGCGAAAGTGTCGGACGCGCGACATGCAAATACAACTCCAGCTTGATGTGCCGGAGAGACGGCGCTCCGCAGCAACGACAGCATCCCCAGGATCTGCTCCGAATGTCTCCACAGGTGCAACATCTCAGACTCGCAGTTTATCGCATGAGCAGACGCTTGTTGCTCATACAGCACGCTCTAGAAATAGAACATTTCTAGATGATTCATCTGGATCTTGGCTTTGACGATGGTCGCGTCGACATCTTCCACAGCTTCGGCTCCCCCCCGGCATTCGCCCAGGCCTGAGACGACTCGGCCGCGGACGCGACCCTGACCCCCGCCCGGATGGTCAACGCCCTGGAAAGAGAGAAACAATCCCCCGAACAATTGAATTTTTCTACAAACAAATCCGCTGCCAGACCGTGTATTTGTTCTAATTACATTTCTTTTATTTAGCCAAAGCCGCAAAAACACTTGCAAGAAGACGGCCGTCGGCTATGTCCAATGCGGATTGGCCCTGCATCTTCTGTGTGGGTGGCGGATGTTCAGGCTTGCCTACGCCGCCAGTGCTTTTCGACGGTCCAAGAGACTGTGGGACGTTACACATGCATTCATTACTCGAAGTCCGCGTCGGCAACACGCCGCTCGTACCTCTGGACAGGATGTTCCCCCCGGACATCGTCCCCGTCTTCGCCAAGCTGGAGATGCTCAACATTGGCGGCAGCGTGAAGGATCGCACCGCGCACTACATGGTCTCCCAAGCCATCGCCGCCGGGCGGCTCACGCGACAGAGCCATCTGGTCGAGAGCTCGTCGGGCAACCTCGCGATCGCGCTGGCGATGATTGCGCAGCGCTTCAGCATTTCCTTCACGGCCGTTGTCGATCCGAATATTGCGCCGACGAACCGGCGGCTCATCGAAGCCTTCGGCGGGAAGATCGATTTGGTGACGGAGAAGGACGAGGAGGGTGGCTACCTGCACACCCGCGTGCGACGGGTGGCGGACTTGTCCCGCACCATCCCCGGCGCCGTCTGGCTCAACCAGTATGCCAATCCCGATAATTGGCGTGCGCACTATCACGGCATCGGCGCCGAGATCGTGCGCGACATGCCGGTGGAGCCGACGCATGTCGTGGCAGCCGTCTCGACGTGTGGGACCTTGATGGGCCTCGCACGCCGCCTGCGTGAGCGCTGGCCCCGCATCGAGGTCGTGGCCGTCGATCTCGATGGGTCCGTCATCTTCGGCGCGCCGGGCGGACGGCGGGACATTCCCGGCATCGGAGCCAGTCGCGTCCCGGAGCAGCTCGCCCTGCCCGAGGTCGATGCGGTGGTGTACGCGACGGACTGGGAATCCGCGCTCGGCTGCCGCAGGTTGGTGGAGACCCAGGGCATCCTCGCGGGCGGCTCCTCCGGCACCGTCGTCGCGGCGATCGCGAAGCTGATCCCGCACCTCGACCGAGGCGCGCGCATCGTGACGCTGCTTCCCGATCGGGGCGAGCGCTATCTCGACACGGTCTACGATCCGGATTGGCCCGCCGCCGACCGGCGCACGACCAAATCCTTCGAGGCCTCCTATCGGCGCCTGCTGTCGCGGCCCGAAGCCGCCTGACGCCAGCCTTCCCACGCCGTGCGTCCGCGCGCAGCGGACGCGGCCTCATGGTCGCGCGGCCTGACCGCCAGGCGGCGCTTTGTCGAACGACAACGCTAAGGATCACCATCATGGGCTCGACCCGCCTGCGCTACCTGTCGCGCACCGATATCGCCGCAATCGGAGGAGAACACTCGGATCTCTACATGGCAGCCGTCGAGGACGGCTTCCGCCTGCACGCGGCGGGCGACTTCGTCCAACCGCTGAAGCCGTACCTGCGCAGCCCCCGCTCGACCCACATCGCCGATCGGATCATCGCCATGCCGGCCTGGATCGGCGGCGAGCGGCCAGCCGCCGGCCTCAAGTGGATCGGCTCGAAGCACGACAATCCGGCCGCGCGCGGCCTCGAACGAGCCAGTGCCCTGATCGTGCTCAACGATCCCGAGTCCAACTATCCGGTCGCGGTCCTGGAGGCGGGCCTCATCAGCGCCATGCGCACCGCGGCCGTGACCGGGATCGCCGTCCGCCATCTCGCGCGACCGGATTTCTCGGAGGTCGCGCTCATCGGCTGCGGCCCGATCGCCGCGCGGCAGGCCCAGACTCTGGCTGAGCAGTTCCCGGGCCTGACCCGGCTGCGGCTGTTCGATCTGCGCGAGAGCGCGGCTGAGGACCTCGCCGCGCGCCTGCGCGACAGCTTTCCGCGCCTGAAGACCGTCATCGCGGCGAGCGCGGAGGCGGCGGTGCGCGAATGCCCCGTCGTCGTCACCTGCACGGTGACCGACCGCCCCTACCTGCCCTTCCACTGGCTCAGCCCCGGGACGTTGCTCGCCAACGTCTCGATCATGGATATCGAGCGCGACGTCTTTCTCGAGGCCGACAAGGTCGTCGTGGACGACTGGGATCAGTGCAACCGCGAGAAGAAGATCATCAATCTCCTCGTCGAGGCAGGCGAGTTCTCGCGCGAGAAACTGCACGCCGAACTCGGTGAGATCGTGGTCGGGCGCAAACCCGGGCGGGAGAACGAGCGCGAGATCATCCTGCTCAACCCGATGGGCATGGCGATCGACGACATCGCCTGCGCCCGCGCCGTCCTGCGCCGGGCAGAGGAGAGAGGTGCAGGTACCGTGCTGCCGTTGTTCTGAGGACCGGCCTCATGTCCTCATCGACGGTCGCCCCAGCGCCTGCCCTGAACCGCGCGCAGGACCTGTGCGCCGAGCTTTTCGATGCGCTCTGGATCGAGGATGTCGCCGGCTTCCGCAGCCGTGCGGCCCTCGGACCCCCATCCGCGGACGGGACGCGGGACTACGCGCTCGCCCTCGGTGCGGGCCATCTCCGGGCCCGCGTGCGGCCGGACGGTTGGCGGGAGGGTTACCGGTTGGCCGGCGCGGCGCATTTCGAGACGGCCTCGACCCGCGCGGAGCTCGACGCGTCGGCCTTGCTGGCGCACGTGCTCGACGGCCTGCCCGATCTCCCTTCGGCCATCCGCGCCCGGACCCTGGCCGAGATGACGCGGATCGGCGACGAGCTCTCCACGCGGGAGGGGTGGGTCGACACCCTCCTGACGGAGACAGATCCGGACGATCCGATCGTTTGGGAGCGCCTCGCGGCCTGGCGGGACCGGCCGTTCCATCCCCTGTCCCGCTCCCGGCACGGCCTCGACCGGGCGAAGGTTCTCGCCTACGGCGCGGAGGCGGGCCGGTTCTTCGCCCTGTCCTGGTGCGCGCTCGCGCGCGATCACCTCGCTTGTGCGCCCGATGCCGGTCAGCCGGGGCCGGCGACCGCCATCCTGGACCCGCAGCAACACGCCCTGCTCGGGCAGGAGATGGCGAGACGCGGTCTCGCGGCCTCGCACGTCGCCCTGCCCATCCATCCCTGGCAGGCCGCCCATGTGCTCCCCGGGCGCTTCGGTCCCGAACTCGGCGACGGGCGCCTCGTCGCCCTCGACTTCCGGGGGCCCCTCGTCGCCGCGACCTCGTCGCTCCGCACGGTCGCGTTCCCGGCCCGACCCGGCCTGCATCTGAAGCTGCCCCTCGACGTGCGCACGCTCGGCGTGCGCCGCCTGCTGCCGCCGCAATCGCTTCACAACGGCCTGCACGGTGCCGACCTCCTGGCCGCAGGCCTCGCGCGCGATCCGTGGCTGTCCCGGTCCGTCGCCCTCGCGGATGAGACGGCCTTCTGGCATTTCGCCGAACGGGACGGCGACCTCTTCGCCGAGCGCCCGGCCCTCCTCGGCTGCGTCCTGCGCCACATCCCTGAGGGCGGCGCGGCGGTGATCCCCCTCGCGAGCCTGGCGGTCGCGCCGCACGGCGGCGTGCCACCGGCCGCGCGGGCCGTGGCGGGGAACGCGCCCGACCTCGCGGATCTGTTCTCCGAGATCGCCGGTCTCGTCCTCGGGACGGTTCTCCGAAGTGCCTGCCTCGGCTTCGTTCCGGAACTTCACGGTCAGAATGCCCTCCTGGCGTTCGCGGATGGGCGGCCCTGCCACCTTATCCTGCGCGATCACGACACCGTGCGGTGCGCGCCCGGCTGGCTGATCGAGAGCGGGCTGACCGTCCCCCCCTATCTGATTACCGATCCGCACCGGAACTCGTTGCTGCTGCCCCGGCCGGACGAACTCCTCGCCTACGCCCAGACGCTCGCGATCGATGTCGCCCTGCGCGCCATCGCCGAAGCCTTCGCGGCGGCGGGAACGAGCTTCACACTCAATGCGGGCCGTCGGATCCTCGTGGCCACCGTCCGGGGCGTGCTCGCCGAGGCGGGCGCGCCCAGCGAACGCAAGGCGCTCGTCGCCACATGTCTTCTCGACCGTCCGACGGCGCCGTTCAAGGAGGTGCTGACTCCGCTCCTCGCCGCCTCGACGCTCACCACCTCGATGCCGAGCCGGCTCGGACGCGCCGCAAACCCGCTCTTCCTGGGAGAGCGTTCGTGACGGCCGTGACGAGCCCGCGGATCGGGGTCGCCGGCCTGACGGCCTTGGTGCTGCTGCAGCTCGCGGTGACGGCGCCGCCGCTGGCCTTGCTCCCCTTTCTCGGCCTCCACATCGCGCGGATGGGTGTGGCGCCGGCTTTCTGGACCGCCGCGGCGCTCGCGGCGCCCGCCGTGACCACCCTGGTGATGACGCCGGCCTGGACTGGGCTCGCGCGGCGGTTCTCGCTGCCCACGTTGATCGGCTGGACCGGAGGGCTGAGTGCGGCGAGCTGCGTGCTGATCGCACTCGCCTCCGATCCGCTGATGCTGCTCGTCGCCCGCTTCGTCCAGGGCTTGGCCGGAGGCGGCGTCGTGCTGGCCCTCGCCTTCCGGGCGGCGAGCCGCACCGCCGGCCGCGGCTTCGCGCTGATGCAGCAGGCGGTCTCGGCGGGTTGTCTGCTCGGACCGCTCGCCGGCGGCCTCGCCTTCGAGCGCGGCCTTCTCGGCCTTCTGATGCTCGGCTGCGGCGGCCTCCTCCTGGCAGTGACGCTCGCCGCCGCGGCAGCCGGCCGCCAATTGCGGGCCGAGCCCGACGGCGCGTCCCCGAACGATCGGACCAAGCGCCAGGAGCTATCCCTGCTGTGTGCCGGGATGTGCGGGAGCGCCGGGGCGTTCGCGTTCGTCGCCTTCTTCCCGGCCTGGGCGACCGCGCACGATCCCGCTGTCTACACCCCCGGTCTGATCGGCCTGCTGCACAGCTTGAGCTGGCTCGTCGCCCTGCTGGTCCTGCCCCTCTGGGCCCGTGGCCTGGACGGCGCCTCGCCCGGGATCGCCCTCGGGCTGTCGCTGATCGGCTGCTGTCTGACCTTCGCGGCCGTGCCGCTCGGCGCTGGCCTCGCCGGCATCGTCGCGCTTCGTCTCCTACAGGGTGCGCTGTTCGCCGGTCAGGCGCCCGCGCTCTTCGCCGCCGTCGAGGCGCTCGGCCCGAGCCGCACCGTCAGGCTGGCCCGCGCGCGGGCCAGCCTGACGGTGGGTCAGCTCATCGGCCCCTTCGCGGCGGGGCTCGCCCTCGCCTCCCTCGGCCCGTCCGGCACCGTCTTCGCGGCAGCCGGACTCTCGCTCGCCGGCGCCGCTGCCCTGGCTGCAACGGCCCATCGTCCTCGGAGTGCCCGGTGCCCGACACCATGACGCGTTCGCCTGCCGCCCACCTGTCGACGGATCCCGTTGCCGCCGTCCACGCCGCTCTCGCCGTCGAGCGGCTGCTCAACACGTGGCTGCGTGAATACGCTCCGGACATCGATCCGGTCGAAGGGGAGATCTGCGCGATCCCCCTTGGTGAGGAGACTGTTTTGGCGTTCTGCTTGCGCCGCTCGCCCGGCGGGTTCCACGCGTGGGGCGATCCCGTTCGGCTGCGGACCGCCGAGGGTCGGCTCGTGGATCTGAACGATCCCGCCGCGCTGGCGCGCCGGATGCTCGACGCCGCAGCCCCCGAGGCGACGCCGGTGCGTGAGGCGACGAAGCGGCGTCTTCTCGACAGCCTCAGCCGTTCCCTCGCGCATGCCCGCGCCTGCGCCGCCCGGCCGTTCGACCGGGCACCCATGGCACTGGAGCAAGGCCTCTGGCACGGCCACCCGTTCCATCCGCTGGCAAAAAGCGTCGATGGCTTCTCAGAGGCCGATACCGATCGCTACGCGCCCGAACGCGCGGCGTCGTTCCGCCTGCGCTGGCTAATCGCGTCTCCCGATCTTGCCGCGGCTCTCTGGCGCGACCCGGGGAGCGAGCGACAGGTCGGTGCCGCCCTCGCGCGCCTGTCGGGGCTGCCCGACGCGCAGGTTGCGGGCCACGTCCTGATACCATGCCATCCCTGGCAGGCATCGCGGCTGGAGGCCGACCCGGACGTCTCGGCCCTCGTCGCCGCGGGCCGCCTAACCCTGACGTCTCCCTCCGGCGACCTCGTGACGCCGACCTCCTCCGTGCGCACCGTCTTCGCACATCGGGAGAACCTGTTCCTCAAGCTGGCGTTAGCGGCGCGGATCACCAATTTCGCCCGCACCAACAGCCGCGAGCACCTCGCCCGCAGCATAGCCGCCTCGCGGGCCCTCGCCTCCGTCCGGGACACCGTGTCCGCCTGCGGCCTGGACATCCTGAGCGAGCCGGGAGCCATCCGGCTCGATCACGATACGCTCGATGCGGTGACGGGCGTCCTAGTACGGGAGGGACCGGCTCGGCCCGCCTTCGTGATCGCGGGCCTGCTCGAGCCCTCACCACGTGACGGGCTGCCGATCCTGGCCGCGATGGGGTGTCCCCTGGCAACGGTCGCCGAGGCGGAACGCTGGTTGCGCGCCTACACGCGGATCGCCCTCCTACCACCGCTGCGCCTGTTCGCCCGGACCGGCATCAGCGTCGAGGCGCACGCGCAGAACAGCCTTCTCGTCCTTGAGGACGGCCTGCCGGTGCGCCTCGTCCTGCGCGACCTCGAAGGCGCCAGCATCGATCCTGGGCGCTTCGCGCGTCTCGCGCCCGGTCTGGATCTCGATCCGGCGGTGCTCTACGGCGCGCAGGAAGCCTGGGAGCGCCTGCTCTACTACCTCGTCGTCAACCAAGTCGCCCATGTGGTCGCGACCGTCGCACGGGCGGCGCGCAGCGGCGAAGCACCCCTCTGGCGCGTCGTTGCCGAGACCCTCGCCGATGCGATCGAGGATGATGCGACCGCAGAGCTCGTCTCGCGGCTTCTGAGCGCCCCGACCCTTCCGGCCAAGGCAAACCTCACGAGTTGCCTCGCCGGCCGTGGAGAGCGGCCCACCTACGTCGCGCTCGCCAATCCGCTGCGCCGGGCGGATGCCCGGACCGGATCGCGGGCCTGGGACGAAGCGGGCCAGCGCGTCGCCACGCAACTCCTCGGCGCCCTGCTGCACGAGCATCTCCTGCCCGAGGCCATGGTCGGCCTCGACGGCCCCGACGAGCGCCTGGATGTCGCGATCAGCCCGTCGACCCGCCGGACGACCTATCGAGCCCGGGCGCGGCGCACGCGCGCCTACGGGCGCTTCCTGGTCGAGCCCGGCAGCCTCGTCGAGGATGGCGAGCCCGTCACCGACGCCTCGGCCTTCCTGGCGGACCTGCTGCCGGATCTGCCGGGCGAGGCGGACACGCACGGGCGCTTCGCGGAAGAACTGGCACGCACGCAGGGGAACCACGCCGCCTCACGGGCTCACGGAACGGGCGGCGGGCTCGCCGATCTCCCCTACGAGACGCTGGAAGGTGCCTTGCAGGATGGGCATCGCTACCATCCCTGCTTCAAATCCCGCATCGGCTTCACGCCGGCCGACAACCGCGCCTACGGCCCGGAATTCGGACGCCCGATCCGTCCGCTCTGGATCGCGGCCCACCGCTCCATCGCCGTGGCCGGCTCGATCGCGGCGGGAGACCGGCAGGACGGGGACCTGATCGCGCGGAGCCTCGACCCGCGCACGCGTTCCGCCTTCGAGGCCCGCCTCGATGGCCGACGGGACGATTTCTTCCTTCTGCCGGTCCACCCGTGGCAGTGGCGCCAAGTTGCTGAGGCCGGCACCGAGGCGCATCGCAATGCCGGGCGGCTCGTCCTCCTCGGCCCGGCGCCGCACCTCTACGGCGCTCAGCAATCGATCCGCACCCTCGCGGATCGTACGGCACCCGAGGCTCCTTCGCTGAAGCTGGCGCTCTCGATCCGCAACACCTCGACGGCGCGCACGCTGGCTCCTCATACGGTGCTCAACGCGCCGATCATCAGCGCCTGGCTCGCTCGGATCGCCGCGGACGATGCCTATCTGCGCGCGAGCGGCACCATGCTCCTGGCCGAGCGCATGGGCGTCGCGGTCACTGCCCTTCCGAGCTGGGATCGGGCCGGGACGCTGCGCGGGGCTCTCGCGGCGATCTGGCGCGATCCGGTGACGCCGCACCTGCGCGCCGGTGAACGGGCCGTGCCGTTCACGGCCCTGACGCATGGCGACGGGGACAAGCCTTTCGTCGCTGGCTGGATCGCACGGTACGGGGTCGAGCCCTGGCTCGACCGGCTTCTCGCCGTCGCGATGCTCCCGGTCGTACATCTCCTCCTGGCCAACGGCGTCGCGGTCGAGAGCCACCAGCAGAACATGGTGCTCTTCCACCAGGAGGGCTGGCCGAGCCGCGTCGCCCTCAAGGACTTCCACGACGGGATCCGCTTCATTCCCGAGCACCTGGACCGGCGGCCGGTCCTGGCGCCGACGCCGCCCGAACACGCCCGCGTCAATGCCAACTCCTACGTCGAGGCCCAGGACGTCGAGGATGTACGCGACTTCATGGTCGATGCCTTGTTCGGCGTGAACCTGGCCGAGATCGGCTACTGCTTCGACCGCTGGTTCGGCTATCCGGAGAACCGCTTCTGGGCGCGCGTGGTCGCGGCCCTTGCGGAGCATTGCGCCTTGCATCCCGCCGCCCGGGCCGGCGCTCTGCGCTACCGTCTCGCCGCCGACACGCTCGTCGTCGAGGATCTCGCCCGGCGCCGCATCGATCCGGCGAACGCCCACGGCCGTCGCGTTACCAACCCTCTGGCGCCGCTCGCGCGGGCTCTGGCATGACCGCCCGCCTGCGCTTGAAGTCGCGGCTCGACGCCGGTCAGGCGGCCGGCGGCCTGTTCATGTCGATCCCGGCTCCGGAGATCGTCGAGATCGCAGCCGCCGCGCAGTTCGATTACGTGCTGATCGATCTGGAGCATACCTTGATCGACGGGGCCGCCCTGGAGCACATGCTTGCGGCGGCCGACCGGGCTGGCGTGAGCGCCCTCGTCCGGGTGCCGGATGCGAGCTCCGAGAGGATCCTGCAGTGCCTCGATGCGGGCGCGGCCGGGATCGTCATGCCCCGGGTGTCCACGCCCGCCCAGGCCGACGAGGGGGTGCGCCGGGCCCGCCACGCACCCCGCGGGTGCCGCGGCCTCAACGCGGGGCGGCTCGGGCGCTACGGGGCCTGCGACCTGGCCAGCATGCCCGCGCGCCTCAACGGCGAGACGCTGGTGATCGCGATGATCGAGGATCCCGCCGGCCTGGAGGCGGCATCCGGCATCGCGGGTCTCGACGGCATCGACGGTCTCCTCTTCGGAGCGGCGGACTATTCTCAGGCGATCGGCCTGCCCTGGCAGACCTCCGCACCCGCGGTGACGGCGGCCGGTTCGGTCGTGGCACGCGCGTGCCGCGCGGCCGGCATCCACGCCTTCGCCATTCCGCGCGCGGATGCCGATGTGCCCCGGTTGCTGGCCGAGGGCGTGCGCGGCTTCATCGCGGCCAACGATCGCGGTCTCCTGCGTCGCGCTCTGAGCGATGCCGATCGTGCGTGGCGCGCTTCAGCTGGACCTGCATGATGACCCTGTTCAGACCATCAGCCGAGCACGTCGCCCTCGCCGCCCAGGCGGAGAAACCGGTCTGTGCCTTCCTGCACGATCTCGGCGCGCTCCGCGATCAGATCCGCAGCCTGACCGCGCCGCTTCCGCCCGGCACCGAGTTCTTCTACGCCGTCAAGGCCAACAACGATCCCCGCGTGCTCCGCGCCCTCGCGCCCTGGGTCAGCGGCTTCGAGGTCGCCTCCGCGGGCGAGGTGCTGCGGGTGCGCGATTCCGTCGGATCGTCGGCCCGGATCGTGATGGGCGGACCGGCCCGTACGGAGGACGATGTCCGGCTGATCCTCGCCCAGGGCGTGGAGCGGCTGCACGTCGAGAGCCTGCACGTCATGCGGCTGGCGAACGCCGTGGCGGCGCGGGCCGGCGCGACCCTCCCGATCCTGCTCCGCGTCAACCTCGCCGGGCCGGTGCCGGGTGCGACCCTGACGATGGGCGGCAGCGCCACCCAGTTCGGCATCGAGCAAGGATCGATCGCCGATGCGATCGCGATGCTGGATGCGTGCCCGGCCTTGCGTTTCGAGGGCTTCCACTTCCACACAGTTTCGAACAACCGGGATGCGGCCGGGCACGCGGCGCTCTGTGCGGCCGAACTGCGGCTCGCGCGGGCGTGGTCTAGGTCGCACGGCGTCGATCTTCGCATCGTCAATCTCGGCGGCGGCTGGGGTGTCGATTACGCCGATCTCGACTGGCGCTTCGACGTGGCGGGCTTCGCGCGGGCGCTCGGCCCGGAACTCGCGCAGGGCCCGCGCATCCAGTTCGAGTGCGGGCGCATCGTGGCCGCTTACCACGCGGCCTATCTCTGCGAAGTTCTCGACCTGAAGCGGACGCATGATCGCGCCTTCGCGCTCCTGCGCGGCGGCACGCATCACTTCCGCCTGCCGAGTTCATGGTCGCACGATCATCCCTTCCGGATCATCCCTCGGGATCCGTGGCCCCATCCGTGGCGAAGGCCGGAATTCGTCGACACGGACATCACGCTCGCCGGCGAGCTATGCACACCGAAGGACGTGCTCGCGCGAAACGTGGCGGTGGATCGGATGCGCGTCGGCGATCTCGTCTGCTTCCAAATGGCGGGAGCTTATGGCTGGGACATCTCCCACCATGATTTCCTCTGTCATGCGCATCCGGAGCGGCTCTTTCTCGACGAAGGCAGGGTGGTACCAGCATGAGCATCGGGAAGATCGAGCTCGTCCCTCCGTCCCTCCTGCGTCCGACGGAGGAGATCGTTCCAACCCAAGTCGGTGAGGTGATCGAACTCATCCTGGATCGGCAAGCGTGGACCCAGCCGATCTGCGTGGAGAACAACATTCTTGCGGTCTTGGACGGTCATCACCGCCTGAACGCCGCACTCCAGCTCGGCCTTGCGCGTGTGCCAGTGCGATTTTTCGATTACACCACCGTGCAACTCGCTTCGTGGCGTCCTGAGATTACACCCACACGTCAAGATGTTCTCCGTCGCGCGCTCAACGGCCTCCTCTATCCGCCAAAGACGACAAGGCACAGCTTTAAAACGTTCGAGATAGCAGTCATGAATTTAAGGCAACTCATTTAGACCCGACGAATTTATTATGTCGACGCAAAGACGCTTATCATTTTAAAGAAAAATGCGATACGTAGCGCGAAATATTTACGAGCTTATATTAAATAACGCTCTGGCAAATTAGACGCATAAAAAGTCTATGGCAAATATATTATCAACAATTAACTTCCATCAAATTTGTATATATGGGATATTAATTCGACATACCGATCTTTAAAATCAATGTGAACCGCATTCAGATTGCTTGAATCACTTTTCGTCAAGCAATTAACAATGATCTTGATATCACACGCCTTGATAAAATCTGACATGTTGTCATTTCCGTATGCCCCGAATGAAATAACGGCTCCAGCACGCTTGGCTGCGTCGGCTAACACCGAGTCCGACAGCGAGGCGGATAGGACCGGGCCGGCAATGTGCAAAATTACATCGGATAACGATTTGGGATCAAAAGTCGCCAGAGCTTCGATGCAAGCTGCGGTCACGAGCCTTGTGGTCCACGAAGACGAAGGCCGGATGCAGGTGATCCGACGGGATGCCATGGCGGCAGACAGGTCCACACCGCGCGATATCGACAGACCTGAGGCAGCCGCCAATTCACGAGCATAAGGCCGAAGCTCACTACACGCCTGCGCCCGATGATCTTCTGCTATCTCGTCCAGAGGTCGCAAGAGCGACGCGAGGGCTGACTGAGCATCGGCCGACCTGAGATCAATCCCGCGGAGGCGCAACGACCCTGAAGCGAGATCCTCCAGGAGGGCGGAATCGAGGAGGGTGGGGAACAAGGTCAGCGGCTCGGAAGACAGGCGAGGACCAAGCCAAGACAGGATGGGCAGCAGGAGCCGCGCGAGAGCATATGCAGACGGCGTCAGGCCTCGGTCGGCGAGCGCGGCCATGATGGCAGATTCGGTCACGTGTAGCGGCGCCGTTCGTGCATCATGAAAATTGACTGCGGCAATCTCCGCGTCACGGCCGAAGGGCCGTGCGACTTCCACGAAGCGAGGGCACAAGCCCGGCGCATCGTGAGCCTGGACGATGATGGCGCCCGTCTGGTGCAGGTAAGCGCCGTGGATGAGGCGTACGGTCATCTCCTCATGCCATGCGTGATCCTCGGCGATGTAGACGCTGCCCCGAGCGAGGTCTTCGCGTAACAGCCAGACCTGCTGACCGTCCGGGACGGTGGTGCCGATCGACCAGGTCGCCGCACCGCGTCGGCGCAGGGTCACGTCACGATAGCCCTGGCGGCCGAGGTGAAGAGGCACGCGAGCGGGCGCCTGCCAGAGACGGTTGCGGTAGAGGAAGTGCCGTAAGTAGCGCACACCGGCGTACAGAAGGATCGTCTCCGGCACGAACGGAGCACCACTCGCGGCCAGAGCAAGGACCGCACAGATCGCGAAATGCGCCGCGACTGCCGGCGGGTGATCCCACCGCATAGCGACCCTCAGAATCCGGCCGAGGGCGAGCTGCCGCCCCTTAACTGCTTGCGACGGGTCCACCATTGGCTGACGCGCCGTCCAGCTTGTCCGGCGTCTTTCGCAATGTTCCGGAAGCCACGGGATGCGGCACTGTGGCCGAGGCTTGCCGGGAGCGCAGAGGAAGCTGCTTGTCCGACGGCGCGCCGCTCGATCACGTGGCTGAGCCAGCCGAGTGCCTGCTCCGGCAACGCGCTAATCTGGCCGGCCGCGAGGATGATGATCGTGAAAAGGGCCAGGGCATAGATGTTTGGTCCCGCTGTGTGATGGTACAACTGATGCTGCATGGAGGGACGCGCTATGGGACAGGTTCTCCACGGCAGCGCCACGACGACTGAGACGGTCCGTCGGGCAATCCAAGCTCGTCAAGAGAGCGTGAGGGCCGCCGCCAAGCGCTACGGGATCAGCGCCACGACGGTGCAGAAGTGGCGCTCACGCCAGACCAGCACCGATGCCCGGATGGGACCGAAGGAGCCCCGATCCAGCGTGCTCAGCGTGGAGGACGAGGCGGTGATCGTCGCCTTCCGGCGGCATACCCTGCTGCCGCTCGACGACTGCCTCTACGCGCTGCAACCGAGCCTGCCGCATCTGACCCGCTCGTCGCTGCATCGCTGTCTGCAGCGTCACGGCATCAGCCGCCTGCCGGATGTCGACGGCGACAAACCCAAGCGCTCGCGCTTCAAGGCCTACCCGATCGGCTACTTCCACATCGACATCGCGCAGGTCAGCACCGAACAGGGCAAGCTACACCTGTTCGTAGCTATCGACCGCACGAGTAAGTTTGCCTTCGTTCAACTGCACGAGAAGGCGACGCAACGGATCGCAGCAGAGTTCTACAAGATCTGGTCGCCGCCGTGCCGTACACGATCCACACGGTGCTGACGGATAACGGCATCCAGTTCGCCGACAATCATCCGGTGGACGAGGAGGCCGAAGCCAAGGCGGCGGCCTACTGGGCGACCCAGGATCGGCCGCGCATCTACCGCTGGCACTCGTTCGATTGGGCGAGCGAGCAGACGAAGATCGAGCATCGCCTGACCAAACCGCGCTGCCCGTGGACGAACGGTCAAGTCGAGCGGATGAACCGAACCATCAAGGACGGCACGGTCAAGCGCTACCATTACGCTAACCACGACGAACTCCGGCAGCACCTGCAGCTCTTTGTGGATGCCTACAACTACGGCCGCCGGCTCAAGACCCTGCGCGGCCTCACGCCCTACGAGTTCATCTGCCAGACCTGGACGAAAGAGCCCGAACGCTTCAGGCTCGATCCGTCACACCACATGCCGGGACCGAACATCTAGACGCGCTGTCTTGGTACGCGGGAGCAGGAAGGGGCGATGTGATGACCGTCCTGCTGCTGGCCTTGGCTGCCGAGAGTGCCGAGCTGCGTGAGCAACTGACCTAAGTTCCAGCGGCAGTGTCTGATCAGCGGGGCCTTAGGCGACCTGCATAGATCGGGCCGATGGTCATGGCGCCGCAGAGGAGGACCTCTTGCGTCGACCACCTGTTGCGCCCGCGGATCCGCAGTCGTGGATCAGCGAGGTTCATCGGTGGCAGAACGGCATTCCAGTCAGAACGGTCAACACGGCGGCCCCGCGATGCCGTTATTTTACGGCGTGATCTGCAGTATGGGGTTGATGGGTGCGGCCCTGGTCATCCTGATGACTGGACAGATCTTCGCCGCACATCCGAAGATGAGCGGCTTCCACTCACCGTTAACTGATATGGCGGTAGTTGCTAGGAGCAACGTTCCGAGTCCTGCATCCGGCAATAAGCAGCGGACTGATCCGGCCGCGAAATGAGACAGGCAAAGCCTATCGCGCGCTCTGACCCGAGGGGCGGCAATCTCTGGGTCGTGGGCAAGATCAATCACGGCCATGTTGGAGCAGCACAACTCGGCACATGCGATGAAGCTGGTGGGGCCCCTACAACATCGCAACCCATGAAATTCTCTCATGCGAACGAAGCAGCGTCGGAACGTGTGCGTGATACGGCACGCGGGCACGACGGCCATCGGTGGACCGTGCCGGTGTTCTCTGTAGCCATCGCTGCGATTGGAATGACGTTAGGTCTCGGGATCTGGATGACGCCGTGAACTGACTCCGCTGATTGGCAGGCTCAGCTCGTCAGCTCCCCGCTGCGCCTGCCGGCAGTAGCGCTGCACCAGGTGGCAGGCGACCTCGAAACGGACCTGCGTATGCAAACCCGCGGGGTCACTTCGCTACGCACGCAGTAATCTGGAAGCCATAGCGCCACAGGATCGGATCTCTGATCGAGATGACCCGTTGCATCTTCGCACCTGTTTGTACGGGTGAGCGAGGTTCATCGGTGGCAGAACAACTCTCCGGGCAGGACGGCCGCCAGGGCAAGCGTGGAAGGCCGGCCCTCTTCGTCCTGATCGTCAGCGTAAGCCTGATGCTGGCAGCGCTAGCAGGGCTAATGATGTGGCAAGGTGCGAGTTCGCCGCCGGACTATGCGAGCCAGAGTCAAGGCGCCTCACGCAAGCAGATCACCGGGACCGAGAGCGGTCAGGGCAGCGCGGCGTCGCCGTCCAACAGCACCGCTGTCCCGGGCGGTAACCCGTCCTACCCGCAGCCTGCGACTCGTAGCGCCAATCCATAAGGAGGGCGCCATGGCCGGCAGCACATCCAATCCGACACGCCTGCTCATCGTCTACTACTCGCGCACTGGCAGCGTCGAGACGCTTGCGACTGCCGCGGAAGAAGCCGCACGAGCCGCGGGTGCGGAGGTTCGCGTACGCAGAGCACGAGAGGTCGTCGATGCGGCGGCAATGGCCAAGGTCGACGGCTGGACCGAGAGCGCAGCTCGGCAGAACGCCCTGTACGAAGCGCCCACGCACGACGATGCCGAGTGGGCGGACGCGATCCTGTTCGGCACACCAAGCTACTTCGGGGCCATGGCGACCGAGCTGAAGAACTTTTTTGACCTGCGCGGCCCGCAGTGGAAGCGGGGCGCCTTGGCTGGCAAGGTCGGAGGCGCCTTCGCGGCGGCATCCTGGCCGCACGGCGGCTCGGAGGTCGTCACGCTGTCGCTGTACGCCCCAATGGCGCATCTGGGCATGGTGATCCTGCCGACCGGCTACACCGACGAGGCGATGCTGGAGGCGGGCTCGCCCTACGGTGCGTCCGCGATCGTCGGGGCCGAGAACCGACCGCCACGGTCAGAGGATCTGGACGCGATCCGCCATCAGGGTCGGCGGATGGTGGCGATCACCGGCGCATTGATCGCAGCCGGCGAGATGCCATGTCGCAACATTGACAAATAGGCCAAGCCAATTAACGAGTCAGGCTACCCGCGGCGCCCTATGCCGCTCGTGGCGCCACAGAGCCACCGCAACGCGGCGAGCCTCGTAGGTCCGCCGGAGCGATGTCCCAAGATCGCCTTGGCCCTCTGGGGAGAAGGCATAGGTCAGCACCCCATCTGGCCCATAATTCCGATGCATCTCGGCACGCCAGACGCTATCGGCAGCCGCGAGGGCAGCCTCCGTCAAGGCAAGGCGATCAGGGCTGGTCGAGGACTGGGCGTGCATCTGGTTTAACGTATCGATCGGATGGAAGGTCCGTCTCGACACCCGCCCCATCCCCGCCATCTTGAGCGCATGCCCGGGCAGCACGGCTGAACCTCCGATCACAACAAGGAGCCGTCTGCGAAGTGGCCTTCATCTGCACCATCCCGCAGGGCGGCTTCCGCGTTCAAGTGTTCGTCGCAAGCACCGACATTGGATATGACGACGTCGAGCCATTGAACTACAAAGTTGCAGCTGGCCTCGACACTCTCGCCGGCAGGAGCCGCGAATTGTCTTTCCACGTCATCGAAGCGGATGGGCAGGCTGACGAGGAACATACTTTCTGAAGCGGTAGACATACGCGCTTCATCAAAGCGACGGAAGATCGCGCCGCTGTGCCTGGAGCAGTCCTGTTCGGTCTCCGCGACCTGCTCTGAAAATGAGCGCGCCGGCGGGGTTCGTGCGGTTCATCTATGACGAGGCTATGCCAAGGCGGGCATTGTTGAAGTTCGACCTCGTCAGACGTGTGGTTGAGGAATGTGGCTACTCGGTCACGGCCTCCCGCCCGCCGAGAGGGCGGCGAGCATGGAAAGCCATTCGGATCCCCGCTGACGCAGTTGTCTCTAGCGGAGCTGATCCCGATCCTAATAGCGAGGGACGCTGAGGCGATGACCCGCGAGGAACTGATAGCTCTGGCCGAGACCGTTGAGGAGCGGACCGCAGGGTATCTGCGCGCCGCGCTGGAAGACCCCGAGGTAATGGCTGCGGTTCACAGCCGATATGTGCCGGCGGTCCTCGACGGGCCGACTGACAGCAGCGTTGCCAAATGACCCGGTTCGCAAGCCAAATCGGGGGCGCAAGCAGGGTTAGGCCACACCATGGCCGTGCTGCTTTGTGGCTCATCGCATCACACGCCCTGCACGCCCGCATTCCGCAGGGTGCTGTGAACTTGCCTGCGTCGAACATGGCCCGGGCCTGCTGCAGCGAGATCGGCCGCCCGCCGGCTTCCGGTGCTCCCGGCATTCCGCCGCCCTTCTGCTGCCCCACAGCCTTCAGCGCGTTTGCCGATCTGGGCGTACGGGTTGCTGGGCTGCTGGGCCGGGTCGGGGAAGCCGGTCGAGGGCGGCGCCACCGTGAGCGGCTGGTCCGACAGGGACGCGACGCCGGGTACGGGCGAGGACTGCCCCGGCACGGACGTACCCTGCCCGACGATACCGCCCAGAGCGAAGCCGCCGCGCTGGGCGATCGCCCCCATCGAACCGCCACGAGGAGCCGCCACTGCCGGCAGAGCCTGCCCGCCACCGAAGCTGTTGGCATAGGCTTGCGTCGTCGCCAGCCGAGCCGGGTTCTCACCACCGGGGCGATTGTACCCGGCAAATTTCCAGGCGTCCGCCATCAGGGCGTGAGCCTCCTGCGAGCTCTGGGCGTTTTGCAGGGCCTGCGTGAGTTGCGGGCTCTCCAAAAGCATGAACTTGGCCTACATCACCACCGGGTCAGCCGCGCCCTGCGTAAACGCCCTCATGTTTGCGAGGCGATCGGCGCGCCACGACAGGATCCCGCCCGACTGCCCCGCCTGCCCGCTCTCGCTCGGGTCGGACCACGAGCCGGCGATGTTCGAGGGGCTCCGAGCGCGACACCGCCTTTCTAGCACCGGCCCTAGCCGCTCTGTCTGACCTCAACGCACTGGATAAGCGCCGCGTCTGGGCTTCGTACCTCGCCTTGAGCGCACCGCACCCTCATCAGCCGCCATGCCGCCATCGGCAATCGCCTCGCGCACAAGCGCAAGCGTGCGCGGGGAAAGTTGGCAACGAAGCATCACCCCGACCATGGAAACCGCCGCCGACGCCCCACCCGTTCAGCCCTGACATCGCCGAGGCCGAGCGCAAGGAGCAGCTGTAACCATCAGATGCCGACGCTGGCCGCCCCGGCCTCGGCGGCTTGTCGGACACTCGCTCCCTTCCGCAACGCCATCGCGATCGCGATCGACGCCGTATCGACAGCTGCAGCGCGATCCTCGCCGTGATCGTGGGTGCTGTTCGAGCGTGGGCTCAATCTGGCATGGTAGTTATCTGGGAAGTGCTGATCCATCCGCGTCTTCAGCAGCTTCGTAGCAGCGCGGTAATCGGCATCGAAATTTCTAGGCCGCCCTGCGGTCTGACCTTTGTGGATCCCCGCGTCTTTCTCTTCGGCCATCGATCGGCTTCTGCGCTGGTCTCCGCCGCCAGAGAACAACTGAAAAATCTTGGAGAGCAGCCTCATGAGCGCGTTCATCGTGTTGTCCTGATGGAGCTGCGGCGAGCGCGCGATCCCAAAGACGACAACGCGTACCAGCGCCTTCTGGACGCTCAGGTGCGGCCATGACGCTGTTCGAGCAACACGTCCGCCTTCTCGCCCGTGCCGAGACCAATCCCGCCGCGCTGATATCTGCGTGCCGCGCCCTTGATTGGCTTGCCGCCAGCCGCTGCCACCTACATCGGCGGCGTGACACCATCCTTGCCTACCGCGGTACGCAGCGCCGTGAGTTTGTCGCCATCCCGCTCGGCGGTGACGAAGACCTTTGCACCGGCGCGGATGACCGACGGATCGGCCGGCTCGTAGGCCACGATCGAGGTCTGAGGCGACACCGCGACCGTCTTGGACTCGCCGTTGCCGTAGGTCAGCGTGAGCATCTGCTCACCGTTCGCAGCGCTGCTCTTGGAGACCGTACCGTTGGTCATCGCGCTCCTTGTCCTGGGCGCCGGTGCTGTGGCCTTCACAGTGCCGTTGGTCATCGCGCTCTTCGTCCGACCGCTGCCAGCCAGGGTATCTGGTATCGTGTCCCAGTCGCGGTGCCCTTCGCCGGTCCCGCGCATGGCCTCGGGGAAAATATGGATTTCCAGGGCCGTCGGCGGATTGTCGCCCTTCGTGGCGGTCCCAATGAAAGAGCCGTCCGTGATGGCACTGAGGCTGGCTTTCACGAGGGAGACGACTTTCGTGTCCTTAGTTAGAGCGATAGTCGCCGTGGCCCCGTCGATCGTGTGGACAGTCATCGAACCGGCGTCGACTGCCTCCACCGTGCCTCTGATGCGTTCGGGTGGCGAGGCGGCCAGAACCACGCCGGGCAGGGCCAGCAGGCCAACGACGGCCGGTACTATGAGCAGCTTCACGCGAGCCTCCTGAATTCGATCCAAAAGGATGTAGCGCAGGATCCCACCCGGTCGGGTCCGCTGCCTTTCATCCGACGCGCACCTGTTCCCCGGTGAGATGAACGGCCATGCTCCGCATGGCCATGGCTCAATGCCGTGATCAGTACCCACCGTAGAACCGGCGCGGGCCGTCGTACCCCCCATAATAACCACGGGGTCCGCGCTCGTAGCCGCCACCATATCCGTAGCCTGGGCCACCACCGTAGTAGCCGCGGGAGCCGCCATAGCCCCAGTCGCGATCGTTGGGACGGCAACGCCCCCACGGGTTCGGATGAAAGCCTGGGCCGCAGCCGCCGGCGACACGCTCAATCAGCACACCGTCGTCGGTCGGGCCGTACCCGAACGGTGCTGCGTTCGCCGTGGTAGCGGTGGCCAGCCCCGCCGCGATCACCGCGGCCATTCCGAGCACCTTGGACCGCACCATGACACAACCTCCTGACGTCGTCGGACCGGACTTGCCGGAACAGGTGACAGGAGAATGCGACCCGTGCCGTGAACTAGGTCTGTTTGGCTCGTTCATCGACCCGATAGGCTTGGCGGTTCGTGTCGCGTCTTTACCGGACACACAAAAACGGCGGGGATCACACCCCGCCGCACAAATTGGCTGTCTGCTCTCAAGACGGATCAATCGTCGTCTTCGTCCTCGCGACGGAGGCGCTCCTCACGGCGGATCGAGCCGCGCCGTTCATCGCGGAACTCTTCGCGCCGCTCTTCCCGACGGATCTCATCCCTGTCACGTTCCCGCGGCGAGCGCGGATCGACCCTGACGCCACCTGGTCCGATGTCGATGCTCTGGGCAAGCGCTGGTGTGGCTGGGATGGCGAGCAGGCCCATCGCGACGAGCCCTCCGGTGATAAAGTGCTTCATGGCGACATCCTCCGGATCTCGACCTGTAACAGACTCTCCCCGCTGCATGTTCCGCTTGGCCTTTAGCGAGCTGCCATCCTGCCCGCGCACGAATACGGCGGGGCTCGCACCCCACCGCCCATCATCTCGCTGTTCTCGGAGGATACCGGGACCGCGTATCATTCCCGGCCATTACAGACCCATCAGCACACCGGCCGAGCCGGCGATTGTCATGGCGATGCCGAACAAGAACACACCAATCATCACGTAAGACAACAGCTTGAGCTGCATGGTCTCAACCTGCACCACCAATCAGCAGCGGTTTCCGCCGGCGGTCTGGCCGTACTGCTTGACGGGGAAGTTCTGCTGGTTGGCGTTGCCCTCTGCGGCCGAGCTCATTGGGCAGGTGTAGGGGTCGTTATCGTAGCCGAACAGGCCGCCGACCGGGGCGCCGACCGGGGCGCCGAGCGAGCCGGTGGTCTCGACATCGTAGGGCGCGTAGCCCGCCCAAGCGAGACCGTTGGAGGCTATGGCGGACGAGATCGGGGCTACGGTAACCGCAAGCGCAGTGACGGCAGCGACGATACGAGTCTTCATAGGCTGGTTCTTGCTCATTCACGCAGTACAGTCCGAATTATCCGGTCCATTTTTTTGCGTAGGACTGATATGGGTACGATGACCGCTTGGCGACGTGCCTCTGCGCACGCAGCGGGCAGGATTAAACGCGATGGGGCTATCGCTTCGAGCCCCATCGAAGCCGAGGCCCTGCCGCGTATCGTCGTCATGGGTTCGGCCCTGCCTGCGGCATAGGTGGCAGTTCCGCCAGATCCAACAGCACACGTGCGCCCTTGATCGCCGCTACCGTCTCGGGAGGAGCCCCTTGCGTGCGCGCTCTGCTTTCCAGGTCCGCCAACCGGATCCCGAGCACCTCGGCCTGTCGCCGGTTTCGTTCGGGCGGAAAGTCGCCCAGCAAGTCGATGAGCTCGACCATCAGCGAACGCGGAGGAACCGTCTCGACAGGAGATTGCATGCGCCCAGCCTCCGCGTCGCGAGTCGGGCAGGCTGCACCGTGTCAAGCGTGCGTGCTCCTTCAGAGGATGGGTTTGGACATGCTGACGTGCTCAAGACCGCCAGCTGGGGCGTGTCCTGTTCGCGGGGCTGCCGGTCACGCCGGTTGCGGTGGACGCGGCCGAAGAGATCGTCTGCACGGGCTATCCGGAGTGCGACGACGACCTCGACGCGAGCCTGGCGACCGCCCTCCGGCGCGCCCTGCGCCTGCTCTGCACCAACCCGGACACGAGCCTGACGGTGGGCACGACGCGCCTGCGCTTCGCCGGCCTCGTCGCCGAACGCTACCGCGCCCGCGGGGGCCGCGTCGTCGAGACGGGCAAGCCCGGCGCCCTGATCTATCGCGCCGCCCTCGACAGGGCCGAGCGCCTGCGCGGCCGGCCCGTCGAGCCCGCGCGGGTCCTCGGGATCGGCGACACCGCCGCCCTCGACGTGGCGGGGGCGCTGGGAAACGGCTTCGCGGCGCTCCAGATCGGCACCGCGCAGCCCCCGCCGACGGAGGCGTCCGCCCGTCTGTACCGGATGCCCGCCCTTGTCTGGTGACAGGGGGCCCGGCACGGTCCATCCCGGATCGCGACACGAGAGGATTGATCGATGGATACGCCCCCGGTTCGCCTGACCAGCCTCGCCCATGGCGGCGGGTGCGGCTGCAAGCTCGATCCCGCGGTGCTGCGCACGCTGCTGGCCGACCAGCCGGTCACGGGTCCCTTCGAGCGCCTGCTGGTCGGCAACGAGACCGCCGACGACGCGGCGGTCTGGGCCCTGGATGACGGCACCTGCCTGATCGCCACCACGGACTTCTTCACGCCGATGGTGGACGATCCCCACGCTTTCGGCCGGATCGCCGCCACCAACGCCATCTCCGACGTCTACGCGATGGGCGGCAAGCCGATGCTGGCGCTGGCCATCCTGGGCATGCCGGTCGGCAAGATCGCCCCCGAGATCGTCGCCGAGATCCTGAAGGGCGGCGCGGCCACCTGCGCCGAGGCGGGCATTCCCATCGCGGGCGGCCACTCGATCGACACGCCCGAGCCGATCTACGGCCTGGCGGTGATCGGCTCGTGCGACCGCGCGCATCTCCGGCGCAACGCCGACGCCCGCGCCGGCGACGTCGCGATCCTGACCAAGCCGCTGGGCGTCGGGATCTACTCGGCGGCCATTAAGCGGGAGGCCCTCGACGCCGCCGGCCACGCCGATTTCATCGCCACCACGACACGCCTCAACAAGGTCGGGGCGGATCTGGCGCGCGATCCGGAGGTCCACGCCATCACCGACATCACCGGCTTCGGCCTGCTGGGCCACGGCCTCGAACTCGCGCGCGGCGCCGGCCTGACCTTCGTGATCGCCGGGGACGGCATCCCGCTCCTGCCCCGGGCCGAGGCCCTGGCGCAGGAGGGTTTCGTCACCGGCGCCTCGCATCGGAACTGGGCGAGCTTCGGGGGCCAGGTGAGCCTGCCCGAGGGCCTGCCGGACTGGCGCCGGCACATCCTCACCGACCCCCAGACCTCCGGGGGCCTGCTCGTCACCTGCGCGCCCGCGCGGGCGGAGGCGATCCTCGCCCAATGCCATGCGGCGGGCTTCGCGCAGGCCGCAATGGTCGGACGGTTCGAGGCCGGCCCGGCCGCGATCCGCGTCGAGGCCTGAGGGCATTGACGCCGCCCCGCGCGCCGGCGACCGCACCGATCCTGCACGACAAGACGCACGGAGAGGCCTCGGCGTTCGCGCCCGAGAACCTGCTCCGCGAGGCCCGCCGGTAGCGCGGTCTGGGCGCCGGTCGCGTGCCGGCCCTGTGCGTCCTTGACCCGGACGGCGACATCGTCCGTCACCTCTGTGCGACCGGGCGGGCCAAGCCGGATCCCGATTGGGCCTGCTACCACAGCATTCTGCACCGGTTCGAGGAATCCGGGCGCGCGATCGGCATCGTCGGGTGCGCGGTCGGCGCGCCCTTCGCCGTGCTGGTGGCCGAGCAGATGTTCGCCTCCGGCTGCGAGCTCCTGATCAGCATCACCTCGTCGGGACAGATCACGGCCCTGTGGGCGCTGCCCTACTTCATTCTCATCGAGGCGGCCCTCCGCGACGAGGGCACGAGCTACCATTACCTGCCGCCCCGGGCGCGTTCGTCGACGCGCCGCGCGCCCTGGTCGCAGCCGTGGCGCCGGCGCTGACGGGGATCGGCGAGCCCGTCGAACGGAGCGCTACCTGAACGACCGACGCCCCCTACCGGGAAACCGAGCAGGCGATCCCGGCAGCCTGGGCGCGGGGGATCCTCGCGGTCGAGATGCGGCGGCGGCCCTCTACGCGTTCGCGCAGGCGCGGTAAGGCTGTCCTGTGCTTTGCCCCCGTGACCAACCAGATGGGTCAGGCCGGCGATTTCGAGAAGGGCGAGGCCAACGGCGCGACGAGAGCGCTCCGTCTCGTCGCGCCGTCGCGACCGCTCGGTTCCCGCTTTAGAGAGCCACCGTCCGGAAGCCGGCGAACACGTCGCGGCGCTCCGGGCCGAAGAAGTTGCGGTAGGCGGTATCGATCATCCGCGCGCGGGTCGCCCAGGCCCCGCCCCGCAGGACCTTGCGCGTCCCGAAGGCGGGCTCCGAGTATTCCTTGTAGGCGTCGGGTGCGAAGCCCGGGAAAGGCAGGAACGGGCTCGCCGTCCATTCCCAGACGTTGCCGAGCATCTGCCGGCAGCCCCAGGCGCTGTCGCCCTCGGGGTAGGCCGCGACGTCGACACAGCCGAGATGGCCGCCATCGAGGTTGGCGTGGCCCGGGGTCGGCGCAATGTCCCCCCAGGGATAGGGGCGCTTGATGCTGCTCAATTTGCCGTCGGGCGTCGGCGCACCGGCCGCTGCGGCCTCCCATTCAAGTTCGGTGGGCAGTCGGCGGCCCGCCCAGCGGCAATAGGCGTTGGCCTCGTACCAGTTGACGTGGACGACCGGCTGATCGGGCGCGAGTGGCTCGTCCCGGTCGAACCGCCGGCAGGTCCAGTCGCCGCGCCCGTGAGGCGTCCAGTAGACCGGGTGCGCGGCACCGCATCCGTCGCGCCACCGCACGCCCTCGGCATCCCACCAAGCGGGATTCCGATAGCCACCATCCGCTACGAAGGCGGCGAACTCGCCGTTGGTCACCGGCGCGCGGGCGATGCGGAACGTCGCGACGGACACGGGATGCGCCCATTTCTCGTTGTCGAAGACGAAGCCGCCGCCAGGCTCGGCGCCGAGCTGCCACGTGCCCCCGCCGACCGCGACGTCGCCCGGCCAGGGACCCGTCCCCGTGTCCCGGGCCGAGGCCGAGGCGGCGAAGGACGGCTGCGGATAACCCAGGGTCTGACGGGTGTAGGTGAAGGCCTCGTCGTGCATGTCCTCGTGGAAGGTGACGAGCTGGTAGAGCTCGGCCTCCTGCGCCGTCGGCTCGCGGCCGTCGAGGCGTCGGACGAGCGCCGCCTGCACGCGGGCCATGTAGGCGAGGGTGTCGGGCAAAGCCGGCAGCGGGATCGACCAGCGCGTCGCGTGGGGCACCCGCGCGGAATCGTAGAGCCCGTCGGCTACCGCCAGTTGGGGCGGGGCCCGGTCGAGGCCGCGCAGGATGAAATGCTCGTGAAACCAGGCGAGATGGCCGATTTCCCACAACAGGGGGTTCACGATCTCGCTCTGTGGGCCCATCAGGCGATCCTGATCGAGGCCCGACACCAGTTCGAGCGTCCGCGCTCTGGCATCCCCCAGCATCGCCACGAGATCGGCAGTCGAGACCTGTGCGCTCATCAAACGTCCCGGGATCCTGTCGCAACCATGAAAATCAGCCTGATCACACCGGCGGCGAGAACGTCGCGTGCCGGCAATCGGACCACGGCGATGCGCTGGGCGCGCATCCTCGGCGAACTTGGGCACCAAGTCGACGTGTCAACGTCCTACCCGGACGACGCCGACGTCGACATGATGCTGGCGCTCCACGCTTGGCGCAGCGCGGCGTCGATCGCGCGCTTCAAGGCGCGGTACCCGGATCGGCCGCTCATCGTCGCCCTGACCGGCACGGATCTCTATCACTATGTGGCGGCCGACCCGGAGCCGACCCTGCGCTCGCTCGATCTGGCGGACTGCCTGATCGGCCTGCACGATGGCGTGCCCGATGCCCTCCCGGCGCGTCACCGTGGCAAGGTCGCGGTGGTCTATCAATCCGCCACCGCGCGGGCGCATCGCTGGCCGGTCTCCGACGATGCGTTCGAGGTTCTGGTCGTCGCGCACCTGCGCTCCGTCAAGGACCCGCTCTGCGCGGCCCGTGCGGCCCGGCGCCTGCCGGCCCGATCCCGGATCCGGATCGTGCACCTCGGCGGCGCGCGGGATCAGATCTGGGCCGATCGGGCTCGGGAAGAGATGGCGCACAACCCGCGTTACCAGTGGCTCGGGGACCAGCCCGGCTCCCTGGTCCGGCGCTGGCTGACGCGGGCCCGGGTCATGGTCCTCAGCTCGCAGCAGGAGGGTGGCGCGAACGTGGTGTCCGAAGCGGTCGTCGCTGGCTTGCCGATCCTCGCCACCGACATCCCCGGGACGCGGGGCCTCTTGGGCCCGGAACATCCGGGCTATTTCCCGGTCGGGGACGATGCAGCCCTGGCTGCGCTGCTCCGTCGGGCCGAAGAAGAGCCTCGATTTCTGGACCGCCTGCACGCGTTCGGTGCGGATCGGGCAACGCTCTTCACGCCGGCCGGGGAGCGTGAAGCGTTGCATCGAATCGTCTCGCGCCTCTGAGCGACGCGCCCGACGCGATTGCGATTGGACCACGGCTGCAACCCGCCGCAAGCTTGCGTGCGCCTCGTCGCCGTCGGAGATCTGTTCAGTCGCCAATGACCGCTTCCGGGCTTTCCGTCAGGGGCATTGCATGTCGGCTGTGGGCGCGAAGCAGCCATAGGACCGGTCCAGCACTCGTCCGCTTTCGGGATCGGTACGGCCAGGCGTGAACGACTGTGTTGGGTCGGAAGCCGAATGACAGCTTAGGGTGGGTTTCTGCTGGTCCGCTGTCTGGCGACAATGCACGAGAGCGATATTGCTGCCGCGCTCGCTCCCTCTCCCAGATCGGATGCGGGGTGGGTGTTCCTCATAAGGTCGTCATGCAAAATGAAATTCCAGGATTTGTTCGCGACGCCCGACGAGGTGCTTCGTTTGTCGCCCGAGCAGCTCGGCGTCGGCATGCTGCCGCTTCTCGTCGAGCTGTCCGGTGAGAGCGGTCTTGATCCCGGCGAGTTGCAAGCTCGCATCGCCGGCAACACTCCCAATGTACTTTCGCTTGCAGAGTATCCACCCTCGCGTCGGGAGGAGGTTCGGAACGCGGTGATGCGGGCTTGGCAGTGGCTTTGTCGCGAATGGCTCGTCGTGGAAGCCCCGCCGGGTGTTGGAGGCTTCCGATGGCGCCTTAGTGAGGACGCCATTGCCCTTGCTGGCGCTCGCGATCCCCTCACGGCCGTTAAGAATGGAAGGATTCAGGTTCTCTCTCGTCCGGGGGCGATCATCAGCGAACTTTCTGTGAAGTCAGAGCACCTCGGTTTTGATACGGTGCAACGGGACATTGCAAGGGCGATGCTGAGCCTTGCAGAAGATCCCGAAGACGCCGTTACCGCTGGCTGTTCGATGATCGAGTCGGTGTGCCGCTCAATCCTAACCGAACTAGGCATTCCTCTGCCGGACAAGAGAGACATCGACGGGTTAGCGCGAGCGGTCCAGGCGCCGCTTGGTTTGTCACCCGGTCAGAAAAACATCCCGGCCGAAGTCGAGCGGGATGTACGACAGATCCTTGGCGGTATCACCTCCGTCGCCAAAGGCGTTGGAGCTCTTCGAACGCACGCGGGCGACGCTCATGGACGCGAGGCAGGATACCCCTCGCTGGATGTTCCAACAGCCCGCTTCGCGATCAACGCCGCTGCGTCGCTTGCTTTGTTCCTTATTGAGACATGGGAGTTACGCCAGAAACGAGACCTGCCGGATCGCGGGGACCCAGATAATCTTACATTGGCATAGACGCCCCGAGGATGGCTTGTATCTCAGCGGAGGCGACGTCATCGCGGCAAAACGTAGACGTCTCCTTTCTGCTCCGAGGCAAAGTTGCCGGACGTTCGGCGGATGGCCGCTTTCGGGAAGCGTTGACGCGGGCCTGTACGGCTGGGTTGGGTCGAAAACAGAACGTTCGCTTCCGAATGAAAGGACGAAGTTCAATTGCCGTCCGAGACGGTCATTTCGTAACACTAAGGGTGTGGGACCGCGTGATCCGCGGGTGCACTACCTCGAACCGCCCCGCGTAAAACGTGCCTAGAAGGGAGCGCTCTGCACAAAGCCTGCACAAAAGTCCTGACCCACTGCACGTTCTGTCCCTCCACCGTGCAAGCCCCGGCTCTATGCTGCGGTCGTGAGTTCAAGGCGGCCTCGCCATCGGTGATCGAGACACGCGATCGTCCGTCCGAGGGTTTCGCCGCTCCGCCGTCCGGCGCGCCCGCGCCGTTCGGTTCTCCGACAGCAGAGGCCTGCATGACATCCCTGCCCCTGGATGCGCCCGCAATCTCCCACCCCCTTCCGAAGCTTGTGCTCGCTGCCGCCGTCGCCTTCCTTGGTGACCGTCTGTTCTATGACCATCCGCTGGGGATCTCTCTCGTCCTATTCCTCGCGCTGATCGGCATCGCAGCTCTCGTCACTGGGTGGACCCGCATTCGCCGTCGCGATCTCACCGCCGCACTCGTTCTGCTGATCGTCGGCCTCGCCCCACTGGTAGAGACGGTCGGCTTCCTGTCCGTGATGCTCGGAATCGTCGGCCTCGCCCTGTCCGTCGCCGTGCTCACGGGTGGCTTGAACCGGCGCACGGGCGCGATCGTCGCGGCGGCCAGCGGCATCCTCCTCACGGGTCCGTTCGACCTCCCGCCGGACGTCTACAGGGTCGCGCGGCGGGCCATGAGCACCAGGCGCGCGCCGCGCGTGGCGACCCTGATCGGCTGGGGCGTGCCGATAGCGCTCTGCGTCGTCTTCGCTGGGTTATTCTCAGCGGCCAACCCGCTGATCGAAGGGTGGATCTCGGGCATCCCGTGGTCTGCGCTGATCCCAGGCTTCGACCTCCCCCGCATCCTGTCGTGGCTGATGCTCCTTGCGATCGTGTGGGCCTTCGTCGCCCCGCGGGCGGGAGGCCGAGCGAAGCTTGCGGGAAAAGCGGACCCTCACGCTGCGGAGTCAACTGTCGCGATCGCACCGTCGGCCCTGTTGCGCCCGTCCATGGTCCTGCGATGCCTCGTGCTGTTCAACCTGCTCTTCGCCGTTCAGTCGGCAACGGATGTGGCCTACCTTTGGGCTGGCTTCGCCCTGCCACCTGGCGTGACCCACGCCGCCTACGCGCACCGTGGGGCCTACCCGCTCGTCGCAACCGCACTTCTCGCCGCAGCCTTCGTCCTCGCGGCGCTGCGCTCCGGGGAGGCAGGGGAGCGTTCCCACCTCATCCGGGTCCTCGTCTGCGTATGGATCGTCCAGAACGTCCTGCTGGTCGCCTCGGCGATGCGGCGGCTCGATCTCTACGTCGAGGCCTACGGGCTTTCGATCCTGCGCTTGGCGGCGCTGATCTGGATGGCCCTGATCGCCGTCGGCCTCGCGCTCATCCTCGCGCGTATCGCCCTGCAGCGCAGCAACGTTTGGCTCGTCCAGGCCAATCTCCTAGCGCTGGCCACGACGCTCTATGCGTGCGCGTTCGTGAACTTCGCAGGTACGGTGACGGACTACAACGCGGAGCGCTGGTCCCGGACCGGGCAGGCGTTCGACCTTCTCTATGCGATGAACCTCGGAGCCGAGGCGATCCCGGCGGTCGACCGAGTCCTGACCGGCTACGACGGCGTTCTAATTGAGGACGCCCGGCGGTGGCGTCGGAGGTGGGCACGCGACCTGCGCGAGCGGATGGGGGACTGGCGCGCCTGGACGTTCCGAGATCAGCGCCTTCTGGACTACCTTGGCGCCCACCCCGACGCACCGTCCCGCGCGCGGTGAACCCTCGAACTGGCCTGCACGGCTGCCGCTCATGGACCGCAGCATCCTCGTCGTCGATGATGATCCACACATCCGCGACGTCATCCGCTTCGCGCTCGGTAAGGCTGGCCATGCGACGCGGGTCGCCCGCGATGGCGACGAGGCGCTGGCCGAGTTCGGTCGGGCGCCCCCGCGGCTCATCGTTCTCGATGTCGGGCTGCCCGGCGTCGACGGCCTGGAGGTGTGTCGCCGTGTGCGGCGGACCTCCGACGTGCCGATCTTGTTCCTCTCATCCCGCGACGAGGAGATCGACCGGGTGCTCGGCCTGGAGATCGGCGGCGACGACTACGTGACCAAGCCGTTCAGCCCGCGCGAGCTCGTCGCTCGCGTGGGGATCATCCTGCGCCGCACCGAGGGGCCGCGCCCCGCCCCGGCGGAGGACGGGGTCCTGCGTCGCGGGCGCCTGACGCTCGACCCGCCGCGACACACGGCAACCTTCGACGGGGCGGCGGTCCCACTCACGGCGGTCGAGTTCGCGATCCTCCGGGCGTTGGCCGTGCGCCCCGGCTATGTCCTGGATCGGGACCGGTTGATGGATGCCGCCTATGGCGGCCGCGTCGCCGTCTCCGACCGCACCATCGACAGCCACGTGCGCAACGTCCGCGCCAAATTGGCCGCGCTCGGCTGCGCCGACGTAATCGAGACCGTGCACGGCGTCGGCTTCCGGCTCGGACCCTGCGGATCGCCGACGTGATCGCCCAACCTGACGCGGCCTCGGCCGGCGCGCCCTCGGCGGCTCACGAGAAATGGCGGCCGAGCCTGGGTCTCGTCGTCCTGGCCATGCTGCTGACGGTGGCGCTTCTCCCGTTGTTCGGCCTGTCCTTCGTCAGGCTGTACGAGAATCAGCTCGTGCGTCAGGCCGAGGGCGAGCTGATCGGTCAGGCCGCCGTGCTGGCCGCGGTGGTCGGGCGCGAGGTTGCTGCAGATCCGGCACGCGATGCCCTGCTCGGTCCGGCCGCGACGGCGGCCGACCTGACGGCCATCGAGCCGACCTTGGACCTGACCGTGGATCCGATCCTCGGCCGCCGGCCGGACGCGACCGAGGCCCCGGCATCTCCATCGGTCGCCGCAGCGCTCGCCGCACGCCTCGCGCCGCTCCTGCCGCAGATCCGGGCGATCACGCTCGCCGGCTTCAGGATCGTCGACCGCGACGGCGTCGTTCTCGCCGGCGGTGACGAAGTCGGACGGTCGCTGGCCGGGGTGGAGGAGGTCGCCACCGCACTGCGGGGACATTTCCGCGCCGTGATGCGGGTCCGGATCTCGAAGCACCCGCCGCCGCCGCTCTACGCCCTCAGCCGCGGCACTGGCGTACGGGTGTTCGTGGCATTGCCGGTGCTCGTCGATGGGCGCGTGGCCGGGGCGGTCTACGCCTCGCGAACCCCCGACAACATCGTGCGGCTCCTGTACGGCGAGCGCGGTAAGGCCGGTCTCGCTGTGCTGATCGTCCTGACGATGACGCTCGTCATCGCCTTCGTGTTCACACGAACGATCGGGCGCCCGATCGACGCGCTGATGGCCCGCGCGGCGGCGATCGGTCGGGGTGCGCCGGTCCCGGCCGATCCCGGAGCACGGTTCGGCACGCGGGAGATCGCAGCCCTCGCGCGCAGCCTCGATGCGATGGCCCTTCGCCTGCGCGAGCGTTCGGACTACGTCGCCACGTTCGCAAGCCATGTTTCGCACGAGTTGAAGACGCCGCTGACTGCGATCCAGGGGGCGACGGAATTGCTGCGAGACGAAGAGTGTGATGCCGTGGGCGACCACGGCGACAATCCGGGCGCGACGATGAGTGCGGCTGAGCGGCGACGCTTCCTCGACAATATCGTCGCCGACACAGCGCGGCTCAGCGCACTTCTGCAACGGCTGCGCGACTTGGCCCGCGCCGAGGGCGTTGCTTCGGAAGGGTCCACGTCACTCCGGGCGATCGCGGCGGACCTCCGGGTCCGTTTCATCGATCTCTACATCCAGGCCGGCGGCGCGCTCGATCACCCGCTGCCTCTTTCGCCGGAAGACGCCGGCATCGTGTTCGGGCATCTCGCTGACAACGCCGCCCGTCACGGGGCAGCGACCTTGCGCCTCGACGCAGCGGTGGTGCGTGAGGGGCTGCGTGTGCGCGTCGCCGACGACGGCCCCGGAATTCCGGCCCAGGACCGGGCGCGGGTGTTCGAACCGTTCTTCACGACGCGCCGCGAGGGCGGCGGGACAGGGATGGGTCTGAGCATCGTGCGCGCGCTCCTCAGTGGGTGCGGCGGGTCGATCATGCTCGCCGCCGCGGAGCGCGGAGCAACTTTCGAAGTCGGATTGTCGTCGGTGGGCCGTCGAGAGGCCGCAGCGGCGTCGCGCGATGAAGGCCGGATCAAGCAGAATGCCATCACCGGCGGACCCTAACCCGAAGGTTGCCGGTACGGCATGACTCGCCGAGCGATGAGCCACTCACATAAAGCGGCCGCGCTGATCCCGGCCGCGTAGGCGACGAAGTTCCATGGCGAGAAGATCCGGCCCAGGAGAAGTGCCCCCGGGAGGGTCAGCCGGAATGCGTCGAGCCAGGGCTGGTGATAGAGGCGAAGCAGTTCGATGGAGAGCGCGACGAGTCCGGCCACGGTCGCTGTCGCCGCGATTGACCACCGTGGCCGCAACGCCGCGCACAGGCTGTAGACCATCGAGGCCCAGAGCAGGGATCCACCGTACTTGAGCGCGAAGCGGGGCAAGCCGAGCGAGACGAGACGCCAGACGAGCCCGATCCCGATCAGCGCAATCGAGATGGCCAGCCAAGCCGGACGTGATCGCGGTCGGCTCTGCATGGAGTGATCACGCGTCATTGATGTCGCCGCGTGTGTCATACGTGTGGACCTTGGTGGGACCGCCGCGTCGCTGACAACATGAAGGCCTGCGCGGAATCATACGCGGCCGCTTGCCGTACCATATAGCGTCGGGACCTTTGCGGGCACGTCGGGGCTCACTCGCGTGCCAGGAAGTACTCCCACGCATTCGGGTTAGCTCGGAGATCAGGCTGGCCTGGGCGCGCGCCGACAAACGTCGCGCGCCCAGGCCGGCACACGACCCGCGCCTGCCGACAAACGTCCTGCGCGCGCACAACTCAGTCGCGTACGACCACCTTGGTGCCGACGCGGACCCGGTCGTAGAGATCGACCACATCCTTGTTGGTCATGCGGATGCAGCCGGAGGAGACCGCCGCGCCCATGGTCTCGGGCTCGTTCGAGCCGTGGATCCGGTAGAGCGAGGAGCCGAGATAGAGCGCGCGGGCGCCCAGCGGGTTGTCCTGGCCGCCGGCCATGTAGCGCGGCAGGTCCGGGCGGCGGGCCAGCATCTGCTGCGGCGGGCGCCAGGCCGGCCATTCCTTCTTCATCGTCACGGTCTTGGTGCCGGACCAGGAGAAGCCCTGACGGCCGACGCCGACGCCGTAGCGGATCGCCTCGCTGTTGCCGAGAATGTAATAGAGCCGGCGTTGGCGGGTGGAAATCACGATGGTGCCGGGCTTCTCGGTGCTGTTCCAGCCGATCGTCTCGCGCGGGATCGCCTGGCTGCGGAAGACGTTCAGGAAATCCGCGAGCGGGCCGCTGTCCAGCGGGCCGGCGGAAGCGGGCGTGCCCCCCAGCAGGGCGCCCGCGAGCGTGAGCATCGCGATCCGTCTCGACATGGTCTCCATCCTTCCTCGATCGCGGCGCGCGCCATCGCGGTGGCCGCACGGTCATGCGCCGACCCCGCCTCGACTTCGCGGCAAGGTTGAGGCCGGGCCGCAGGGGAGGGCGCTTCCGGGCGTGGCCGTTGCGTTCGTGCAACAGGGGCCGGTCGGCGCGACGCCATGGGTGATTGAACCCGACGACGGCCATGCTTATCTCGGGATTGTGATCCGATCCGTTGCCCTCTTGGCCCGCCGCGTCGCGGGCTTGCCGGACCGCCTCGCCCGGGGCCTCGCCGTGCTGGCGCTGCTCGTCCTCGCGACGGTGGCCGTGATCGTCATGCCTGCGCCGGCCGAGGCCGCGCGGGTGGAGGGGCCGGCCTGTACCGTCGTGGGTGCCCGGATGACGGTCCTGTCGGGGGCGCCGCTTGCGCAGCCCGAGACCGAGCGTTCGGATCTCGGCCGCACCGATCTCTGCGCCGCCGACAGCGAGATTCTCACCGAGCTGGGTCTGCCACGCCCGCCGGTTGAGGCGCCGCAGCCTCGTCACACTCTTTCCGCATCGTTCGACTACGGGTCCGACGCCATGCCGGCCGCCGCGCCGGACGGCACGCTGCACCGGCCCCCGCGTCTGGCCTGACGCACGCCGCCGGCCCGACCGCCGGCGAAGGCGTGCCGTCCAGATCGCCCCGACCGGTCGCGGACCGGTCCCGGGATTCGCTTCGATGATGCGCGGGCCCACGCTCCGCGCCAGCCTCAGCAGACGCATGTTTTCAGGAGCGTCGGTACTCGTGACCCGCAATCTCACCGCCCGAATCCCGTCCCCGCGCCGCGCCCCGGCGCTCCTGCCCGCGGCTCTGCTGCTCGTCGGCCTCGCGGCCTGCAACCCGAAGCAGGCCGCCGCGCCGACCCCGCCCGTGCCGGAGGTCGGCTTCGTCAAGGTGGAGCCCCAGGCGATCCCGTATCTGCGCGACCTGCCCGGCCGCGTCGCGCCGATGCGCATCGCCGAGGTCCGCTCCCGGGTCTCCGGCCTCGTGGTCAAGCGCCTGTTCGAGCAGGGCAGCATGGTTAAGGAAGGCGACATCCTCTACAAGATCGACCCCGCGCCCTACGAGGTCGAGCTTGCCAGCGCCGAGGCGGCGCTGGCCCGCCAGGAGGCCGCCCTGGTGCTCGCCCGCCAGCAGGCCGACCGGCTGGAGCAGCTGCTCTCCCGGGCCACGGCGAGCCAAGCCCAGTACGACGCGGCCTATGCGGGCAAGAAGCAGGCCGAGGCCGAGGTGGCGGGCGCCAAGGCGAGCCGCCAGAAGGCACAGCTCAACCTCGACTGGACCGACGTGCGCGCGCCGATCACCGGCCGCATCGGCCGGGCGTTGCTCACCGAGGGCACGCTGATCGAGCCGGGCTCCACGGGGTCGCTCGCCACGATCCAGCAGCTCGACCCGATCTACGTCGACATCACCCAGTCGGTCGGTGAATTGAACCGCCTGCGCCGGGACCTCGCCAGCGGCGAGCTGGCGCGGCTCGAGGACAACACCGCCAACGTCCACCTGATCATGGACGACAATTCGCTCTATCCGCTGGCCGGCCGCCTGCTGTTCTCGGACGTCACCGCCGATCCGAGCACCGGGCAGGTGACGCTGCGCGTGCAGTTCCCCAACCCGCACGACGAGCTGTTCCCGGGTATGTACGTGCGGGCGCGGATCAAGCAGGGCATCGATTCCGACGCGATCGCGGTGCCGCAGCAGGCGATCCAGCGCACCGAAGACGGCCGCGCCGAGGTCTGGGTGGTGCGCGCCGACGAGACCGTGATGCGCCAGCCGGTCGAGGTCGGGCCGGTGGTCGGCCAGAACTGGCTGATCCGGTCCGGGCTGAAGGCCGGCGAGCGCGTCGTGGTCGACGGCTTCCAGAAGATCACCGCGGGCATCAAGGTGAAGCCCCTCGATCAGACCCCGGCCCACGGCGAGACCAGCCCGAAGCACGATGCCGACGAGGCCGCCGAGGTCCCCGGCGACAAGGCGGAGGTCGCCCCGCGCGCCGCCGCCGTCCAGCAGCGCCACTGAGCCCGGGAGAGCCCGACCATGGCCCGCTTCTTCATCGACCGCCCGGTCTTCGCCTGGGTGGTGGCCCTGTTCATCTGCCTCGGCGGCGCGCTCGCCATCCCGAACCTGCCGGTGGCGCAGTACCCGGTGATCGCCCCGCCGCAGATCGCCCTGTCCACGGCCTATCCGGGGGCCTCGGTCGAAAGCCTCTACGTCGGCACCACCCGGCTCATCGAGGATGAGCTGAACGGGGCCGCCAACATCATGAACTTCGAGTCGACCACCGACTCGTTCGGCTCGGTCAACATCACCGCCACCTTCCAGCCGGGCACCGACTCTTCGCTCGCCTCGGTGGAAGTGCAGAACCGCCTGAAGCGCGTCGAGGCACGCCTTCCGGCCGAGGTGCGCCAGAACGGCATCCTCGTGGAGGAGGCCTCGGCCGCGACCCTCAACATCATCACCCTCGTCTCCAAGGACGGGTCGATGGACGAGGTGGGGTTGGGCGACTTCCTGATCCGCAACGTCATCAACGAGATCCGCCGCATCCCCGGCGTCGGCCGCGCGACCCTCTATTCCACCGAGCGGTCGCTGCGCGTCTGGGTCGATCCCGACAAGCTGCGCGGGCTGTCGCTCAACGCCTCGGAGGTCACGGAGGCGATCCGCAACCAGAACGTCCAGGTCGCCTCCGGGGCGGTCGGCGCGCAGCCGAGCCCGACCCGGACGGCGCTGACCATGCCGATCATCGTGAAGGGCCAGCTCGGCACGATCGAGGAGTTCGGCGCCATCGTGCTGCGGGCCAATCCCGACGGCTCGAACGTACGCCTGCGCGACGTCGCCCGGATCGAGCTCGGCGGCGACGCCTACCAGTTCTCCACGCGCCTGAACGGCGGGCCGGCCGCCGGCATCTCGGTCACCCTCGCCCCCGACGGCAACGCGCTGGAGACCGCCAAGGCGATCCGCGCCAAGATGGTCGAGCTGTCCCAGTTCTTCCCGCCGGACCTGAAGTGGGACATCCCCTACGACATCACCCCGGCGGTCGAGGCCTCGATCGAGAAGGTGCTGCACACGCTGGTCGAGGCGGTGGTGCTGGTCTTCCTCGTGATGTTCCTGTTCCTGCAGAACATCCGCTACACCCTGATCCCCACCATCGTGGTGCCGATCGCCCTGATGGGCACCGTCACGGTGATGTGGCTCGCCGGCTTCTCGGTGAACGTGCTCACCATGTTCGGCATGGTGCTGGCCATCGGCATCCTGGTCGACGACGCCATCGTGGTGGTTGAGAACGTCGAGCGGATCATGAACGAGGAGGGGCTGCCCCCCAAGGAGGCCACCAAGAAGGCCATGGGGCAGATCACCGGGGCGATCATCGGCATCACCCTGGTGCTGATGGCCGTGTTCGTGCCGATGGCGTTCTTCCCCGGCTCGGTGGGTATCATCTACCGGCAGTTCTCGATCGCGATGGTGACCTCCATCGCGTTCTCGGCGCTGCTCGCCCTGTCGCTGACGCCGGCGCTCTGCGCGACCTTCCTCAAGCCGGTCGCCAAGGGCCACGGCCACGCCAAGGGCGGCGTGTTCGGGATGTTCAACCGGTTCGTCGACCGGGAGACCGCCCGCTACGGCCGCGGCACCGCGGCGTTCATCCGCAAGTCCGGCCGGGTGATGCTGGTCTACCTCGCGTTGGTGGGCGGCACGGCCTACGCCTTCGTCAACCTGCCGGAGGGCTTCCTGCCGGTGGAGGACCAGGGCTTCTTCACGGTCGACATCCAGACGCCGCCGGGCGCCTCCTACAACCGCACCCTGGAGGCGGTCCGCAAGGTCGAGGAGTACCTGCTGGCGCAGCCCGGCGTCGCCACCGTGACGATGCTGAACGGCTACTCGTTCTCCGGTCAGGCGCCGAGCACCAGCCAGGCCTTCGTCACCCTGAAGCCCTGGTCGGAGCGCGACGCCAAGAACTCGGCCGCCGCGCTGGTGGCCGGCACCAACGCGGCGCTCGCCAGCTACCGCGACGCCACCGTGGACGCCCAGGAGCCGCCGCCGGTCGACAATCTCGGCAACGCGGCGGGCTTCTCGTTCCGCCTGCAGGACCGGGCCAACCGCGGCTACGCGGCCCTGCTGTCGGCCCAGGAGCAGCTGCTGAAGCTCGCGCAGCAGAGCCCGATCCTCCAGAAGGTGAAGATCGAAGGCCTGCCGCCGACCCCGCAGGCGGAGCTGATCATCGACCGCGAGAAGGCGGCGGCGCTCGGCGTGAAGTTCGAGGACATCAACGCCACGATCCAGCTCAACCTCGGCTCGGTCTACCCGAACGACTTCCCCAACCGGGGCAAGATGCAGCGGGTCTACGTGCAGGCCGAGCAGCTCCAGCGCATGAACGCGTCGGACATCCTCAACTACGCGGTGAAGAACACCACGGGGACGATGGTGCCGATGTCGTCCTTCGCGGAGCTGAAATGGGGCATGGGGCCGAGCCAGATCGTCGGCTACAACGGCTACCAGTCGGTGCGCTTCACCGGCGAGCCGAACCCCGGCTACACGTCGGGTGACGCGATCGCCGAGATGGAGCGGCTGATGCTCCAGCTGCCTAAGGGCTTTGGCTACGCCTGGACGGGCCAGTCCTATCAGGAGAAGCAGGCGGGCAGCCAGGCGAGCCTGCTGCTGGCGCTCTCGGTGCTGATCGTGTTCCTGTGCCTCGCCGCGCTCTACGAGAGCTGGGCGATTCCCGTGTCGGTGATGCTGGTGATCCCGCTCGGCGTGATCGGCGCGCTGGCGGCCGTGTACCTGCGCGGCATGCCCAACGACGTCTACTTCAAGATCGGGCTGATCACGATCATCGGGCTCTCGGCCAAGAACGCGATCCTGATCGTGGAATTCGCCAAGGACCTCTGGAAGCCCGGCACCTCGGTGGTGCGGGCGGCGATCGAGGCGGCCACGCTCCGGTTCCGGCCGATCGTGATGACCTCGCTGGCCTTCATCTTCGGCGTGGTGCCGCTGGCCATCGCCACCGGCGCCGCCTCGAAGAGCCAGCAGGCGATCGGCACCGGCGTGATGGGCGGCATGATCACCGCGACCGTGCTGGCGGTGTTCTTCGTGCCGGTGTTCTTCGTCGTCGTGATGCGCCTGTTCCGGCGGAAGGCGGTGGCGGACGGGGAGCGGGCGGAGGCCGAGCTGCGGCCCGAGCCGGCGCGGGTGGCGGCGGAGTGAGGCGCGGGTTTCCCTCCCCCGCAGTGGCTGCGATGGTCACACATCTTCAGCGGTGACCGAGGCTGGCGGCCGAGCGCGACGCGCCCCCTCTCCCGTGCGGGAGAGGGCTGGGGTGAGGGATGAGAAGATTCAGGATCTGGCACGGGATCGATGCGCCGATTGGGCGCGCCGCATTCTGACAGTTCTCGACCCTCACCCTGTCCCTCTCCCGCTCGGGAGAGGGGACCCGCGCCAGGTTCAAAAGCCGCATTGCCAAAGCAGATGCGTAAATCTGCAAGCCCGCAGCGGGGGGAGGGGAAGCACACGGCGCTTGGCGCCCGATCCATTCGCTGAAAACCTCCGAACAGCCCCCGATACCGCCGAGATTGACCCCTCAACCAATCCCCCTGGTCCGAACCTTGCTGTGGGCGCCGCGCGCTGACGGTTTGCCGATGCGCGGTGGCCGGTCTAAGCCTCAACCACCGCTTCCGCGCGACGGCCTGCGCTCAACTTTCATGGTTCCGGAGATCCGATTGTCCCGTTCAGCCCTGAAGACCCTCGCCCGCGGCGTGTCCGCGGTCGCGGTCGCGACGTTTGCCTGCGCCGCGCTGCCCGCGCAGGCCGCCAACGTCTTCCGCTTCGCCTTCCAGGGTGACCTGAAATCCCTCGACCCGTACTCCCTCAAGGAGAGCTTCACGGAAGGCATGCAGGAAGCGGCCTACGAGCCCCTCGTCACCCTCGACAAGAACCTGAAATTCGCGCCCGCTTTGGCCGAATCCTGGGAGACGCCGGAGCCGACCCGCTGGCGCTTCCACCTGCGCAAGAACGTCAAGTTCCATGACGGCTCGCCGTTCACCGCCGACGACGTGATCTTCTCGGCCCAGCGCGTCCGCGCCCCGGGCTCGAACTTCACCACCAACGTCCCGGCCGACGCCGAGTTCGTGAAGGTCGACGACTACACCGTCGACATGGTGCTGAAGAAGCCGAACCCCATCGCCATCGCCCAGTTCCCGACCTGGGTGATCATGTCGAAGGCGTGGTCCGAGAAGAACAACGTCGTCCAGCCGACCCCGCCCAGCGCCACCAGCCCGAGCTACGCGACCCTCCACGAGAACGGCACCGGCCCGTTCGTGATCGCCGAGCACCAGCCCGGCGTGAAGACCGTGTTCAAGAAGTTCGACGGCTACTGGGGCAAGGTCGAGTCGAACCTCGACGAGGCGATCCTCACCACGATCGCCAACCCGGCGACCCGCGTCGCGGCGCTCCTGTCTGGCGAGGTCGACTGGATCGACCCCGTGCCGCTGCAGGACCAGCAGCGGGTCAACGCCAGCGGCACCGCCACCGTGATGGCCGGCCCTGAGCTGCGCACGATCTTCCTCGGCATGGACCAGGACCGGGACGAGCTGAAGGATTCGAGCGTCAAGGGCAAGAACCCGTTCAAGGACATCAAGGTGCGCGAGGCCTTCTACCTCGCCATCGACGAGGACACGATCGCCAAGCGCGTCATGCGCGGGCAGGCGGTGCCCTCCGCGCTGATGATCGCCCCGGCCCTCTACGACCGCGCCGCCGAGTTCAAGCGCCCGGCCACCGACCTGAAGAAGGCCAAGGAGCTGATGGCCCAGGCCGGCTACCCGGATGGGTTCTCGCTCACCATGGATTGCCCGAACGATCGCTACGTCAACGACGAGGCGATCTGCCAGGCGGTGGTCTCGATGCTGGCCCGCATCAACGTGAAGGTGAACCTCAACGCCCAGCCGAAGGCCAAGTACTTCGCCAAGGTGCTGGCGCCGAACTACGACACCTCGTTCTACCTGCTCGGCTGGACCCCGTCCTCCCTCGACAGCCACAACATCCTCTACGAGATCGTCGGCTGCCGGAAGCCCGGCGACAAGTCGGGCCGGGGCGGCTGGAACCTCGCGGGCTACTGCGACCCGAAGATCGACGCGATCGCCGACAAGGTCGAATCCGAGACCGACAAGACCAAGCGCGACGCCCTGATCAAGGACGGCTTCGACGTCCTCAATACGGACTGGGGCTACATCCCGCTGCACCAGCAGGCGCTCGCCTGGGGCGTCTCCAAGAAGGTCCACCTGACCCAGCGGGCCGACAACCTGCTGCTGCTCTACTGGGTATCGAAGGACCCGTCGTAGGAGGCTGAGGCGTGCTCGCCTTCCTGCTGCGCCGGGTGATCCAGGCGGCCGCGGTCCTCGCGGTCGTCGGGCTCATCGCCTTCGCGATGTTCCGGTTCGCGGGCGACCCCGTGAACCAGATTGTCGGGCCCGACACCACCGTGGCCGAGCGCGCCCAGATCCGAACGGATCTGGGCCTCGACGACCCGGTTCTGGTCCAGTTCGCCCGCTATGCCGGCAACGTGGTGCGGGGCCGGTTCGGCATTTCGTACCAGTTCCGGCAGCCGGTCTCGCAGCTGCTGGCCGAGCGCATGCCGGCGACGCTGGAGCTCGCCTTCTGCGCCACGATCTTCGCCCTCGTGGTGGGGATCCTGATGGGCGTGTACTGCGCGCTGTTCCGCGACTCCTGGCTCGCCGGGCTGTTCCAGGCGGTCTCGCTGATCGGGATCAGCCTGCCGACCTTCCTGATCGGCATCCTGCTGATCTACCTGTTCTCGGTGACGCTCGGCTGGCTGCCCTCCTACGGGCGGGGCGACACGGTGCGGCTCGGCTGGTGGACCACCGGATTCCTGACCGCCTCCGGCCTCAAGGCGCTGATCCTGCCCTCGGTGACGCTCGGCCTGTTCCAGATGACGCTGATCATGCGGCTGGTGCGCGCCGAGATGCTGGAGGTCCTGCGCACCGACTACATCCGCTTCGCCCGGGCGCGGGGGCTCACCACCCGCGCCGTCCACCTGCGGCACGCCCTCAAGAACACGCTGGTGCCGGTGATCACCATCGCGGGGTTGCAGCTCGGCTCGGTCATCGCCTTCTCGATCATCACCGAGACGGTGTTCCAGTGGCCCGGCATGGGCCTGCTCTTCGTCCAGGCCGTGCAGAACGTCGATATCCCGATCATGTCCGCGTATCTGCTGCTCGTCGCGCTGATCTTCGTGACGATCAATCTCGTGGTCGACATCCTCTACACGGTGGTGGATCCGCGCCTGCGGCTGCCCGCCGGGCGGACGGCGTGAGGGCGCGCGCATGAGCGGACGCGACATCGATGCGGGCGACGCCCCGCCGGTCCCCCTGGTCGAGGTGCCACCCTCGCGGCTCGCGCGCTGGCGCGATTCCGACCTGCTGGCCAATTTCCTGCGCTCGAAGACGGCCGTGGTGGCGCTGATCGCCACCGTGCTGATGGTCGGCCTCGCCTTCGCGTCGCCCTGGATCGCCCCGCAGAATCCCTACGACCCGGCCCAGCTCGACCTGATCAACTCCAACCTGCCGCCGATCTGGCAGGCCGATGGTCAGGCGCCCTACTATCTCGGCACGGACGACCAGGGCCGGGACGTGCTCTCGGCGGTGCTGTACGGCCTGCGCCTCTCGCTGATCGTCGGCGTGCTCGGGGTGGTGACCTCCGGCATCCTCGGCATCGCGCTCGGCTTGATCGCCGGCTACGCGGGCGGGGCGGTCGACACGCTGATCATGCGGGTCGCCGACGTGCAGCTCACCTTCCCGGCGATCCTGATCGCCCTGGTGGTGGACGGCGTCGCCAAGGCGAGCTTCGGCAGCGCGCTCGATGTCGGGCCGCTGATCGGCCTGATCGTGGTCTCGATCGGCCTGTCCTTCTGGGTGCAGTACGCCCGGACCGTGCGCTCCTCCGTGATGGTGGAGAAGGGCAAGGACTACGTCCAGGCGGCCCGGCTGATCGGCCTGTCGCCCCCGGTGATCATGGTCCGCCACGTCCTGCCGAACGTCACCGGCCCGGTCTTCGTCATCGCGACCATCAACCTGGCGCTCGCCATCATCACCGAGGCGACGCTGTCGTTCCTGGGGACGGGATTGCCCGAGACCATGCCGTCGCTCGGCACGTTGATCCGCACCGGCAACCGCTTCCTGTTCTCCGGCGAGTGGTGGATCGTCGCCTTCCCGGGGCTGGCGCTAGCCGGGCTGGTCATCGCCATCAACCTCCTGGGGGATTGGCTGCGCGACGCGCTCAACCCGAAGCTGCAATGAGGGTGGGTGTGAGCAAGTCTCATCTCTATCCCACCCGTGCCCTCATCCTGAGGTGCCGGAGCGTAGCGGAGGCCTCGAAGGAGGGCTCCAGGGATCGCGCGCCATCTGGAGGGCTCCTTCGAGGCTCGCTGCGCTCGCACCTCAGGATGAGGTGGAGGGTTGGAGAAGGCTCCACAGTGGGAGCAGCCGCGCCATGACCGAAACCATCCTCTCCGTGCGCGACCTCACGGTCGCCTTCGACACCCGCCGCGGTCCGCTCACCGCCATCGACCGGGTCTCGTTCGACATCGGCCGCGGCGAGATCCTGGGCGTCGTCGGCGAATCCGGGGCCGGCAAGTCGGTGACCGGCTCGGCGGTGATCGGGTTGATCGACCGGCCGGGCCGGATCGCCGGCGGCGAGATCCGCCTGCGGGGCGAGCGCATCGACAACCTCTCCCCGGAGGCGATGCGGCGGGTGCGGGGCCAGCGCATCGGCATGATCTTCCAGGATCCGTTGACCTCCCTCGACCCGCTGTTCCGGGTGGGCGACCAGATCGTCGAGACCCTGCGCACACATACCAATCTCTCCGCGAAGGCCGCCCGCACCCGCGCCATCGACCTGCTGGCCGAGGTCGGCATCCCGGCGCCCGAGCGGCGGATCGACGGCTACCCGCACGAATTCTCCGGCGGCATGCGCCAGCGGGTGGTGATCGCCCTCGCGCTCGCCGCCGAGCCCGAGCTGATCATCGCCGACGAGCCGACCACGGCGCTCGACGTCTCGGTCCAGGCGCAGATCATCACGCTGCTCAAGCGCCTCTGCCGCGAGCACGGCACCGCGGTGATGCTGGTGACCCACGATATGGGCGTGATCGCCGAGGCCGCCGACCGGGTGGCGGTGATGTATGCCGGGCGGGTGGCCGAGATCGGCCCGGTCGCCTCGGTGATCGCGAAGCCCCACCACCCCTACGCGGTCGGCCTGATGGGGGCGATCCCGACCCTGTCGCAGGAGGCGGACCGGCTCAGCCAGATCCCCGGCTCGATGCCGCGGCTCACCGCCATCCCGCAGGGCTGCGCCTTCAATCCGCGCTGCCCGAAGGTCTTCGCCCGCTGCTGCGTCGAGCGGCCGGAGCCGATCCCGGTGGATGCGAGCCGGGTGGCTTGCCATCTCTACGATACGGACGCCGTCACTTTCCCCTCCCCCCTGCGGGGAGGGGTCAGGGGTGGGGGTGGTGCAGAAGGCACTGCAACGCTCCATCCTGAACCACCCCCACCCTCGATCCCTCCCCGCAAGGGGGAGGGAAGGATCGCGCGATGACGGCCTACGTCGAAGTCACCGACCTGCGCCGCCGGTTCGACGTCTCGAAACCTTGGCTCAACCGGGTGATCGAGCGCGAGCCGCGCAAGTTCCTCACGGCGGTCGATCGCGTCGACTTCGCGATCGAGAAGGGCGAGACCTTCGCGATCGTCGGCGAATCCGGCTCCGGCAAATCGACGGTGGCGCGGATGGTGGTCGGCCTGCTGCCGCCCTCCGCCGGCGAGGTGACGATCACCGGGGTCTCGATGACCGATCCGCGCCAGGCCGCCGCCCGCAGGCGCCTGCGGGCCCGGATCCAGATGATCTTCCAGGACCCCTACGCGTCCATGAATCCGCGCTGGCGGGTCGGCAAGATCATCGCCGAGCCGATCCGGGCCTTCAACCTGATCCAGGGGGAGGGGGCGATCCGCGCCCGGGTGGCCGAGCTGCTCGGCCTCGTCGGGCTCCACGCCGACGATGCGAAGAAATATCCGCACGAATTCTCCGGCGGGCAGCGCCAGCGCGTGGCGATCGCCCGGGCGCTGGCGAGCCAGGCCGAGTTCCTGGTGGGCGACGAGCCGACCTCGGCGCTCGACGTCTCGGTCCAGGCGCAGATCCTCAACCTGATGCGCGATCTGCAGGACCGGCTGGGGCTGACCTACCTGTTCATCTCCCACAACCTCGCCGTGGTCCGCCACATGGCGACCCGGGTGGGGGTAATGTATCTCGGCCGGCTCGTGGAGGTCGCCGCCGCCAGGGACCTGTTCGCGGCGCCGCGCCATCCCTACACGCGGATGCTCCTCGACGCGGTGCCCGACCTTGCCCATGTCGGCCGCGCCCGGGTGCCGGTCTCCGGCGAGATCCCGAATCCAATCGATCCGCCGCCCGGCTGCACCTTCCACCCGCGCTGCCCGCTCGCGAACGACCGCTGCCGCGCCGAGGTGCCGGCGTTGCTCGACGGCGTCGCCTGCCACGCCGTGCAGGAAGGCCGGGCCTGACGGGCGCGGCTACGCGTCCCGCCACTCCGAGAAGGTCGCCGCCTGCCCAACGGTCGCACCGTCGCGGTCGAGCTGCCAGACCACGGCCCGCTCAATCCAGAAGCGGCGCCCATCCTTCGCGATGCGCAGGCCGCGGTAATCCCGGCTGAACCCGTCCCGGGTCACGGCATCGAGCAGCCGCTGGCGCTCGGCGCGTTCGGGCGCCTCCGCCGAGAGCCGCGAGGGCAGACCGACCAGCTCCGCGCGGCTGTATCCGAAACAGGCCTGCGCCGCCCGGTTGGCGTAGACGAAGCGCGGATCCGCGCCGCCATCATGGGCCAGGACCGCGAACGGCGCCTGCCCGTAGAGCCACGCCGCATCCGACCCGTCGGGCACCAGCGGCGTGCCCAGGCGCCGGGCGTAGCTGCCGGTGAGCACGGCGAAGAAGTCCGGGTCATGCGAGAGATCTGTCATGGCGTGCCGGAATGCGGGGGGCTGGCGGCTGCGAATCGCGCGGCGGCATTCAGAGCCGGTCCGCCTTCGCGGCGCAACGGTGATCCATCGCGGTCCTTGCTGACAAACGCGTTCGGTGAATAAGCCGAATATGAAATTTTTTGATCTTCTCAATAAAAGTACGCATCTTCAGAATTCCTACCGCAGATTGATTATCGGTAAAAATCATAAATATTCAGAAAATTCAAAAAGAAGGTCATCAGAGTCAGCTATTGGTTGAGTGGCTTGACCGGATTGCGCGGTGCACGCTACAGGCGGATCAGTATCGCGTCTGCGACGAGAAGATAGTTTGGGATGCCTGTCACGGGTCCCGAAGAAATCAGAGGCGCGCCGGGATCCGTCTTCTTCCGGTCTCGATCCGGATGCTTATGTCCCACGCTCCCGATCCGATCCGGAGGGCCGTCCGGCGGCCTCAGGTATTCACAGCCCGATCGTCATGAAACCCGGACTACGATCATCAAGGCTGGATCGCGCATGCGCGAGGCGTGGGTCGAGGACCCCGGTCCGGGACGCGGCCCCTGGCGGCCGCGTCCCGCCGGACGGGGGCGGCGGTTCCGCGATCGCGTGTGGGGTGCCACGGCCATATGGGCGATCGACAGGTGGGATGCATGGATCCTGAAGGATCCGGGGTCGAGCCCGGGACCGCGCCCCGACGGGCCGCCCGGCCGCTGCGGATCCTCGCGGTCGCCGTCCAGAAGGGCGGCACCGGCAAGACGACGCTGGCCGCCTCCCTGGCGGTCGCCGCCGCGGAGGCGGGCGAGCGCGTGACCGCCCTCGACCTCGATCCGCAGAACTCCTTGGCGAGTTGGGGCGCCCTGCGGACGGAGAATTCCGTCACGGTCGACCGGGTGCAGCCCTGGGAGATCGGGCAGCTCCCGGCGATCCTGGATCAGCTGGCCGAGCAGGGCACGACGCTCGCCGTCCTCGACACCGCCGGCAGCTCCGCCGGGCTCGCCCCGGCCCTGAAGGAGGCCGATTTCGTTGTGCTGCCGGTGCGGCCCTCGCGGCTCGACATCGTGGCGGCCCGCCCGACCCTCAAGGCGCTGGTCGGCCTCGGTCTGCGCGGGCGGCTGGCCCTGGTGCTGAACCAGTGCCCGCCGCTGCCCTCGCCGCGCACCAGCGCCTATGCCGAGCAGCTGCACGGGCTGGGGGTTCTGGCCGAGCCGAGCATCGTCCACCGGGTCGACCATCAGGACGCCCTGGCCACCGGCCTCGGCGTCACGGAATACGCCCCCGACGGCCTGGCCGCCGAGGAGATCCGGGCCCTCTGGGCCTGGATCGACGCGAAGATGCGGGCGACGGCCCGGTGAAGCCCTAGCCCTGGCCGAGGGCCGTGAGGATCCGCGCCCAGGAGCGCGTGCCCTTGTGGAAGCTCGTCAGGTCGTACTTCTCGTTGGGCGAGTGGATGCGGTCGTCGTCGAGGCCGAAGCCGATCAGCAGGGTGTCGCGCCCGAGGATCCGCTTGAAGTCGCCGACGATCGGGATCGAGCCGCCCGCCCCGACCGTGACGGCCGGCACGCCCCATTCCTCGGCGAGCGCGGCCTTGGCGGCGCCGAGCTGCGGCATGTCGAAGGGCAGGCTGATCGCCCGCGAGCCCTTGTAGGTGATGAACTCGACCGTGCAATCCGCCGGGATGCGCTCCCGCACGAAGGCCTCGAAGTTCCGCGCCAGCGCCTGCGGATCCTGGTCGTCCACGAGGCGGAACGAGATCTTGGCCGAGGCCGTGGAGGCAATCACCGTCTTGGTGCCCTCGCCGGTATAGCCGCCGATGATGCCGTTGGCGTCGCAGGAGGGGCGCGACTGCACCAGCTCGATCGGCAGGCGCCCGCGCTCACCCGCGGGCTCCTTCAGGCCGATCGGGCCCAGCAGCTTCTCGGGCGTCAGCCCGAGGCCGCGCCACTGCTCCAGAACCTCCGGCGGGCGCTCACGCACGCCTTCGTAGAAGCCCGGGATGGTCACCCGGCCGTCGGCGTCGTGGAGGTCGGCGATGATCTTGGCGAGGACGTGGATCGGGTTGCGCGCCGCGCCCCCGAAGAAGCCCGAATGCAGGTCCCGGTCGGCGCAGGTGACCTTCACCTCGAAATAGGCGAGGCCGCGCAAGCTGGACGTGATGGCCGGGGTGGCGCGGTCCCACATGGTGGTGTCGCAGACCAGCACCACGTCGCAGCCGAGCTTTTCGCGATTGGCCGCGACCCATTCGGGCAGGCCCTGCGAGCCGCTCTCCTCGGCGCCCTCGACCAGGATGGTGACGCCGCAGGGCAGCTCGCCGCTCATGGCGATGTGGGCCCGGCAGGCCTCCACGAAGGTCATCACCTGGCCCTTGTCGTCCGACGACCCGCGCCCGACGATTTTCTTGCCACCCGCACCGTCGTCGGCGATGTGCGGCTCGAAGGGCGGCGTCGTCCAGAGGTCGAGGGGATCGACCGGCTGCACGTCGTAATGGCCGTAGAACAGGACGTGCGGCGCCCCGGGCTTCGGCTTGTGGGCGAGCACCACCGGGTGGAGCGAGGTCTCCTCCACGGCGGTGTCGAAGCCCAGCGCCGTCAGGTCCTTGGCGAGCCAGGCGGCGGCCTCGCGGCACGGGCCGGCATAGGCCGGATCGGTGGAGATCGACGGGATCCGCAGGAAGGCGAACAGCCGCTCCAGGGCGTTCTCCAGATCGGCGTCGATGTCGTTGAGGATCGCGTCGAGCGCGGCCATCGGGGGCTCCGGGGTTTGTTCGCAGGACGAGGGTTAGCCGAGGCGGGGTGCGGGCGGCAATGTCGGGCGGTGGGTTTGGGAGATCGGGAACCGCTCGGCCGATCCGAACCTGAGACCCTCTGTCCCGGAACGGGCACAGATTGGAACGGTTATCGACAGAACCCGCCGCCCCGAACCGTGGACACGCCATGCTCCTTGAGAAACAGCCGCCGGTGTCGGCGGATACGCCGATCGGCATCACGCTCACGATCAACGGGCAGCGGCGCGAGCTCCAGGTCGCCCCGTGGACCACGCTCCTCGACCTGCTGCGCGAGAGACTCGATCTCACCGGCACCAAGAAGGGCTGCGACCACGGCCAGTGCGGCGCCTGCACGGTGCTGGTGAACGGAACGCGCGTGAATGCCTGCCTCACGCTCGCCGTGATGAAGGACGGCGCCGAGATCACCACGGTGGAAGGCCTCGCCGGCCTCGGCGACCGCAAGGGCAGCAACGCCCTCCACCCGATCCAGGAGGCGTTCATCGAGCACGATGCCTTCCAGTGCGGCTACTGCACGCCGGGCCAGCTCTGCTCGTCGGTCGGCCTGATGAACGAGGGCCACGCGACGACGCGCGAAGAAATCCGCGAGGCGATGAGCGGCAACATCTGCCGCTGCGGCGCCTACACCAACATCGTCGACGCCATCGAGGACGTCATGCAGGGGGGCGCCCGATGAACCGCTTCGATTACGTCCGCGCCGGCACGGTGGCGGAGGCGGTGCAGGCCTTCGGGGCGGGCGCACGCTTCATCGCGGGCGGCACCAACCTGATCGACCTGATGAAGTACGATGTCGAGAAGCCCGGCCGGCTGATCGACATCACCCGCCTGCCCCTCGACAAGATCGAGGATCACGGGAACGGCCTGCGGATCGGCGCGCTCGCCACCAACGCCAAGGTGGCGTACGACGACCGGGTCGCCGAGCGCTATCCGCTGCTGCGCAACGCCATCCTGGCGGGCGCCTCGGCGCAGCTGCGCAACGCGGCCTCGACCGGCGGAAACCTGCTGCAGCGGACCCGCTGCTACTATTTTTACGACACGGCCACCGCCTGCAACAAGCGCGAGCCCGGCTCCGGCTGCCCGGCGATCGGCGGGATGAACCGCATCCACGCGATCTTCGGGACGAGCGATCAGTGTATCGCCACCCACCCCTCCGACATGTGCATCGCGCTGGCCGCCCTGGAGGCGACCGTGCAGGTGAGCGGGCCGCAGGGCGAGCGGTCGATCCCCTTCGCCGAGTTCCACCGCCTGCCGGGCGACAAGCCCGAAGTCGATACCAATCTCGCCCCCGGCGAGATCATCGTCGCGGTTGATCTGCCGGAGAGCCGCTTCCCGCAGCACTACACCTATCTGAAGCTGCGTGACCGGCTGTCCTACGCCTTCGCGCTGGTCTCGGTGGCGGCGGGCCTGGAGCTCGACGGCGACCGGGTGAAGACCGCGCGCCTCGCCCTCGGCGGCGTCGCCCACAAGCCCTGGCGCAACCGGGACGCCGAGGCCCTGCTCGAGGGCAAGCCCGCCACCCGCGAGACCTTTGAGGCGGCGGCCGACCTCATCGTCTCCGAGGCGAAGCCCCAGTCGGAAAACGGCTTCAAGATCGATCTCGCCCGGCGCGCCATCGTGCGCGGCCTCGAACAGGCCGCCGCCGGCACGCCCCAGTCGCTCAGCGACAAGCGCATCCAGTAGGCCCCGCCATGACCCACACTGCCAGCCCCCAGACGTTCAGCTCCACCGGCCGCGACACCTTCGTGGGTAGCCCGCTGAGCCGCATCGACGGTCCCGCCAAGGTCACGGGCCTCGCCAAGTACGCGGGCGAGTTCGCCGCCCCCGGCCTCGCCTATGGCTGCATCGTGTCGAGCGCCATCGCCAAGGGCCGGATCGTCGCGATCGACGCCGCCAAGGCCGAGGCGGTGCCGGGCGTCCTCAAGGTGATCACCCACGAGAACCGGCCGCGCACCGCGTGGCGCGACAAGAACTTCCAGGATGCGGTGGCGCCCCCCGGCTCGCCGTTCCGCGCCCTCTACGACGACCTGATCGCGTTCAGCGGTCAGCCGGTCGCCCTGGTGGTGGCCGAGGATTTCGAGACGGCGCGCCACGCCGCCAGCCTGGTCCACGTCACCTACGCGGCCCAGGAGCCGGAGACCGACCTCGAAGCCATGCGCGGCGAGGCCTATGACCCGCCGACCAAGCGCGAGGGCATCAAGCCGCCGCCGAAGCCCTGGGGCGATGCCGACGCGGCGTTCGGCAGCGCGCCCGTGCGGGTGCAGGAGGGCTACAGCCTCGCCATCGAGCACCACAACCCGATGGAGCCGCACGCCTCGACGGTCGTGGTGGAGGCGGACGGGACCTACACGGTCTACGACAAGGTGCAGGGCGTCTCGAACAGCCAGCAGTACCTCGCCGGCGTGTTCGGCCTGAAGCCCGATCAGGTCCGTGTCCTCAACCCCTATCTCGGCGGCGGCTTCGGCTCGGGCCTGCGCCCGCAATACCAGCTGTTCCTGGCCATGCTGGCCGCGCAGGAGCTGAAGCGCTCCGTGCGGGTCACCCTGACCCGCGACCAGATGTGGTCGTTCACCTACCGGCCCGAGGCACTGCAGACGATCGCACTCGGCGCCGAGCGGGACGGCCGTCTCGTCGCCCTGCGGCACGACGCGATCCACGGCACCTCGCACTACGAGGATTACCAGGAGGTCGTGGTCAACTGGTCGGGGGTCCTCTACCGCTGTGACAACGTCGCCCTGACCTACGGCCTCGTGAAGGTCGATACCCCGACCCCCGGCGACATGCGCGCGCCGGGTGCCGTCTCGGGCGTGTTCGCCATCGAGACCGCCATGGACGAACTCGCCTACGCGGCCGGGATCGACCCGATCGCCCTGCGGCTCAAGAACTACGCCGAGTCCGACGCCACCGCCGGGGGCAAGCCCTTCGGCTCGAAGGAGCTCAAGAACTGCTTCACGCAGGGCGCCGAGCGGTTCGGGTGGGCGAAGCGCACCCCGGAGCCCCGCTCAATGCGGGACGGGCGGGAACTGGTCGGCTGGGGCGTCGCCACCGGGGTCTGGGAATCGATGATGATGCAGTCGAGCGCCATCGCGACCCTGACGCCGGACGGCCGCCTGACGGTTGGCAATTCCACCGGCGATATCGGCACCGGCACCTACACGATCCTCACCCAGATCGCCGCCGACACCCTCGGCCTGCCGATGGACGCGGTCACCACCAAGCTCGGCGACACCCGCCTGCCGGAGGCGCCGGTCGCGGGCGGCTCGTGGACCGCGGCCTCCTCGGGCACCGCCGTGATGAAGGCGTGCCGCAACGTCGGCGAGCAGGTGTTCAAGCTCGCCCGCGGACTCGAGAACTCGCCGCTCGCCAATGTCGATTTCGACCGCGCGGTGTTCGCGGACGGCCGCATCGGAGTGGCGGGTGATCCCGGCCGCAGCGTCTCCCTGGTGGAGGTTTTGCAGGCGGCGGGCGTCGACAAGGTCGAGGCGGTCGAGCAGGCCGGTCCCGACAAGGACTTCAACCAGGCCTTCGAGGCCTACACCCACTCGGCGGTGTTCGTGGAGGTGAAGGTCGACGAGGAACTGGGCCAGGTCCGGGTGACCCGGGTGGTCTCGGCGATCGCAGCCGGCAAGGTGCTAAATCCGAAGACCGCCCGCAGCCAGATCCTCGGCGGCGTGGTGATGGGGATCGGCTCGGCGCTGGAGGAAGAGTCGATGCTCGACCACCGGATCGGCCGGTTCATGAACCACAATCTCGGCGAGTACCACGTGCCGGTGAACGCCGACATCTACGACATCGACGTGATCTTCGTGGACGAGGAGGACAAGGCGAATCCCCTCGGCGTGAAGGGGCTCGGCGAGATCGGCATCGTCGGCACCGCGGCGGCGATCACCAACGCGGTGTTCCACGCCACCGGCAAGCGGGTGCGCCACCTGCCGATCACGGTCGACAAGCTGCTGTGAGGCGTGGGTGGAGCCGCTTCGCGGCTTGCCTTCGCGCTGGGTCCCGGATCAGGTTGCGCTGACGCTCCACCTGTCCGGGGGCGAGCGGTGAAGGTTGAATTGCAAGACCCGTTCCCGGGCGCATGCCGCGTAAGCGGAATGCGACCCGGGACACAGCGCAAAAACCCTCCGCAAAGCGGCGCAGTCTGAAAAACCCGTGAGCCACCTGCTGCAATCCTGGCGCTTCTGGGCGCTCGCCGCCGCGGGGTTTGCGGCGCTCACCGCGATCCTCGCCAAAATCGGCGTCGCCGGTGTCCCGTCGGACGTCGCGACGCTCGTGCGCACGGCGGTGATCCTGGTCTTCGCCGGCGCGATCGTCGTCGCCTCGGGCCAGACCGGCGGGCTGGCGCAGATTTCCAGCCGCAGCCTCGTGTTCCTGATCCTGTCCGGGCTCGCCACCGGGGCGTCCTGGCTCTGCTACTTCCGGGCGCTGTCGCTCGGCGACGCCGCCCGGGTCGCACCGCTGGACAAGCTCAGCGTCGTGCTGGTGGCGATTCTCGGCGCCACCCTGCTCGGGGAAACGCTCAGCCCCGCCGCCTGGGCCGGCGTCGCGCTGATCGCCGCCGGGGCCGCCCTGGTCGCCTCGGGCTGGTGAGGCCGCACACCGATCCGTTAACCCGTTCGGCGCAGTCTGGTGGTCCCTCGCGAAAGGGGACCACCATGGATTGGGTCTACCGCGGCTTCGAGACCTCGCTCCTCGGCCTCGCCCTGTGTCTCGGTCTCGCGGCCTGCCTGACGCTGGACGCCGACAGGCCACCGAACGGCGCCCTCACGATCACCCTGCCGATGCTGTCCGTGACCGCCCCTGCGCCCTGAGCCGACCCGGCGTCAGGCGGCGCCCTGCGTGGCGCGGAACATGAAGCCCCGGGCCGCGTCGTCCATCTCGGCCTTGAAGCTGTGCCGGCCCTTCAGGGCTTCGGCGGCCTGGGCGGCCGGCCGCGCGTTGATCGTGTCGAGGAGACGCTTCACGTTCGGCAGGTCCTTGAAAGCTTCTTCGCCGAGGATGAACGGCACCATCCGGGCCCAGCCCCAGGCCGCCATGTCGACGATCGTGTAGGTCTCGCCCAGGATGTAGGGCCGGTCCTTCAGCCGCTGGTCGAGGACGCCCCAGTGGCGCCGCGCCTCGTAGGCGTAGCGCTCGGTGGCGTAGGCGCCGCCGTCCTTCGCGAAGTGACGGAAATGCACGCATTGGCCCGAGAACGGCCCGATGCCGGTGGCCACGAACATCAGCCAGGACAGCATCTCGCCCCGCACCGGCTCGCCGTCCGGCAGGAACCGGCCGGTCTTGCCCGCGAGGTAGAGCAGGATCGCGTTCGAATCGAACACCGTCACGTCGTCGTCGACGATCGTCGGCACCTTCCCGTTCGGGTTGAGCGCCAGATAGGCGGGGTCGAACTGCTCGCCCTTGCGCGGATCCACCGGCACCGGCTCGTAGGGCAGGCCCATCTCCTCCAGGCAGAGGGCGACCTTCATGGGATTGGGGCTGAGATTGTAGAAGAATCGAATCACGGCGCGCTCCCTGAACGATCCCGGAAAGATGTTCGGAGCTGCGTTCCGCACAAGCCGCGGCGGCGCAGGGCGGCTATTCCGTCACGATCTTGTAGCTGCGTCCCGGCACCAGCGGGGCGCCCCGCTCCAGACCGTTGAGGACGAGGAAGCGTTCGAGCGCCCGGTCGGGTACCGCCATGCGGCGGGCGAGTTCCTCGGCGCTGGGCGAGGTCGCCTGCACCACCTGCAGCCGCAGGGGGCGCAGGACCGCCTCCTCGGGCCCGATCGCCCCGAGGCTCGCGGTCCAGCGGCGGAAGGCCGGGTCGGGATCGGTCGCGCCCTTGGCGGCCATGATCATCCGGTAGGTCGAATCGCCGATCCGGATCGCCGCGAGGCGGAAGGTCCAGTCCTTGCCCCGCGACAGCGCGAAGGCCGCCGGATGGCCGGCCACATCCCGGCTCTCGAAGCCCGCCGGATCGAAGGCGTCGTTCCAGCTCGCCTTCAGCACCGCGTCGAGGGGTTGGCCGTCCTTGGCCTCGATCTGGTCGAACAGCAGGCGCCGATTTCCGTCCGGGGTCGTGCCGAGGACCGCCGAGCGGGTGTTCTCCAGGGTGAAGCCCTCCGGCACCTCGAAGGCGATGCCCAGCCCCGGATGGATGAAGCGGTGGCCCCGCACGGCGCCGTCGCGTGGGTTGTCGCCGTAGGCAAGCCCATCGACGGCGGCGAGGTAGCCGGCCCGGTCGTCGGTGCCGATGCCCGGCGCGCCGATGCGCCGGGCCGCCCGGGTCACCTGGGTGACGCGCTCGGCCGTGCCCGGATGGGTCGCCAGCATGTCGGGCTCAGTGGCGCTGTTGGCCTTCAGCCCCGTCGAGCGGTTGAGGGCGGTGAGAAAGCGCCCGGCCGCGAACGGATCGTATCCCGCCTTGGCCAGAGTCCGCACGCCGGTGGCGTCCGCCTCCAGCTCCTGCTCGCGGGAGAACCGGGCCAGCGCGAAGCGGGACTGGTTCTGGAGCTGCGCGCCGGTATCGGGGTCGTTCAGCACGTCCCGGACGACCCGGCTGACCAGCTGCGAGCGCAGTTCCAGCTCGCTGCGGGCGGTGGCGTGGTTGAGGGTCACGTGCGCCATCTCGTGCGCCAGCACGGCCGCCACCTCGGAGGTGTCGCTCGCCAGCGCCACCAGCCCGCGGGTGACGTAGAGCCGCCCGTTCGGCAGCGCGAAGGCGTTGACCACCGGCGAATCGAGGAGCGTCACCACGTAGGTCTGGTCCGGCCGGTCGCTCGCCTTCACGAGGCGGTCGGTCACCTCCGTGAGCATCCGCGTCACGTTGGGCGCGCGCGCCTCGCCCCCGAAGGAGGCCACGAGCTTGAGGTGATCGGCATCCGACACGCGCTCGCGGCCGGTGGTCCGCGGCGCCTCGACCGGCACCCGCACCACGGCCGGCTGCACGGTCGCGACGCTCTGGTCGGCCACGCAGGCGCCCAGGATCAGGCTCGCCGACAGGGCCGCGGCACAGGATGCCGCAAACCGCCGCGGGAACAGGCCCGCCGCCCGAAAGAATCCCCCCGTGATCCCGCCCATCGCGATCAGCGCCGCAGCCCCCGTTCCGTCTCCGGGCCGGCCTCGGGCCGGTCCGCCTCGCCGAGGACCTCGATGGCATCGGCCCCGGCCTCCAGGGTCGGACCGCGCCAGATCTCCAGGATGCCGCGCACGCGCACGGGCCGGCCTTCGAGCGAGGCCGCACTCAAACCACGGCCGCGTACCATTCGCCAAGTGCGTTTCGATACCGTCACCGTGAGCGCGTCCGCGCCCTTGGTGCCGAAATCGAGATAGGTCCGGCTGCTGCGCTCGCCGACATGGCGCAGCCGGCCCTCCACCACCACGAATCGTCCGGCGAGCGCCCGGAGCGCCGGACCATCGGTCGCGGCCAATGGGGGCTCGCGCCACAGGCCGAGTCGTTTCGCCCGCGCGGCATCCTCGACCAGGCGCAGGGCCGGGCGGCAGAGCGAATCGGCCTCGTTCGCGTCCGCGAAGGCGAGCCCTTCGGCGATCAGCCCGCCCGCGAGGTCCACGTCGCCCCCCACGACCACGAGATCGGCCCGCTCCCGACCCCAGCGGTCGACCGGACCGCGGGGCGTCAGGGCGAGCCCGCTCCCGCGCCGGGCGTCGAGCCAGGCCCGGGCTGCGGCAGCGACCTCCGGCGCATCCGGCCAGCGCAGGGAATCGAGCACCACCCGGGCACCCGAGGCGAGGCGGATCTCGCCCCGCAACCCGATGCTTTCCAGGACCTCGATGCGCGATGGGCCCGCCGTGATGGTCCACGCAGCCAGAACCGCCGCCCCGATCCGCTTCGCCGATCCCGCCGTCCCACGCATGCGATACCCCGGGACATCATGCGGCGTGAAAGGCCCCTGTCCACCGGGGCGCGGTTGGCCTGCGGCCGGGGGAATGCTATGGAGTCCGCGGTTGTCTCCGTAGCTCAGCTGGACAGAGCACAGGTTTCCTAAACAGGTTCAATTGGGCGTCGCGCCGGGAAACCGCGCGGCGGATCCGCTCAAAGTCGGGGAAAGCTTCCGGCACCGGCGCCTCGTCGTCGGTACCCTGCCGATCCCGAGCCAAGCCCGCCCGGCGCATCCGCGCCCGGCGGGAAGGTGTAGAGACTAGACGGGCGGCACCTAAAGGCCGGACGCGAATCCGGTCCAGGGTGAAGGGATAGTCCAGGCCACGAACGCGACCCTCCGGGCGCGGCGGCGAAAGCCGAAGTGGTATGAAACCTGGGGTCGCAGGTTCGAGCCCTGCCGGGGACACCATCATCTTACCGAGGGGTGCCGCCCAATCGGCGCCCTCGCCAAGCCTCGCGCCCTTGTCGGTCGTCAACCGGTGACAAGATCGCCGGCCCGCGCTAAGCTTTGCCGCCAGGAATCGTGGCAAGGGGGTGGGCGAGCTTCTTCATGGCGGGTCAGAAAACCGATCAGCGCGACGTCTATGTCGGGCAGCGCATCGCTGAGCAGCGGCGGAAGGCATCCCTCACGCAGCGCCGCGTCGCGCAGAGCTTCGGTATGTCGGCCGCCCAGCTCCAGAAGTACGAGAAGGGCACCAACCGGATCAGCGCCGTCCATCTCGACATCTTCTCCCGGATGACCGGCGTGCCGATGGACTATTTCTTCAAGGGCATGCCGCGGACGGATGATTTCGTCGCCCCCGGCTTCGGCGAGCGCGAGCAGGCATCTTTGTCCGACAGCGGACTGAAGGGGCTGGCCGAGGTGGTGGGCCGCCACATCATCGAGAATTGCTCCGAAGAGACCCGCCGCGACGTCGCCGATGCGATTCGGGCGCTGGAGAACAAGCTCGGCAGCTGACGCAGCCGGTCCGAAGGCCGGTTCTGACGTTCGCGCGCTCGATGATGCGCGAACGGAAATCCCGGATACGGTGCGGATGCTGATCTTCGGGCCGGCGTTCTAGGTATTCGGCGCTGGCCGTTTTTTCACTCGCATCGTCCGTTATAGCGGATCCGTTCGGCAATCCGTCTTGACCCGACTCAGGTCGGGTGCGAGAACCCCGACCCCAAGAAGGGTCAAGCGCCGCGATCGCGCCGGCGTGCTCTGCAGCCGAGGCCGTCCATGCCGCGTTCCAACTACCTGTTCACCAGCGAGTCCGTCTCCGAGGGGCATCCGGACAAGGTCTGCGACAGGATCTCGGACACCGTGGTCGACGCCTACCTGACGGCGATGCCGGAGGCGCGGCTCGGCGTCGAGACGCTGGCCACCACCAACCGCATCGTGATCGCGGGCGAGGTGCGCGGGCCGGACTCGGTCACCTTCAAGGATCTCGAGGCCCTGACCCGCGAGGCGGTGAAGGATATCGGCTACGAGCAGTCGGGCTTCCACTGGAAGAACAACGACGTCGCCATCCATCTGCACGCGCAGTCGGCCGATATCGCCCAGGGCGTCGACGCCGCCGGCAACAAGGACGAGGGCGCGGGCGACCAGGGCATCATGTTCGGCTACGCGGCCGACGAGACCCCGGAGCTGATGCCGGCCCCGATCTTCTACGCCCACCGGATCCTCAAGGACCTCGCCGATGCCCGCCGGGCCAAGCAGGGCGATGCCGCCAAGCTCGGCCCCGACGCCAAGAGCCAGGTGACGGTCCGCTACGAGAACGGCCGCCCGGTCGAGGTGACCCAGATCGTGCTCTCGACCCAGCACCTCGACGAGTCCCTGGACTCGGCGGACGTGCGCGCCATCGTCGAGCCCTACATCCGCAAGGCCCTGCCGGAGGGCTGGGTCAACGAGGGCACCGCCTGGCACGTGAACCCGACCGGCAAGTTCGTGATCGGCGGCCCGGACGGCGATGCCGGCCTCACCGGCCGCAAGATCATCGTGGACACCTACGGCGGCGCGGCCCCCCACGGCGGTGGCGCGTTCTCGGGCAAGGATCCGACGAAGGTCGACCGCTCGGCGGCGTATGCGGCCCGCTACCTCGCCAAGAACGTCGTGGCCGCCGGGCTCGCCCGCCGGGCGACGATCCAGCTCGCCTACGCGATCGGCGTCTCGAAGCCGCTCTCGATCTACGTGGACCTGCACGGCACCGGGAACGTGGACGAGGCGAAGCTCGAAGCCGTCCTGATGGACGCCCTGGACCTCTCGCCCCGCGGCATCCGCACGGCGCTCGGCCTCAACAAGCCGATCTACGCCCGCACCGCGGCCTACGGCCATTTCGGCCGCGCCCCGGAGGCCGATGGCGGCTTCTCCTGGGAGCGCACGGACCTCGCCGACAAGCTGAAGTCGGCGCTGGCCTGAGCCTTCCACGCCGGGGATGAATAGGGAGGGGCGGGCCGTATGTTCGGCGCCGCCCCTGTCCCGGATGCATGAAGCGTCAGCGGAATGCGATCCGGGACCCAGCATAGGACGACGCGAAGCGTCCGGCTGGGAAACTCGTGCCCGCGAATGCCGAGCGACCTGATCGTGCCGCTTCGCGGCGTGCCGGGCGCTGGATCCCGCATCACCGTCCGCTGACGCTCCAGGTGTCCGGGAAAGGGTTGCGTCATTCTTCACGTGTGCTGAGCCATTGGACACCGACAAGTCTGGACACCCTGCTCATCCGGCCGAGGAGGCGGAGCGCGCCTTCTTCGGTCGGCGCAAGGGCAAGCGCCTGCGCGGGGAGCAGGAGCGGCGCCTCGCCGACCTGCTGCCCAAGCTGCGCGTGACCCTGCCGCCGGACGGCCGGACCCTCGATCCGCGCACGCTCTTCCCCGACCTCACGGCTCCGCCCGAGACGCTCTGGCTGGAGATCGGCTTCGGCGGCGGGGAGCACCTCGCCGCGCAGGCTGCAGCCCATCCCGACGCCGGGTTCATCGGGGCCGAGCCCTTCGTCAACGGCGTGGTGAAGCTCCTCGCTGCGGTTGAGGCGCGGTCCCTCCGCAACGTCCGCATCCGCGACGAGGACGTCACCGCCCTGCTGGCGCGCCTGCCGGATGCCTGCCTGGATCGGGTCTACCTGCTCTATCCCGATCCCTGGCCGAAGCGGCGCCAGCGCAAGCGCCGGTTCGTGTCGGACGCTTCGCTCGCCGAGATCGGCCGGGTCCTCAAGGATGGCGGCCTGTTCCGCTTCGCCAGCGACATCGACGACTATGCCGGCTGGACCCTGGTGCGGGCCGCCCGCTGCCCGACCCTGACCTGGACGGCGCGGGGCGCGTCGGACTGGACGCAACCCTTCCCGGGCTGGCCGGGCACCCGCTACGAGGCCAAGGCGCTGGCGGCCGGACGGCGGCCGACCTACCTGGAATTTGTCCGGTTGCCCCGCGGGTCCGAACCTTCGGTCTGACGCGCCCGGCTTCCCCTTCGCCCGTCTGCGCTCTAAGCCCACAGGTGAGGGGGCGTCGCAATGCCGGGAGACCACCTTGCCACGGCCACGCTCGGGCTCCATCCTGAGATCCGGTCGCCAGTCGCGATGGGCGAGGGGCCATCTCCTGCGGGAGCGCGCTGCGGCGCGTTCGAGGATTCGTCCAAGTGAGTGAGTGGGTGGGCCAGGGCCCGGCGGACGACCCGTATCGCACCGGCTTCGATGAGGCTGCGATCGGCCTTCTCGTGCTGTCGGCGGACGAAACCGTGATCGTGGCCGCCAACCGGACCCTGCACGACCTGATCGGCTGGGCGCCGGGCACGCTGCCTGGGCGGGCTGCCGCCGAGGTGCTCGGCGAAGGCCCAGTCGGTCTTCGGACCGGTCTTCAGGTCTGGCGGCACGCGGATGGCAGCCCCCTCGACGTGCGGGTGCACCGGTCCGGCCGCACGCTCGTGGTCGAGGCCGTGGACGTGGATGCGGCCGCCCATTCCGAGGCGAACAGCGAGGCGCTCGCCGCCGCGGGCCTCGGGGAATGGCGCTGGGACCGGGCGACGGGCCTCCTCACCCTGTCGCGCCGCGCGGCGCGGATCCTGGGCCGGCCACCGGGCCGCTCCGTGTCGTGGGAGGAGATGAAGACCAGCCTGTCGGAGGCCGAACACACGCGCCTGAGCGCGCTCACCGCCGAGGCGGGCGTGACCGGCTCGCCCTACCAGTTCGACACGCCCATCACGGTGGCCGGACGCACCGTGATCCTCCGGGTCCGGGGGCAGGCGGTGCCGGGCCCCGACGGTGAGCCTGTCAGCATGGTCGGCGTCATTCAGGATATCACGACGCGGGTCGAGGCCCGGGACGAGATCCTGTCGCGCGACCAGCGCCTGCGGGTCGCCACCACGATCGCCAAGCTCGGCATCTTCGAGTGGCATATGCTCGAGGATCAGGCGATCTGGGAGAACGAGCACATGTACGAGATCTTCGGGCACGCGCCCGAGGACGGCACCATCGGCAAGGCCGAGTTCCTGAACGACATCCTCCACCCTGAGGACCGGCCGGGCGTGCGCAAGGCGATCTCGCGGGCGCTGCGGGAGGACGGGATCCTGCAGATCGGCGGCCGCATCCGGCGCAAGTCGGACGGCGCGTGGCGTACGATCGACATGGCCGGCCGGTTCGAGCGCGACGCCCCCGGCCGCCTGCCGCGCCGCCTCATCGGCGTGGTCGCGGACGTGACCGACCGTCGCCTCGCCGAGGAGCGCCAGACCCTGCTGATCCGCGAGCTGCACCACCGGGTGAAGAACACGCTCGCCACCGTCCAGGCGATCGTCGGCTCCACGGCGCGGACGGCGTCGAGCATCGAGAGCTTCTACGAGGCCTTCGTCGGGCGCATCAAATCGCTGGCCCATACCCACTCGGTGCTGACCGAGGACACTTGGCAGATGGCCTCGCTGGAGAACCTCCTGCTCAACGAGCTGAAGCCCTATGCAGAGGTGACCGCGGACGGGGGCGCGGAGGGCCGGATCAGCCTGGCGGGGCCGGCGATCGACCTGCCGTCCGAGATCGCGGTGCCGATCGGAATGGCGATCCACGAACTCACCACCAACGCCGCCAAGTACGGGGCGCTCTCGAACCGTACCGGGCGGGTCGCGGTGGACTGGACGCTGGAGCCGGGCGGGCCGGCCGGGATCCTGCGTTTCTCCTGGCAGGAAACCGGCGGTCCGCCGGTTGCGCCGCCGAGCCGTCAGGGTTTTGGCTCGCGGTTGCTCCAGCGGGTCCTGATCGCGCAGGTTCAGGCCGAGGTGACGACCGATTATGCCCCCGGCGGCTTCACCCTCACGATGCGGGCCCCGATCCCGCCGCGCAACGACAGCCTCAACCCGCTGGTCTGATCAGGCCGCGCCCCGCGTGCCGGCTTCGCCGCCGCCGTCCACGAAGGCCTTCAACTCGTCCAGCGACGCGAAGGTGAACCGACCCTGCGGGGTCTCCGCCTCGATCGAGCCGTTCTCGAACATCACGTAGGTGTTGCCGCCCGAGGCGTAGCGACCGACCACGGTGCGCGCCTCCGGCTTCAAGGCCGAGGGCGCGGGTTCCGGCGCAGGCGCTGGCGGCGCGGCGGGTTCCGCCTCCGGTCCCGGGAAGGGGTCCGGCGCGGCGAACAGATCGTCCTCCGGCGCGATCACGCCTGGGGGCTGAACCGCCCCGGGTCCGGGCGCCGCCGGCTGGGGCATTTCGAGCCTGGGGGGCTCCCGGGGCGGCAGGGCCGGTCCCCGCGGGATCGCGGGCGGTGCCGGGGGCTGCGGTGTCAGCTCGCCCCGGACCGGCTTCGGCAGGTCGGCCGGCACCGGCGCGACGGGCTCCGGTCGGAGATCGAGGTTCGGCTCGATCCGCGGGCGCTCGGGATCGAAGGGCGGCTCGACCACCGACGGCACGATGAAGGCGGGGGCCGCGGGCAAGATAGGCGGCCGGCCCCGGCCCTCGTCGGCGGCCGGCATCGTGCCGGGCGCGGTCATCGGCGCGGCCATCGATGCGGCTTCGGGCGCGGTGTCCCGCGGCCCGGAGGCCGGGACCTGCGCGATCGCCCGCGCGACGCGTCGGAAGCTGAGGGCTAGCACGCCCAGACCGAGCAGGACCGCCCCCGAGGAGGCCGCCACCGAGCCCGCGATCACCATCGCGAGGCCGCTCTCCAGCCGGACATACGGGAAGCCCTGGATCACGGCGGCGCAGCCCCCGATGATCATGGCGGCGGCGAGCGCGAACAGCGCAGCGATCATGAGACTCTCTGGCACGTGCCGGCCCCCGCCGGCCCTCAAGGCATGGCGTACAGTAAGGCCTGGCCGGGAGATTGCAAAACCGGATGGCGAGATCACCCGGGATAGCGCCCTCCGCCGGTTGTCTGCGGGCGAACCCGCGCGGCTCGGCCCCCCGGATTTGGGGACTTCGCGCCGGGCCGGCCCGGAACGGCGTTGCCGTCCTGCGGCGCCCGACTTACCTAGCGGTCTCTCGACTCGGGAGCCCCCGCCGGGGACGAGGCTGCCCCCTGCCCATGTTCCTTGCCAAGCGGAGACAGACGCGATGACCTTCACCCTGCCGGAACTGCCCTACGCCTACGACGCGCTCGGGCCGTACATGTCGAAGGAAACCCTCGAGTTTCACCACGACAAGCACCACAAGGCTTACGTCGATACGGGCAACAAGCTGCTCGAGGGCACCGATCTCCAGGGCAAGAGCGTCGAGGAGATCGTGAAGGCCGCCTACAACACGAACCAGCCGCTCTTCAACAACGCCGGCCAGCACTACAACCACATCCACTTCTGGCAGTGGATGAAGCCCAACGGCGGCGGCGCGATCCCCGGCGCGCTCGCCAAGAAGATCGACGAGGATCTTGGCGGCGCCGAGAAGTTCAAGGCGGACTTCATCCAGGCGGGTGTCGGCCAGTTCGGCTCGGGCTGGGCGTGGCTCGCCGTGAAGGACGGCAAGCTCGCGATCATGAAGACCCCGAACGGCGAGAACCCGCTGGTCCACGGCGCCAAGCCGATCCTCGGCGTCGACGTGTGGGAGCACTCCTATTACATCGACTACCGCAACCGCCGGCCCGACTACCTCAAGGCGTTCATCGAGAATCTCGTGAACTGGGAGCACGTGGAGAAGATGTACGCCGAGGCGACCGCCTGAGGCGTTCAGCCGATGCCGCGGGCTTCGTGTCCGCGGCACCCTTGAGGTGGCTGACGAAACCGGCTCTTGATGCGCGCATCGCCGGATGACCCGGTGCAGAAGGGCCCGGCCATTTTCTTGTTGCGCAACGATTCAGCCTTCACCCCATCCCCCCTCTGCGGGGGAGGGCGGCCCCTGCGTCAGCAGGGGTCGGGAGAGGGGAGCGCGGGTTCAGGATACGGCGCAAGCTTCATGAGGGTCGGCGTTCTCTTCTGGCGCGTTGCTCCCCTCTCCCGACCCCCTTCGGGGGCCACCCTCCCCCGCAGAGGGGGGAGGGAGACGCGCGAAGCCTGTCGCGCCTCTTCTTCAGCGACGTCGACGGCTTCCGGTGGCCAGCGGCGGCAGCCATTCCGTTGGCATGCACGCTCATGATCCGCTCCATCCTCTCGGTCGGCGGCTGGACCCTGGTCTCGCGCGTCACGGGCTTTGCCCGCGACGTGGTGATGGCCGCCGTGATGGGGGCGGGGCCCATGGCCGACGCCTTCGTGGTGGCGTTCCGGCTGCCGAACCATTTCCGGGCGATCTTCGGCGAGGGCGCGTTCAACACCGCCTTCGTGCCGGCCTATGCCGGGCTCGCGGAGGCGGGCGCCCCGGGGGACGCGCACCGGTTCGCCGATCGGGTCTTCACCCTGATGCTGATCGTGCAGCTCGTGCTGCTCAACCTCGCCCTGCCGGCGATGCCCTGGGTGGTCCATGCGCTCGCGCCGGGCTTCGCCGAGGATGGCGAGCGCTTCCGGCTCGCGGTCGCGCTGACCCGGATCACCTTCCCGTACCTGCTGTTCATGACGCTGGTGACGCTGCTGTCGGGCATCCTCAACGCCCACCGGCACTTCGCCGTGGCGGCCGGCGCCCCGGTCCTGCTCAACCTCGCGATGCTGGCCGCCCTGGGCCTTAGCGCCCTGTTCCCGAATGCCGCCTACGCCGCCGCCTGGGGTGTGGCCGTCTCGGGCGTGCTCCAGTTCGGCCTGCTCTGGTGGGGCTGCCGGCGGGTCCGGGTGATGCCGGACCTCGCGGTGCCGCGCCTCGATCCGGCGCTGACCCGCTTCTTCGCCGTGCTCGGACCCGCGGTGATCGGCTCGGCCGGCTTCCAGATCGCGGCCTTCGCCGACACGATCATCGCGAGCTGGCTGCCCACCGGGGCGGTCTCGGCGCTCTACTATGCCGACCGGCTCTATCAGCTCCCGTTCGGGGTCATCGCCATCGCGGCCGGCACCGTGCTGCTGCCCGAGATGAGCCGCCGGATCGCCGCCGGGGACGTGGCCGGGGCGCATGCGGCGCAGAACCGGGCGGCGGGATTCTCCCTGGCCCTGTCGGCGCCGTTCACCGTGGCGTTCCTGACCATTCCGGGCCTGATCATGGCGGCCCTGTTCCAGCGCGGGGCCTTCAGCGCGGAGGATGCCGCCCGGGCGGCCTCGGTGCTCGCCGCCTACGGCTTCGCGCTGCCGGCCGTGGTGCTGGTCCGCAGCGCGACGGCGAGCTTCTATGCCCGCCAGGATACCAAGACCCCGCTCTGGGCCTCGCTCACGGCGATCGCGGTGAACGTCGCGCTCAAGCTCTGGCTCACCGGCCCCTACGGCGTCACCGGGCTGGCGCTGGCCACGGCGGTGGCCCAATGGGTCAACCTGATCCTCCTGCTGGTGCTCGCCAAGCGCCGGAACTGGACGGCCCCGGGCCGCACCCTGGGGCTCACCGTCGCGGGGGTGGCGCTCGCCTGCCTCGGGCTGGCGGTCGTCGCCATTTACGGCCAGGGGGTTGTGCAGGCGATCGTACCGGCCTTGACGCACGGGCGCGAAATCGTCGTGCTGCTGCTGCTCGGGCTGGCCGGCGCGGTCGTCTATGGCGGCCTGCTGGCAGGATTGCTGCACCTGTTCGGCCTGCGCCTGCGCCGGGCATGAGAAAAAGGTCGGGCTCGCCGCGGCGCGGTCCCGGCCCCAGATCGGGCGAGAGCACCCCATGAGGACCGCCATGACCGACGCATCAGGACCTCTCGCGGGCGTGAAGGCCGCCGTCTTCGACGCCTACGGCACGCTGTTCGACGTGAACGCCGCGGTTCAGCGCTACGCCGAGGCGGTGGGGCCGGACGCCGACCACCTGTCCGAGGTCTGGCGCAACAAGCAGCTCGAATACAGCTGGACCCTGGCGCTGATGGGCCGCTACGCCGCGTTCTGGGACCTCACCGTGCGGGCCCTCGACTACGCGCTCGCGCTCCACCCGAAGGTCGATCCCGGCCTGCGCGAGCGGCTGCTCGATGCCTATCGCGACCTCGAGGCCTATCCGGAGGTGCCGGGCGTGCTGGCGGCCCTGCAGAAGCGCGGCATCCGCACCGCGATCCTGACCAACGGCAACGCCGCCATGGTCGACCGGGCGGTGGCCTCGGCGGGGCTGGCCGACCACCTCGACGCGGTCCTGTCGGTGGACGACGCGCAGGTGTTCAAGACCCATCCCGACGCCTACCGGAGCGCCCTGACGCGGCTGGCGGTCGGCGCGGGCGATGTGCTGTTCTGCTCCTCGAACCGCTGGGACGTTGCGGGCGCCGCCGCCTTCGGGTTCCGCACCGCCTGGGTCAACCGGAAGGGGCTGCCCGAGGAATACGCCGATCTTCCCCCGGGCGTGGTGGTGGAGAGCCTCGACGGGCTGCTCTGATACGGTCCGCGGCCGGAACCGTCCGGTTCATTCGGCACACGACCGCCGCGGGTGGCTTTGGGGATTTTTAATCCTCCCGGTGTTGAGGTGTGCTCAACACGAACGGGAGATGTTGCGCGTGTCCTTCAACGGTTCCTTCACGATGATTCGCGCCGGGGCCGCTGCCCTGGCCGCGACCCTGGTGCTCGGGGCCGTCGCCCCGGCCACCGCCCGCGACCAGACCGGCGCGATCGTCGGCGGCCTCGCGGCCGGCGTGGTCGGCGGTGTCGTGGGCAGCGCCCTCATCAACGGCGCCCACAACCCGCCGCCGCCCCCGCCGCCGGAGTACCGTCCGCGCCGCGTCGTGGTCGAGGAGCCCGAGCCCGTCGTGATCCGCGAGCGCCGCGGCCCGATCTGCCACTACGAGCGCCGCAAGGAATGGCTCGGCGACGGCGAGTTCACCTACCGCCGCGTCGAGGTCTGCGAGTAAGGTTTTCGCACCGGTTGCAGCACCACAGCACGCGCCGCGTCCCTCCCGGGCGCGGCGTGTCTCATTTCACCACCAGCCAATCCTCGACCACCAGGGCGTCGAGGCCGGTGGTGTAGAACATCAGGATCGCGTCCTCCGCACCGTGGAGGATCGGCTTGCCCATCACGTTGAAGCTGGTGTTGAGCAGGATCGGCACGCCCGTGATCTGGGCGAAGGCCGCAATCAGGGCCGCGTAGGCGGGGTTGCGCGCGGCCGTGACGCTCTGGAGGCGGCCGGTGCCGTCTGCATGCACCACCGCCGGCACGCGGGGGCGGACCGCCTCCCGCCAGACAAGGGTGCGCTCCATGTAGGGGCTGTCGGCGTAGTCCTCGAACCAGTCCGGCCCGGCCTCCGCCAGGATCGACGGCGCGAAGGGCCGGAAGGCCTCGCGATACTTCACCTTGGCGTTGAGGGCGTCCTTGGCGCCCTCCGGACGCGGATCGGCCAGGATCGAGCGGTTGCCGAGGGCCCGGGGCCCGAACTCGGCCCGCCCCTGCACCCAGCCGACGAGGCCGCCCTCGGCCAGGATCTCGGCGGCGGCGCGGGTCGCCTCCGCGTGGCCGATCCGTTTGGCCCGCGGTTCCTGCTCGGCGAGCCGTTCCATGGGGGCGGTCGAGACCCGGGAGCCGAGATAGGGGGTGAGCGGGCGCTGGTCCTGCGGCGGCCCGGCCCAGCCCGGATGGTCCTCCGCGTAGGCGAGCCACGCGGCCCCGACCGCGTTGCCGTCATCGGCCGGGGCCGAGGGGACGTGCAGCCGCGAAAACCCGGACCGGCCGAGCACCCGGCCGTTATAGGACGAGTTCAGCCCGCAGCCGCCGGCGATCACGAGGTTCTCGGACGGCGCCAGCGCCCAGGCCTCGGCCACCAGCGCGTCCATCAGGGTCCCGAAGAGATCCTGGCCGCAGCGGGCGAGATCGGCCCAGCCGTTCTCCAATGCGTCGGCCGGGCGGCGTGCGCGGATCTCTTCGGCGACGGCCCGGATCGTCTCCGCATCGGCGTAGTGCAGGCGGTGGCCCTCCACCGTGCAGAGCCGGCCGAGCAGGGCGGCGAGGTCCGGATCGGGGTGGCCGTAGGGCGCGAGCCCCATGATCTTCCACTCCTCGCCCTTCACCTGATCGAAGCCCGCGAGATCGGTGATCAGCCCGTACAGGAAGCCGAGGGACCCGCGCCCCCGGTGGCGGCGCAGCTCGGTGATCCGCCCATCCGACAGCCGGTGGATCGCCGCCGCGCCGGTCTCGCCCATGCCGTCGACCACCAGGGCGGTGGCCTCGGTGAACGGGCTGCCCCAGAGGCCGTAGGCGGCGTGGCAGAGGTGGTGCGGATAGCGCCGCTGCCCGGCGATCGTCGCCCGGGGTGCCGCACCGGTGATCCGGGCCTCCTGGTTCAGGGCGAGGAGCGTCCCGTGGCCGGCCCGCTCCTGCGCGCCGTGGAGGTCGGCGATGAACACCCGCTCGGCCTGCTCGGGCACGAAGGAGCGGTTGAGCGCGGTGGTGTGGGCGGCGAGCGCCATCAGGTCGAAGGTGCCGGCGCCGGCCTGTCCCCGCAGGAAGTCGGTGAATTGCGGGCCCCAGGTGGAGGCGATGACGAGTTCCGAGCCCGGCGGCACATGCGCCTTCAGCAGCGCGGCCATCTGCGACGGGGCGTCCGGCTCGCAGTTCGGCGCGCGCTTGTACTGGAGGACGCGCTCCGCGGCCTCGGCGAACAGCAGGGTTCCGTCGGGTCCGACCAGGGCGAGGGCGGGATCGTGGAAGGTGGTGGCGAGGCCGAGATAGAAGCGCATACGCACGCGGCGTAGCGCATTTTCGCGCCGGACGGAGCCCGGTCCGTGCGAGAAGTGCCGCTGCCCGCTGGATCCTGGCGCCCCGGAGGCGGGCCTAGTGCTCAGACGCACTCACTTCGTTCATGCGAGTGAGCACTAGCCCATTGTTCGAGCATCAATTTTCCAGACTCGGCTGAAGCCTCCGTCTGGTTCGATGCACTAGGACGTCCGCCCCAGGGCTGCGCGGATCAGCGCCAGCCCATCCGGGCTCGACCACGCCGCCGGCCCCTTCATCACCCCGATGGTGCAGCCCTGCGCGTCGACCAGCATCGTGGTCGGCAGGCCGGGGGATTGGGTGTCGCGCTGGATCGCCGGAAGCACCCGCCCGCCCGGATCGGCATAGAAGGCGAGGTCATGGATGCCCGCCTGCTTCAGCCATTCCGGCGGCTTCTCCAGGTTGCGGGTGTCGACGTTGATGGCGACGACCTCGAAATCCGGCCCGCCGAGCTGGGCTTGGAGATGGTCGAGCGCCGGCATCTCGGCCTTGCAGGGGGCGCACCACGTCGCCCAGAGATTGACCAGCAGCAGCTTTCCCTTGAGGTCGGCGAGCCCGGTCTCGGCCCCGTCCGGGCCCTTGAACCGGATCTCGGGGGCGGGCCTGGCCTGCGCGGGCGCCTGCATGGCGGCGACCTCGCCCTTGGACGCCGCGTCGACCCGGGCCAGCGCCGGCTTCGCGGCGGCGCAGGGCTGGAGCGCCCCGCCCGTGTTGCCGGGCAGGAGACCGCTCCCGTATAGGGCGATCCCGAGGACGGCGAGCGCGGCGACGCCCGCGCCGGCCAGGATGGGTGTGCGGCCGGGCATCAGCTTTGCCTGCCGGGACGTTCAGGGCGCGGAAGGATCGACATGAGCAACCGGATGTGGGGCGGCCGCTTCGCGAGCGGCCCGGCGGAGATCATGGAGGAGATCAACGCCTCCATCGGATTCGACAAGCGCCTCGCGCCCCAGGATATCCGCGGCTCGCTGGCGCATGTGGCGATGCTGGGCCAAGCCGGCATCCTTCCGGCAGAGGATGTGGCCGCGATCGAGGCCGGGCTCAAGTCCGTGCGCGACGAGATCGAGGCCGGGCGCTTCGTATTCAAGCGCGAGCTCGAGGACATCCACATGTCGGTGGAGAGCCGGCTGACCGAGATCGTCGGCCCGGCCGCCGGGCGCCTGCACACGGCGCGCTCGCGCAACGACCAGGTCGCCACCGACATGAAGCTCTGGGTGCGCGACACCCTCGATTCCCTCGACCAGCAGGCCGCCGACCTGCAGCGGGCGCTGGCCGACAAGGCGCTGAAGCACGCCGACACCGTGATGCCGGGCTTCACCCACCTGCAATCCGCCCAGCCGGTGACCTTCGGCCACCATTGCCTCGCCTATGTCGAGATGCTGGCCCGCGACCGGGGCCGGTTCCGCGACGCAAGGGCGCGTCTCAACGAGTGCCCGCTCGGCGCCGCCGCCCTCGCCGGCACCTCCTTCCCGATCGACCGGCACGCCACCGCGGCGGCGCTTGGCTTCGACCGGCCGACCGCCAATTCCCTCGACTCGGTGGCCGACCGCGACTTCGCCCTGGAGGCGCTGGCGGCGGCCTCGATCTGCGCCGTGCACCTGTCGCGCTTCGCCGAGGAGCTGGTGGTCTGGACCTCGGCCCAGTTCAACTTCGTGCGGCTGTCGGACGGGTTCACCACCGGTTCGTCGATCATGCCGCAGAAGCGCAACCCCGACGCCGCCGAGCTGGTGCGGGCCAAGTCCGGCCGGATCATCGGCGCGCTGACCGGCCTGCTCATCGTGATGAAGGGCCTGCCGCTCGCCTATTCGAAGGACATGCAGGAGGACAAGGAGGGCACGTTCGACGCCCTTCAGGCCCTGTCCCTGTGCCTCGCCGCCATGACCGGCATGGTGCAGGATCTGGAGCCCAACGCCGAGATCCTCGCCCTGGCCGCCGGGTCCGGCTACGCCACCGCGACCGACCTCGCCGACTGGCTGGTGCGCGAGCTCGGCCTCCCGTTCCGGCAGGCGCACCACGTCACCGGCCGCCTCGTCGGCGCGGCCTCCGCCAAGGGGGTCGGGCTGGAGGCGCTGTCGCTGCCCGAGATGCAGGAGGCCGAGCCGCGCATCACCGAGGCGGTCTACGCGGTGCTGGGCGTCGGGAACTCGGTGGCGAGCCGCACGAGCTACGGCGGCACCGCGCCCGACAATGTGCGCCAGCAGGCGCAGGGTTGGATCGCGCGGCTGAGCTGATGGCCCGTTTGATGTCCCGGTCTCGACCAAAGGGCGATGTGTGGTCGGGGCCGGGAATCGTCGCCTCTGCGGGTCACGGGACCGATCGATGTCTTCTGGATGCCGTCCTGAACCCCGTCAAAGGGCTGCGCGCCCTTCGAAAGCCATTCCCGCCCGCGCACCGACGGCGTACCGCGTTGGCGCGCGCCCGCTGTAGCTCGGCGTTGGGTCAGGAATTCCTGACGTCGGGTGCGCCGTGTGTGGCGTATAACGATTGTTGAAATTTCAGATGCGCCTGCGACGGACGGCTGTCGATGACCTTCTTGGCGCGTTCAGCCTCTTCCGAACGCTTGATGGCTTCAGCCTCGGCGTCTTTGTTGGCGGATTGATGTGCCTTTTCGATGCTGGGCGGTTGATGCGCAGAAGAGTGGGCCGTTGTCGCACTGATCTTGTCCATGGTGTCGTCTCCTAGGTCTGTGTCGAGTGTTTCAAGCCTCGCGGCGCCTGCCCTTGGCGGCCGATGCGGTGAAGCCAATGTGGCGCATCGGGGTGATCGTGTCGGTTTCGCCCCCGTACGTCCGACCCATCGAGGGCATCCATGACCGCGCGGATCACCAAGCAGGCGCTTTGATCCGATGCCGGACCCCGGTCTTCACCGACCATGAGCCACCACCAGTACCGGGCCACCGCCGGCCGTCTGCGCCGTGACCGCGGATCCGATCGCGACGGGCCAGACCGGCAGCACCATCGGAGCGGCCAGCCCGATGCGGCCCGCCCAGGTCGACCGTCGGCTCGCCACCCCTTCCAGGGCGCGCAACAGATCCACGGCGTCTTCGAACAGCCTGAGGGCCTTGACCAGGATGCCCTCTTCGGGCGCGCCGCCCGAACCGGACGGAGCCGGGGTGATGGTTGCGAGGCCCTGGTCCGCCGGTTGCTGAGTCGGGCCGCTCTCACCATCCACTGCGGTGGAAGCCGGCTGCGCCGTGCCCGCCTCGTCCGGCGCGGCGGCGGTCTCCGCCACCTCGGCCGCCGCCACCGCGGCCACTCCGACCAGGGTCCCCGCGTCGATCCCGCCTCTGGCCTCGGGCGGGGCGCTGGCGGCGTTCATCCGTGCGGCGGCCTTGCCCAGGGCGGGCGACACCACGTCCGGCCGCGCCTGCGCGACGGCGTAATCCTGGGCGGCATCGGCGATCTGGCGGGCGAGCACGGCCAGATCCCGGGCGATGGCGCGCGCGGCCTTCCGATCGCCGGTGGCCGCGGCCGCTCGGGCTTCCGCCTTGAGCCGGACGAGCTTCCGCTCCGCTGTCTGCAGGACCTGAGCCGCCATCCTGTCGGCACCGGGGGGCGCCGCCGCCATGGAGGCCAACAGGCTCTCCATCTCGGTCCGTCGGGCGCAATTCAGGGCTTCCGAGGCCGCATCGACCCTGCGGTCCTCCCCGCGCGCGCGACCCGTGCCCGGCTCCGAAGGCCGGATCGCCGCGGCCTGGCGTTGGGCCGCCGGGACCGGCGCCATCCTGTTCACGGCTCCCACCATGGCGGCGTCATCGCTCCTATGAGCGGCCCTTGTTTCGATCGCAGAATCACGCGCTTCGGAAAGCAAAACTGTCGGCTTTTCGTGAGATTTGCAAATGACGACGGCCGCATCTTCGGATCATCTGACACAATTATCTGATGAACCAATCGCTGTGAAAGCCTGCAACTATAATCATGAAGCCTTCAAAATTGGCTGACGTGCGCATAAAATCTTGAGATCTGGCGTCAATCGATTCTCTCGGCCGCCTGCTTCGGCCTGTCCGAGGCTATGGGGCGGCCGGATCCGGGCAGGATCAGCCCCATTCCGGCAGCCCGAGGAGCGGACTTGCCCACAGGCCTGCTACCGAATTGTGCAGTGCAACCATCTGCGATCGGGCGCGTTCACCGTCTGGCTAGGTCCGATCAGCTAGAAGCTTCGCCGTTTGGAACGGAGTGCGCAGGATGCCTGTCGAGAGTTGGCTGCAGCCAGAAGAGGTGCCGGATCTCGCGGCACGGGCGACGGCGATGATCGATGCCGCCCTGACTGGCTCGGGCCTGACGCGGGAGTCCTACTGGGCTGCCGTGCGCAAGGGCTACAACACCCCCTACAACGATCCGCCCCGCAGGCGCGCCGTGCCGGCCCAGCCGAATGCCGTTCCCTCGGTCATCGGCGAGACGGTCGAACCGGTCGCAGCGGCGGCCGTCGTGATCGCGGCCCAGGCCGCCGAGGCCCGCGCAATCTGACGGTGACGGCGTTCCCTCGCCATCTTGCCGACGCTTTACGCAAGCTTCACTAATCCTGAACCCCGGTGCGGCCCTCGAGACGGCCGCCCGCCGTCAGGAAGTGAAGATGGTCCGCGTCCCAAGCCTGCTCCCGGTCGGAGCCCTTCTCCTGTTCTCGTCCGCGCTCGTCACCGGTCTGTTCGGAGGGCTCGTCGGCGCACCCGGCCTGTCCGCCACGGTCGCACAGGCGCAGGATGCCGCCGTCGACACGAGTGGCGATGATGCCGCCCCGGCTTCGCGCGGTCGCCGGCGCGGCCGTCAGCGGCCGGCCCGCGCCGAGAAGAAGGCGGCGACGCCCCCCGGCATGCAGCAGGCGACACCGGTGGCGATTTTCGGCGACTGGAACGTGTTCGTGAACGGCGACGGCCGCAACAAGCTCTGCTACGCCATCGCGCAGCCCCAGACCCGCTCGCCCAAGACCCTGAAGCGCGATACCGCCTACCTGTTCGTGAGCGTGCGCAAGGGCGAGAACGTCCAGAACGAGGTGGCGGTGATGCTGGGCTTCCCGTCGAAGCCCGCGGCCTCGCAGATCAAGCCCGGCTCGGCCGCCGCGCCGACCGATCCGAGCCTCAATCTCGGCACCAGCCGTTACGGCCTCGTGGTGAAGGACGGGAACGCGTGGCTGCAGAACCCGGCCGAGGAGGCCCGGGTCGTGTCGGAGATGAGCGCCCGCAATCCGAAGCTGACCATCAAGACCACCTCGATGCGCGGCAATCCCACGAGCGACGAGTACGCCCTCGGCGGCTTCGCCGAGGCCATGAAGCGCACCCGCGAGGAGTGCGGGCGGTAGGGTCGCCGGGCGGCGAAGAACCCATGGCCCCGAGGATCTGATCCCCCCGCCGAAGCGTCGCTGCTCCGGCGGAGAGCCCTCGGCCCGGCAGGCCGGTCAGGCGCGGCGGAGCTGGACCCGATCCCGCCGGGGGCCGGCGTGGGCACGGACGCGATCCCGGGCCGCGCGGGTCGCCTGCTCGGCGGTGCGGAAGAGGGTACCGTCGAGGCCGTCGAAATCACGGGCGGAGGAGAAGAACCGGACCCCGCGCCCTTCGGGCACGGCGATCCCGGCGGTGATCTCACCGATCTCGATGACCCGCGGCGGCCCGGCCGGCCCGGGCAGGGGCATGGAGGCCGGATCGGCCGTCTTCAGGCCATCTCCGGGCGTGAGGTCTGCAAAGAGACTGTGCATGACACGTGAAACTCCCTGGGCCGGCGTGGAGCCATGCCGGATCGCGATGACTGCTGGATGATGGTCGACGCCTCAGCGTCGACAGCGCCGACGTTGGGCGCGGCAGCAGGGCACGTTCGGGAGCATGGGGTCGTCGCAAGGGGGGCGTTTCGACATCGGACGTCCTCCAGACTGAAGGATCGCGCGGCGCGTGGGCCGTCGCAGCGCTTTAGCGTTTGATGACGCGGCGCAAGCTACGCTTCTCAAATCACCGCGACCGACGCGGGAATGGTCCCGCGCTGGCACGACCGAAGATGGCGACACCGCCAGCGCCCGTCAACGGACGCGATTTCCGTTTTCGGGGCCGCGCTTGGCAGGAAGCGGCCCCGATTTCGCGCCCCGGAGATGAACGCGGTCAGGCCTCCGCGATCACCGCGGCCAGATCGGAAAAATCGGAAAAGATCCGGGCGGCGCCGGCGTGCACGAGGTCGGCCCCCGCGGGATCGTGCCCCCAATGGCCGCCGCCGGTGAAGCCGGCGACCCGCATGCCGGCGCTCCGGGCAGCCGTGACGCCGGGCACGCTGTCCTCGATGACCAGGCAGGCGCCGGGCGGGAACCCCATGCGATCGGCGGCGAACAGGAACAGGTCCGGGAAGGGCTTGCCCCGCGACACCTGGGCCGAGGAGAACACGTGCGCGCCGAACAGCGGCAGCAGCCCGGTCAGCGTAAGGGAATGGCGCAGCCGCACCGGATCGCTGCTCGACGCCACGCAGATCGGCAGCCCGAGGACCGCCACCGCCTCGGCGACGCCGCGCATCGCCCGCAACTCGGTGTCGAACAGCGCCAGGGTCTCGGCCTTGACCGCCTCGACGAAACCCGGCGGGGCCGTGACCCCGTAATCCCGGGCGATATGCGCCATGATGGAGGGCATGGAAGTGCCGGTGAAGCGCGCCCGCACGGTGGCGAAGTCGATCGCCACGCCGATCCGGTTGAGGCCGGCCGTGAGGCAGGCGAGGCTCAGGGGCTCGCTGTCGACGAGAACGCCGTCGCAATCGAAGATGACGAGACCGAGGGGGTGTTTCGTCGCGTGCGCGTCCAAGGCCGACCGTTCCCGCACGGCCCGCCGCCGCCCGCTGCCTGTGGCACGGGCTCCCCGGCCCGGCAACCGCGGGTTGCCGGCGCTTGCACCCGGCGGCCGGGACCCATACTCCGGGGCGGGCGCCGGCCGGGCGCGTGAGAGGCTTCGAAGACGTCCGCGATGATCCGCTTCCTGGTCCGCGTCCTGGGCTTCCTGCTGATGGCCGGCGGCTTCGTCGCGCTGGTCTATGACGGCGCCCGCTCCATCGCCAACAACGGCCTGCGGGTGACGCCGCTCTCCGAGGTGATCGCCGCCCTGTTCAAGGACCGGGCCGGTGCCCTGCAGGGCAGCGTCGAGGGGGCGGCCCCCTGGCTCTGGCACGTGCTGGGCCTGCCGCTCACCCTGGCGCCGGCCTCCCTGATCGGGCTGGGCCTCGGCGCGGCGCTGCTCTGGCTCGGCCAGCCGGGCCGCGAGCCGATCGGCTTCCTGACGAAGCCCTGAGGGCGGCCCGCTGGTCCCTACCGATCGCCGAGCCGGGTCCTGACCTCGGCCAGCTCGCCCTTCAGCCGCTCGATCTCGGCGGTCAGGGCATAGTGCTCGCTCACGTCGAGCTGCGAGGCGAAGAAGTAGACCACCTTGCCCGCGGCATCCCGCACCGGCCCGACATAGAGCGCGTTGTGAAAGGTCGAGCCGTCCTTGCGGTAGTTGAGCAGATCGACCCGGATGTCGGCCTCCTGCTGGATGGCCGCGCGGAGCCGGTCGATGGCGGCCGGGTCGGTCTCGGGCCCCTGCAGGAACCGGCAGTTGCGGCCGGTCACGTCGAGCCTCGTGTAGCCGGTGAGCTTGAGGAAGGCGTCGTTCGCGAAGACGATCGGGTTATCGTACTGGCTCGGATCCGTGACGATCATCGGCATCCGGGTCGCCCGCACGGCGGCGGCGAAGGGGTCGCCCCGGTGCGATTCCGGTTTCAGGTTGTCCGGCACGTGGCTCGTGGCGGTCCAGCCCGTATCCATCCCGCTCTGCCCCCGCAATGACGGCTCATGAGCCTCTCAAGGAGGTTACAAGCCGTAAATCGCGGGCGAGGTCCAGTCCTGCGACAAGGTTTCGTGCCGGGATCTGGGCCGATGCTTTCTCGCGCGGCGCCGCGTCCCCATATGGGGTGTCGCTCCTGAGACCGGAAGGCAAGCCCATGTTCCTGTTCCGCAAGCGCCCCGAGATGCCGAGCCCCGCCGAGGCCCTGCCGGGACGCCCGACGCCGCTCCCCACGGTCGAGGCCCATTACGTCAACGGCAACCCGCTCAAGGGTCCGTATCCGCCCGGCACCGAGACGATCGTCCTGGGGCTCGGCTGCTTCTGGGGGGCCGAGCGCCGGTTCTGGCAATTGCCCGCGGGCGTGTTCGTGACGGCCGTGGGCTATGCCGGCGGCTACACTCCGAACCCGACCTACGAGGAGGTCTGCACCGGCCAGACCGGCCACAACGAGGTCGTGCTGGTCGCCTTCGATCCGGCCGTGCTGCCGCTGGACGCGGTGTTGCGGACCTTCTTCGAGAGCCACGATCCGACCCAGGGCATGCGCCAGGGCAACGACGTCGGCACGCAGTACCGCTCAGGCATCTACACGAACGGCCCGGCCCAGGAGGCGACCGCCCGGGCGGTGCGCGAGGCCTACGCGGAGGCGCTGCGGCAGCGCGGCTTCCCGGACGTCACCACCGAGATCAAGCCGCTGGAGCACTTCTACTTCGCGGAGGGCTACCACCAGCAGTACCTGGCTAAGAACCCGGGCGGCTATTGCGGCCTGGGCGGCACCGGCGTCAGCTGCCCGGTGGGGACCGGCGTCGCCGCCTGATCCTCACGGGTCGCGCTGTCGCGGTCTTTGCAGAGGTCCGACGGCCTCACATCGGGGCCGTTCGACGCCATCCCTCGTAGCTGGAACGCAACCCTTTCCCGGGCGCATGCAGCGCCAGCGGAATGCGACCCGGGATCCAGACCGGAACTCCGCGAAGCGTCGATCTGAATCGACCTGTGCCGCTGACGCGGCGCTCCTCGTGCTGGGTCCCGGATCAGGTTCCGCTTCGCTTCACCTGTCCGGGAAAGGGCCGTGTGCCATTGACTCAGGCGGCTGGCCCCACGACGCGCACGCGGCCAGACACCGCGAAGCGCTGCCCTCACGGGCTGCCGCCGGGCTTCGGCTGAGGGCCGGGAGCGGCCGCCTCGCCCCTGAGGGACGGCGTGCTGTTCGGGCTTCGCAGCACGATCAGCACGCTGCCCAGGACCGAGAGGGCGACGGCGGTGGCGAGGATGAGGAAGAGCCAGCGGGGCATCCCGGGGCGTTAGCACATCGCGCCGGTTCGGGAACTGCCCCCGATCGCCTCACGGCGCCTTCAGCACCGCCCGGCACGCCGCCGGGAGCGCCGCCATGGTCATGGCGGGCTTGGGCTTGGGCGGCACCTTGGGGGGCTTCGGATGCAGCACCGCGTCCGAGAACCAGTAGCCGAGGTCGTCGCAGCCGTCGCCGCCCGGGGGCGGGGCCTGCGGCTGGCAATCGTCCTGGCCGGCCGGGCAGGCCAGCCGGATATGGTAGTGGTAGTTGTGCCCGTACATCGGGCGCACCTTGGACATCCAGCGGCTGCCGGCGGCATCGCGGCAGAGCGCCTTCTTGATCGCCGCGTTGACGAAGATGCGCTCCACCTCCGGCTGCTCGGCGGTGAGCTTGATCAGCTGCAGGTGGGTGGGCGTCCAGACCTGCGGGTCGATGTCGAGGCGGTCGGGCCGGACCATGTCGGTGGCGGAGGTCTCCTCGCGCTCTGCCCGGCTCATGCGATGGTCGGGCATCGGCGTCAGCCAGACATCGGCGTCGATGCCGATCTGGTGCGAGGCGTGGCCGGTGATCATCGGGCCGCCCCGGGGCTGGGCCATGTCGCCGACGAGCAGGCCGGGCCAGCCGACCCGGGCGGCCTTCTGCGACAGGCGCTCGACGAAATCGACGAGGTAGGGCGTGCCCCACATCCGGTTGCGGGACGGGCGCATGACCTGCCAGTTCGGCCCGTCCAGCGGCAGCGCCTCGCCGCCGGCGAAGCAGCCCTTGGCGTAGAACCCGTAGATGTGGGCCGGTCCCGTGGACGCCTTCGTGACGCGGCCGAACAGCGCCTTGGCGGGTGTCGAGGGCGCGTCCGGATGCTCCAGGGGCGGCAGGGGTTTCGGGCTGACGCTGCCGCGGTCCTGCGCCTGCGCGGCGGCCGGCAGGAGCAGGGCGGCGAGCGCGAGGCCGAGGGTCAGGGTCGAAGCCAGGGGTGAAGCGAGGCGCGGCATCGGCATGCGGTGGGGGTCGTCCGTCTGAGAGGGCGGGCGCGGGTGCGTGCCGGAACGTGACCCACGCCCGGGGCGTTTTTCAGGCAGAGGCACGCACGCGATCGGGAGGCGCCCATGACAGCGACCGGCCAGCCCGCCCCACGGGAACCCCGCCGCCTGATCGCCAGCGACCGGGTCATCGGCACCGATGTGCGCCGCCCGGACGGGACCCGGGTCGGCCGGATCGAGCGGCTGATGCTCGACAAGGCGTCCGGCCGGGTCGCCTACGCGGTGATGAGCTTCGGCGGCTTCCTGGGGCTCGGCGAGGATTTCTATACCCTGCCCTGGTCGGTGCTCCGGTTCGAGCCCCGGCAGGACGCCTATGTGCTCGACCTCACGGAGGAGCAGTTGCGCGCCGCCCCCGCCCGCACCCCCGAGGGCACCGATCCGGCCGCGGACGGCGCCTGGGAGGAGCAGATCCACCGCTACTACGACGCGGCGCCCTACTGGGGGATCTGATCAGCCCTTCGAGGGGCCGCACCAGCCGGGCAGGTAGCCAGCCTCCTTGGATTTGGCCAGCGCCATGGCCTTCTCCAGTGCGGCCGAAAAATCGTTCTCGACCCGCTTCTCCTTGATGTTGCGCCGGAGGAAATCCGCCCACAGGAACTCGCTGAACGGCGTCGTGTCCTTGGCGAAGCCACCGGCCCGGCGCAGTTCGCCCGCGAGACTGCGGAAGGGATCATCCTCCAGGTCGGCGATCGTCTTCGGGAGATCGTCGAAATCCCGGCGCACGCCCTCGGCATCGTAGGGATAGACCCAGGATTTGTGGTCGCAGACCGTCCAGAAGGCATCCTTCTCGAGGTGGTGCAGGTCGGCGATCACCGTCACCAGCACGTCCTTGACGCCCTCTTCCTGCAGGGCGCGGGAGAGGTGGTGGTGATCGACGACATAGTGGCGCTTCTTCGGGCCCAGCACCGTCGGGATCTGATGCGCGCCGAGGAATTCGCGCTTCTTGTCGCCGTCATAGGCGCGCCAGCGGCGGCGCTTCTCCGCCACCTCCCGGTAGCCGACGGTCATCTGGGTCGGCCGCAGCTCCGCGATCGGGACGGGCTTGAGCAGCGGTTCGCGTGTGGTCATCGAGTCGCAAGTCCTGCGTGGTTCTGTCGCGCCGATGTCACAAAGCGCGGACGACCGGAAGGTCAATCCGGCGTGCGGTCACGTTTGCTGGATCGGCGGCCTGCGCACGGCCTCCAGCACGAACACCCGGATCGCCGAGGACAGGTTCTGGCCGCCGCGCCCGGCATCGATCGCGCCGATCAGCGCCTGGACCGACTGGCCCCGCGCCGCCGCGACCTCGCGCAGGGCCGTCCAGAACGGATCCTCCAGGGACACGCTAGTGCGGTGACCCGCGATCATCACGGAATGCTTGGTGAGGCCGGTGCTCATGCGGAGGCAGCGGTATAGGCGTCCGAACGGACCCTCATTCCGCCGGATCGGAATCGGGCCGATCGAGCCGGTGGCCCTCGTGGCGCTCGGTCTCCAGGGCCTTGCGCCGCTGCTGGAGGGTCTTGGCCTTCTTCGGCTGGCCGAACGCGATCCGGTTCGACTCGGCCCTGGCATCCGCCTCGGCACGGACCTTCGCCTTGCGGACCTGACGCAGGTTGATGATCTCGGCCACGAATCGCCTCCCGGCAATGGCAACCGGCGCGGGACATCCGCGCCGGCCAAATTTCAACAATCAATCGGCGCTGGGGGCCAGCATGGTCTCCGGCCGGACGACGCGCTCGAACTCCTCCTCGGTCACGTAGCCGAGGCGCAGCGCCTCCTGCTTGAGGGTGGTGCCGTTCTTGTGCGCGGTCTTGGCGATCTCGGCAGCCTTGTCGTAGCCGATCGAGGGGGCCAGCGCGGTCACCAGCATGAGCGAGCGGCTCATCAGGTCGGCGATCTTGTCCTCGTTGGCCTTGATGCCGACCACGCAATTGTCGGTGAAGCTGATCGCCGCGTCGGCCAGCAGGCGGATCGACTGCAGCACCGCATTGGCGATCACCGGCTTGAACACGTTGAGCTCGAAATTGCCCTGGGAGCCGGCGAAGCTCACCGTGGTCCCGTTGCCGATCACCTGGGCGCAGACCATCGTCAGGGCCTCGCACTGGGTCGGGTTGACCTTGCCGGGCATGATCGAGGAGCCGGGCTCGTTCTCAGGGAGCGACAGTTCGCCGAGACCGGAGCGCGGGCCCGAGCCGAGGAAGCGGATGTCCTGGGCGATCTTGAACAGGCCTGCGGCGAGCGCGGCCAGCGCCCCCTGCGTGAACACCAAGGCATCGTGGGTGGCCAGCGCCTCGAACTTGTTGTCGGCCGAGGTGAAGGGCAGGCCGGTCAGCTCCGCGACCTTGGCGGCGAAGCGCTCGGCGAATTCGGGATGGGCGTTGAGCCCGGTGCCGACTGCGGTGCCGCCCTGGGCGAGCGCCAGCACCCCCGGCAGGGTCGCGGCGACCCGCGAGCCGCCGAGCGCGACCTGTGCGGCATAGCCCGAGAATTCCTGGCCGAGGGAGACCGGCGTCGCGTCCTGAAGGTGCGTGCGGCCGATCTTGACGATCGCGTCGAAGGCCTTGGCCTTGGCGTCGAGGGCCCCGTGCAGGTGGGACAGTGCCGGCAGCAGGCGGCCCTGGATCTCGCGGGCGACCGCGATGTGCATGGCGGTCGGGAACGTGTCGTTCGAGGATTGGCCGCGGTTGCAATGGTCGTTCGGGTGGACCGGCGACTTGCCGCCGCGCTGGCCGCCCAGCCGCTCGTTGGCGAGGCTCGCGATCACCTCGTTGGCGTTCATGTTGGACTGCGTGCCCGAGCCGGTCTGGTAGATGACCAGCGGAAACTCGTCGTCGTAGCGGCCCTCCACCACCTCGGCGGCCGAGGCCGCGATGGCGTCGGCGAGCTTCGCGTCGAGGGCGCCGAGATCCTTGTTCACCAGGGCGGCGGCCTGCTTCACGAGGCCGAGGGCATGCACCAGCGGGGCCGGCATCCGGTCAGTGCCGATCTTGAAGTTCTGGATCGAGCGCTGCGTCTGCGCGCCCCAGTAGCGATGCGCCGGAACCTCGATCGGACCGAAGGTATCGGACTCGGTGCGGGTGGCGGTCTCGGTGGGCGACATCGTGGCCTCTACGTCTGGTGCAGTGCGGTGCCTACTTAAATGAGGCGCGGCTGAATCGCGATGCCGGTTTGTGCCGGCGCACCGACAAGGGCGGGGCTCTGTTCCCGCCGGACAAGGAGCCGATGAGCGCGACGATCGACCTGCCCCAGCCCGCCACCCGGTTCCGCCCGACCGTGCCGCCCCCGCTGAAGGAGCCGCTCGGTCTGTTCGAATTCCTGCGGGCGGCGCGGAAGAACCCGATCACCACCTGGATGGACGTGCATTTCAAGCTGCCGGTGGTGGCGGCCGAGGGGGCGATGGGCCGGATCACCCTGGTGAGCGACCCAGCGCTGATTCGCACGGTGCTGATCGAGAAGGCCGAGAATTACCGCAAGGACGACCTCCAGCGCCGGGTGCTGGCCCCCGGCCTCGGCAACGGCCTGCTCAGCGCCGAGGGCGACGAGTGGCGGCTCCAGCGCCGGACACTGGCGCCGATCTTCAACGCCCGCACGGTCCAGGGCTTTTCCGATGCGATGAACGCCGCCGGCGCGCGCCTCGGTCGTCGCCTCGCCCGCCGGGCCGGCAAACAGGTCGACGTCGCCCTGGAGATGACCCGCGTCACGCTCGACGTGCTGGAGCGGACGATTTTCACGAGCGGGTTGCCGAGCGATCCGGATGCTTTGGGGCGCGCGATCACGCGCTTCCTGGAGGCGGTGGGGCCGATCGACCCCCTCGACGTGTTCGGCGTGCCCGACTTCGTGCCGCGGATCGGCCGCCTGCGGGCGCGCCCGGCCGGGCGCTTCTTCGCCGAGGTGGTCGACGAGCTGATCGCCCGGCGCAAGGCGCTGATGGCACAGGGCGAGGCGCCGCGGGATCTGCTCACGCTGCTGCTCGCCGCGCAGGATCCCGAGACCGGCAACGGCCTCTCGGACCTCGCCGTGAAGGCCAACATCGTCACCTTCATCGCGGCCGGCCACGAGACCACCGCCAACTCCCTGACGTGGACGCTCTACTGCCTGTCGCAGGATCCCGCCGCCCAGGCCCGGCTCGAGGCCGAGGTCGACGCCGCCGGGCCGGGGGACTTTGCCGTGGAGCGGCTGCCCTACACGCGGGCGGTGATCGAGGAGGCGATGCGCCTGTTCCCGCCGGTGCCGTTCCTCAGCCGGCAGGCGCTGCGGGACGACCGGTTCGGCCGGATCAAGGTGCCGCGGGGCTCGCTGGTGATGGTGGCCCCCTGGGTTCTGCACCGCCACCAGCTGCTCTGGGACGATCCCGAGGCCTTCGTGCCGGAGCGGTTCCTGCCCGAGAACCGCGACAGCATCGCGCGCTTCACCTACCTGCCATTCGGGGCGGGGCCGCGGGTCTGCATCGGGCAGAGTTTCTCGGTCCAGGAGGCGGTGATCTTGCTGGCGCATATCGTGCGGGCGGTGCGGTTCCACCTGCCGGCCGATCATCCGCCGGTCACGCCGCTCCACCGGGTGACGCTGCGGCCGGAGCACGGGCTGCGCATGGAGGCCGAGGGGCGGGGTTAATCGCCCCGCCGCGCCTCGAGCTGACGGGTTTTGCGGTCGTAGAGGCGTGACGCAATAAAGAGACCGCCGAGGCCAAGCGCCGATATGGCTACGGCGAGGGCTAGGATCTGAAGCGCGTAGCTCTGAGGTATTCCGCTACGCCTCGGCCCGTAGGATCAACCGAATCGCGGTTTGTCCAATCAGATGTCGGAGGAAGGCAGCGAGAAGAAAAGCCCAGCCGTTGTTGGTCAATACGTCGGCCGGGTGTTGAACGAGCGGCGTGATGAACGCTGTTCCGAGTGCCAGGATTGCCGTCGCGTTGAAGAATGTTGCGGCCAGCTTGACGCCCTCGCTGAATCGCTTGGCGCGGTGCTTCCGCTCGCCCGCCGATAGACCCGGCTGCGCGATCCCTACATCAACCCCTAAAATCCCCAGGCCGTCGATTCGGCCTCGGAAGACTTCAGCTCTTCTTGCGGAACGCGTCCAGGCTCACGACCTCGGCGCCGGCCTCCTCGCCGTCCTTCTTGGCGGCGGGGCGGGGGGCCTTCTCGTCCGGCTTGGGCGAGCCCTTGTCGCTCGCCGCCGCGGGCGCCGGCAGGCCCTTCGGCGCAGCCGCACCGATCGTGGCGACATCGGCGCCCTTGGGCCGGACCTCGCCGGGCTCCGAGCCTGCCCCGCGCGGGCCGGCCTTGGCCGGGGTAGCGTTCGCCTCCTCGGGCGCCTCGCCGGCCTCGCTGAGATCGAACTTCAGGCCGAACTGTACGGAGGGGTCGAAGAAGCCCGAAAGGGCGTCGAACGGCACCAGCAGCCGCTCCGGCACGCCCGAGAAGGACAGGCCGACCTCGAAGGCGTGCTCGGTGACGTTCAGGTCCCAGAACTGGTGCTGCAGGACGATCGTCATGTCCTGCGGATACTTCTCGCGCAGGGCCTGCGACATCCGCACGCCGGGCGCCTCCGTCCGGAACGAGACGTAGAAATGGTGCTCGCCCATCAGCCCCTCGCGGGCCGCGTCGGTCAGCACCTTGCGCACCACGCCGCGCAGGGCGTCCTGTACCAGGAGATCGTAGCGGATCAGGTCGTCTGCCATCTGCGGTCGCGCTCTCGCCCGGTCTGCCCGGCGCCCCGCCGCGGATGGCCGGACCGAGGAATTGGAAGGGGAGGCTTCTGTTGCCAGGTGCCTCCGAACCCCGCCTATGCGGTGCTACCCGCTAGGACTTCAATTCGGTATTGGGGACCGCTTACGCGGCCACCGCCACCGGAGCAAAGTTGTCGTTGGCAACTATTGCAAAGGCCCGATAACGGCGGAACCATGCCGAGCGAAAGTCCAACCTTTACGCCCTCGTCGATCCTATTTCGCCCCCGCCGGAGCCCAGGCTTCCGATCACGTGCCTTGCGGCAGCATGTCCTGGGTTCGGGTGGAGGCGCCGGGTACCGCCCCCGGGTCCGATAGGTTTATTGCGAAGAACGTTTATCGCCATAGCCGGCCTCGCGACCGGCTCCCGAGATATAGAGGGGATCGGTCCGGTTTTGAAGCCCGATCGTGTCGCGCCAGCGCCTCTTATCGCGCCTCCGGCCGAGGATGTTGCCGGAAGTGCGCAGTCCCATGTCGCTGCCCATGTCGCTGCCCATGTCGCCGCGCCTGCCGCCGCGCCGGACGGGCGGGGTCGTCTCGACCGGGTCTGGACCGCGACCTGGCGTCTCGGCGCCCTGATCGGGCTCGTGGTCCTGTATCTCGGCGCGGCGAGCCTGCTGTCGCTGGCCGCCGTGCGCGTCGGGTTCGATCTGTGGAACGGGATCGACCCGTTCCTCCCGCCGGAGCGGCGCCCCTTCCTGGGAGCCGTGGAGCTCGCCCACCGGGCCTTCGCGGTCGACGCCCTGCGGCAGGTCTTCCTCGCCCTTCTGGTGATCGGGGGCGCGTGGCTGCGGGACCGGGCCGGGTGGCGCCGCCGCCTCGCCCTCGACCGGGAGCGACCGAACGGGATGCGGCCCGTCATCCTGCTGGGGATCCTCCTCGTCTGGCCGGTGCTGCACATCGCCTGGGTGACCGGCACGGCGGAACTGTTCGGCGCGAGCTTCGGCCAGCACGTGCGGCTCTCGCCGTTCATGAGCCAGGCCGCGGTGGCGGCGTGGCTCGCCTACCTCACGATCCTGGCGCCCGTGGCCGAGGAGTTACTGCTGCGCGGCGAGGCCTTCGCCCGCGCCCAGGCCGCCGTGGGGCCGATGGGGGCGATCCTGGTCACCGCCCTCATCTTCGCGGCCGCCCATGTCTCGTCCTGGGGACTGGCCCGGCCGGTCTCGCTGCTGCCCCTGGCCTTCGCGCTGGGCTGGCTGCGCCGGCGGACCGGGCGGCTCTGGCCCGGCATCGCGCTCCACGGCTGGTCGAACCTCGCGCTCGTGACCTACCTGCTGTGGCCGAGCTGATCACCATGTTGCGCGACGCCGGTGTATATGTCGGCGGCGAACTTGCCGGGCGGCGCGCCGACGCGCAGGAATGGCGGATGGACGCTTATCACGACCTGCTCCGGCGCATCCTCGACGCAGGCGCCGCCAAGGAGGACCGCACCGGCACCGGCACGCTCTCGGTGTTCGGCCACCAGATGCGCTTCGACCTGTCGGCGGGCTTCCCCCTGGTCACCACGAAGCGCCTGCACCTGCGCTCGATCATCCACGAGCTGCTCTGGTTCCTGGCCGGCGACACCAACGTGGCGGCGCTCCGGGCGAATGGCGTGACGATCTGGGACGAGTGGGCCGACGCCCACGGCGACCTCGGGCCCGTCTACGGCAAGCAGTGGCGCTCCTGGCAGAAGCCCGACGGCGGCACGGTCGACCAGATCGCGTGGGTGCTCGACGAGATCCGGCGCAACCCGGATTCCCGCCGCCTGATCGTCTCGGCCTGGAACCCGGCCGACCTCGACAGGATGGCGCTCGCCCCCTGCCACTGCCTGTTCCAGTTCTACGTGAGCGAGGGGCGGCTCTCCTGCCAGCTCTACCAGCGCTCCGCCGACGCCTTCCTCGGCGTACCGTTCAACATCGCGAGCTACGCGCTCCTGACCCACATGATCGCCCAGGTGACGGGCCTCGGGGTCGGCGACTTCGTCCACACCTTCGGCGACGCGCATCTCTACCGGAACCACCTGGAGCAGACCCGGACCCTGCTGGCCCGGGAGCCGCGCCCGCTGCCGCAGCTGCGGCTCAACCCGGCGGTGCGCGACCTGTTCGCCTTCCGGTACGAGGACATCGCCATCGAGAACTACGATCCGCACCCCGCTATCTCGGCGCCGGTGGCGGTATGAGGCCGATCGTCTCCCTGGTCGCGGCCGTCGCCCGCAACGGCGTCATCGGCCGCGACAACGGCCTCGCATGGCACCTGTCGAGCGACCTGAAGCGGTTCAAGGCCCTCACCATGGGCAAGCCGATGCTGATGGGCCGCCGGACCTGGGACTCGATCGGCCGGCCCCTGCCGGGACGCCGCACCCTCGTGCTGACCCGCGACCGCGGCTTCCGGGCCGAGGGCACGGAGGTCGTTCACGACTGGGAGGCCGCGCTGGCGGCCGCCGCCGGCACGGAGCTGATGGTGGTGGGGGGCGCCGAGATCTACGCCCTCGCCCTGCCGCAGGCCGATCGGCTCTACCTCACGGAGGTCGATGCGGAGCCGGAGGGCGACGTCCGATTCCCGGCTTTCGACCGAGCCCGGTTCCGCGAAACCCTGCGCGAGGCGCACCCCGCCGGCCCGCGCGACGAGCACGCCTTCGCGTTCGTGGATTGGGAACGCGTGCGCTGAGGCGCGCCGCCGCATTTGCCTTCTGCGCTGCGCATGCCCACCTGCCAGCCTTGACAGCACGGGGCATGCACCCGCAGGTGCCTGTCGGGTGCGCGTGCTCACGTCGGGCCTGCACATCCTGCGGGAAGATGCGCCCGTGCAAGTGTTTAGGCCTTCCGCCAGGGCGGATCGCGGTGCGATCTGCCCGGGAGGTGGGACTAGGCGGGCGAGCGTGGCCGTTCAGGCAAGGGGCGTTGACCGGCACGTCGGTCGGGCGCGGACAGGCGGGAGACGACGGCTAGGATGCCTTGGAGCAATCAGAGCGGCGGCGGAGGCCCCTGGGGCCGGCCCGGCGGCAACGGCGGTGGTGGCGGTCCGTGGGGCAACGGCAGCAAGACGCCGCCGAACCTTGAGGATCTGCTCCGCCGCGGGCAGGACCGGCTGCGCGGCCTGATTCCGGGCGGCGGCGGCACCGGCGGCTATGGCGGGGGCGGCTCGACCGGTCTCGGCGGCGGCCGCAGCGCGGCAGTGATCGCGGCGCTTGCCGTGGCGGTCTGGCTCGCCACCGGCTTCTACACCGTCTACCCGCGGCAAGTCGGCATCGAGACGATCTTCGGCCGCTATGTCGGCACCAAGGGCGAAGGCCTGCGCTACAACTTCCCCTATCCGATCGGCGGCGTGGTCAAGCCCGACGTCGGCTCGCAGAACTCGATCCAGATCGGCTTCCGCGCCGGACCCGGCGGCCAGGGCCGCAACCGCGACGTGCCGGACGAGAGCCTGATGCTCACCGGTGACGAGAACATCGTCGATCTCGACTTCGAGGTGCAGTGGCGCGTCAATCCGCTGAAGGCCTCCGACTTCGTGTTCAACCTCCAGAACCCGGAGGGCACCATCAAGGCGATCTCCGAGAGCGCGATGCGCGAGGTGATCGGCCGCCGCAACATCCAGGCGATCCTCACCAATGAGCAGTCGAGCATCGCCCAGGAGGTGAAGGAGATGGTCCAGAAGGCGCTGGACGAGTACGGCGCGGGCGTGCGCATCGAGGTGGTGCAGCTCGTCTCGGTGAACCCGCCGCCGGAGGTGCGTCCCGCCTTCATCGACGTGAACGCCGCCCAGCAGGACGCCGACACGGCGCAGAACGAGGCCAAGACCTACGCGAGCCGCGAGGTGCCGCAGGCCCGCGGCAAGGCGTCCCAGATCGTCCAGCAGGCCGAGGCCTACCGGACCAAGGCGACCGCCGACGCCACCGGACAGGCGGCGCGCTTCAGCGAGGTCTACGCCTCCTACAAGGCCGCCCCGGCGATCAGCCGCGAGCGGATCTTCCTGGAGACGATGGAGAAGGTCCTGGGCTCCGTGAACAAGGTGATCATCGATCAGAACGGGACGCAGCCGGGCGCCGCGACCGCGGCCGGCGTGCTGCCGGTCCTGCCGCTCTCGGAGTTCGGCGCCCGGGCCCAGACCCAGACCCAGACGGGGGCCGGCCGATGAAACAGGCGCTCCGCACCGGCCTGATCGCGGTCGCCGCGATCGTCGCGATCGGGCTCTACGCCTCGATCTTCACCGTCGGCCAGATGCAGCAGGCCCTGGTCCTGCAGTTCGGCCGCGTCCGCGCCGTCCTCAACGCCACCGGCGAGGAGAAGCCCGGGCTCTACTTCAAGGTGCCGTTCGTCGAGAACGTCGTGATCTTCGACAAGCGCGTGCTCGACCTCGACCTGCCGGTGCAGACGGTGCTGACCGCCGACCGGCAGAACCTGGAGGTCGATGCCTTCGCCCGCTACCGGATCCTCGATCCGCTGCGCTTCTACCAGGCGGTGGGCAATGTCGGGCTGGCCAACCAGCGGTTGGCGAGCTTCACCAATTCCAGCCTGCGCAACGTCCTCGCCCGCTCGACCCGCGACGCGATCGTCAAGACCGAGCGCGGCGAGCTGATGCACCAGATCCAGGAGGACGTGAACCGGCAGGCCAAGTTCCTGGGCATCGAGATCGTGGATCTGCGCATGACCCGGGTCGATCTGCCCGCGCAGAATTCGGCCGCCGTCTACAAGCGGATGAAGACCGAGCGCGAGCGCGAGGCCGCCGACATCCGCGCCAACGGCGACCAGATCGCCGCCACGATCCGCGCCAAGGCCGACCGCGAGGTCACGGTGATCCTCGCCGAGGCGACGCAGAAATCCGAGCAGCTGCGCGGCCAGGGTGACGCGGACAAGAACCGGATCCTCGCCGAGGCGTTCGGTAAAGATCCGGACTTCTTCAGCTTCTACCGGTCGATGCAGGCCTACGAGGTGGGGCTGAAGGGATCCGACACGCGCCTGGTGATCAGCCCGAACACGGACTTCTTCCGCTACTTCAGCGACCCGCAGGGCCGGGCCGCTGCGGCGGCGGCGCGTCCCCCGCGCGGGCCCGCCGATCCGAGCGCGACCACCGGGTCCACCGCCGGCACCGCACGCTGAGCGTGTTGGCGCCCCGGCACCCGGGGACTACCTTGTGCGACAACACGCGGACCCCGGTCTTCGGCCGGGGATCCGCGGAGCCGGAAACGCGGTCTTGAAGAGGTCGATCATGCATTCCGTCGCGCGCGCCTCAGCGGCGTCCTTCGGCCGCGCCAAGGCGCAGCCCCGTTCCCGCGCCCGCAGCCTGATGGCGGCGATCCTCGTCGGCGCCTCCGTGGCGGCGGCGGCGCTGCCGGTTCCGGCCTTCGCCAAGGGCCCGGCCTCGCTCGCCGACCTCGCCGAGCAGGTGACCGACGCGGTGGTGAACATCTCGGCCTCCACCACGGTCGAGGCCCGCGGCGGCCGCGCCGGGCCCCAGGTGCCTCCGGGCACGCCGTTCGAGGATCTGTTCGAGGAGTTCTTCAACCGCCGCGGCGGACGGGGCGGCGGAGGCGGGGGCGGCGACGGGGAAGCGCCCCGGACGCAGCGCAAGTCGAACTCCCTCGGCTCCGGCTTCATCATCGACGCCGCCGGCCTCGTGGTAACCAACAACCACGTCATCGGCGATGCCAACGACATCCAGGTGATCCTGCACGACGGCACCAAGCTGAAGGCCGAGATCGTCGGCAAGGATTCGAAGATCGACCTCGCGGTGCTGCGGGTGAAGCCCGCGGCCGATCATCCGCTCAAGGCGGTGCCGTTCGGCAACTCCGACAAGATGCGGCCGGGCGACTGGGTGATCGCCATCGGCAACCCGTTCGGCCTCGGCGGCTCGGTCTCGGCCGGCATCGTCTCGGCCCGGGGCCGGAACATCGAGTCCGGACCCTACGACAACTACATTCAGACCGACGCGGCCATCAACAAGGGCAATTCGGGCGGTCCGCTGTTCAACATGGACGGCGAGGTGATCGGCATCAACACGGCGATCCTGTCGCCCACCGGCGGCTCGGTCGGCATCGGTTTCGCGGTGCCCTCCGACACGGCGAAGCCCGTGATCGACCAGCTGCGCGACTTCGGCGAGGTTCGCCGCGGCTGGCTCGGCGTGCGCATCCAGAACGTCGATGACGCCACCGCCGAGGCGCTGAACCTGAAGGGTGGCGCGCGGGGCGCCCTCGTGGCCGGCGTCGACGAGAAGGGTCCGGCCAAGACGGCCGGCATCGAGGTCGGCGACGTGATCCTGAAGTTCAACGGCACGCCGGTGAAGGCTTCCGGCGACCTGCCGCGGATCGTGGCCTCCACCCCGGTGGGCCAGAAGGTCGACGTGGTCGTCATGCGCAAGGGCGAGGAGGTGACGAAGCCCGTCACCCTCGGCCGCCTGGAGGACAGCGACAAGCCGCAGCTCGCCAACATGCGCCAGCCGGAGCCCGAGAGCGCGACCCGTCAGGCGCTGGGCCTCAACCTGTCCGGCATGACCGACGATCTGCGCAAGAAGTACTCCATCAAGGACACCGTGAAGGGCGTTGTCGTCACCCGGGTCGATCCGAACTCGACGGCGGCCGACAAGCGGATCCAGCCCGGCGAGGTGATCGTAGAGGTCGGCCAGGAGGCGGTGAACAGCCCGGCCGACGTCACGAAGCGGATCGATGCCCTGAAGAAGGACGGGCGCAAGTCGGTCTTGCTGCTGGTGGCCAGCGCGACGGGTGACGTACGCTTCGTGGCAATTGGGCTGGACTGAGCGGCATCGTCGGATGAAGGATCTCAGGCCGTCGCTTCGCGAGGAGCGGCGGCTTCGAGCATTCGGAAGGCCTACATTGACGTGGCGCTGCGGGGCGGCAGACTGGTGAGGCGAGTCGGTGCGGCTCGGACGATCCTGACGCCATGACGGCCGTCGCCTTCGATACCCTGAAGTTCGCCCGCGCGCTGCGGGACAAGGCGAAGCTGTCACCGGAGCAGGCCGAGGGCTTGGCCGATGCCCTGGTCGATGTCCTCGACAGCAATCTCGCCACGAAGGCCGACATCCGGGACGTGCAGGCGGACATACAGATTGTTCGAAGCCAGGTGGAGGCCCTGAAGGTCCAGACCCGAGCTGACATCGAGGCGCTGCGGCTTACGACCAAAGCCGACATCGACAGTCTGCGCCTTGAGACCAAGGCCGGCATCGAGTCGGTAAAGGGCGCCATCGCCGCCGCCAAAGTCGAGACGGTGCGCTGGCTCGTCGGCGCGATCGGTTTTCAGACGCTGGCCGTGCTGGGCGCCGTGGTCGCCCTGACCCGGACCATCCACTGAGCGCTCACCCGACGAACTCCGCCGCCGCGTAGCCCTGGAGATAGAGGAGCGCGGTTAGGTCGCCGTGCTCGACGCGGACCTGTGCCGCAGCCGCCACCGCCGGCTTGGCCCGGAACGCCACGCCGAGGCCGGCCTCGGCCAGCATGTCGAGGTCGTTGGCGCCGTCGCCGACCGCGAGCGTGTCCGCGGGGCCGAGGCCGAGCGCACCGCGGCGTTCGATCAGCGTGGCGCGCTTCTCGGCCTTGCCGACGATCGGATCCTCCACGGTGCCGGTCAGGCGGCCGTCCGCCACGCCCAGCACGTTGGAGCGATGCTCGTGAAAGCCGATCATCCCGGCGATCGGGCCGGTGAACAGGGTGAAGCCCCCCGAGACGAGGCAGGTCTGGGCGCCGTGTGTGCGCATCGTCCGCACCAGCGTGGGACCACCCGGCGTGAGGCTCAACCGCTCGGCGATCAGCCCGTCGATCGCCGCGACCGGAATGTCCTTCAGCAGCGCAACCCGCTCGCGCAAAGCCGGCTCGAAGGCGATCTCGCCCCGCATCGCGCGCTCGGTGATCGCCGCCACGTGATCCTTGAGGCCGAGCGTTCCGGCGAGCTCGTCGATGCATTCCTGCTCGATCATGGTCGAGTCCATGTCGGCCAGGAACAGGCGCTTGCGCCGGTGCGCGTCGGCGGGGAGCACCGCAAGGTCGATCGGCTCACCGGCGAGCGCCGTCCGAAGCGTATCCGTGAGGGAAGCCGCGGAGGCGTGCTCGCCCGGCACCGGCAGCTCGGCCGCGACCTCCCCGTGCAGGATGCGGGGCTGGTGCTCCGTCCGCAGCACGGCGCGCGCCTCGGCCAGCACCGCGTCGGTGATGGACGGCCGATCGGGGTTTGCTATCAGGACCGCGACCAGCATCGTGGAGGTTCGCCTTGCCAGACCGGGAAGAGGCCGGGGGGCGCCCGGCGGCGATCCTCATCGCAGGGCCCACCGCGTCGGGCAAGTCGGCGCTGGCCGCCCGGCTGGCCGCACGCCACGGCGGCGTGGTGATCAACACCGATTCCATGCAGGTCTATGCGGATCTGCGCCGCCTGACCGCCCGGCCCGGCGCGGATGAGGAAGCCCGGGTGCCGCACCGGCTCTACGGCCATGTCGACGGCGCCGTGAATTATTCGCTGGGGCATTTCTCCCGGGATGCGGCGGCTTTGCTCCGGACGCTCGATGGGCGGTTGCCGGTCTTCGTCGGCGGAACGGGTCTGTATTTCCGGGCGCTGGAGCAGGGGTTTTCGGAACTGCCGCCCGTGCCCGAGGCGGTGCGGGGGCAGGTGCGGGACGCGGCCGAAGGGCGCCCGACCGAGGCGCTGCACGCCGACCTCGCCCGGCACGACCCCGAGGGGGCAGCGCGCCTGCGCCCGAGCGACCGGATGCGGGTGATGCGCGCCCTGGAGATCTTTTTCGCCACGGGCCGCCCGATCGCGAGCTTCTACGGCGATCCGGTGCCCGGCCCGTTAGCCGGATGGAATCTCGAAAGACTCTTCCTGGCGCCTGATCGCGAACAGCTGCGCGCCCGCATCGACGCCCGGTTCCGGACTATGATCGCGGAGGGGGCGCTGGACGAGGTCGCCGGCCTTCGGGCGCGCCAGCTCGATCCGATGCTGCCGGTGATGCGGGCCCACGGCGTTCCGGGCCTGATCGCGCATCTCGACGGGGCGATGAGCCTGGAGGACGCGATCATCCGCGGGCAGGCGGATACGCGCGCCTATGCCAAGCGCCAGTTCACGTGGTTCCGCCACCAGATGGGGACGGAATGGCGCTGGATGGATCCGGAGGCGGCCGTGGCCGAGCTGTGAGGCTACCGCGTCCGCCCTCTGCCCTTTGAGGGCTACGACGTTCATAGATCTCCAGCGGACATCGACGCTGGCGGCAGAACGCGACACGCCCCCTCTCCCGTGCGGGAGAGGGGACCCGCGCTCGACCCTGGACCGATGTGTCCGGACCCAATGTGTGGATCCGCAAACCTTTGCGGGGGAGGGGCCCCTGCATCAGCAGGGGTCGAGAGAGCCGAACGACGTCTCCAGTAAGGACGCGGCCTTCACGATGGGCACAGCCACGCCCTGCACCGTCGCTCCCCTCTCCCGACCCGCTTCGCGGGCCACTCTCTCCCACAGAGGGGAGAGGGAGACGCAGCGGAGCCGTTTCGCAACGCGCGATAAGAGCCCTCAGCGCTCCAGCCGCGCCACCAGGCTCGACGTGTCCCAGCGGTTGCCACCCATGGCCTGAACCTCCGCGTAGAACTGATCGACCAGAGCCGAGACCGGGAGCTTCGCGCCGTTGCGGCGGGCCTCGTCCAGCAGGATGCCCAGATCCTTGCGCATCCAGTCGACCGCGAAGCCGAAGTCGAACTTGCCCTGGTTCATGGTCTTGCCGCGGTTCTCCATCTGCCAGGAGCCGGCGGCCCCCTTGGAGATCACGTCGAGCACCGCCTCCACGTCGAGGCCGGCCCGCTTGGCGAAGTGGACGCCCTCCGACAGGCCCTGGACCAGCCCGGCGATGCAGATCTGGTTGACCATCTTGGTGAGCTGGCCGGCGCCGACCGGACCCATCAGGCGGCAGGCGCGGGCATAGGCACCGATCGCGCCCTCGACCTTGGCGTAGGTCGACGCCTCGCCGCCGCACATCACGGTGAGCACGCCGTTCTCGGCGCCCGCCTGGCCGCCGGAGACCGGGGCGTCGATGAAGCCCAGGCCCTTCGCCTCGGCCGCCGCGGCGAGTTCCCGGGCGACCTCGGCGGAGGCCGTGGTGTGGTCCACGAAGATCGCGCCGGGCTTCATGCCGGAGAGCGCCCCGTCGTCGCCCAGCACAACGCTGCGCAGGTCGTCGTCGTTGCCAACGCAGGCGAACACGATCTCGGCGCCCTCGACGGCCTGCCGGGGCGTGGGCGCGAAGGCGCCGCCATAGGTCTTCACCCAGGCTTCCGCCTTCGGTGTCGTCCGGTTGTAGACGGTGACGTCGTGGCCACCCTTCTTGGCGAGGTGACCCGCCATCGGGCCGCCCATCACGCCAAGACCCAGGAATGCGACCTTCGCCATTGTGCTCTCCTCAAACAGGGTTCCGGGGGCTCAGCGGCCCGCCGCGACGGCGGGCGTCCGGCCACCGAGCGTCAGCACCGCGTTCACCACCACGGCCACGACGATGTTCACGGCCAGCGCCAGGAGCCCGGTGTAGAGCGTGAGCTTCGTGTCGCCGAAGGTCAGGCTGTGCAGGGGCTTCAGGCCGTCCGACCATGCGATGAGGCTGCCGGCCACGAAGCCGACCGCCCAGCCCGCCAGCAGGGCCGGCGCGCGGAACCACGAGACGTAGAGGCCGAAAATCAGGGCCGGCAGGGTCTGCAGGATCCACAGGCCGCCGAGCAACTGCAGATCGAGGGCGAACTGCGTCGGCAGGACCAGGATCGCCACCAGCGCGCCGATCTTGACCAGCATCGAGGTGATCTTGGCGACCTGCGCCTCGCCCGACGGGGTGACGTTCGGGTTGACGTAGGCCTTCCAGACGTTGCGCGAGAACAGGTTGGCGGCGCCGATCGACATCACCGCCGCCGGCACCAGGGCGCCGATCGCGATCGCCGCGAAGGCGAAGCCCGCGAACCAGCCCGGGAACAGGGTCTTGAACAGGGCCGGCACGACGTCGTTGTTGCTCGTCACCTTCAGGCCGGCCGCGTGGCCCATGTAGCCCAGCATGGCGAGCAGGCCGAGGAGCAGCGTGTAGGCCGGCAGCAGCACCGCGTTCTTGCGGATCGTGTTGCCCCCCGAGGAGGCGAAGATGCCGGTCAGCGTGTGCGGGTACATGAAGGCCGCGAGCGCCGAGCCGAGCGCGAGCGACGCGTAGGGCAGGATCTGCGCCGAGCTGAGCAGGATGCCGCCCGAGCCCTTGGCCTTGAAGGCGGCGTCGGCCGCATCGAACACCGCGCCGTAGCCCCCGAGCTTCGAGGGGACGATCGCCACCGCCACCAGCACCACGATGTAGATCATGATGTCCTTGACGAAGGCGATCAGCGCCGGCGCCCGCAGCCCCGACGAGTAGGTGTAGAAAGCCAGGACCAGGAAGGCGACGATCAGCGGCACCTCGCCGTGCAGACCCAGCGCCTTGATGGCCACCTCCATGCCGATCAGCTGGAGCGCGATGTACGGCATGGTGGCGATCACGCCGGTGAGCGCGACCGCGAGTTCCAGGGACCGCGAGCCGTAGGTGCCATACACGACGTCGCCCGCCGTGACGTAGCCCTTGTCCTTGGCGGCCTGCCACAGGACCGGCATCACCGCGAAGACGAACGGGTAGACGATGATCGTGTAGGGCAGCGCGAAGAAGCCGTAGGCGCCGACCGCGTAGACCAGCGCCGGCACCGCGATGACCGTGTAGGCGGTGTAGAAGTCGCCGCCGATCAGGAACCACGTGATCCAGGTGCCGAACTTGCGCCCGCCGAGACCCCACTCGTCGAGATGGGCGAGCGTCTCGGGCCGGCGCCAGCGCGCGGCCACGAAGCCCATCACGGTCACCAGCAGGAAGAAGAAGACGAAGACCGAGAGTGCCGGGATGTCGAGGTCAGCGGTCATCGCGCACGGCCCGGTAGACGACGTAGAGGATCAGCGAGGTCAGCGGCACCCAGGCCAGCTGGTACCAGTAGAAGAACGGGAAGCCGAGCAGCACCGGGTCGTGCTGGTTGTAGAACGGCACCCAGAGCAACCCCAGGAAGGGGAGCAGGAGGAGCCACATCAGCGGCGAGCGGCGTCGGGATTCCATGGGTCCGGCCCGGTGAGGAGAGCGGCTCGGTGGCGAATGTCCGCTGTTACAGGCAGCGGTCATCCTGCGATCTGATGCGCTGCATCACAGCTCGGATCGCTTGCGTCAACGGGAGGTGGATAGGATAAACCAGTCCTGTCGCACGGGATCCTTGAATCCCGGCCGGGGGCTCGGGGGAGCCGCCCGAGCATGAGGCGGCTTCCGGGAGGGACACATGGGTTCGGCGATCGGCAGGCATGGGCCCTGGGCCCTCGTAGGGGCGCTCGGCGCCGCGGCGCTGGCGATCGTGGCGAGCCAGCGGGGCGAGACGATCAACGCCCTCTGGATCGTGGTGGCGGCCGTCTGCGTCTACCTGATCGCCTACCGCTACTATTCCCAGTTCATCGCCGACAAGGTGATGCGGCTCGACCCGAAGCGCGCGACGCCCGCCGTGCGCCACAATGACGGGCTCGACTACGTGCCCACCAACCGCGGCGTGCTGTTCGGCCACCATTTCGCGGCGATCGCGGGTGCGGGACCGCTGGTCGGCCCGGTGCTGGCTGCCCAGATGGGCTACCTGCCCGGCATGCTCTGGATCCTGGCCGGCGTGGTCCTCGCCGGCGCCGTGCAGGACTTCATGGTCCTGTTCGTGTCGATGCGCCGGGATGGCCGCTCCCTCGGCGAGCTGATCCGGGCCGAGCTCGGCACGATTCCCGGCATCATCGCGCTGTTCGGCACCTTCCTGATCATGGTGATCCTGCTCGCCGTTCTGGCGCTGATCGTCGTGAAGGCGCTGGCCGAGAGCCCCTGGGGCACCTTCACGGTGATGTCGACGATCCCGATCGCCATGCTGATGGGCGTCTATTCCCGCTATATCCGCCCCGGAAAGATCGGCGAGGTCTCGATCCTCGGGTTCGTGCTGCTGATGCTGGCGATCATGGCCGGCGGCTCGGTGGCGGCGAGCCCGGTCTGGGGCCCGGCCTTCACCTTCACCGGCCCGCAGCTCTGCTGGATGCTGATCGGCTACGGCTTCGTCGCCTCGATCCTGCCGGTCTGGCTGCTCCTCGCCCCGCGCGACTACCTGTCGACCTTCCTCAAGATCGGCACCATCGTCGGGCTGGCCCTCGGCATCGCCGTCGTCGCCCCGCACATGCAGATGCCGGCGATGACCAAGTTCGTGGACGGCACCGGCCCGGTCTGGGCCGGCAGCCTGTTCCCGTTCCTGTTCATCACCATCGCGTGCGGCGCGGTCTCGGGCTTCCACGCGCTGATCTCGTCGGGCACCACCCCGAAGCTGATCGCCAGCGAGTCCGATGCCCGCTTCATCGGCTACGGCGGCATGCTGATGGAATCCTTCGTGGCGATCATGGCCCTGGTCTCGGCCTGCGTGATCGACCCGGGCGTCTACTTCACCATGAACTCGCCCGCCGCCCTCATCGGCACGACCCCCGAGACCGCGGCCGCGGCCGTGACCAAGCTCGGCTTCGCCACCACGCCGGAGGTGATCACCCAGACCGCCGCCGATGTCGGCGAGCACACGATCATCTCCCGGGCCGGCGGCGCGCCGACGCTGGCGGTCGGGATGGCCCACATCATCTCGTCGGCCATCGGCGGCAAGGCCATGATGGCCTTCTGGTACCACTTCGCGATCCTGTTCGAAGCCCTGTTCATCCTGACCGCCGTCGATGCGGGCACGCGCGCCTGCCGGTTCATGGTGCAGGATCTCGTCGCACTGGCGGTGCCGTCGTTCAAGAACACCACGTCGTGGGGGCCGAGCATCGCTGCCACCGCCATCTCGGTGGGGGCCTGGGGCTACTTCCTCTACCAGGGGGTGACCGACCCGCTCGGCGGCATCAACACCCTGTGGCCGCTCTTCGGCATCTCGAACCAGATGCTGGCCGCGGTGGCGCTGACGCTCTGCACGGTGGTGATCTTCAAGATGAAGCGCGAGCGCTACGCGTTCGTGACCATCGTCCCGACCGCGTGGCTGTGCCTGTGCACCCTCACGGCCGGCTGGCAGAAGATTTTCTCCGCCGACCCGAAGATCGGGTTCCTGGCCCATGCCGAGCGCTACGCGGGGGCCGCCGCCGAGGGCAAGATCCTGGCGCCCGCCAAGAATGCCGACCAGATGAGCCAGATCATCCTCAACGACCGGATCGACGCGGTGCTGGCGGCCCTGTTCATCGGCCTCGTCATCGCCATCGCGGGCTTCGGCATCGCGGCCTGCCTGAAGGCGTGGCGTGCGGATCGCTGGACCGCGCTGGAGACCGAGCCGCGCATGGTCGCGGCGGAGTAGGGCGCATGCAGCAGCCGAACCTGCGGGACCGCCTCCGGACGCTGTCCAAATGCGTCTGCGACGGCGCCCGGCTGATGGTGGGGCAGGGGGATTACGCGGCCTATGCCGAGCATATCCGCCGCACCCATCCCGACCGGGCGCCGATGACCGAGGTGGAGTTCTTCCGCAATCGCGAGAACGCCCGCTTCGGGGTGGGCAATACGTCGGGTTTCCGCTGCTGCTGATCCGGACCCGATCGGCCCCGGCCGGAGTTTCTCACGCCGGGGGCCGCACGGCCCTCGCGAGACGCGGAGGGCCGATGGCCGACGAGAGCAGCGTGCAGGATCCGATCGAGCCCAGGGCCGTGAACGTCGCCCATGCCTGGGAGCGGGCCTACTGGGCGCGCCGGTTCATGGTGCCGGTGGAGCAGGTCGAGGCCGCGGTGGCGGCGGTCGGCGACGACCCGGCCCGCGTGGCGGCCCATCTCGGACGGGACTGGCCGGGGCACGAACCCGCCACCTGAAGCCGGCATCCCCGGGGCAAGCTCGGCTGCATCTTGACTCGGCGGCCACAATATCCGCCATTTCCGACCGGACGGGAGTCGGCATGAGCATTTTCCAGGACGCCATCCTTCGGTTCGGCCGCACGATCATGTCGTATGCGGGCGATGCCGTCTTCCTGCAGGCGGCGGTCTCGTCGGCCGCCAACGTCATCGTGGCGGACGGCGACGTCGCCGAGGAGGAGATCGAATCGGCGATCAGCGGGATCCGCGCCAATCCGATCCTCGAAAAATCCTACGACACCCTGCGGGTCGAGCAGGAACTCTACGAGGCGATCGCCCGGGCCAAGACCCGGGCCGGCCGGCTGGAGAATCTGCGCCTCATCGGCGCCATCGCGGAGCGGCCGATCGAGCAGCGGCAGGACGTGTTCCTGATCGGCGCCGACGTGGCCGATATCGACGGCATCAGCGACGTCGAGCACAAGGCGCTCGACGAGATCGCCGGGTCGCTGCAGGTCGACAAGTCCGCCCTGCTGCGCTGATCCGGCGGCCCCGACGACCCGACACAGGCAGAGACGGCGCGCTGGGATTTCTCTCCACCCCGCGCCCTCATCCTGAGGGGCTGGAGCGAAGCGGAAGCCTCGCAGGTGCCCTTCGGGGATCGCGCGGCTGGCCGGAGCCCTCCTTCGAGGCCCGCTGACGCGGGCACCTCAGGACGAGGGCGCGGGCCAGGATACAGGGCATGAGAGGACCGCCCCGCAACCCTGCGGCGACGCGGCCCGCACCTTGCGTGCGCCAGACGTGATAGCGAAACAGTCCGGGTGTAACCGCTAGCTGGTACACAACGCGGAGTTGCCGGCCCCGCGCCGGCCGGCGGAGACCGCATGGGCCTCGTCCTCTACGCGCTCAAGTTCCGGATCACGACCTACGTGCTCGCGGTGCTGATGATGCTGGGCGGCATCGGCGCGATCGTCGTCATGCCCAAGGACGTGCTGCCGGTCGTCGATATCCCGGTGGTCGTGGTGGTCTGGACCTATACCGGCCTGTCGGCGCCGGAGATGGAACAGCGCATCACCACCTATGCCGAGTACGGCATCTCCAACAACGTCAACAACATCCGCCGCTCGGAATCGACGACCCTCCAGGGCACGGCGGTGCAGCGGATCTACTTCGATCCGTCCGTGAGCCTCGACCTCGCGATCGCCCAGGTGGTCTCCTCGACCAACTCGATCCGCGCCGTGATGCCCCCCGGCACGCAGCCGCCGGTGATCGTGCGCTACTCCGCCTCCTCGGTGCCGGTGATCCAGCTCGCCCTGACCTCGGCGAAGCAGAGCCTCAACGAAGTCTACGACTACGCCCAGTACCGGATCCGCCAGACGCTGGCGCAGGTGCCGGGCTCGACCCTGCCGTCGCCCTTCGGCGGCGCGCCCCGGCAGATCATGGTCGATCTCGACCTCAACGCCCTCCAGGCGCTCGGCCTGACGCCCCTCGACGTCACCAACGCCATGACGGCCCAGAACCTGACCGTGCCGTCCGGCCTCGCCAAGATCGGCGAGCAGCAATACCCGGTGCAGCTCAACGCCACCCCGCCCTCGATCGAGACCCTGAACCTCGCGCCGATTAAGGTGGTGGCCGGCCAGCCCGTGCTGATGCGCGACGTGGCCTATGTCCGCGACGGCGGGCCGCCGCAGGTCAACGTCGTGAGCGCCGACGGCCAGCAGGCCGTGCTGATGCAGATCATCAAGAACGGCACCGCCTCGACGCTCAACGTCGTCAACAACGTCAAGGCGGCGATGCCGACGATCCGCGCGGCGGCCCCCGAGGGGCTGTCGATCAAGCCGCTGTTCGACCAGTCGGTCTTCGTCTCGAACGCCATCGAGGGCGTGCTGCACGAGGCGCTCACCGCGGCGGCCCTGACCGGCCTCGCGATCCTGCTGTTCCTCGGCTCCTGGCGCTCGACCATCATCGTGCTGATCTCGATCCCGCTCTGCGTGATGACCTCGCTGGCCGTGCTGGCGGCGCTCGGCGAGACCATCAACGTGATGACGCTCGGCGGCCTCGCGCTCGCGGTCGGCATCCTGGTGGACGACGCCACGGTGGCGATCGAGAACACCTACCGGCTGTTCGAGGAGGGCGAGGAGTTCCGCGAGAGCGTGGTCCACGGCGCCGCCGGCATCGCCAAGCCCGCGCTGATCTCGACGCTCGCGATCTGCGCGGCCTTCACGGCGGTCTTCGCGCTCACCGACACGCCGAAGTACCTGTTCACCCCGCAGGCGCTCGCGGTCGTGTTCGCGATGCTGACCTCCTACCTGCTGTCGCGCACCCTGGTGCCGCTGCTGATCGACGTGATCGTCGCGCCGGAATACCGGCAGAAGCACGCCAAGGACCGGGACCGGCAGGAGCCGCCGCGGCGCGGCCGCATCGCCCGCGCGATCGGTGTCGTCGGGGCGCCGGTCATGCGGCTTTCCGGCTGGATTCACGGCCACTTCGAGCGCGGCTTCACGCGCTTCCACCGGGGCTATGTCGGCCTGCTGCACGTGGTGCTGCGCCACCGGATCGTGACGCTCGGCCTCGTCGGCGTCGTGCTCGGGATGACCGGCGTGCTGTTCGTCTTCGTCGGGCAGGACTACTTCCCGCAGATCGAGGCGAGCCAGATGACCATGCATCTGCGCACCCGCACCGGCATGCGCATCGAGACCGCCCGGCAGGTCTTCGCCGAGGTCGAGGACACGGTCCGCGAGATCATCCCGCCGGCCGAGGTCGACCAGATCCTCCAGAACATCGGCCTGCCGTCGAACAACTACAACTTCGCGTTCTCGGATGGCTCGTTCGTCTCCTACAACGACGGGCAGATGCTGATCAGCCTGAAGGAGGGCCACGGCTCGGTGGCGGGCTACACCAAGCGCCTGCGCGCGGAGCTGATGAAGCGCTTCCCCGACGTGACCGTGTATTTCCAGCCCGCCGACATGATCACCCAGATCCTGAATTTCGGCGTCATCACGCCGATCGACGTGCAGGTCTCCGGCCGCCACAAGGAGAAGGATCTGGAGGTCGCCCAGCGCATCGTCCAGCGGCTGAAGCACACCAAGGGCCTCGTCGACGTCCACCTGCAGCAGATCGTCAACGAGCCGCAATTCTACGTCGATGTCGATCGCCGCCTCGCCTCGGAACTCGGGCTGACCGAGCAGCAGGTGGCGCAGAACATGAACATCTCGCTGTCCGGCAGCTATCAGGTCACGCCGAACTTCTGGCCCGATCCGAAGACCGGTATCCCCTACCAGCTCTGGGTGCAGACGCCGGAATATCGCAACAGCTCGCTCGATGACCTGCGCAACACGCCGATGTTCGTGCGCGCCGCCGCGACCTCGGGCTCCGGCCCCGGCGTGCTGACCCTGCTCTCCAGCCTCGCCGACCTGCGCCGGACGCCGACGCAGACCATGATCAGCCACGTCAACATTCAGCCGACCTTCGACATCTACGCCGCGGTGCAGGACCGGGATCTCGGCTCGGTGGCGCGGGACATCGACGCGATCGTGCAGGACGAGCAGAAGAACCTGGAGGCGCCCGACAAGATCGCGGTCCGCGGCCAGATCGAGAACATGCGCTCGGCCTTCTTCCGCCTGGAGATCGGCCTCGGCATCGCGCTGATCGCGGTCTACCTCCTGATGGCCGTGAACTACCAGAGCTGGGGCGATCCCTTCGTGGTGATCGCCGCCCTGCCGATGGCGTTCTGCGGCATCACCTTCGCGCTGTTCATCACCGGGACCGCCTTCTCGATCCCGTCGATCTTCGGGGCGATCATGTCGGTGGGCATCGCCTCGGCGAATTCGATCCTGCTCGTGACCTTCGCCAAGGAGCACCGGGAGGCGACGGGCTGCAGCGCCCTGGAGGCCGCGATCACCGCCGGCGAGACCCGGCTGCGCCCGGTGCTGATGACCGCCTCGGCGATGTTCTTGGGATTGATCCCGATGGCGCTCGGCACCGGCGAGGGCGGCGAGCAGAACGCGGCGCTCGCCCGCGCCGTGATGGGCGGCATCGCCTTCGCGACGCCGGCGACGCTGCTGCTGGTGCCGTTCCTCTACGTGCTGATGCGGGGCGGGCCGGCGCAGCCGGTGCAGGATTATCTGGAGCCGGGCACGCAGTCCGCGGCGGCTTGATCGTCGGACACGCGGGTCTCTCCTCCCCCTTGTGGGGAGGAGTTGGAGGTGGGGGTGGTCCAGGATGGGGCGAGGCGGTGCCTTCTGCACCACCCCCACCCCTAGCCCCTCCCCACAAGGGGGAGGGGAAAGCTCACCCCTCCTTGAAGCCGTATTCCGGCGTGGCATCGTCGTTGCCGTAATACTTGTACGGCAGGAACTTGCCCGACATGGTGAGCTTCACCCGGTCGCCCTTGTTGTTGGCCTCCCGGGCCATCTCCATGTTGAAGTCGATCGCCGACATGATGCCGTCGCCGAACTCCTCCTGGATCAGCTCCTTGAAGGTCGTGCCGTAGACCATCACCAGCTCGTAGAACCGGTAGATCAGCGGATCGGTCGGCGGCATGGAGGGGATCGAGCCCCGGTAGGGCGCCTCGTTCAGCATCCGCTCCTCGGCGGCGCTGAGCCCGAACAGCTCCGCCGCGCGCTTGGCCTGGGCCTTGGGCAGCTTCATCTGGCCCATGCAGGCGGCGGTGATCAGGAACGGCGACAGGCCGCCGATCTCGTCGTGGATGTGCTTCCAGCTCCAGCCCTTCTCGCGCTTGATGTCGAGCAGCTTCTCGGTGAGGTCTTCACGCTTCATCGTTTCCTCCGTGACGAATGGTTCTGCCGGGTTGGACAGCCCGAAACGGCGCTGTGGCCGCGCCGCTTTGGCAAGCCGTATGCCAAGGGCGGCGACGGAGCGACGGTCGGCGGCGTCGCGCCGCGAGCGTGCTTTCGGTGCACCGGATGGGCGGGAAGCGCACAACCGCGGCCGGAAACCCTTGCATCCGGAGCGTGTTTTCGGACCATGCGTCTTCGGGTCTCGGAGGCGGCTTTGGACGGAGACGATCGGGACGGGCAGGGGACCGGCGGGCCAGCGGGCGCATCCACGCCGCCGGCGCCGTGGGAATTCGTGCTGCCGGAGGAGCCTGCCACCGAGGATCTCGGCCTGTTCCTGTCGGAGCTCCTGCTCCCGGGCGACATCGTGGCGCTGTCCGGCGGCCTGGGCGGCGGCAAGACCACCCTGGCGCGGGCGATCATCCGGGAACTGGCCGGCGATCTGTACCTGGAGGTGCCGAGCCCGACCTTCACGCTGATCCAGCCCTATACGGCCCGGGACGGGCGGCCGATCATCCACGCCGATCTCTACCGCCTGCGCGACGCCGACGAACTGGTGGAACTCGGCTTCGACGAGATGGCCGAGGATGCCATCACCCTGGTCGAGTGGCCGGACCGGATGCCCCCCCGCGACGGGCCGGTGCTCACCATCGACCTGTCCCTGCGGGCGGAGTTCGGCCCCGGGGCGCGGCTCGCCCGGATCGACGGGTCCGGCGGCATGCGCGCCCGGCTCGACCGGGCCCGGGCGGTGCGCCGCCTCCTCGACCGCAGCGGCTGGGACATCGCCGAGCGGCGGCTGATGCAGGGCGATGCCTCCTCCCGCGCGTACGAGCGCCTGACCAAGCCTGACGGCACCAGCGCCGTGCTCATGATCGCCCCGCCCCGGCCGGACGGGCCGCCGGTGCGCGACGGCAAGCCCTACAGCGCGATCGTGCATCTGGCCGAGAGCGTCCACGCCTTCGTGGCCCTCGACCGGGGCCTGCGGGCGCTCGGCTTCTCGGCGCCCAAGATCTACGGCGAGGACCTCGCCGAGGGTCTGCTCATCCTGGAGGATCTCGGCAGCGAGCCCGTCATCGAGGACGGCGCCCCGCGGCCGGAGCGCTACGCCGAGGCGGTGCGGCTGCTCGCCAAGCTCCACGCCACCCCGCTGCCCGCGACCCTGCCGGTGGCGGAGGGGATCGACCACGTCCTGCCGCCCTACGACGTGGAGGCGCTGCTGTTCGAGGCGGAGCTGATGCCCGAATGGTACGCCCCCGCGATCCGGGACGTCACCCTGTCGGCGCAGGCGCGGTCGGACTTCGTGGACCTGTGGCGGGAGGCGCTCCAGGGCGCCATCCCCGACCGGCCGACCTGGACGCTGCGCGACTACCACTCCCCCAACCTGATCTGGCTGCCCGAGCGGGACGGGCTGGAGCGGGTCGGGGTGATCGACTTCCAGGACGCCGTGATGGGCCACCCGGCCTACGACGTCGCCTCGCTGCTGCAGGACGCCCGCGTCGATGCCAGCGCCGAGTTCGAATTGCGGCTGCTCGGCCTCTACGCCCGCGAGCGGCGGGGCCGGGACCCGGCCTTCGATGTCGGCGCTTTTGCCACCGCCTACGCGCTGCTCGCCGCGCAGCGGGCCACGAAAATCCTCGGCATCTTCGCCCGCCTCGACCGGCGCGACGGCAAGCCCGGCTATCTCGCCCACCTGCCGCGGATCGAGAACTACCTCGCCCGCAACCTCGCCCATCCGGCGCTCGCCGGGCTTCGGGCATGGCACGCGGCGCATCTGCCGGGCCTCGTCCCCGCCGTTCCCGAACCCTGACCACCGGATCCGTCACCGCATGAGCGACCCCGAGCCCGCCGTCAGCCGCGCCTTCGTCTTGGCCGCGGGCCTGGGCAAGCGCATGCGGCCGGTGACCGCCACGGTCCCCAAACCCCTGGTGGAGGTAGCCGGCAAGGCGCTCCTCGACCACGCCCTCGACCGGGTCGCCGAGGCCGGGATCGGCACCGCGATCGTCAACGTCCACTACCTGCCCGACCTGATCGAGGGCCACCTCGCCCGCCGGGCCGAGGGGGCGAGCGAAGGCCCGGCCACGATCGTGTCCGACGAGCGCGGAGCGCTGCTGGAGACGGGCGGGGGGATCCGCAAGGCGCTGCCGCTCCTCGGGGACGCGCCCTTCGCGGTTTTGAACTCGGACTCGTTCTGGCTCGAAGGGCCGGCCTCCAACCTGCGCCGGCTGATCGAGACCTGGGACGGATCGCGCATGGACGGTCTGCTGCTGGTGGCACCCACCACCACCAGCCTCGGCTACGAGGGCGCGGGCGACTTCGTGATGCACGCGGACGGCCGCCTGGAGCGCCGCGGCGAGCGTGCGGTGGCGCCCTTCATCTACGCGGGCGTGGCGATCCTGAACCCGAGCCTGTTCGCCGACACGCCGGAGGGGGCCTTCTCGCTGAATCTCCTGTTCGACCGGGCGATCGCGGTGGGGCGGCTGTTCGGCATGCGCCTCGACGGCCAGTGGCTGCATGTCGGCACGCCGGAGGCGATCCGGGCTGCGGAGGAGCGGGTGAAGGCGAGCGCCCGGATCCTGTAGCCGGGCCGGCGGATCGGTGGGGAGTGAAAGTCTTGCGCCGCGGTGTCTTGCCAAGCCCGATCCGAGCCTCTAGAAGCCCCCTCACACCGGCGGGCCAAGACCCCGCCGCCGTGTCAGGCGCCCGTAGCTCAGCTGGATAGAGCACCAGACTACGAATCTGGGGGTCAGAGGTTCGAATCCTTTCGGGCGCGCCATCACTTAGCTTAGTTTCAGGACATCGCCGAACCGACCGGGGTAACGCTGCGGGTAACAGCGGGGCCAGTCGGTTTGGGCTGCCGCCCGCACCGGTTGCGCGAGCCGCGTTCGTAAGCGGTGCAGCCCGACAGATTTGCCTGTCGACAACCCCGGAACCCAAAAACTTCGAGGTCTCCCGTCCGCTACCCTCCGGCGCCGCCTCGGCGGGTGTGGAGTGCGTAGGAATGGCCTCAATCAAGATCCGCGCGGCAGATGACGGTTCGTTCGGTGTCTACCGGAACGGAGCGGCCGTCGTGTCAGGCCTAACCAGGGCTCAAGCCGAACGCTGCGCTACGGTCCTGGGTTGGATCGCTTGAGACTGCCGGTCACCCTTTCGCAAGAATGCCTAGCGGATAATCGATCTGCCGGCGGATGAGACGGTCCCGCTGACGATCCACGCCCGCCCGCAGATTTGCCCCTCAGCTGTCGAGGGCGGGCGTGGATGCAAGGGGGGTAGCGTTTCGCGATCCCCCTTACCGGCACAGCACTGGCATCGGCGGCATGGCCGGCACGCCGCTGACCGTGAGTGGGATCGGCCCCTTCCCGACAGCGATCAGCGTCCGCAGGGCACGGGTGGCGTAGTAGTTCGCCCGGCGCATGTCGGACGTGGCCCGACGCGTTCGCCGCGCCTGCCACCACGCCACCGCGATGATGAAGGGAAGGATCAGACGCATAGCGTGCCTCCATCCGCTCCGTAGACAAAGCCCCGGTAGTCTCGCGGCAACGCGGTTCCGGTTATCGCCAGCACAGCCTGAACGAGGGCGATCAGCATGGCCTCATCGGCATCCAGACTGCTGGCGCTGTAGGCCTGCTCCTCCGAAAGCGCGATGGACAAAGCCAACGCCCCTAAGCCGGCGAGCGTGGTCGGCGGCGGCATCTCGCATGCCTCGTTGGCGAAGTGCATGACCTCGCCGTGCGCTTCGGAAGCAGCGATGCAGGCTGGCGAAAAGCTCGGTTCGCTCCATCCCCATTCGGTTGCCCGATGGTGACGGTGCAGGGCACGAGCTTCGGCCTCGCGGGCGACGTGAGGATCAGCGGCAATCGCCGGCACGGATGCCAACGGTGCCGCGAAGATGGCGCCGAGCGCGGCGCGGCGGGTGGAGGCGCTCATCGTGCCCTCCCTGCAGCGGCGTCAAAGGCTTCATCCCAACTTGAGGCGAGACGCTTGCCCACGTCGCGCAACACGTTGCTGATGACCCAAACTTCGTCATTTGAGACGCCGTGTTCCGAAGTACCAAGGTGGTTTAGAACGGCAGCCCACCGGGTCACGGCAAGGATGTCGTCCTCCATGTCGGAGAGAGGTCGGAAGGCCGGGTTATGGCTCATGCGAACACCTCACGCTTGCAAGAGCGCGGGTGCACGCGACGGGTGTTCAGCCCGTCGAACACGATGTTGGCGGTGCTGCCCTCATCCTCCTCGGCGCCTAGATCCTCCTCGGAGTCGTGCGGCTCATCTTGGATGTCGCCACCGTGTTCGTTCTCATGCTCGCGATCGTCGCCAGCATCTTCTTCGCGGTCGTCTCCGCTGCCGTAGACCCAATCAAGGGCCGGGCCGACCGTGAAGGGCTCGGAAGCCCCAAGGCTGGGCTCGGCCTCGGGATCGGGGTCGAGCGCATCTAATAAGGCCAGGTCGGCCTCGATCCGGTCGGCGATCCGGCGGCGCAGCTCGCGGACGCGCTGGCGGTCTGCGCCGTCCTCCTCGACGAAGTAGCGGATCAGGCCTTCGCGGATGGCCTCGATCGCGGCATCGGCGGGCGGGAGCGGCTCCGCCGCCCGCATGGCCCTAATGGCCTGGGTGACGGGGCCCGACTGCCTGCCGAGCCCCTGGCCTAATAAGGGCTGAGCACTGCGAGACAGGGGTAATAAGGGCGTGCGTGTGCTATAAGCGTGGGTAGCCATTGACGTAGATCCCAGACGTTGATGGTCAGGCCCGCGCGGTGGTGCAAACACCGTTGCGGGCCGTTGCGCTGTAGAGCGCACCGACATACAATCACGGTACATCCGCGCTTGTCAATCGGTCCGACATACAATGGTTCTGGAAGAGAAAAAGACCGCCGTCTTCCAGGTCCGGATGCGACCGTCAGTGAAGGCCGCCGCGGAGAAGGCTGCCGCGGATGACAACCGCTCGCTGGCCGCACTGATGGAACTGCTCGTGATCGAGCACCTGAAGGCGAAGGGCTATCTGAAGTGAGAAGCGCGCTAGCCGCCGGCATGCTGCTAATTTGTAGCGCGACGGCGGCGCTCGCCTGTCAGTGCACCGGGTGCGGTTGCAAAGGCGGCCCTGGCTTCCGTGGACCGAGCGGCCAGTGCGTCAGCTACAAGAAACTCGACACGGTTTGCGGCTCACCCCCTACGACGCGATGCGTCTTTGAGCACCACAAACAGGAGTGTGAGCACGAGGGGCCCATGCCTGACGAGAGAGGCATGGCGCGCTACCGTCGCAGCATCGAGTCCATTCCGCACTGATCGCAGCCCGCGTCATCCTCGTCGACGAGAACGGCGAGTGGCCGGGGGTGCGGCTTCGGAATTGAGTAAGCGCTAGAAGCTTAGCGCTAGACCGGACAGAGAATTATGTTAGCGAACATCTCACTCTAGTAAATTTGTAGCGATTTTATTAAGCTGGACTCAAGTTGAATTCTTTCGTGTATCGTCTGCCGGACAAATAGATATTCGCCGAGTGTAGTCCCCAGATTTTAGACTTAAAGGGGGCCACGCGAACAACGGCGACCGCTGGTATTCCTATATTTTTTTGTATCAATCCAATATCGCTTGCGAACAGGGTATTCTCTGCTTCATCGTTTATTTGAAAAGTTGCCTCAAATTGCCCTTCTCCATCTTCAATCAGGAAAATGAAGGTTAGAGCAGGTACAGCCTCAGGCTCTCCATCCTTGTTGGTCGGCAGATTTACACCGCCGCCAGGGAAGAACCCTAGTATAGCTAGTTTATTACCATGCTCAAGCCGAACTTCATCGCATAGCATGAACCGGACGGCGCTGTCTTTGGGCGGGATCATATGCTATGCAGCGACCTGATTATTGTCGACGGCACCAATTTTTACATCTATAGGAGCCGCGCCCGTACGAGTTACGCCAGGGCTTGGCATGTAAATAGCACTTGTAGATGTTGTGTTCGACCAGAGACCTGAAACGCCCATGCTCGCAATAAAGATATCCGGACGGCCGCCCACCACTTGATCGCCGTTATCTCTCTGATTGAACCGAAGCCAACGCGGAGGGCCAGACACAGCCATCTTGGCAATTGCCATTGACAGGGGGACTGCCAAGCCGCCTCCAATCACAACGACGATGAGCGCGGCAAGAAGGAAATCACGCATGGCTACCTTCCGTAGGCAAATGGCACGACGTTCAAGCCTATCACAATGACAGACACAACCACAGCGCCCAATATGGGGCCGGCAATGCCGGGTTTGTAGGTTTTTGTGCGGCGGTTAAAAAGCCGGTCCATACGGTCTTCAATCACAATAACTGATATAATCCAAAAACAAAAATCCAACAATAGAAGAAAAACAAAAACAGAAGCTATGTCCTCTTTAAATAGTGGTGTCACAAATTTCTTAAATTCCTCGATCTGAGATATGACAACTGCATCAAAAACTATCATAGTAAGAATTACGTCAGCCGCTGCGCTTTGTGGTCGCTTGAGACATATGCGCAGCACACAGTTTGCTCCGACCGAAAGCAATGGAACTACTATAGCGGCTATCCAAAACGACAGATGGCTCATAACCCTGCGGGACGATCCAAAACCGCAGACCGACTTAGAGCGGAACGATGTGGTTGCCAACCACTATCCAGAGATTATGTTTTCGAAGGCTCGCCCACTGTCACCGCCCGCATTGAAGCCATAAATCAGCGCCGATCGCATATTCTGTGGCGCCCAGATGTAGTCTCGACACGGGTACCACAGTCGCTATCTTGCCCCATGCGCACAGCCCTCGCCGCCCTCGCTCTCGTCGTCGCTGCCGGTGGGGCGCAAGCAGGCGAAGAGCTGAACGAAGGCTGGTGGATCGTGGCCGGCTCGTTCCGACAGAGTGGTGCCGACCGCAACGACGCTTCGATCGCCAAAGCCTCCAGCGGCCTCAAGCGGTGTGGCTTCAAGCCGTTCAACGATTTTTCGGACAAGTTCGCCGGTTTCGCGCCAGGCTTCGATGTGGTCGTGACAGGACCCTACACTGAGCATGCTGAGGCTGACGCGATCGTGGCTCGGGTCCGGCGCTGTGTGCCTTCTGCCTACGTTAAGAGCGCTCGGTATCTCGGCGAGTAGCGCGGTTCGGCCGATCGTTCCTGCTACTCCTCGATCTTCCCTTCGTAGGACGGGCACAGCACCTTGAAGAGGCTGATAGCCTGATTGTTGTCGTCGCCGCACATCGGCGTCAGAGGCAGCTTGTAGGCGTTCGACCAGTTGGGTCCAGACGTGCTCAGGGTGCCAGTCTTGCAGTTCGCAGTGGCCCGCAGCGGACCTGACTTCTCAGCCTCCCGCATGAATTCCTGGGCGCAGCGCTGAAGCGCGGCACCAGTCGGGGGCTTCTTCCCGGCGGCACTCCCGAGCGAGTAGTGGCAGTAGGTGATCGCGTCCGGCATCGCGTGCTGAGCGACCATCCGCGCCCGCGGGGTGTCCAAGCCCTCAATCTCGGTGACGGTGGCTGAGGCGCCGCGACAGGTGCCCGCGTACTCTAGGGCCACCGAGGGGCCGAGCGACAGTACGAAGGCCAGAACGGTTGGGGCGACGATGCGCATCGCATCAGCGTAACAGGATCAGAAGCAGCCTCAAGGCTCACTTAGCGGCTAGCCCAGGAAAGGCCTTCAGAGTTATCTCAGTTTCGGTCGTCGTGCCCGGCATTGGTGAATTCGGTTGAATAGCATGCACTACGCGCTCTCACTCCTGGCTTTGTGTACCGCTGTTGGAGGAGTGCATGCTTCAGAAAAGGCTCTGCCTTGGCAGCGGTATGCTCGGCTTTCGTCTCCAAACACCCGGCTCGAAATCCTAGGTCCGACCGGCAAGGCAGTCCCTGCTGGTACGGCACAAAAGTGGCTTATCGGTCATTCAGAAATGAACGACTGCTCAGTCGCTGATGGTGCTGGCCCAAACGTCCAGATCACATGCGTTCGACGAGGGAAATACTACGATACCCCAGGCAAGCCCATGAAATTGGTATTTACCTACACAGGCACTTTCCCTGCACCAAACACGCTGCTCATTGTGTCTGGGACAACAAAAGGCAATCCTCTCCTAGGCCAGGATTTAGTTGACCACTTCCGTGATGAGATCGAGGAGTGAGGATGCCGCAACCGAAATTGATCTTTGCGATGCGCACAACTATCGCCGCCGTCGCGCTCATGGTTGCTACCGGCGGGGCGCAGGCTCAGAGCACAGCGGACATCGCGGCCTGCCGGGACGTGAAGGACTCGCTGCTACGCCTACGGTGCTTCGATGATGTCTCAAAGCCAGCCGCCCAGGCGACGCCCTCTGCGGGTGCCAACACAACTAAACCGAAGGTGTCTAACTTCGCGGCCTACGCCGTCGCTCCATACCGCGGACCCATAGGCCTTCCGGATTTTCGGGGGCGTGATCGCCAGCATGCCTCGTACAGAACCCGCATTCTAGCCGGTGCTAAGGCCGGCCCGAATTTCGCGGGCCACCTCGCTCTCGTGCCGATCGGCTGTGGCTCAAGCTGCGTCTTCGTGCCGGTGGTCGACGTGCAGACAGGGCGCGTGATCGACTCCCCTTTGGGCGGCGAAGACATGCTGTCGCTCGACATGAAGTACCAAACCGACAGCCGCCTGATCGCTGCTCGCTACATCTCGAACGAGCGCTGCAAGTTCGAAGAGATCGTCTGGACGGGAGTCGCGTTCCAGAGAGGCACCGTCAGGGACCTTGGTGATCGAGAGGCGTGTTATGCGGACAACTAATCTGCCTTCGCCATCTGCCGCCCGTGGTTCTGAACCACGTCGCGGAAGAGGGTTGGCCTGAGCGGGTCAGACATCATCCCCCGCCGGCTGCATCTGACGGCCGCGTGTCTGCTTGATGGTCCGGAACAGGGCGCCGCTGGCATCGGCCTTTACCCGCGTGTCCGGGCCGGGCTTATCGATACGGATATTGACCGCTCCTTCTACGTTGGGCGTTACGCCCACGCCGTTCGCGCGCAGAGATCTCTGCAACAGGGATCGCTCACCCACCTTTGGCGCCATATCGGAGCGGATAGCGTCCTGCTCAGCCTGGCGGGCTCGATAAGCTCCTGCGAACCCCGCGCCATCGGCATCGATGTGACCGGGCTTCAGAATGCGAGGGAAGCCATTGGGGAGGGTGTTGCCAGCATCGCCAACCTCGCGCCCCGGCCCGACACGCATAGCGTTCCGCACGGCGCCTGAGCGGCGGTTGATGACCGCCGGGGACTCGAACTCCTTGGTAATGGAGTTGGTGTCGTGCTCGATGTCGCCGGTCCCCCGGCCCATCAGGATCGCCTTGGTGCGTGGATACTTCCCGGACATGGCCTGGTGGACCATCTCGCGCATCTGCCCTTCGGCCGAGTTGCGTGCGTAGCCGTTCGCTTCAAGCCACCGCACCATGTCGCTGCGTCGCGCGCCGCGGTAGTTGCCCCAGCCTTTCGGATCCCGAGCGCCGTAGATGTCGTAGCCGGTTCCCCCGTCGTGGATCTTGTTCGGGTCCAGGCCGCTCTCCATCGTGGCCTGCCCAACGAGGTGCGCCGCGGCCTCTCGAAGCTTGTCCTCCGGCACGCCTTCGCGACGGAGCTGATCCATCGCGTAGCCCATCATTTGGCTGGTTCGGGCAGATCCGGCACTACCTCGGCCGTCATCTCTGGGTGTATCCTCGCCCCGCAATATCCCGCCGACTCGCTCAGCGGCGGCGCCACCACGGTTCGCCCGAAAAGCATCGAACCGGCGCCGTACAACGGGATCGTTGGGGTCAAGGGGCAACGAGCCGCCTTCACCCCCTGGCGCGTAGATGCCGCCTCCGCCGCCCAGCATGCGCCCAACGCGAGCCGCAGCGGCTGCCCCACCAAGGCTCGCCGTATGAATGCGAGCGCCCCCGAACGCACCGCCGGCCGATGCATCAAAGCTTTGCTGCTGGACCGTCGCGCCCCCCTCGCGGATGCGCTTCAGTTCATCCGTCAGCCGCTCCATCTCGCGACGAAGACGATCAGCCTGATCACGGGCACGGTCGTTGTCCGTGCCACTCTTGCGCAGCAGATCGAACTGGCCGAGCTGCTGCTGAATGGCGGCAGTGCGGTCCTCTATCTCGCGTGCACGACCGGCGTTCCGTCGCAGGTTTTCGTTCTGCTGAATAGCCTCTGGGCTCGCTGACTGCCCGCGCATCTGCGCGTCCAACGCCTCATCCAAGGCGGTGGGCGCCTTGCTCGCAGGAGCATTAGTTCGCCTTCCGACACCCGCATCGGCCATGCGGTCAATCTTGTCGAGCTTCTTGCCGGCCTCCGAGAAATCGAAGTTCTTGAGGTCGTTCAAGGCGCCTAAGGCGAGAGCGGCGGCACGGATCGCCGTGCCGGTATCCCGAGCGGCTTGCCCAACCTCTTTGAACATGCCGACGATAGGGTCAGACACATCCTTATTGCCGAGATCCCTCAATAGCGTGCGGATCTCGGTGACTGCCTCGGTTACATCGCCCTTGAGGGTCTTGAAGCCATCTCCGGCCTCAGCGAACGCCCTGGTCCAGTCAATTGATTTCAGCCAAGTCGCGATATCGCGGATCGCCTCAACAATGGCTGGCGTGACGCCCTTCCGCTCATCATCAAGGAATGCTTTGACCGCCTTAGCCGCTTCCGTCAGGTTCGGGGTGGCCTCGCGCGCAATGGCGTCGCCGAGCTTGCTGAACGTGCCCTTCAACCCGTCCATCGCCCGGGCGTAGTCTTCCGCGTTTTTGATATCCTGCGGAGACAGAACACCGTTATCGCTACGGAACTTGTCGATCTGCTGACGAAGCGTTCCAAGGTGCCCGTCTGCAAGGCGCGCGGCTTCCGCGATGCCAAGCACTTCCTGAGCGTACTTCCGACGCGCGACTGGATCAGACACGCCCTCAAGTCCCTCCAGCGCCTTGGTCAGCGCCTCGGAGTTGTCCTTTGAGTGCATGATGGCGTCAGCGAGGTCGTTGAAGTACTTGCGACCTTCAGCGCTCGTCCCCTGAGTGCGCAGAAATTCCATCAGCGGGCCGATGCCGCGCCGGGCCAAGCGCGCGTTCTCGGCGAATTGCTGGAACGCAGTGGCGGACTGTCCCGCATCCACGCCGACCTTGCCCAGGATGCCCTGCATCTCGCGCAGGGTCTGAGCCGCAACGCCGGTATCACGGGAGAGCTGGCCCAATTCCTTGGCGGACGAACCAAAGTTGCGCATGGCCGCGCCGATGCCAGCCAGCGCCGCCGTTACCGTGAGCGCAGTGATACCGACTGAACCGAGCGCGGGATTGACGACGCTCGTAGCAGTACGACCGACCGACTGCATCGACTGCTCGACGCGGCCGAACCCCTTATTCAGGACATCAACATGCCCTGCGCCCTCTTGCGCAAAGCCGCGAAGTGCATTTTGAATGCTCTTGAGAGGGCCGGTAGACTTGTCGATGACCTCGGCAGTCATCCGCAGAGCTTCTTCTTGGCTCAAGGCGCGCTCCTACTTCTGCGGATGAGTGATGGGGTTCGGCGATGCCGCTGCAGCAAGGCAATCAAGATTGTCCGCCATGGCCACAGCCGCCTCGGCCGCCGTCTCAAGGGTCGCGACTTCGAATGCCGCCGTCAGATCCTCGCGGGTCACGCCCGGCCAGCGGGTCATGATCGTCTCGACAACCTCGGCCTTCCATGCGGCCTCGGTGTCGCCGATGCCGGTGCTGAGCAGGTAGTCGGCGATCACAGCGACGCGGGTCATGGCTACCGGCGGCCGATGGCGTCGCCGAGCTGCTGGCGCTCTGCCTCGAAGGCAGCAACATCACGCTCGACACCGCGGCGGATCTCAGCATGCCGCTCGCGCTTCTGCGCCTCAGTCAGGCCCGGCTGCGGCTGGCCGAGCTGCCGGATGGCAGTCTCGTGCCGGCGGGCATGGAGGAAGCGGGCCTGCGTCTCCTCGCGCTCGCGGATGCGGCGGATCTCGACGAGGGCGGCATCGATCTCCGCACCGATGTCGGCGCGGGCGCGGGCCTGCTCCTGTTCCTCAATAGCCGACTGACGCTTCTGCCACTTCCGGAAGGCTTTCTCTGAGATCATGGTCGGTCCTCCCGATCTAATCGTTGAAGCGCGGGCTGCCCCAGAACGGAGCGGCGTAGATGTACGAGTCCGGGCCTTCGACGCCCGGCAGGTTAGTGAAACTGATCACGGAGCGGTGCTCGACGGCCGGGAGTCGGGGCAGAGGCAGTTCGATCGTCTCCTCGTGCCGGATCCACTTGTCCCGCTCGGAATGCAACATCGGGCAATCGTACGGGCCAGCGCGCAGCCCTGTTTTCCGGTTGACGTAGTATTCGACGGTCTGAGTCCGACCTTCGAGACCGCGATACAGCTTGCCGTCAAACACAGGCTCTAGCTGCACGCTCAACGGCTCGGCGTCCGCCGGCAGGAACTTGTTGGCCTCAAAAACAACATCCCGGAGCTTGCTGGCTCGGCGCAGGATCTCGGCGAGGGCCTTGGCTGCCGGGGCGTACTCCTCAACGATGATGGTGCGGGCTTCCGCCAGTGCCTTCTCTGCCTGCCGGTAGGACGCGCGGCGGCGAGCCTGCTCGGCTTCGGCTTCGGCGTCCTCAATCTCGCCCGCCAGGCGGGTGCACTTCGTCTCGGCGACGGCGACCCGGCGCTCAACGGCGGCCACGGCGGTCTCGTGCGCTTCCAACTGGGCCACGTCCTCTGAGGCGAGCACGTCGTCGCGGCGCTCGGTTAGATCAGTCTGCGCGCGAACAGCATCAGCCCGTTCAGCCTCTGCCGCATCGAGGTCACGCCGCAGTCGTTCGAGGTCGGCGGCATCCGCCGCGCCGCCCATCGTCTCTTTCCGCTTCCGACTGACCTGCGCCATGCTCCACCTGTAAATCTTGTGCGGCTCACCAGTGCCTTAACCGGCCGTTGCTATGGCTGCGGAGCCCGGAGGCACTGTTTGGTTGTTCGGCCGAGCCGCTAGCCGTCAAAAGGACGCTCCGCCGATAGATGCAGCAGAACAAAGCAATACGGCACGCGCAACGCCGCATTCGCGGCAGATACGGAAATAAGAGAAATTATCAGAAATTTTGCTTCAGAAGCACGTCCAAGCGGCGAACTGATACTCGCCAGCGCTTGCCGTACATTTTGCCGATCCCACGCTCGCGGCACCACCGCGTGATCGTGTCGGCATGGCGACCGGCGCGGGCTGCAGCGTGGGCCACCGTCAACAGGTCCGGGTGCGCCGCAGAGGCCGGCCACGCGCCCGCCTCGGTGCCCGGAGGAGCGATCCGCCCGCAGTGAACGAGGTAGGCAGCCAGCCGACCCTGGCAGGCTTGCAGGTTAGCCTGGGCCGCATCCACGTCGGCGAGGAAACCGGCGAGGGTCGCGTCGGGGACGGAGGGGACCGGGCTGCTCATGCCGACGCATCCGGCGGCGCCCGCCAGTAGGCCGTGCTGGTGAACCAGGCGTCGAGCGCGTCGAGGTCGAGGGGCAGGCCCGCGACCTTGGCGAGGGCAGACCAATCCGCCTCCGAGTAATCGAGGCCCAGGCTCTCCAGCGCGCCGTAGCCGTTGGCGGTGTCAGGGTGACCATGCTGGGCCAGGAACCGAGCTGCGATGCCATCGGCCTCAACGGCAACGGCCTGATCAAGTCCGTAAGCGACCTCCAGCGGCGCGCCGAACTCCACCGCCATGCGGGCGGCGTAGGGGCCGATCGCGCGGATTACCTCGGCAAGGCCGGCGTGTGCGAGCGCCAGCGGATCGGCGGCTGAGGTTTTTTCCAGATCTGGGAAAAACTCGGAACGGGGCTTTTGCGCGCTCGGCCCCTTGGCCTTCCCACCGCGGTAGGTTTCCGCCCGGCCGCCCAGCAACTGCTCTGACGCCTCGACGTTCACCAGCCCGTCGACCGTCAACACGATGCTGCCCTTGGCCTCCCATCGGCCAACCGTCGAACGGTTCACGCCATGACGGCGGGCGAAGGCGGCTCGGGTCTCAGTTGTTGCCATGTTGCGTGTTGCCTGTTGCGCGGCGTTGCGTGTTGCCGGGTTTTCGACCCCACCGCCTGGATATTGTATTCACTCGAACGGACCCTCCCCTTGGGGGAGCCCTCCGAAGAACCTTGGAACTCACTCTGACCGGTCACCCTCCCTGCGGAGATCCCCGCTGGGTCCCACCTCACTGGGCAGAGGCACTGGCAACGGCACGCCGGACCAGCTCGCCATCGATGACGCGCTCGACCGTCTGCCACCAGCGGTCCTCCTGGTCCGACAGCATCTCGCCGTAGCAGGTGCCCAGCACCACCATCGGCACGCCGGGGTAGGCAGCCTCGGCAGCAGCCAACGGGCACTGTCCTGCCTTCTCGGCCTCGGCCATGGTGCTGATGATGGCGGCCTTCACCTGATCCCTGATGGTGATGCGCATCTCAGCCTCTCCCTGCATCGGTGGTCAGTGCATCGAGTCGGGCGATGTTCTCGACGGCGTCATCCCTGATCCGCCGCAGCACGTTGGCGGCCATCTGGAAGGCCATGTCCCGCTCATCGACCGACATCTCAGGCCAGCGCTGGCGGACCTCGCGTTGAGCCTCAGCGGGATCCTCGGGCAGGCGTCGGCCCTCTGCGATCAGGAAGGCCGCCAGGGTGGGCGTGCGGTTCATCGCTTCCTTGAGGAGGAAGACAGCGAGATCGGCCGAAGCGTCGGTCACCATCAGGCGGCACGCTTCATGGCAGCGGCAGGACCGGCTGGACCGGGGCCGTCATCTAGGGTCGGGAGCGCAATGCCGTCTGCCTTCAGCTTCTCCCTCAGGGCTTGGCGCATCCACTCGGCAGACGAGGTGCGGGCCTGACGGGCGGCGCGAGCAACGGCGTGGTTCAGACCGGGCTCAGCCCTGAAGCGGACGGGTTCGCTGAACTCGATACGGTCGGCGGACATCTCGGGCGCACTCCGTGTGCAAATGATGTCCCAAGATGTGTTATCATTTGAAGTCCAATTGCAAGCCAACGACTTGTGCCGGCCAGTCGTCCGCCGTCGTTCGCTGTTATGCTTAGGTGTTCGCCGTTGTATTCTGTTATGGTTGTGCTGCGTTGTTCTGTCGCGCCGCTTTGAGCTTCCGCTCTTCCTGTATGTCTCGGATCGCGATCGCGATGTCGATCGCAGGTACGTTCTTGATCTTCGGAATGAGTTCGAGCAGCAGCGCGCGAGGCATCTTCTCGGCTAGCATCTCGGCCACCTTCTTAGCGGAAGCCTTCCGATCCGTGTCGGTTAGGTGGGCGTAGTGCTTCGCCCACACGCCGCGGATGATGTCGTTCCGCTGCGGCTTGGTGATGTAGCCGAGGCGGAATAGCTCGCGGGCCGCGCCCTCCTGCCAATCGGGGTTGTCTTTCGCTTCGTCCCACACCTGCTTCAGCTCGGTGAAGTCGTGCTCGGCCTCGGGCGACAGGGGTTTCCGAGATGCGGTAGCCCGCTTCGGTACGGTCGCCTCGGCGGCGGCCTCGCGCACGCTCAAACCCGCAACGCGTTGCGCTTTTGCGGAGTCGCCTTCGACATGCCGGGCGATCCGCATGTAGAGCTGCGCCGTCCTGGGCGAGACGGTGGTGTTCAGCCGGAGCCACGCGTCCCAGCCGCCGTGCGGGACGGTGTCCTTGGCCTGGGCCAGAAGCCTGCCGCACTCAACGGCGTACCGGGCGCCCTCGCGCTTGGCAGCCTCGACACCGGCATGGGCCGCGTTGATCGCACCGGCGATATTGGAATGGGTCATCACGAATCCTCCGTTGCTGATGAATGGTGCCGCTTGCGCCTGAGCGCAGTCACTCGGCCGCCGCGCGCTTCAGCCACTCCAGCGCACCGTCGTTCCGTGCCTCCTCGCGCCAGTCGCCGACGACCACGATGCCCTTGGTCTTGGTCCAGCCCCTGAACCAAGTGTCGAAGGAATCGGGATTGGCTGGATAGCCACGGCCTCTCTGATCGCCTTCCACGACTGCGATCCAACAAGGCCAGTTGCCCCCGCAGCCCATGATCGTGTGCGCCTCGCGGCCAAGCAGATCGGCCCTGACGGACCGCTTATGCGGGGGCGTGATGTCGAGTTTGTCCTCTAGGCTAACCAGTGGTCCCGCGCTGGCCTTTACGCAGCGCGAGATGGCGGAGATCGTGAACACCGTGACGATGTGCTTGTTGGTGCGCTTGGACCGGCGCTTTGGGTCTGAGGCCACGATGGTCCCGCGGACCTTCGCCCGATCCGCCACCTCCGCAAGGTGATCGAGCATCGGGGTGATCATGTCCTCTAAGGCGCGCCCAGTCCCACGCGCGTCCAGATTTATCTTACCCCCCTGTGCCGTTTGTGCCGTTTGTGCCGTTAGGTCAGTTTTCAAAGCTATTGGCGCAAATGGCACTATTGGCACAGGGGGGTAAGATCGCGCTGAAACCGGGCTATCGACAAAAGGGCGGGTGACGGCGACCTCCGGGTGCACTTCGTAGCCCTGAGACTTCCGGCCCTTCACCTCGCCGGCTCGGGTGAAGCGCGGGCGGATCAGGCCCGCCTCCACGAGCTGCTTACAGGCCGCCTCCATGTCGGCGGCGTCGCGCAGCATGCCGCCGATCTGACGCCGAACCTCGCGCGCGTTGAACTCGGCGATCCGGTTCTGCCGGAGGTGCTGGGCGAGCAGCATGCCGCGCCGCTCGGCCACCGGAATCACGGCGTCCCCAAACACCCGCTCGGCCATCGGCAGGAAGTAGGCGTTCAACAGGTCTGCAGCCGCCGTTACCGCGTCGGGCGAAATCACCTTCGGCTCCGATTCCTCGGTGCCGCCACACCACCACAGATACTCCAGCACGGCGGACAGGCGCAGACAGTGCCCGCGGGCCTTGCCGAGCGTACCGGCGAGCAGGCCGCTAGCCATGTGGCAGCGTTCGACGATCTCCCTGGCGAACGCCTCCAGCCGATCCTCCGCCTCGCGGGCGAGCGGCACGATCACCGGCTCGGGATGGCCGAACTCATCGTGGAGCTGCAACAGGTCGGTGAGCCGGGCGAACGCGCGCTGCATCGGCCCGTCGTCCTGCGCACCGCGGGCGAGGTGGAACTCGGGCTTGGTCTCCGGCCACGCCCAAAGGAGACGGGAGGCGAGCCCGTCGTCCGGTCCGTTCAGGATCATCTCCAGCTTGTCGGGCTGGACGCCACCAAGCACGCCGATGCTGAGATGCCGGATCCGCAACGGCTCCGGGTTCTTCATCCGGTCCACGACGTAGGCGCGCCCACCATACATCTCGATCGCGAACGCCCTGTCGGATCCGCCGCCGCCGTACTTGTCGAAGGCACCCAACCAGCCGGCCAGTTCGTCGCGGACAAGCAGGAGTCCGCGCGGAAGGCCAGCGGCGAGCGCGCCCAGCGCCTCGACCGTGGCGTCTGCGACCCGGATCCGCGGCCGGACCGGCGCGGGCGGCTCCTGCGCGTCGGACGGCATGGCGGGCGCCGGATCTCCGCTTTTCACGGCGGTTTTGACCTCCACCTTCCACGCCTCGATCCGCGCCTCGCAGGCCTGCTTGGCGGTGGCATGCTCCTGCTGAACCTGTTCAAAGCCATCCGCCATCCGGTCTTCGGCGAACCGGACGAGGTTAAAGGCCGCATCCATGCTCGGCGACTTGGATGAGGACGGTGGCCCGACCTCGGCGCACCACAAAACCGGCGGCTCCGACCACGCGGTACCGGCCTGCGGCCAGCGCACGTTGGCGATGGCGGCGCCGACGCTGGCAAGCAAGGCCACCGCCACGTAGTCGACCGGCGCGGACGCCCCCTTGGCCTTACGCTCGCACCACCCGGCCCACGGACCGAGCAGATGCAGCGGGAACGGCGGCGGTGCGCGTCGGCCGGTGCCAAGCAGGTTCAGATCAGGCTCCGGCCATCCATCTTTCCTCCCTGTGCCGATAGTGCCGTTGGCGCCGTTAGGCCTATCGTGATCACCGTGACGGCGATCGTCGTCCAGCGAGCCGCTGCGATCCAACTCGGCCGCAAATTCTTGCGCTCTCATGGGCGCACCTCCGCATTTGAATGACGGTGGGAGGCGGGCGTGGGCTGTCGCCGCTGGCGCTCGCGCTCGGTCTGTTCCGCGAGATCGCCGAGCAGCCCAAGGGCGGCCCTGAACTCGGCCGCCGCGCATTTCAGTGTGTACCGGAGGCCGGCATCGTCACGCAGGACGGCGTAGTCGTTGGCCATGTTCGCGCGCATGGCGACCATCGCCATCAGCTCGGCGATGTGGGCCCGGTACTTGTCCGGATCACCGTAGTCGTAGTCTTCGGGATTGAGGGAGGGGGCGCTCATGCGCGCCCCCAACGATCCGTAGTAGTGAGCGCCAACTCAGCAACAAGGTTGGCCACCGCCGGCGTCAAGCCGAAGCGCTTGGCGAGCGTGGATGCTTGTAGAGCGAGGGGCTTCGCGGTATCTACGAACTTGTCAGCCGCCACAGCAGACAATTCGAGACCCGCCATCGCCCCGCGCGATGCGCGGGTTTCTTGCTTCATGGCTTATGCAGCCTCCTTCACGGCGATGCGCGCGTCGAAGAGGTCGAGGGTTTCCTCACTCCAGAGCCGCCGGCCGTTCACGATCAGATCGGGCTTCGGGAAGTTGATCTTCCCGTCATGGATCCAGCGCCACAAACCCATCTCCGAGATCCCGCCATAGCGACGGCGGACCTGAGTTGCGGTGCAGTAGAGCTTCTGTCGAACGCTCATCTTCACACTCCCAAACGCGCGCAAACTCTCGCGCTCGAAAGCAATATGCTTCGAACAAATACTTGAGGCTATGTCGATGATTGTGGGTTAGTTGGCCGCAATAACCTGCGACCAACCTGCCGCTAATTGTCAGTCGGGAACTGCGGTCAACTGACCCCTAATCGCCCGCAGTGGATCCAGGGTTATGCCGATGCCCAAACCGTTGCCGGTAAGCCTTGCCAAAATCTGCGAGTGATGGATCCGACTTGAAGCGATGTAGTCTAGCTAAGGCGTTGCCATTGACGGTGTTGCCGTCGCTCTCTGCGTATCGCGGGTTGTCCTCAAAGATTATCTTCAGCCGGCCCGCCTCTAAGGCGTCCTTGAACCCTTCGTTCAGCTCCTCGTTTCGCTCCCAATCCCGTAGCGCGCCTTCCGAAATGCTTGTCTGGGCACTGACGCGTCGCCGCGCGATTTGTTTGGCAATCCCCTGGCCATGCAGGAAACCGACGTGTTCCAATGCGCACGCCCGCATTTGATCCCAGGTCCAGGCGTCGCCGTGCCGGCCGCCCTCGATGGGTCTGACGAGATCATGCACCTCGCCTTCATCCAACGCATCGAGCGCAGATCGCAGCTCATTCAGCAGCCAGCGCGGGAGCAATAGCGGCGCTGGTTCAATGGCATCCCGGTGCAGAGGTGAACCGGATTCGGCGCAGTAATCGAGAAGAGCCTTTAGCGGGGTGCGAGGATGATCCCAATCTGCGCGATTGGTGAGAGACAGCACGATGCCATCCTCAAGCATCCAGTCGGCGAGTTCGACCGTGAGCAGTTGCCATAGTAGCCGGCCCCTAGAGGCTGTGAGCAGCATAGCCACAACATCGCCCCGGTTCTTCGCGAACCGGTGGTCGCTGCGAGCTGCAAAAATCGCCTCTATGCCCTGTATGATCCTCGTTCCTTCGCCGACCTTTTCTTTCTGAAGGATGCCAGGAAGGTAGGCTTCCCACAGTTCGTCGAGGCGCTTCTCTTTCCAGTCCTTATCCATGATCTGCGGCCTCACCGACGATCACTTCGACGAACTGAGCCCATGCCTCCAAGGCCGCGCGTTTTTCCTCAAGGTACTGATAGCGATTGTAGATCGCCGCAACGCCACTTATCGCACCAGATGCGTGATTGAGCACTGCTTCGGTGACGTGGATTGGAAACCCGAGCCTCGCCATGCCAGTGCTGCCGGTGCGCCGCAGGTCGTGCAGGGTCCAATGCGGCACATCGACCTTATCGGCATCACGTCCTGCGGCATCCGCCTCTTTGCGGGCAAGGTCCAGCATGACAGCGTCGAGCTTCTTCTTGTTCTTTCCGTAATTGCTCGAAGGCGTGCGCCCATCCGTCGTGAGAACGAACTCAGCTGAGCCATGAAGGCGGGGCACGCTCTCAATTATCGCCATCACCCGCTTTGGCAGCGGTACCAAATGCTCCCGACCGTTTTTGGTCCTCGCGCCCGGTAGCAGCCAGCCGTCCTTGTCCTCCAACTCCCGCCAAGTCATTCGTGCGACCTCGTCGCGGCGCTGGGCCGTCAGCAGGAGGAACTGGACGAGGGTGCCGAACGGATAACCGACTCGCTCGGCCGCCTGCCAAACGAACCTCACCTCCTCGTCATTGAGCACGCGGACACGGCTATTCTCTTGGACCGGCAGCTTCAATTTTAGAAAGGGCGTCGTCTCGATGATCTCCCTGCCGAACGCCCAGTTGAACAGCGCGCGGGTTCCCGAGAAAACCCGGTTCGCGCCTACGCTTAGGCCGGAGTCGACAAGTGCGTCGGTAAGAGCGATGACGTCCTTACGTGTAATTTCACCCATGCGCCGCTCGCCCCAGCGCGGCAGGATATGGTTTCGAAACATCGCCTCAGTTTCCGCGGCGTGGCGCCCCCCGCTATTTGGCTTCAGGTGTCGCTGAACGTACTCATCAACGACAGCGCGAACCGTGCCACGCTCTGCCGCCTGAGCTGCCTCCATTGCAGCCTGCTTCTCGACGATGGGGTCCTTGCCGCGGGCCACCATCTGAAGCGCTTCGCGCCCGGCCTCCCGGGCCGCGGACAGGTCGAACAAGGGGTAGGGGCCTATTGTGTACTTCCGGGGCTTTCCGGCGATCCGGTAGCGCACCGCCCACGACTTCGCGCCACTCGGCTGCACCACGAGGTAGAAGCCGGGCAGGGCGGCGTCGGGGATCTCGATGCGCCGCTCAGGCTGCGGCTTGAGACGCTGGACGGACTGCATGGTTAGGACCTTCGCGACCACCAGACGCATCCTCTCGGGTAACAGCAGGGTATCGCGACACGCCCGTTAAAGAGCGTTCGGGGCTGTTAGCCAATGTGGAGCATATGGTCAGAAAGCCAAGCGATGACGGGGCCTTAGCAACCAAAAATCTGACCGGGACTGTTCGGGACTGTTAATTGCAAGAACATGTCTACGAATCTGGGGGTCAGAGGTTCGAATCCTTTCGGGCGCGCCACTTCCGTATAGAACTACGAACACCGAGCGTGGCTAATGAGGCCGCACCGATTACGGCGACTTCCAGGTTCACTTTGCTGACGATCCGGATAACGTTGGCATCTACCTCGATCCTGTCGACGACCGCCTGCAGCCACGCCTTTCGAAACGGAACTTCGCCAGTCGTCACGTTCGCGCGCATCAGTTGCCCGAACTTCGCGACGATTTCAGGTTCGATCTCGGCCGGCGCACGCTCGGCCACATGGATCCGGTCGAGGGCGGTTCGAGCCCGCTCCCGCTCCTCCTTCAGCACCGCTAGATGTTTGGTCCCGGCATTTGGCGGAGCGGGTTTGATCTGAAGCGTCCGGGCTCGGCGGACCATGCCTTACAGCTGGCCTCGTGGGGCGTAAGACCCCGCAGGGTCTTCAGGCGGCGGCAGAAGTTGCAGGCGCTGACGAAGGCGGTCAGATGGGCGCGGAGCTGCTCGTGGCGCTGCCGTGAAGAACCCGGCCCATAGCGCGTCCCTTCACTCCAACGTGAAGATTGCACCATCAAACCCTGGGATCAGACATCTGATCAAAGCCAGGGGCGCCTGTCTCGATTCGTGAGCGGTCCCTCCGGCGATGTCCGTCGTGTTGCATCCGTTGTCCGGAAGCGGACGGGCAGCTCCCCGAGCCGCCGTGCGAAACAGGGGGCTGCGCTGGACACGGCGGGCACCGTTCCACCCGCCTACCCGGTCTGGCACCCGCGCAGCTTCCCGATGCCGAACGAGCGCGGCTGAGTGCGGGAACCGGGCGGGCCGGACGCGACATCCCAGTCCGCCGCGTCGCTTTTGATCGCGTCGAAACCCAATCAGCTTTCCGGCTGTCGGAGTTGGCCGTTGAAGAGCAGGTGCCGTACCGCTTCCGTCGTTTGATTGACGGCGCCGAGGCGCACGATCAATTGCGCCGCACGGCTGCCACGAAGGCCCGCAAGCGTCAGATGCTTGTCGCGGACGTAGGTGTACATGCCGCTGACCGCGAAGGCGGTGGCATGTCCGATATGCCGCTTCTGGTCGTCGGCCGTATCGGCGAACCGAGGCGACTGGAAGAAGCTGCGGCGGGCAAGGGGCGTGGCGAAGGTCAGGTCGAGGATGGCGAGGCGCTCCCGCTCGGGTGGCACCGTGTGCAGCACGTCCGGCGCGGGTGGGGCTGGGGCGGCATTGTCGTAGGGTTCGGGGAGATGCAGCCGGACGCGAAGCAGTGCCGGGTCGGTCGCCAGCATCGCGGCGAGGCGCGTCACGCAGGCGGCGAAGGCTTCGGGGTCCTTGGTGCCGGGCCCAAGATGGACGTGCATCCGGTCGAACACGTCATCGCCGTTGGGGTTCGGGTTCTGGATTCGATCGACCAGGGTGCGCGAACCGGCGGGCAGCGCATACGCGACCGTAGCCGCGAACATGTTCTGCTCGTCCGAGAAGAGGATGGACGAGGATGCGTTGAACAGCGCCTGGTCGTCCGTGTCCGCGAAGCCGATCTCCACGCCGCCATCCAGCACGTAGTCGGGGAACGGCGCGATCCCGTCCTGACGCGGCCAGAGGTGCGCGTCCTGCGCGCGGTCGAGGTGATACTGCACGTACCAAGCAAGACCCGGAACGCGGGAGCAGAGCGGCCCATGCACGTCACGCCAGTAGGTCGCGAACACCTCATGCGGTACCTGGGGGCGACGCAGAACGGTGGTGTAGGTGTTCACGGCAATCGCGGCATCGCGGGCCGCATGATCGGCATGAAGGTCGGTGGCCATGTCAGGGGTCTGTTCCGTAGGATCGAGAGGGGACGACTGGCACGCAAACGCGCGAAATGATCGTCTGGCGCGTCGTCCGGATCCTGTAATTCGGCGGAGCCGGACCGACGGCCTAACGATAGGACCGTCTCGCCAGCCGGATGTCTGAGCTCGGCATGGGTGTGCCTGCGTGAGACACGCCGGGCGATGTCCGCGTCATCGCGGTTGCGCCGGGACGCGAACCGGCAGAAACCCAGCCATCCGGACGCGCCCGCCGCCGGGACTGGACAAGGCCGAAAACCGTCTGTCCGCCTCTAAAGAACGTCCGCGGACAATGCGGGCGGCCTGCGACCGACCCGACCCTGGCATTGCCGCCCGGTATGAGCGCCGGCTCAGCTCGGACGTCACGGGGTGAATACTGTGGATCGGCGTCGAAGCATGACCCCGGAACAAATGTAGCTATCTCTTTGTTCGAATTGCAGAAAATGAGATCGGGGGCGGGGTCACGGTCGGCGCCGATCGTGACCCCGCCCCGTCATCCAATTCAGGCGTCATCTCAATGGCTTAAGCCTGGCAGCGATAAGGGGTAACGCTTCGACGCCGATCCACACCGGGGGTGACGGTCGAGCCGCCACCTCGCCGTGGCGCACGCCCCCAGATCGGGGGGCAGCGACAACCCCGGGTACCCCGTCCATTTGACCCATTTCGGCGGTGTCGCGCGGCTGCTAACACGCGTGAGCAGCCCCATGCGGGCTGGCGGCAAAGAGGCCGGTATTGAACCAGCGAAGCGACGCTGCACACCAGCACATCGACCTGTCGGCCTGCGATCGCGAACCCATCCACATCGTGGGCAGCGTCCAGCCGCACGGCTTCCTGCTCGCCCTCGACGTGCCCGACCTCACGGTCGTCCAGGCCAGCGCCAACGCCCCGGCCGCGGTCGGCACCATGCTCGAAAGGGCCTTTCCCGAACTCGCCGCCCTCGTCCGCCGCTACCTCCAAGGGGCCGCGCATCAGGACGGCGCAGTCTACCTCCGCACCGTCACCCTGGGTTCCGGACGGGACGGCCAAGCCTACGAGGTCGCGGCGCACGGGGTCGACGGCCTCGTCGTGCTCGAACTGGAGGAGACCGACGACCTCTCGGGCGACGCCGGCCTCGATGCGCTGACGCCACGCTTGCGCGCCTTCGTCGAGCGCCTGCAAGCGGCGCGGGGCGTCGAGGATCTCTGCCATCTCCTCGCACAGGACATCCGCCACGTCACCGGCTTCGACCGGGCGCTGGTCTACCGGTTCGACCGGGATTGGCACGGCACCGTGCTCGCCGAGGACGGCAACGGCGTCCTGCCGAGCTATCTCGACCTGCGCTTCCCGGCCTCGGACATCCCGGCGCAGGCGCGCGAGCTCTACCGCCGCAACCGCCTGCGCATCATACCCGACGCCGGATACGTCCCCGTGCCGGTCCGACCGTCCGCCACGCCCTCCGGCAAGCCCCTCGACCTCAGCCAGTCGGTGCTGCGCTCGGTCTCGCCGGTCCACGTCGAGTACATGCGCAACATGGGCACCATGGCGTCCATGTCGGTCTCGATCCTCGTCGACGGGGCGCTCTGGGGCCTCGTCTCCTGCCACAACGAAGGACCGAGGCGGGTGCCGCTCCAGGCCCGCAACGCCTGCGACTTCCTCACCCAGATCTTCGCCCTGCAACTCTCGGCCAAGGTCCGCGGCGAGCAGGCCGAGCAGCGGCTCGCCCTCGGCGCGGTCCAGTCCCGCCTTCTCGCCTACATGGCCGAGGAGGAGAGCTTCGTCGACGGCCTGCTCAATCACCCCGACGACGTGCTCGCCCTCGTGAACGCCTCGGGCGCGGCGGTGGTGACGGCCGACCGCTGCAGGCTTCTCGGGGCAACGCCCTCCGAGCGCGAGGTGCGCGCCCTCTACGACTGGCTGTCGGTCGGCGACGAGGACGAGGTCTTCGTCACCGAGGCCCTGTCGGACGTGCTGGCGCGGGCGGAGGGCTTCGCCGACCGCGCCAGCGGCGTCCTCGCGATCTCCATATCGAAGAAGTACGCGAGCTACGTCATCTGGTTCAGGCCCGAGGTCGTGCGGACGGTGAAGTGGGGCGGCAACCCCGAGAAGGCCGTCCGGCCAGACCCCGCGGGCGGCCCGGACCGGCTGCATCCGCGCAAGTCCTTCGAGATCTGGAAGGAGACCGTGAAAGGCCGTTCCCTGCCCTGGTCCCTCTCCGAGGTCGAGGCGGCCAAGGATCTGCGCGCCTCGGTGCTGGGCATCGTGCTCCGCCGGGCCGAGGAACTGGCCGCCATGAGCGAAGAGCTCCAGCGCTCGAACAAGGAGCTGGAGGCGTTCTCCTACTCGGTCAGCCACGACCTGCGCGCGCCGTTCCGGCACATCGTCGGCTACTCGAATCTGCTCAAGAACAAGGAGGGCGCCAACCTCTCCGACAAGGGCCGGCACTACGTCGACACCATCATCGAGGCGGCGTTCTCGGCCGGGACCCTGGTCGACAACCTCCTGACCTTCTCGCAGATGGGCCGGCACGCCCTGAACAAGGTGTCGGGCGACCTGAACGCCCTGGTCGAGGAGGTTCGCCGCAAGGTGAGCCGCGACATCGCCCCCGACCGGACGGTCCGCTGGGAGATCGGGCCGCTCGGGCGGGTCCACGCCGACCCGGTGATGCTGCGCCTCGTCATCGAGAACCTGCTGTCGAACGCCGTGAAGTACACCCGCGGCAAGCCCGAGGCGGTCATCGAGGTCGGGCGCCTCCCGCCCCAGGACGGCGAGGCGGTGTTCTTCGTGCGCGACAACGGCGCCGGCTTCGACATGGCCTATGTCGACAAGTTGTTCGGCGTGTTCCAGCGCCTCCACCGGGTCGAGGAGTTCGAGGGCACGGGCATCGGCCTCGCCAACGTGCGCCGCATCGTCGAGCGCCACGGCGGCCGGACCTGGGCCGAGGGCAGGCTCGGCGAGGGCGCGACCTTCCACTTCACCCTGCCCACCCGGGAGGAGGCATAACCTGCATGGCCGGACTGAAGCCGATCCTCCTCGTCGAGGATAACCCGAACGACGTCGAGCTGACGCTGGCCGCGCTCGAATCGAGCCAGCTCGCCAACGAGATCGTCATCTGCCGGGACGGGGCGGAGGCCCTCGACTTCGTCTACCGGCGCGGGCTGCACGAGAAGCGACAGCCACAGGATCCCGCTGTGGTGCTCCTCGACCTGAAGCTCCCGAAGGTCGACGGCCTGGAGGTGCTCGCCAAGATCAAGGGCGACCCGGAGACCCGGGGCATCCCGGTGGTGATGCTGACCTCGTCGCGGGAGGAGACCGACGTTGTGCGCTCCTACAACCTCGGGGTGAACGCCTTCGTGGTGAAGCCGGTCGCCTTCGACGAGTTCTTCGCGGCCATCAAGGAGATCGGCGTGTTCTGGGCGCTCCTGAACGAGCCGCCGCCGCACATGGGAGGCTGGCCATCGAACGGGTGATCGGGGCCGCCGCCGGCCCCCTGCGTATCCTCCACCTGGAGGACAGCGACCTCGACGCGGAACTCATCGAGGCGGAACTCGAGAACCTTGGCCACCCGGTCGAGATCGAGCGCGTCATCACGCGCGACGAGTTCGCGGCCGCGGCCCAGGCGGGGCGGCACGACCTGATCCTGGCCGACTACGTCCTGCCGAGCTTCGACGGGGTGAGCGCGCTCGGCATCGCCCGCGAGCAATGCCCGGAGACGCCCTTCATCTTCTGCTCGGGCACGCTCGGCGAGGAGGTGGCGGTCGAGGCGCTGAAGAACGGCGCCACCGACTACGTGACCAAGCAGCGGCTCGACCGGATGCCCCGGACCATCGTCCGGGCGCTGACCGAGGCCAGGGCCCGGGCCGACAAGCGGGCGGCAGAGGCGGCCCTGAAGGCGCTCAACGACACGCTGGAGCTGCGCATCGGCGAGCGGACGCGCGAACTCGCCGAGACGAACGCAGAGCTGCAGCGCCAGATCGGCGAGCGGGAGCGGGCCGAGGAGGCGCTGCGGCTCAACCAGCGCCTCGAGGCGGTCGGGCAGTTGACCTCCGGCGTCGCGCACGACTTCAACAACCTGCTGACGGTCATCGCCGGCAACATCGAGTTCCTGGAGCGCGCCGTGTCGGACGACCGGTCGAGGCGCCGGCTCGCGATGATGCGCGGAGCGGCCGAGCGCGGCGCCAAGCTCACGGCGCAACTCCTCGCGTTCTCCCGGCGCCAGCGGCTCGAGCCGACCCCGGTCGGACTGAATGAGACGGTCGCCTCGATGCGCGACCTGCTGCAGAGTTCCATCGGCGGGGCGGTGCAGATCGAGACGACGCTCCAGGGCGACCTGTGGCCGGCGCTCGTCGACGCGACGCAGATCGAGCTCGTGATCCTCAACCTCGCCATCAACGCCCGCGACGCGATGGCGGTGGGCGGCCGGCTCACCATCGAGACCGCAAACATCGTCGTTACCGGCGCGCCGAGCCGGCCGGAGCAGCCCCAGCCCGGCGAGTACGTCATGGTGTCGGTGAGCGACACCGGGTCGGGCATGCGGCCGGACGTGCTTGCCCGGGTGTTCGAGCCGTTCTTCACGACCAAGGAGGTCGGCAAGGGCTCGGGCCTCGGGCTCGCGCAGGTCTTCGGGTTCGTGAAGCAGTCCGGCGGCGGCATCCGCATCGACACGGTGCTCGGCGAGGGCACCTCGATCAAGGTCTACCTGCCCCGGGTCGTCGGCGGCGCCGCGGCGGCGACCGAGAAGGCCACGCCCGTCGACTGCGCCCTGACGCATCCGCCGGGGAGCCGTCCGATGCTGCTCGTCGTGGACGACGACGCGGAGGTCCGGGAGGTCACCGTGACCCGGCTCTCCGAGGCCGGGTACGACGTGCGCGAAGCGGCGTCCGGGCTCCAGGCCCTGGCCGCCCTGGAGGCGGACCCGTGCGTCAATCTCGTCGTCCTCGATTTCGCCATGCCGGGCATGAACGGGGCCGAGGTCGCCATCGAGATCCGCAGGCGCTGGCCGGGCATGCCGGTGCTGTTCGTCACCGGCTTTGCGGACACCACGGGCCTGACGCAGGCCGGCGCGCGCGGCGCGGACTCGGTCGTCATGAAGCCGTTCCGGGACGGGGAGCTCGAACGCAAGGTCGCGGCCGCCCTCGCGACGCGGCCGGCGGCCGCCCTGCGCCTCGTCTCCGACCGGACGTAGTCCTGGGAGACGATGGACCCGGGCCGCTGCTCCGTCCCACGCGGCATCGGGTACGGGGCGGGGACGGACTTCGACCGTGCCCAGGGTCCAGATCGCGCGCCCGTCCTCCGGGGCTGCCAAAAGACGGCGGTGGCGCCCAGGGCTCCCTGGTGAGGTCGATCCTGCGGACCGGCGCGACGGCTCGGTCCGTGGTCTTCGCCGCGATGACCGGCCTGTGCAGGATGGGGCCGACGGTCCCGTTGGGTCCCCGGGAGGTGCCCGAATGCCGCCTTGAGCTCACGGACCTCGACGTGGCCTTCCTGCCCGGGGCGGAGGCCAGGCGCCCGGCGAGGGTGCCGTCCGCGTTCTCGACCCCACGCTTCCGCTCGCCTTGCTCCGGGAAGAACAGATCGCGCAGGATCGCGAACAGCCAGCGTGCAGGTTCGTCCCGATCCCGAAGCCGTCGGCCCTGGTCCACGCCCACACCGGCGTGTCCTGCATCAGCTCCTCGGCGCGGGTCGTGGCGTGCGTCGGCGTCAGGGCGAAGCCGCGCAGGGCCGACATCGCCGACAGGCGCGCGTCGCAGATGGCCGAGCCCGGCATCACCGCGCCGCGGGCCGCCAACGCGCGGTCGAACCTGTCGCGGGCGATGGAGAAGCCGGAGGGCGGCCTGCGGTATCCGTACGGAGGGGGCTCCGACGTCCCGGCGCCGTGCCGTAGCACCCCTGAAGAGGAGAGGACGTTGCCGTTCACGCAGGAGGCATGAGGGGTCGTGGTACATCTGTGATGTCCGGGACGGCGCCGTGCCCTCTTCGTCGCAGGCACAAAGCCTCGCCGTTGCGACTTACCGTTCCCAAGGCCTCCCCGTCTGTGGCCCTATCCCGATTTGAGCCCGACCGGATTGCCCATGATCCACACCGGCTACGACCCCGCCCTCGTCGCGCTCTCCATCGCCATCGCGGTGTTCGCCTCCTACACGGCGCTCGACCTGGGCGGTCGCGTCCGGGGCGCGCGTGCGCGAACGCGCTGGGCCTGGGTGGCCCTCGCCGCGCTGGCGATGGGCGGCGGCATCTGGGCGATGCACTTCGTCGGCATGCTCGCCTTTGAGATGGGCATGCCGGCCGCCTACGACCTCGGGATCACGGTCGCCTCGCTGCTGATCGCCATCGCCGCCACCGGCGCCGCGTTCGCCTGGGTCAGCCGCGCGGGGGCGGGGACGCGGGACGTCCTCGTCAGCGGCCCGCTGATGGGCGTCGGCGTGGCCGGGATGCACTACACCGGCATGGCGGCGATGCGGGTGCCGGGCAACCTCGCCTACAGCCTGCCCATCGTCACGGTGTCCGTCGCCATCGCGGTGACGGCCGCGACGGTCGCGCTCTGGCTGACCTTCCGGCAGAACAGTGTCTGGCAGAAGCTCGCCGCGGCCGCGGTCATGGGTCTCGCCGTCGCCGGGATGCATTACACCGGCATGGCCGCGGCGACCTTCACCGCCGAGGAGGCCGGCGCCCACGCCGCCCATGCCGCCGACGTCGGCCTGAGCCAGCAGATCCTCGCCCTCTACGTGGCAGGGGCGACGTTCACGATCCTGTTCGTTGCCATGCTCGCCTCGGCGTTCGAGCAGCAGCGGGTGCAGCGCAACCTCCATGTCAGCGAGGGGCGCTTCCGGGCCGCCGCCGAGGCGGTCGGCGACATCATCTGGACCGCCGACGCGCGCGGCGCGATGGTCGGCCCCCAGCCGTACTGGCAAGCCTATACCGGCCAGTCCGAGGCCGAGTGCCAGGGCACGGGCTGGGCGAAGGCGGTGCATCCGGACGACGTCGAGCACACGAAGGTCGCGTGGCGGGACGCTGTCGCAGCGAACCGGGGCTACGAACTCCGGCACCGCGTGCGTAACGGCGATGGCGAATACCGGCTGTTCGCCGTCAAGGGCCGGCCGGTCCGCAATCCCGACGGGACGATCCGCGAGTGGGTCGGCATCCACGCCGACATCACCGCGCGCGACGCGTACGAGATCGCCCTCAAGGAGGCGCGCGACGCCGCCGAGGAGCATAGCAGGGCCAAGAGCCGGTTCCTGGCCAACATGAGCCACGAGCTGCGCACGCCGCTGTCCGCGGTGATCGGCTACTCCGAGATGCTGGAGGAGGAGGCGGAGGAGCTCGGCCAGGACAGCCTCCTCAAGGACCTCGGCAAGATCAAGTCGAACGCCCAGCACCTGCTCGGGCTGATCAACGACGTGCTCGACCTGTCCAAGGTCGAGGCCGAGAAGATGCAACTCGACCCCGAGGACATCGACGTCGCCGCCTTCACACAGGACGCCGCCGGCACGGTCGATGCCCTGGTCAGGAAGAAGGGCAACCTCCTCGTGGTCGACGTGGCCGATGGCGTGGGCCTCGCCCGCACCGACGCGGTGAAGCTGCGCCAGTGCCTGTTCAACCTGCTCTCGAACGCCGCCAAGTTCACCGAGAACGGCACCATCACGTTGCGGGCCGTCCGCGAGGGCGACGGGGCCGGCGACTGGCTCCGGTTCACGGTGCAGGATACCGGCATCGGCATGAACGCGGAGCAGGTCGGGCGCCTGTTCGAGCGGTTCACCCAGGCCGATGAGAGCACCACGCGCACCTACGGCGGAACCGGCCTCGGGCTGGCTCTGAGCCGCGCCTTCGCGCAGCTGCTCGGCGGCGACATCACCGTCGACAGCGTCGAGGGCGCGGGGACGAGCTTCACCCTCCGCGTCCCGGCCGCGGCGCCAGAGCAGGCCGTCGAGGCGGCACCGGCGGCACCCGAGAACCACGTGGCGGTGGGCAACCTCGTGCTGGTCATCGACGACGAGGCCAGCCAGCGCGAGCTGATGACCCGGTTCCTCGAACGCCAGCGCTTCGCCGTCCGCACCGCGGGGGACGGGAGCACAGGGCTCGACCTCGCGAAATCACTCAAGCCACGGGCGATCCTGCTCGACGTGATGATGCCGGAGACGGACGGCTGGTCCGTGCTGGCCGCCCTGAAGGCCGACCCGGAGACCGCCGCCATCCCGGTCGTCATGATCAGCTTCGTCGCCGACGCGGCGCTCAGCGCCTCCCTCGGGGCCGTGGAGGCGGTGCCCAAGCCCGTGGACTGGGCGCGGCTGCGCACGATCCTCGACCAGTTCCGGGCGGCCGACGGCGACGTGCTCGTGGTCGACGACGATGCCGACATGCGCCACCGCCTCCGGACGGTGCTCGAACGCAACGGCTGGAGCGTCCGGGAGGCAGGCGACGGCCGCGAGGCGCTCGACCAGGTCCTCCACGGGGTGCCGCGCCTCGTGCTGCTCGACCTGACCATGCCCGTGATGGACGGCTTCTCGTTCCTCGACCGGCTCCGAATTCTGCCCGGCTGCGCCGAGGTCCCGGTCGTGGTGCTGAGTGCCCGGGACATCACGGCGGCGGAACGCGACCGCCTGTCCGAGGCCGATCGGGTCCTTCGCAAGGGCGACACCAGCCTGCAGGACATCGCCACCGCGCTGCGCAAGCTCGACAACCGCCAGACCGACGCCGGGGATGCGACCCCGGCGGAGGCCTCGTCGGGGATCCGATAGGCTCCGACCCGTAGTAGGGCACGGGATCCGACCCGCACGGCGGCGGAGGTGCCGATCCTCCGCGGGGGCGGCGTCGGACGGTCGCGACGACGGGTTCGCCCGGATGGGGGATGGATGGAACACGGTTTGGCGACGGCCGTCCTCTGCATCGTGGGCGGTGGCATCGCCGCCCAGGTGCTCGCCGCGCGCCTGCGCATCCCCGCCATCGTGCTGCTGCTCGCCCTCGGGTTCCTCGTCGGACCCGTGTTCGGCCTGCTGCACCCGTCCCGCGACTTCGGGGAGAACCTGCGACCCTTGATCGGCTTGGCGGTGGCCATCGTGGTGTTCGAGGGAGGCCTCGCCCTCGACTTCCGGGAGCTCAGGGCTTCCGGCGAGGGCATTCTCCGGCTCACCGCCTTCGCGCTGCCGGTCAACTTCGTCCTGGGCGCCGTCGCCGCCCACCTCATCGGCGGGATGTTGTGACCTTCCGCGGTGTTCGGTGCCATCCTCGTCGTGACCGGCCCGACCGTGATCCTGCCGCTGCTCCGTCATGCCCGCCTGGCGCGTCGGTCCGCGGCCTTCCTGAAGTGGGAGGCTATCGTCAACGACCCGGTCGGGGCCATCCTCACGGCGGTCGTCATCGAGATCCTGGTGGGCGTGCCACACGGTGCCGGCGAAACCCCGGCGGTCGCCCTGGCGCTCCACCTCGCCGAGGGCGTGCTGGTGGCCGGCGGCCTCGGCGTCGGCTTCGCGGTCGCAGTCGCGGGGGCGTTCCGGCGCGATCTCGTGCCCGAGACGCTCAAGACGCCGGTCCTGCTCGCGCTCGCCCTCGTCGCCTACGTCGTCCCGAACCTGCTCATGCACGAGGCCGGGCTGATCGGTGCGACCGTGTTCGGTATCGTTCTGGCGAACCGGCACGTGCCGGGCTTGGGGGAGTTGCGCCGTTTCAAGGAGGCGCTCGTCGTCCTGCTGGTGTCGTGCCTTTTCGTCGTGCTGACCGCCGACCTCGACCTCGGCGTCCTCGGCAAGCTTTCCCTGCCCATCCTCAGCCTCACGGTTGCCGTCCTGTTCGTGGTCCGCCCAGCCGCCATCTGGCTTGCGACGCTGGGCAGCGACTTGTCACGGCGAGAGCGTCTGTTCGTGGGCTGGATTGGCCCACGCGGCATCGTCGCGGCCGCGGTCGCCGGTCTGGCCGGGCCGCGTCTGAGCGATGCGGGCTATGCCGGCGGCGACCTGATCCAGCCCACCGTGTTCGCGGTCATCGTGGCCACGGTCATCCTCCACGGGTTCTCGTTGGGTCCGCTCGCCCGGCGACTGGGCCTGTCCACCGCGACCGAGGCCCAACGGATCGCCGTGGTCGGGGCGTCCCCCTGGGCGAGCGACATGGTCATCACGCTGCATCGCGCGGGCGTGCCGGTCGTGCTGGTGGATACCTACCCCGGCGCGCTGCACGCCGCCCGTGACGCGGGCGTTCCCACGATGCAGGCCGAACTCCTGTCGCGGCACGCCGAGGAAGGCTTGGCCGACCATCCCCCGGACCACCTGCTCGCTGCGACCCGGGACGGACTCTACAACGCGCTGGTGTGCACGAGGCTTGCCCCGGAGATCGGCCGCGAACGGGTCTACCAATTGGCGCCGTCGGCGGACCACCTCCTGCACGCGGACACAGGTGTCAGCCGGGATACCCGCGGCAAGATTCTCGGCGACGGCAAGATCGACTTCGATGCCCTGGCCGGGCGGCACGAGGCCGGCTGGCGATTCGACGTCGTCCCGGCGGACGCGGGAGCGCAGCCTGACGTGAATGCCCTGCTGATCATCAAGACGAACGGGGCGATCGAATTCCGATCGGTCGACAACGAGCGTGCCGCTCCCGACGAGGGTGACCGCAAGCTCATACTGACGGCGCCGAATGTCCCGTGCATCGGGAGGGGAGAAGACGTGTTGCCGGTGCCCGCCTGACGCGCGGTATCCGAACCGACATCGGACGAAGCGGGTTCGCTCTTGAGCCCGAGCCGTTCCACGACGTCCCGAGACGTTGTGGTGCGCCCCATAATTCCCGTCGCACGCAGGCCTGCGACTGCGGCGTTCCGCATCTGCGGACCGAAACGTCGCATTCCTGCCTGGCTGAGCATCGATTGGACCCTGCATGCACGCGCTGGATCCGCCGGTAGACGCTTCGATCGGAAGCGTGACCGCGAACGTCATGAGCCCATCGATCCGGCGGGTCGAACCTCTCTGGGCCATGGCATTCGATGCGGACGGGCGGGGGCGCTCAGTCCCGGCGGCCGAGGCTGCGCGCACCCGCGATGCATTCGGAGGCGGGTTCCTGTGGTTGCATTATGACTTGGACGCGGTCGACCTCGCGGCGGCGGCGGGCGCAGGCACGTTCGGTCCCATCCGGCTCGCCACCGCCGTGTTCGCGCCCGACGAGCACCAGCGCGTCACGGTCGCAGGGGACCATGTCGGGGGCGTCGTCGCCGACCTCGCCCGCCCGGGCGCCAAACCCGCGCCGGCCGGAAGGCTCCATTTCATCATGGGACCGCGCAGCCTCGTCAGCGGCCGCCGCGGACCGGTGGAGAGCCCGGACGTGACCCGCGCCGCGGTCGAGGGCGGCGACACCGTCACCTCGCCGACGTTGCTCCTCGAGACCCTGGTCAACCACGTCGTCTCGGCGATGGCCATCACCGGGCAGCGGCTCTCCGACGCGCTCGATGGAATCGAGGACCACATCCTCGATGGCCGACCCCGCGACGACCGGCGGCGGCTCGGGCCGGTCCGCCGCAACGCGGTGCGCCTGCACCGGCAGATTACCGGGCTCGCGGCCGTGTTTCACCGGCTGGAGACGGATGGGGCGACGGTCGACATCCACGGGCCAGCGGCCGCGGCGGCGGCCCGACTCGCGCAGCGCCTCGATGCGCTTGACCGCGACATGACCTTGCAGGCCGAGCGGGCCCGGCTTCTGCAGGAGGAGGTGTCCGAGCGCATCGCCGAGGCGACGAACAGGCAGCTCTACGTCCTGTCGGTGCTGTCGGCGCTCTTCCTGCCACCGACCTTCATCACCGGCCTGTTCGGGATGAACGTGAAGGGGCTGCCTTTTGGCGACGACCCACGAGGCTTCCTCGCCGTATGCGGCCTCAGCCTCGCGTCGGCCGTCCTGGCCTTCGGGGTGATCCGCTTGCTCGGCATCCGTCCACCCAGGGGATGAGCAGACCGGCCGCGACCGCTCAGACCGTGACCGGGCCGAGACGCGCCTGCTCCCGCCGATCGGGTTCAGGGGCCACGCCCCGCGTATGGCGTTGCGTGGCGATCGGAAGGATCGTCATGCGAGACGCGAAGCGATCAAGCGGCGTCTGGCCTCGGGACTCTGGCCGCCGATCGATGGCCACCGCCCTCGCAATCGCGGGCGAGCAGCACGGCGACGAGTTCGGCGAGGCGCGGCGGGAGGTTCGCGTTCTCGGGAGGCGCCATTCGCCCTGCCAGCACCCGGGCGACCTGACTGAGCGCGGGCCGGGCCTCGCCATCGTGGTGGTGGTTGCAAGGGATCATGGTTGCCGCCTTCGCGAACGCGGGTCATCCGACGGGCGCGGCCGGCGAAATGCTCGATGTGATGGATACTAGAAGAATAGCACCCAGCGTCGTTGGTTGCATCGCAGCGTTCGTGGCTTACCTGTCGAACAGGTTTCACACCCGACACCAAGAGGCCTTCGCGCGGATCGGAACAGCATTGCGCTCGCGGGCAGGTCGTCTCATCCGGCGTTGACCTCAGGGTCGGTCCTGATGCGACGTGCACGACCGGCGGTACGCATGGCCTCGGGTCGCAAGAGGGCGGGCCGCGCTCTTGTCCAGCGCCACCTTGATGGTCGCGCCCTCGCCCTTCACGTCCGGGCCGTCGGCGAGCTTCAGCGACTTGCGGAAGCGCTCGTCCTTCACCGACCGCGACACCGTTTGCCGGAGGCGGCGACGTCCGCCGTCCGCGTCATCGTGCACCGGTCGCATTCTGCCCGGTCGAGACGGCCTCGACCGTCCAGGGACCGTCTGCACCTCAGGTCTTCGGAACCTCCATGCCGCGCCCGACGGCGGGCCGCTCGCCGACCCGTTCCAGCCACGCATGCACGTTCGGCACGGAGCCCAGGGTGCCGGTCAGCGGCTCCTTGAGGAACGACGTGGCCGCCAGGGTCCAGGCGTAGCAGGCGATGTCGGCGATGGAGTAGTCCGCGCCCGCGAGGTAGGGCCCCTCGCCGAGCCGCCTGTCCATGACGTGCAGCAGGCGATCGGCCTCGTCGGTGAACCGCTTGATCGCCAGCGGCGCCTTCTCGTCGGAGCGTACCGCGAAGAAGCCGAGCTGGCCCAGCATGGGACCGAGGCCGCCCACCTGCCAGTGCAGCCATTCCAGGGCCTTATAGCGGGCCGGACCGGACGGGGCGAGGAAACGTCCCGTCTTCTCGGCAAGATACGTGAGGATCGCGCCGCTCTCGAAGACGGTTAAGGGACCGCCCTCCCCCGCGTCGTCGACGATGGCCGGGATCTTGTTGTTGGGCGAGATCCTCAGGAAGTCGGGGGCGAACTGCTCGTCCTTGCCGATGTTCACCGGCACGACCGTGTAGGGCAGCCCGCACTCCTCCAGCATGATCGGGATCTTGCGACCGTTCGGGGTCGACCAAGTGTAGAGCGTGATCATGCGCGTCCCTTTCGCGTTGCGGCCTCCGGCGGTCCCGGTCCCTATCGCAGGGTCGCGGATTCGCCGGGCTTCAGGTGGGGAGCGCCACCGTCGGGGCCTCCGAGGGACACGTGATCGTTCAGGCGTCCCAGGTGCTCGAAGACGTGCGCGAAGGCATCGGTCACGGCGTGCTCGAAGGAGCCGTCGCCCTTGCCCTGCGCCTCCTTGAGGGCGCTCAGCAGCGCGTGGTGCTTCTCGGTATCCTTCGACATCACGTTTCTCCCTGCCGGTTGCACAACCGGTTCGCGAAGCCAATCTGCCCGCTGCGTGCCGGTTCCCGGCGGACCTGGCGGCAACGCCTTCCATAGTGCAGGGGCGAGCCAGTCCCGGCGGCCCGGCGACCCACTCAGGCTCTGATGACGGGCATCCCGCCCGGGGTTATGCGGGGTCGGCCGCAGATTGAGCCCCAACGTAAGGAGATCCGCGCGTGGAGCGTGCCGCGAACCTCACCACGGACGACTTCCGCGCCCTCGCCGACGCGCTGCCCCAGATGACCTGGGTCGCCGAGCCGAGCGGCGACATCATCTGGTACAACCGTCGCTGGTACGACTACACGGGCACCACCCTCGAACAGATGCGAGGCTGGGGCTGGCGCGACGTCCACCACCCCGACCACGTCGAGCGCGTCGTGGAACGCATCAGCGAGGCTTTCCGCACCGGCGAGCCATGGAAGGATACTTTCCCGCTTCGCGGCGCCGACGGCGAATACCGCTGGTTCCTGTCGCTGGCGCAGCCCCATCGCGGGCCGGACGGCGCCATCCTGCGCTGGTTCGGGACCAACACCGACATCACCGAGCGCAAAGGCCTGGAACGCCGGCTCGCCCGTCACGCCATCGACCTGCGCCGATCCAACGAGGAGCTGGAGCAGTTCGCCTACGTCGCCTCCCACGACCTCAAGGCGCCGCTGCGCGGCATCGAGAACCTCGTCGGATGGATCGAGGAGGATCTCGAAGGCTCGCTGACCGGCGACGTCCAGACCAACATGGAGTTGCTCAAGAGCCGGGTGCGGCGGCTCGACAGCCTGCTCGACGACCTCCTGGCCTATTCCAGGGCGGGACGGGCCGACGCGACGATGGACACAATCGACACGAAGGCGCTCGTCGAGGAACTCGCCGTGCTGGTCAGCCCGCCCGCAGGCTTCGCCATTACGGCCGATGCGTCCCTGCCGACGTTACAGGCGGCCCGGGCCCCGCTGACCCAAGCCTTGCAGAACCTGATCGGCAACGCCATCAAGCACCACGACCGGCCGGCCGAGGGTCATATCTCGGTCGCGGCGAGGCCGGCGGGGGACGCGTTCGAGTTCGTCGTGACCGACGACGGGCCGGGCATCCCCGAGCAGTTCCGCGAGCGCGTCTTCGGCATGTTCCAGACGCTCAAGCCCCGCGACGAGGTCGAGGGCAGCGGCATGGGGCTGGCCATCGTGCGCAAGCTCGTCGATCGGCTGGGCGGCAAGGTCTGGCTTTCCGACGGGCCCGACGGGCGTGGTCTGGCGGTGCATTTCACGTGGCCGCGCGACGGCCGGAGGGGACAGGCGCATGGGCTCGACGGTTAACATCCTGCTGGTCGACGACGACGAGGTCGACGTCCAGGGGCTCAAGCGCGCCTTCAAGAAGAGCAAGATCGGCAATCCGATCACCGTCGCCCGCGACGGCATCGAGGCCCTGGAGATCCTGCGCGGCGAGAACGGGCATGCCAAGCTGCCAAGGCCTCACCTGATCCTGCTCGACCTGAACATGCCGCGCATGAACGGCATCGAGTTCCTGGAGGCGGTCCGCGCCGACGAGGACCTGCGTTCGGCGGTGGTGTTCATGATCACCACCTCGAAGGCCGACGAAGACCGGATGCGCGCCTACGGGCACAACGTCGCCGGCTACATCGTCAAGCGCGACCCGGCCAACACCTTCATGGAAGCGGTGGCGTTGCTGGAGCACTACTGGAAGGTCGTTGAGTTTCCTGCATAGTCCCACCGTGACGAACCCGACCCGCATCCTTCTGATCGACGACGACGCGGTCGACCGCGCGGCTGTGCGGCGGGCGCTCGCCAAGTCCGGCCTCGCCCACACGCTGACCGAGGCGGCCGGCGGCGAGGATGGCGAGCGCCTCGCCTCCGAAGAGACGTTCGACTGCATCCTGCTCGACTATCGCTTGCCGGGTGTCGACACGTTCGCGCTCCTGAAGACCCTGCTGGCGGCCGAGGGCGAGGCGCGGGCGGTGCTGATGCTGACCGGCGAGGCCGACCCGGACCTGGCGACGCGGCTGATGCGGGCCGGCGCGCTGGACTATCTCGACAAGGCCGAGGTCACGCCGTCCGGCTTGGCCCGGGCGATCCGCTTCGCCGAGGCCCGGCGCGCCTTCCAGGCGGAACTCGCCGCTGCCCGTCGCGAGGCGGAGGCGAAGTCGCTCGAACTCGACACGTTGAACCGGCAGAAATCGCTGCTGTTCTCGATCATCGCCCACGATCTGCGCAACCCGTTCCAGGCCCTCCTCGGCCTGTCCCAGGTCCTTGGAAAGGCCGTCGTGGCGCGCGACACCGCGTCCATCGAGCGCCGGGCCAACGGCATCCACGAGGCGGCGACGCAGGCCTACGCCCTGCTGGAGAGCCTGTTCTCCTGGGCGAGCCTGCAGATGGATACGATGGCAATCACCCTCACGGACGTCGATCTCGGCACCCTGGCCGGAGACGTCATGAAGGGAGCCGCCGAGGCCGCCGCCGACAAGGGGCTGAGCTTGGAAGCGTCCTGCGGCCGCACGGTGGTGCGGGCGCAGCGGGACATGCTCGCCACGGTGTTGCGCAACCTCGTCAGCAACGCGATCAAGTTCACGCTGCCCGGCGGCACCATCACGGTCGCCGCCCGGCGTGAGGGCGACGCGGTCGAGATCTGTGTCGCGGATACCGGCGTGGGCATGCCGCCCGGCAGGGTGGACGACCTGTTCAGGCTGGACCGGCGGACGACGACGAACGGGACGGCAGGCGAGCGCGGGAGCGGCCTGGGCCTGCTGCTGTGCCGGGATCTCGTCGAGCGCCAGGGTGGCGTGCTCGAAGTCAGGAGCGCCGTCGACCGGGGGACGACTTTCCTGTTCCGGCTGCCCGTATCCGGCACCGTGCAAGCTGCATCGTCCGCCACGGCGTCCTGAAGTTCCGATCAGAGCAGGCGTCGGAAGCCGGGTTTCCCGGCCTCACGCCTCGTGCCGACCTGCGAAACGCGGCCACGCGCGTCCCGTCAGCATTGCCGTCCGATCCAGTCCTTGAGCGGCTCGTCGTGGCGCCCTTCGCGGAACGTCCTCGGTCGAGGTCGGCGCCAGCAGCGGACCGTCGAAGGTCGAGACGTTGCCCCGGTGCAGTGCCGGGCGCGCGTCGAAGATCTGGAGGCCGCTCATCAGCAGGACGAGGCGGGAGCGCGCGCTGACCCGGTGGGTGACGCGTATCACGACCAGAGGCCGGCACATCCAGCGACCCTGCTCGACCGCGCCGAGATCGGGCGCAGAGCGTGTCGGGCAGGTGCGAGGCAAGCGGCACATCACCCAGAGAAAAAGAAGCGGGGACCCGAAGGTCGCCCCGCCTCCTGCGCGGAACCGCTTACATGCGGTTCATCATCATCTTCCGCTTCATCATCCGACGCTTCATCATCTTCTTATGCATCATGCGCTTCTTCATCATCATGCGCTCGCTGCTGCTCATGCGGACCTGGGTGATGCCGGCCGGGGCGGCCTGAAGACCGTTCGGTCCCATCGGGGCCGCCGATGCGGCGCCACCGAGCGCGAGGCTGCCCAGGACGGTGGCCGCGAGTGCGAGGGTCGTGATTTTCATTGAGCTTCTCCTGTACGAGAACGGTTTTCCCGATCGACGTAGTAGAAGGTGATAATCTTCGACTAAGTTCCTGTAAAAACTAATAAATTTCTCCCGAAGCGCGAGGCGCGGGCATGGCTCCACAGCGCGCGAAATTTCGGTCTCGCACGTCTTCAGCATCGGATTTTCGAGGGCCTGTACGGAGCGCAGGGCGCGCGGGTTTCAGGGGGCTGGGAAAATCCGGCGGAACGCGTGGTGCGGCCGGGCATTTCCGGCCATCCCGAACGGAGGCGATCACGACCGAGAGGACGGAGCACGGCAGCGCGACGGCCAGGAAGGCCGACGCCAAGGCCAGCCACGAGGGCAAGTCCAACCCACGCAAGTCCAGCCCACGCAAGTCCAGCCCACGCAAGTCCTCCTCGGCCCGGGCCGAACGCGGGAAGAAGGTCGGAAAGGGCAGGTCGACGCGCGTCTCTTGGCATGGGGCATTGATGAACCCCTCGATCATGCCCAAGCAGCTTGGCGACGGCGGGGCGGCGGCCTTGGGACGCGCGACGACGCCCGCGATCGCACGCCGGGACCGGCCTGCACCTGTCAAATCGGCGTGTCTGTCCACGATGCCGCTATTGTCGTGTTGTGGACAGACGGTCGCCATGACAAGTGGAGGGCCGGGTGCCGCCCCGGCCCGCTGGTCGTCGTCCTCATGTCTTCGCGCAACCTCATCCCCGTCGAGGGCAACCTGCTCCTCGACGCCCTCGACGCGCGGGACGGCGCGCTCCTGGCCCCGCATCTCGTGAGGGCCGAGTGCGCGCGCGGGACGGTCCTGTTCGAGGTCGGCGACGACGTCTCGCAGGTCACCTTTCCCCTTGATCGCACTGTCACCACCCTGGTCGTGCCGCTGGCCGGGGACCGCACCGTCGAGACCGCCACGGTGGGACACGAGGGCGCCATCGGGGGCGTCGTCAGCCAAGGCTACCTGCCGGCCTTCACCCGGTGCGTCGTCCAGATCGAGGGCGCGGTCCTGCGCATGGACGCTGACCGGCTGCGCGAGGCGAAGGGGGCCTCCCCCGCCTTGAACGACCTGTTCGTGCGCTACGCGGACTGCCTGCTCGCGCAGGTGCTTCAGTCGGTCGCCTGCAACGCCACCCATCCCATCGAGCAGCGCGTCGTGCGCTGGCTGCTGGCGCTGCAGGACCGGCTCGGCACCGACGCGCTGCCGGTGACTCAGACCGTGCTGGCGGCCATGCTCGGCGTCGGACGCAGCTACGTCAGCGGCGTGCTGGGCACCCTCCAGGACCGGGGGTTGATCGTGGTCGGCCGGGGACGCATCCACCTGCTCGACCGCGGGCGCGCCGAGGCGGCCTGCTGCGAATGCCATGCGCGCGTCAGGCGGCATTTCATGGCCGTCATGGGCGCCGTCTCGACGGAGCACGGCGAGATCCTCGCGGTGGACGTGACCCCGGATGCCGCTCCTGCCCAGCACCTCGAACCCTTTGCGCACGGCCCGCGGGAGGCGGCCCGATGACCGCGACCGCACCGCTGCCCCACGGGACGCTCGACCGTGAACGACTGGACGCACTCGCGTCCTACGAGATCCTCGACACGCCGGCCGAGCCCGGCTTCGACGACGTCGTCGACCTCGCCCGCTTGGTGTGCGGGACGCCGGTCGCCCTCGTCAGCCTAGTGGCCGGCGACCGGCAATGGTTCAAGGCCAGGGCCGGCTTCGAGCCCTGCCAGACGCCCCTGGACCAATCCGTCTGCGCGCACGCCCTGGCGCAATCGGAGACCCTGGTGATCCCGGACCTGACGCGGGACGAGCGAACGCGCGACAACCGCCTCGTCACGGGAGCCCCGTTCCTGCGCTTCTACGCCGGGGCGCCGCTGGAGACACCCGCCGGCGAGCGGCTGGGCACCCTGTGCGTGATCGACCACGCGCCCAGGCCGGAGGGACTGACCCCCGAGCAATCCGCGGCGCTGCGCAAGCTTGCCGGCCAGGTCATGGCGCAACTGGAGCTGCGCAGGGCGCTGAGGTCCCGCGACGCCGCCATCGACAAGCAGCGCCTCACGATCCTGCGGCACGGCGCGCTGGCCGAGGCACAGGCGGCGGTCTCGCTGGCGGGAGGCGACCTCGACGCCATCCTCGACGCCGTGCTCGCTGGCGCGATCAAGGCGGTGCCGCGGGCGGAGGGCGGCGCCATCGAGATGCGCGAGGGCGAGGAACTCGTCTATCGCACGGTCCGCGGCAGCCTCGCCGGACACGGGGGATTGCGGCTGCCGCTCCGCGGGAGCCTGTCCGGCCACTGCCTGCTCACCGGGGAAGCGGTTTCGTGCCCCGACGCGCTCCTCGACGGACGGGTGAAACGCGACGTGATCGCCCCGCTCGGGATGCGCTCGGCCCTGTATGTCCCGATCTCGCGCGGCGGCACGGCCATCGGCGTGCTGAAGCTTCAATCCGGCGAGACCGACGCCTTCTCGGACGGCGACTTTGAGGCCGCGCGCCTGTTCGCGGGCACCGTCGCCGCCGGCTTCGCCGAGGCGGGCGAGGCGGACGCGCGGCGCAGCGTCCGTGCGAGCCGGGACCGCTACGAGGCGGTGTTCAACAGCGCCATCGACTACGCCATCATCGTCATGGGTCTCGACGGGCGCGTCGACGACTGGAACGAGGGCGCCACCCGCATCCTCGGCTGGTCGCCGGCGGAGATGGTCGAGCGGCCGGCCGACGTGTTCTTCACGCCCGAGGACCGGGCCAACGGCATCGCGGCCAAGGAGATGCGGGCCGCGCTGGAGCACGGGCGCGGAATCGACGAACGCTGGCACCTCCGCAAGGACGGCACCCGGTTCTGGGCCAACGGCGAGATGATGGCGCTGCGCGACGAAGCCGGGGAAGCCATCGGCTTCCTCAAGATCCTGCGCGACCGCACCGAGCAGCGCAACGCCGCCGCACGCCTCCAGGACAGCGAGGCGTTCCTGCGCAGCGTGCTCGATTCCTCCGCCGACTGCATCAAGGTGCTCGACCTCGACGCCCGGATCGGGTTCATGAACGCGGGCGGCCAGCGCGTCATGGAGGTCGACGACTTCGACGGCGTCGCCGGAATGGACTGGACCGCCTTCTGGGACGAGGCAGGCAAGGCCGAGGCCCGGGCGGCCGTGGAGGCGGCCTCGGCGGGTGGCGTCGGGCGCTTCACCGGCCCCGCTTGCACCATGAAGGGCACGCCGAAATGGTGGGACGTTCAGGTCACCCCGATCCGGGACGTGGACGGCGCGGTGGCGCGGCTGCTCGCCGTCTCGCGCGATGTGACCGCCAACCGGCAGGCCGAGCAGGCCCTCGTCGCGAGCGAGACCCGCTACCGCGACCTCTACGACAGCATCGACGCCGGCTTCTGCGTCATCGAGGTGAAGCTCGACCCGGCCGAGCGCCCGCTCGACTACCGCTTCATCGAGGTGAATCCGTCCTTCGAGCGCCAGTCCGGCCTCCGGGACGTCCACGGCAAGTGGATGCGGGACCTCGCCGGAGGCCATGAGGCGCACTGGTTCGCGATCTACGACCGCATCGCGCGCGGCGGCGTCCCCGAGCGTTTCGAGCTCGTGGCGAGCGCGCTGGGAAACCGGTGGTTCGATGTCTACGCCTATCCCTTCGGTGAGCCCGGCTCGCGGCAGGTCGCGGTGCTGTTCAACGACATCACCGCCCGCAAGCGAACGGAGGACGCGCTCCGGGCGAGCGAGGCCAGCCAGCGTTCGATCCTGGAGACGGTGCCGGTCGGCATCCTGCTCGCTGAGGCGCCGACAGGGCAGATCGTCGGCGGCAACGCCCGGATCGAGGAGATCCTCGGGCATCCGGTCCTTCGCGTGCGGGACGTCGCCGCATACGGCGAATGGACCTCCTTCCACGCGGACGGCGAACCCGTCCGCCCGGAGGAATATCCGCTGGCCCGGGTCATCACGGGGGATGTCGAGCGCTCACAGTTGCAGGTGCGCTACCGCCGCCCGGACGGCACCGACGTCTGGATCGACATCGCCGCGGCGGCCATCCGGGGTGCGGACGGGGCGCTGACGGGCGCCGTCGCCGCGGTGTCCGACATCGACGCGCGCAGGCGGGCCGAGGAGCAGCGCGACCTGCTCAACCACGAGCTCAGCCACCGCATGAAGAACCTGCTGGCGATGGTCCAGGCCATCGCCGCGAACACCCTGCGGGGCGCCACCGACGTCGACGCGGCGAAGGAGGTGCTGGCCGACCGTCTGATCACCCTCGGCAAGGCCCACGACCTCCTGCTCGGAGGCGCCGCCGAGCACGCCGCCATCGAGCCGGTGGTCCGTGGCGGCGTCGGGCTCCAGGACGACGGCTCCGGACGGATCGTCTATCGGGGACCGGCGGTCGAGATCGGCGGCAGGGCCGCCCTCGCCCTGGCGCTGATGACGCACGAGCTCGCGACCAACGCAGCCAAGTACGGCGCACTCTCGACGCCGGACGGGCGCGTCGACGTCGAATGGTCCCTGGCCGGAGAAGACGCGGACCCCGTCCTCGCCATCTCCTGGTGCGAGCGGGATGGTCCGCCTGTCGTGCCCCCGTCCCGCAAGGGGTTCGGCTCACGCCTGATCGAGCGCGGCCTCGTCAGCGCCGTCGATGGCAGGATCGCCCTCGCCTACCCGCCCGAGGGCGTGCGCTGCGTCGTCGAGGCACCGCTACGCAATTTCCAGGACGTGCATTGACCTCGCGCTGCAACGACGGCCGGGGCGCTTCGTTGACGTGCGGCCGTCCTGCCGGACGGGGTGGAACGATGAATGCCGGTTGAGTCCGTGTCGCGTCCGAACGAGTTCCCGCAGGCCGGTGGCGAGATGGGTGCGCTGGTCCGCGCCCACGACTGGTCGCGCACGCCGTTGGGCCCGATCGCGGGCTGGCCGGCCGCCCTCAAGGTCACGCTGAACCTCGTCCTCGCCTCGCCCGAGAGCATGTTCCTGGCTTGGGGGCCGGACCTGACGTTCTTCTTCAACGACACCTACCGGCCGATCCTGGGGCCGCGGCTGTCCTGGGCGCTCGGCGCCCCGATGCCGGAACTCTGGTCGGACGTCTGGGCGCAAGTCCGGCCGTCGGTCGAGCTGGCCCTCTCGGGGACCGCGAGCCGGTTCGACGATCTGCCCCTCTCCATGGCCCGGCACGGTGTCGGGGAGGAGACGTGGTGGTCGTTCTCCCACTCGCCGGTCCGCGACGAGCACGACGCCGTTGTCGGCCTGTTCTGCGTCGTGACCGAGACCACGCAGCGCGTCCTGACCGAGCGGACGCTCCGCGCGCGCGAGGCCGAGCTCCTGCTCATCACCGACAGCCTGCCGCTCCTCATCGCCTTCATCGACCGCGGCCTTGTCTACCGCTTCGCGAACCGGGCCTACGAGGACTGGTTCGCGATGGCGCCGGAGGACGTCGTCGGGCGGCATGTCCGCGACCTGCTCGACGAGGCCGGCTACGCCTCGCGGAAAGACGCCTTCGCCAAGGCGCTCTCCGGCGAACCGGCGCGTCTCGAACTCGACTGGCCCTGCGTCGACGGCAGTCCGCGCGTCGCCGACATCCGCTACCTGCCGCGCCGGGCCGAGGACGGGACGGTCGACGGCTTCTACGTGTTCGTGCTCGACGTCACCGACCGCAAGCAGGTCGAACGGATGCTGCGCGAGACGAACGAGGACCTCGAACGAAGGGTCGCGGAACGGACGCAGCAGCTCGACCAAGTCTGGCGCCACTCACGGGACATGCTGTGCGTGGCCGACTTCGGGGCACGCTTCGTGAGCCTGAACCCCGCCTGGACCGCCACCCTCGGCTGGTCGGCCGAGGAGATGATGGCGCCTTCCTTCCTCGACCTGGTGCATCCGGACGACCGCGACGCCACGGTGACGGCGATGTCCGGGCTGGAGCGAGGCGAGAGCGTCGTCGGCTTCGAGAACCGCTACCGCCACAAGAACGGCGATTATCGCTGGCTGGCCTGGAACGCGGTGCCCCGGGATGGGCTGATCTACAGCGTGGTCCGCGACGTGACCTTCGATAAGAGCCAGGCAGCCGCCCTCGCGACCGCCGAGACGGCCCTGCGCCAGGCCCAGAAACTGGAGGCCATCGGGCAGCTCACCGGCGGCGTGGCGCACGACTTCAACAACCTGCTCACGGTGATCAAGTCCTCGACCGACCTGCTCAAGCGGCCCGAACTTCCGGACGCGCGCCGCCTGCGATACGTCGGGGCCATCTCCGACACCGTCGACCGGGCCGCCAAGCTGACGGCGCAGCTGCTCGCCTTCGCCCGCAGGCAGGCCCTCAAGCCCGAGGTGTTCGAGGTCGGCCGCAGCCTGGGCGCGATCGGCGACATGATCGGCACCCTCACGGGCTCGCGCATCGCCTTCCACGTCCGGGTGGCCGGCCCGGCGTGCTACGTCGATGCCGACCCGAGCCAGTTCGACACCGCCATCGTCAACATGGCCGTCAACGCCCGCGACGCCATGAGCGGGGAAGGCGATCTGGTGATCGCGATGGCCGAGGCCGCCGGCGTCCCGGCCATCCGCGGGCATCGTCCCGTCCCCGGGCCCTATGTCGCCATTGCCATCACCGATACCGGCGCCGGCATCGCGCAGGCCGACATTGAGCGCATCTTCGAGCCGTTCTTCACCACCAAGGGGGTCGGCCATGGCACCGGCCTGGGCTTGAGCCAAGTGTTCGGCTTCGCGAAGCAATCAGGTGGCGACGTCGCGGTCGAGAGCGCGCTCGGCCAGGGCACCACGTTCACCCTGTATCTGCCCAGGGTCGAGGCGCCCCTCGTTGCGGGCGACATCGACGTCGAGCCGGAGGAATTCGTCGATGGCCACGGCACCTGCGTCCTGGTGGTCGAGGACAACGTCGAGGTCGGGACGTTCGCCACCCAGTCCCTGGCCGAGCTCGGCTACGGGACGGTCTGGGCGGCGAACGCGGCCGAGGCGCTGGCCGAGCTGGCGCGGGACGCCGGTCGCTTCGACGTGGTGTTCTCCGACGTGGTCATGCCCGGCATGGATGGGATCGAGCTCGGTCGCGAGATCCGCAGGCTCTACAACGATCTGCCGGTGGTGCTGACCTCTGGCTACAGCCACGTGCTCGCGCAGACGGGCACGTCGGGCTTCCAGCTGATCCACAAGCCCTACTCCATCGAGGAGATGTCCCGGGTCCTGCGCAAGGCGGCGAGCCGGCGCCGGAGGATCACGCCGGAGGGATGACGGCGGCCGGCGATGTCTCCGGAACCGGGCCCACGGACCGTCAGCCGAGGACGGCTCGGTGATGCTGGCACCCGGGTCGCGATGACGACGACCAGCTACGCTCATACGGAACGAGGCGCCGAACAGTCCGTCCGGCGCCTCATCCGTGTCGAACGTCACGGCGTGGCTGCGGTCCGCCTTTACGTCGGCGAACCCTCGGTAGCCGTAGGCCGGCGCGTACCCATGGCTGGGTGCGTATTCGCAGCCGCCGTACGCGTTCGCGCCGATGGCACCGGCGGCGAGACCCGCGATCCCGAGGCGGCAGACTCCGACGTGCCCGGCGGAGCGACGATTCGGTTCCAGGCACAGCCGTTGCGGTTGCGGCGCCTATCGCGCGCCCTGCCAACGCACCGTCATCCGACGAAGGGCTAGGCCGCCATTCGCCTCCGAAGCGCCCTCCGAGTCGAAGGATCGGGCCGACTGGCGCACGATGACAGCGTCCCGCGTGATCGACCAGTCGAACCGGCCAGGCTCCGTCGCAGATGGCATGACCTGTAGCTTGTGGGGGTTTTGGCTAAAGACGATCATTTGATCTGCCCAATGCTCCGATAAGAGCCACGTCTTGATCTGACGGGCCCGAAAGTGTCAGTCTTTTTACGGTCACGTCGACGGCGCTTGACCTGTCTCAGTCGCGGAGGCGGACGACTGCTTCCAAGCCTCGACGCTGGCTGCCGTGCTCGCCAGTTGCGCCGCCAAGTATTGCAGCGCTTCCGTGCAACGACCGTCCTCGCGGCGGACATCGGCAGCGTGAGCCTGATCGTCGCTCGCCGCGGCCAGCGAGTCCGCGGCGAGCGTCAGTCGTTCGGCGACGCGCCGCATCGATTGCGGCCCCGTGAAGCTTGTCCGCGCATCAGCGGAGACGGCCTGGATCAGATCTCCAAGATCGGGCTCGAGAGCCATCTCCCAGTGCTGGGCATAGTTTGACGCCATCATCTGGCACTTGGTGAACCAGCTGAACTCCAAGCCTGTAAGTCTGGGTTGAACCATAACGCACTCCTTGCTGGACGAGCCGAATTCACGCGCCTGCAGACGGCCGACGGTCCCTGTCCCTGCCGAAGCGCCGGCCGATGACGTCACCGTTCGCTCAGGGGCTCCCGTCGACGGGTGACGTAGAGACGCTTGATCCCATCGAGGGGCCTCCTCGAGATTCGGCATGCCGGGACATCCGCGCCTCACCTGCTGGCGGATGTCAGCACGCGACAGGATCCGCGTCCGTCCGACGATACCGGCGCGCGTCGCTTCATCTCCGCGTCGCGCCTGTTGCCCGCAGGATGCAGTCGCCCTTCCCGAGGTGGTGTGGAAAAAGGATTTTACCAGATTCGATAAATATAAATCTGGCCATTCATCGAGGATTATAAATTTTGCTCGGAGAAAAACGAAACCGACGCCGATCTGAACGAAATTAAATTCCGGGCGTTTCCAGTCATCGAGCTTCCGTTGCTGTCGTCAAGGAGATCCGCCATGCTCAATCAAAAGCGTTTCGGGCGCAAAATATCGGTTCCCTCGACGATGGAGATCAAGCGCGATCTGATGAACATGGCGCATGCGGACACGGTCGTGAAGTCCTTTAAGGATCGTGGCCTGACCAGGGACGAATTCGGGGACGTGGTTTCGAGCTTGGTCGCCGATGGTCTGCTTTCACGCGATCGAGCTGAGGTATTGACCGTCCGCTTCGATCGCACGGACCCTCAGAGCGCAAGTCTCGTGGATGATCGTGACGCTCCATGATCTGGGAGCGCGAAGTGGTTGGGAGATGCTTGCCGCGGATGGCCCTGTCGGCAGACCGTGACGCAGGCTTGTGAGCCGGCGCGTGTCGCGAGCCCCACGGGAAAGCGTCGGCGGGTGGTGTGGTGGAGGACCTGTTTTCAACGAGGGCTCGCATCTTGCCGATCGGTCCTGTGCCAGCGTCGAGGCCTCAGCCGCCGACATGCCGTTGTGCGGGAACGAGAAGGGGTTGGCCGGGGGACGCGTGGGTGGACCCGGCGTGGGCGCAGCCGCCGGCTCGGCTTGATCAGGCCAAAATATCTTTGATCAAATGGCGGTTCGCCCGGATGGACGCGATCGTCTGGTCGATCTCGCGCAGAAGCAGTTCCGCGGCGGCACGGGTCTCCGGGCTGTTGAGCGGGCCGGCGACGATCCGTGCCTGTTGGGTCCGGCGCAGCTCCGCCGCGGCGAGGTCCCGTTCCGCCTGCGCAAGGATGTCCCGAAGGTAGGCGTCGGGCAATGTCGGCATGGTGGCAACGTCCCGTCTGAGACATGGATCTCGCCGCGCGGCCCGGTCACGGGCAACGCGGCTTTGCCGGGCTCGCGACCTAGACAGTGAAGATCTGCAGGAGGGCTCCCAGGCTCCCCAGGGCCGCCGTGCTGATCCCGCAGACGAGGACGATATCCCCACCCGCGATGTGCTTCGACACCGGTGCAAACCGGTAGGCTGCCGACGTCAGCGCGACGCCGAGCAACGCGATCGCCAGAGCGACGGCCATCAGAATTGTCATGAGGATGGTCCTTGTCCGCCAGCGGCGGGACTGACCATCGCGCGGACAAGTACAACGTGTGAGTGCGGTGAAATATCCGCCCGATCGGCGATAGAATTTCAAGCGTCGAAAGTCTTGGCGATCTCGCGCCAGGCAGCCGTTCATCACCGTGAAAGCGTCGCTGGTCGGCGGCGTGGTGGCCTGACCGACCGTCATCCCGTCCTCAACACAGTGAGGCCGGAACAGCCCGACCAGGGCGGACGATCGCGCAGGTGATCCGCGGAGGGATCGCAGGTGATCCGCGCCGGGATCGGTCGAGCGAGGCAGGCGGTTCGAACCCGCTCAGCCCGCGCTGAAGCGCTGTGGTGCCGCGGCTTCCGGATGATTGGGGCCCGCCATCCCATCATAAGATTAGCACTTCCACGCGGCGAGTGCTAACGATGGGTCGATCGGGCGACGATGGCACTCTCGCCCGTGTCTGTCAGGCGACAGCGCCAATCATGTCGATTGGATTCCGCTTGGGAGCGATCAGGATCTCACCATGAAATTCCGTCCGCTGCACGACCGCGTGGTACTCCGCCGCATCGAAGGCGAGGAGAAGACCAAGGGCGGGATCATCATCCCCGATACGGTCAAGGAGAAGCCGCAGGAGGGCGAAGTCGTCGCCGCGGGACCGGGCGTGCGCGATGACGCCGGCAAGATCATCGCGCTTGAGGTGAAGGCCGGCGATCGCGTCCTGTTCGGCAAGTGGTCCGGCACCGAGGTCAAGATCGACGGTCAGGACCTCCTGATCATGAAGGAATCCGACATCCTGGGCATCGTCGCCTAGTGCATCGATCCAGACGGAGGCTTCCGCCGAGTCTGGAAAAATTGATGCTTGAACAATGAGCTCGTGCTCACTCGCATGAATGAAGTGAGTGTGTCTGAGCACGAGCTTCGATCAGGCCGTTCGCGGCCTCGAACGACGATCTGCCCGTTGAGGCGCCCGCTGTGGCGTGCCTCGGGGCCAGACGACAGATGATGAGCGCACCCCCATGTCCGCCAAAGATGTCCGCTTTTCGGTCGATGCCCGCGAGAAGATGCTGCGCGGCGTCGAGCTCCTCGCGAACGCGGTGAAGGTGACGCTGGGCCCGAAGGGCCGCAACGTCGTGATCGAGAAGAGTTTTGGCGCCCCGCGCATCACCAAGGACGGTGTGACGGTCGCCAAGGAGATCGAGCTCGTCGACAAGTTCGAGAACATGGGCGCCCAGATGGTGCGCGAAGTGGCCTCGAAGTCGAGCGACACCGCCGGCGACGGCACCACCACGGCGACCGTTCTCGCGGCCTCCATCGTCCGCGAGGGTGTGAAGTACGTCGCCGCCGGCATGAACCCGATGGATCTGAAGCGCGGCATCGATCTGGCGGTGGCCGCCGTCGTGAAGGATATCGCGGGCCGCTCGCGGAAGGTCGCCTCGTCCGCGGAGATCGCCCAGGTCGGCACGATCTCCGCCAACGGCGACACCGAGATCGGCGAGATGATCGCCCACGCCATGCAGAAGGTGGGCAACGAGGGCGTCATCACGGTCGAGGAGGCCAAGACCGCCGAGACCGAGCTCGACGTCGTCGAGGGCATGCAGTTCGACCGCGGCTACCTCTCCCCGTACTTCATCACGAACGCGGAGAAGATGGTCGCCGAGCTGGAAGACCCCTACATCCTCATCCACGAGAAGAAGCTCTCGTCGCTCCAGGCGATGCTGCCGGTGCTCGAGGCCGTGGTCCAGACCGGCAAGCCGCTCCTGATCATCGCCGAGGACATCGAGGGTGAGGCGCTCGCCACCCTCGTCGTGAACAAGCTGCGCGGCGGCCTGAAGGTCGCGGCCGTCAAGGCGCCGGGCTTCGGCGACCGCCGCAAGGCGATGCTCGAGGACATCGCGATCCTGACCAAGGGCCAGATGATCGCCGAGGATCTCGGCATCAAGCTCGAGAACGTGACGCTCCCCATGCTCGGCCGCGCCAAGCGCGTGCGGATCGAGAAGGAGACCACCACGATCATCGACGGCGCCGGCGAGAAGGCCGACATCGAGGGCCGGATCAGCCAGATCAAGGCGCAGATCGAGGAGACCACCTCGGACTACGACCGCGAGAAGCTGCAGGAGCGCCTAGCCAAGCTCGCGGGCGGCGTCGCGGTGATCCGCGTCGGCGGTTCGACCGAGGTCGAGGTCAAGGAGAAGAAGGACCGCGTCGACGACGCCCTGCACGCCACCCGCGCGGCGGTCGAGGAAGGCATCGTCCCCGGCGGCGGCACCGCGCTGCTGCGCGCCATGGCGGCGGTTCAGGGCCTCTCGAACGACAACCCCGACGTCCAGGCCGGCATCAAGATCGTGCTGAAGGCCCTTGAGGCCCCGCTGCGCCAGATCGCCCAGAACTCGGGCGTCGAGGGTTCGATCGTGGTCGGCAAGATCCTCGCCAACGCTTCGGTGACCTACGGCTTCAACGCGCAGACCGAGGAGTATGTCGATATGCTCCAAGCCGGCATCGTCGATCCGGCCAAGGTCGTCCGCGCGGCGATTCAGGGTGCGGCCTCGGTCGCTGGCCTGCTGGTGACCACCGAGGCGATGATCGCCGAGGCTCCCCGGAAGGAGGCGCCCCCCATGCCGGGCGGCGGCGGAATGGGCGGGATGGACTTCTGATCGGCCGGACAGTCTCCGGCTGCAATCCAACGCGCCGGCGTTCGGCTCGTCGGGAGGCACCCGGGTGCGACGCTGGCCGGGTTGCCCGGGCCAGCGCCCCTTCGATCCCGCGGGTGCGCTGACCCTGCGGGAGCCTCCTGCGATCCGCGCCCTGTCGTCACGATCGAGGCCGCCGGCCCGCGCCGCGAGGCAATCCGATCCGTGTGGCGCCGCGAGGGCCGACGCCGATCCCGCAGACGCTCCTCAGGACAACGCCCATGCGCATTCTCGTCGGCTGCGAGATGACCTACGAGTTCCCGCAGCCCACCCCCATCATCGCGACGCTCAACGTCCACGCCTCGCGCTTCTCGGATCTCGAACGGCCTGACTACCTGATCACGAGCCCCGCCGTGCCGGTCAACGGCTACCGCGACAGCTTCGGGAACTGGTGCAGCCGCATGGTTGCCCCGGCCGGACGCTTCACGCTGAAGACCGATACCATCGTCCGGGATACCGGCGGCGGCGACCCCCAGGCCTTCGCCGCCCGGGAGACTGCCGTCGAGGAGCTGCCGTCGGACACCGTGCTGTTCCTCCTCGGCAGCCGGTATTGCGAGACCGACCGCCTGTCGTCGATCGCCTGGGATCTGTTCGGGCACCTGCCGCCGGGCTGGGGGCGTGTTCAGGCGATCTGCGACTACGTCCACGATCGGATTACCTTCGGATACGAACATGCGCGCGCGACGCGGACGGCCTTCGAGGCGTTCGAAGAGGGGCACGGCGTCTGCCGCGACTATGCGCATCTGGCGATCGCGTTCTTCCGCTGTCTCAACATCCCGGCACGCTACTGCAACGGCTATGTCAGCGACATCGGCCTGCCGCTGCCGCATGCGCCCGGCGATTTCGCCGCCTGGACGGAAGTCTATCTCGGGGGCCGCTGGCACACGTTCGATCCGCGCAACAACAGCTCACGCATAGGCCGGATCCTGATCGCCTATGGTCGGGACGCCGCCGACGTGCCGTTGACGCTGACCTTCGGACCGAACGAGCTCGTCGGGTTCCACGTGACGACGGAAGAAGCGCCGCCGGTGCCCTGAGGGACGTCCGTATGCAGCGGTGGTCGTGGCGGCCCTTCGCCGTTCAACGGCACACCGTCACCGTCTGGCTGAAAGCCGTGGTTCCGCTCCGGAGACGCACGGTCGGGAAAGCGGACGGCTCCGGAGGTCCGCCAGCCCGACGGTGACGCCGCGCCGGCCGCGTCACAGTCTCGGCGCTGTCAGCGCCAAGCCGAGCTGCGCGGTTTCCGTCGCCCGTCCCATCCGGCGGTCGACCAAGCGCAGCACCGGCGTGACCGAGACGCCATGCATGAGGATCGAGATCAGGACCGTCAGGCCAGCCGTGGCCCAGAGCAGATCCGTGCGCTCGAACGGGGCATGGCCGATCGCGTAGGCGAGATAGTAGACGGTCCCGAGCCCCCGGATGCCGAAGAAGCTCACCACGGCGCGCTCCTCCGGGGCCCGGGCGCTGCCCAGCATGCCGATCCATCCGCTGACGGGGCGGACGACCAGCAGGGCGATCAGGGCAAACAGAGCGGCCTGCCACGTGAGGGCCTGGAGCAGGCCGCCGCCGACCAGCATGGCGCCGAAGCCGACAAGCAGCACCATCATCAGGAGACGTTCGAGTTCCTCGGCGTAGTCGTGCATCTTGCGATGATAGGCGTGCCCCCGGCTTGAGGACCGGAGCGCCAGGGCCGCGGCGAACACGCCGATGAAGCCGTAACCGTCGACGGCCTGGACGATGCCGTAGGCGAGGCACGTCACGCCCAGGGCCACGAACCCGTCGCCGGTCCGGGACAGCTTCGATAGGTTCGGGAGATGGAAGGTCAGCCAGCCGAGAGCCCGGCCGATGACCGCCCCGAGCACGGCACCCACGGCGATCTTCCAGAGGATGTCGACCGCGAACCAGTGCGACCAGGACAGGCCGCCTCCGGCGAGCGCGATGGCGAGATTCACGAACGGGAAGGCGAGGCCGTCGTTCAGCCCGGCCTCGGAGGTCAGGGCGAAGCGCGGCTCGTCCTCGTGGTCCTCGGCCGGGTGACCGACCTGGACGTCGGACGCGAGCACTGGATCGGTGGGTGCCAGGGAAGACCCCAGCAGCAGCGCGGCGGCCACCCCGAGTCCGAGCAGGGTCGAGGCCAGCGCCGTCAGCGCCAGGATCGTCAGCGGCATGGCGATGCCGAGCAGGCGCCACGTCACGGTCCAGCGCTGCCAGCCGATCAGCCGGTCGATCTTCAGCCCCGCGCCCATCAGCGAGATGACGACGACGGCCTCGGTGGCATGCTCGACGAGCTTCAGATGCAGGCCCGGATGGGGCGTGATGGCGGCCACGGCCGGGATGGCGGACAGGGCAGCCCCGATGCCGACGCAGCAGATGGGCAGTGAGAGCGGGAGGGCCCGGAGCACCATCGGCAGCCATGCCGTCAGAAGCACCAGGACACCGAACCCGGCGACGACGAGGACATAGGTTTCCATTCTACGGTGAACCGCGCCCAGGCCCGGCTCGTTCCTGGTTCCGCCGCGTCCGCGACGCTGGTCCGCCAGGGCCTTCCGGATCGGAGCGGCGGTGTCCGGCAGACCGCCGACGCCGTGATCGGCCCGCCCTCGCCTCTGGACCTGAGCCGGCACGTCATGCCGAAACCGCGATGGAGACGACCATGTCGCGGAAGGCATCGGCGGGCCCGATGAAGCTGCCCGTCACCGGCATGGCTTGGCGGATGTCGCGCGCCACGGCGACCGGGATCAGATTGGCCCCGCCCACGCCGCGGTTGGTCGGGTCGAAGGTCACCCAGCCGGCGCCCGGCAGGTAGACCTCCGCCCAGGCGTGGGTGGACCCGGCATCGGCCGATCCGAGCAGGCTGCGCGTGGGGTCGTGGACCGGCTACGGCAACGCGCCGATCATGCCCTTGACCTCGCTCATGGTATTCTCGCAGGCCCTCTTGTCGCCGCGCCTGTCCTCGTCGGCGGCCCGGACGAGGAGGGTCTTGGCGCGCGCCACGCGCTCGGGCGTCGAGACCAGGACGGGATCGCTCGGAGCATCAAGGCGGGCGGCCTGTACGCCCCGGGGCGATCCGGTCCGAAGGGTGTGCCCCGCCTGCAGGCCGGTCACCTGGACGGCACCGGCGCTGTCAAGGCGCCGCTCGATGGTGCCGATCTGCTCGGCGCAGGACGATGCCAGCGCCGGCAAGGGCGCGAGGGCAGCGAGAATCGTGAGAGTGGCCGGGACGAAGCGCATCGGAGATTGGGACTTTCCACAGGGTGGCAGCATCCAGGACCCGCTCGGCGAGCGCGTAACCCGATGCCGTCCCTCAGCGGTCGATGCGAGGGTAGCAGTGGGACAACCCGCGCCTCCATCTCTTGTTGCGACGCAACATGAAACGCTGAGCAGGCCCGCGTCCGAGGGCGTGTCCCGCCGCGGATCGGATCTGTCGGGCATTCCCGAACGTCGCCCTCAGGCCGGGCGGAGCGCCTGCAGGCGCGGGAAGCCGACGAGCCTGCGGGCATCCTCATCCCAGAGTGCCAGCCCGAGGCAACGCAGGCTGTCGCGCAGGGTCAGTCGTCCGACCTGCCCGAGCATCGCGTGTCCCTCCAGACAGGCTTGGAGCCGGTAGTTGGGGATGCGGCTGTTCAGGTGATGGACGTGATGCAGGCCGACATTGCCGGTGAACCATTGCAGCACGCGCGGCAGGACGTAGTACGAGCTGCCGCCCAGGGCCGTGCTGTGGAAGTCCCAGCCTGCGCCTTCCTCCCAAACGGTCTCCTCGTACTGGTGCTGGACGTAGAACAACCAGCCCCCGATCCACGCGGCCACGGTGACCGTCGGCAGGATCATCCAGAGCACCGGCGCGATCCCGGCGGACGCGAAGGCGAGCGCCGCCAGCAGAAGGGCCAAGCCCAGGTTGAGGGCGAGCACGTCCCGCCAGGCCGTCCGCCACGGCAGCCCGACGCCGAAGGGCATCCGCTGCAGGACGAGGAAGTTGAGAGGCGAGCCGAGGACGATCAGGACGAACGGGTTGCGGTAGAGGCGGTAGCGCAGCCGCCCCCAAGGCGGCAGGGCGAGATACTCACGCACGGTTAGGGTATGGACGTCCCCCGTGCCGCGGCGGCTTAGGTCGCCCGTGGAGGCGTGGTGCAGCGCATGCGCCCGCTTCCAGCTGTCGTAGGGCGTCAGCGTGAGCAGGCTGAGGGCCCGGCCGAGCCAGTCGTTGGCCGGACGCGACGGCAGGAACGAGCCGTGCCCGCAATCGTGCTGGAGGATGAACAGCCGCACGAGCAGGCCGCCGGCCGGCACCGCGAGGGGGAGGACGAACGGGCCGTAGCCCTGCACGGCGCCCCACACCATCAGGGCGCAGAGGGTCAGGTAGGGCAGCAGGGTGTTGGCCAGCTGCCGGAGGGCGAGGCTGAGATCGGGCTCACGAAAGGCGGCGCAGTGCCGGGTGACCTCGCGTGCGAGCGCCGCGACGTCGACCCGGGGAGGCCCGTCCGCGTCCCGACCGTCCGGGACCGGGTTTGATGCGTCCTGTATCACGGCTGGCCGGCAATCCTGTGCGGTGATGGGGAACCAGGGCGGTCCCCGCGTGGAGTCGGGACCCACGGTCCCTCGCCAGCGGCCGGCAGCGACGTCCCGTCTGGATCCGATGAGGGATGCGGCGACTGTCCTGGCGGCAATCGAAAATCGGCCGCGATAAAATCCTCAACACGCAAATTATGAAAACGTTCAATTATAAAATTCCGTCATATGGTGCCATTATTTTGAAGTATTAGCACCTCCTCCGACAGGCCCTGCGGTGACTTTCCGGTCGCGCATTAGCTTCAGTCCGGGGATGCACGTATCCCTCCTCTCACGGCACCTGCCCGCGTCGCTCGACGCCGGGAACAGCCTCGGCCGCGCTCGCCCGATGCGGGCAACGGCAGGGGCGCGACCCAGGGCGATCGAACGACGCGCCCGTGGAGAAAGGGCCTTGTTCGGATGATCCGCCGCGCGACGAGAGGCCGGCCTGTCGATTGAATACGTCTTTTTCCAATATTTTTGCTCACCAATCGAATATGGACATAATGTAGCATGCCCAATTGCCCGGATGGTTCGTTGTAGTACCGGAAGCAATATTTATCGTTGATTGGTAGGGCGCAATGAAAAAGACGATCATGATGGCGGCCGCGGCCCTGGGCGCGCTGGTCATACTTCCGGTCGGCGCCGATGCGCGCGGCGGCTTCGGTGGGGGCGGGTTCCACGGTGGCGGCTTCGGGGGCGGCGGCTTCCGGGGCGGCGGGTTCGGCGGCGGAGCGGGACGCGGCTTCGGAGGCGGATTCGGCGGCAATCGCTTCGGCGGCGGCGGTCTGGCAGGCAGCGGCTTCGGTGGACGCGGGGGCTTCGGGGGCGGTGGCATCCGCGGAACGGGCTTCGCCGGCAATCGCGGGTTTGGCGGCCGGGGCTATGGCTACGGTGGCCGGGGCTATGGGGGGCGGGGCTACGGTGGTCGGGGCTACGGCTATGGCGGCCTCGGGCTCGGCGTCGGCCTGGGCCTCGCGGGAGCGGGATTGGGCTATGGCTATGGCGGCTTCGACGACGGCTACTCTGGCACGGAGTACGGGTCTGCCGGATACGGTGGATACGGGGGCGGCTATGCCCCGGCCGGCTACGGGCAGGGCTATGGTCCCGTCGAGACGGAGGTGGCGCCGGCAGGCGAGTCGGTCAGCTACTGCGTTCAGCGCTTCCGGTCGTACGACCCTCGCAGCGGCACGTATCTGGGCAACGATGGCCAGCGCCATTCCTGCCCGTAACGCCCAGCGCGGGGTCTGACGGGATAGCGGCTCGACAGGAGGGGGTCCCCAGCCGCACAGGCTGTGGGGCCCCTTAGCCGTGCTCCGGCTGGATCCCGGACGCCTTAGGGGCGCCCGAGATAGCGGGAGCGATCCGCCAGCGGCTTCCGCGCGGACTGACGCTTCAGGACTTCCGGCGTGAGGTCGCTCGCATCGCCGAGCAACCGTCGACCGGAGGTGATCACCTGAAGGGTCTGCCGATCCGCGCCCGTTGTCCAGGCGGCCTGTTCCAGATGCTGCAACCGGGTGATGGTATCCACACGGCCTTCGGTCGCACGCGCGAGGTGTGTCGTAACCAAAACCGTCACCAGGCGCTGGAGGTTGATCAATCCGGCATGGTCAAGCTGATGAGTGGCTGTCACGTTGCTGCTCCTTCGGGTCTGGCCCATGCAACATGTCCCATGTCCCGGGACGAATACTTTCACATGAATTGCACTGGGCCGAGATTTTAGCCTATCTTTTGATGGAATTCGAAATACGGACGCTCATCATCTAGGGCGGCCAAATAAAATCGCTGCGCAAATCTTTGCGCAGTGGAACATTGCGTCACCGACGTGCTTCATCAAGAGCGAAACGTGGGTTGGTCGGTCCGCTGCAGTCTCCGGCGCAGGAGGCCGCGGACCCGTCGCCGCCACGTCATCAGCCGGATCTGTCCAGCCGCTCTTCGGGCGGCCGAGATCGCGGCCGGTACTTTCTCCACAGACAGGATATCTTATGAAACGACTGATCCTCGCGATCGCGATTTTGGTCGCCGCAGCACCGGCTCTCGCGCAAGAATCGCCTTATCGCGATCCCGACGCGACGGGATCGATCATCTCAACCCAGCCCAACAACACGGGTGGCGGTGACGACGTGACAGGCTCCCGGGCCGGGACCGGCGAGGACGGGTTCAGCAGCAGCTCGGCTGCCGGCGGCAATGTCAGCCGCCCCGAGCTTGGCGCCCCCAACAGCAGCGGCGGCTCCAGCAACAATGGCGGCTGAGGCGTCCGGTACCGAACCGGCCGCAGGTCCGCCATGAGCGCGTTCGTTCAATCGAGACCCGGAACCGTGCCCGCCAGCGATGCGCGCGGGAGCGGTCCGGGCCTTCCGAGGGTCAGACGCTCCGGTTCGATGCCCCTGCAGCGTGTGACGTCATCGGAACCCGCCCCAGGGCGCGGCCCCGAGGTGGGCATTGCGCCACTTTTGAAAGTCCTGAGTCTCATGCTGTTCCGATCCGAGACCCCGCCGCCGCCCGGCAACCTGCGCGTGCCGGAGCCGGGCGGCTCAGAGCGACCGACCACGGCGATGCTGAAAGCCGACATCGACAGCGGCGCGACCGGCGACAAGATCGCCGCCTATGATCCGGGCCTATCGCAACTCGGGACGGATGACGAAGCGGCCGGCAATGCACCGTCGCACGCGCGTATCGCGCTGGCCCGCAGGACCGAGGCGGCATCCGCCAATGTCAGGCGCGCGGCACGCCCCGCCAGCCTGGATGCTTGGATCGTGCTGGGCTTCAGCGGGTTCATCGGTGCCATCGGGATCGTGCTGAGCGCCGCCATCTGGCTCGGACATTGAGGTCGGCCACGCACTGGCACGATGCGGCGTGACCACCCTCGACCAGACCTCGCAGGTCGTCCGTGCGCTCCTCGGCGCGATGGAGCCCGCGGGCATCGCCGAGGTCGATCAGGCGGTCTGGGCCTCTCCGGGCGCCCGCGCAGGCCTTCGGTTGGCCGCGTGAGGCGGGGGCCCGCGTCAGTCGAAGATGTGCCGGCCCTGAAGGCGTGCCCTCACGCGGCGGCCTGGACCGGTGCGACCGAAGGGTCACCCAACCGCCTGTTTCTCGCGTTGCAGGTATGCGGGGTCGAACTCGGAGATCCGCAGAAGCTCGTCCCATGCCTCGATGACCAGGGCGTTGCTGCGGAGCGTGATCAGGGTCCGGCCGCGCATCTCCTTCAGCACGCGGTTGATGTGCACGGGCGTCAGGCCGAGGGCATCGGCGAGATCGGTCTGGGTGATCGGCAGCGGACAGCGGAAATTGCCGGCCAGGCCCACGGCTTGCAACTTCAGATAGAGCTCGCAGAACAGGTGCGCGACGTGCTCGAAGGCGGAGCGCCGGCCCATGCTGACCAGCCACTCCCGGAAGATGCCCGCATCGATCAGCGTGTCGCGCCAGAAGGCGGTCGCGAGGCCGGGGTGCCGCGCCATCAGCTCCCGCAGACTCTCGTGCGGGATGAAGGCCACGACAGCCTTGGTCAGCGTGGCGAGGCTGTGATCCATCGTGTGGATGTGCAGGCCCTGCAGGTCCAAGATGTCGCCGGGGATCTGGAACAACAAGATCTGTCGCTTGCCCTGGCTGAGAAGCTTGTACCGGCAGGCCCATCCATCGAGGATGAGGCAACACTGCGTGGGCTGGTCGCCGTCGCGCACGATGTCCCGACGGGCGTTGAGGTTGTGGATCCTTATTGGCAGGCTCCGGACCGCCTGACGCTCCGCATCCGTGAGGGTGGCGATGCTCTCCAGTTTGCGGATGAGCATGCCGAGGGCGTTTCGGTCGGGGGCTGAGACCATGTCGCTCCACAACGGTATCGCGGGCGAAGCGCGCAGATCCCCCGGTTGTCGGGGACAGCGTCGGATCAGCTGACGACGATCCCTGCAATAGTCCGATGTTCATTGCGTATTCTATCATAAGACAGATTCCGCGGCGATTAATCGTCAGCACAGCCCGTTTCCAGCCCGCTCTCTTCCTTGGCGGCGTGCTGGTCGGCGGCTCCCTTGAGCCAGATCCGGGGATCGGGCCGGAGCAGCCGCCGGTCTCGAGGCTCGCGCCCGGTGTCGGTTCAGCCCTCGGCGTATTCCAGCAGCGGCGCGATCACCCGGTCGCCGTCGGACCGGACCGTGACGGGGATGCCCTTGGCGGCCGGGGTCTTGCTGCCGACGGCGTAGTGCCAGATCGGCAGGAGGACGTTGCATTCCGGATAGTAGCCGCCGATGCAGCCGATCGGGATGTCGTAGGCCACGACCAGCAGGCCGGAGAGCGCCCGGTCGACGCCATCGTCGGCCACCGTCCGCAACGTCACGGCTTGGCCGACCTTCAAACCCAGGCGGTCGATGTCCGAGCGGTTCATCAACACGACCGTCCGGGTGTTCTTGATGCCCCGGAAGCGGTCGTCGTAGCCGTAGACCGTGGTGTTGAACTGGTCGTTGCTGCGCAGGGTCATCAGGCGCAGGGCGTCATGCCCCAGATCCGGCATGTCGGCATCCGCGTCGAGGCCGGTCGGCGTGACGAAGTTGGCCCGGCCCGTCTCCGTGTGCCAGTCCCGGCGCTTGGCCGGCAGGTCGCGCTGGAAGCCGCCCGGCTCCCACATGCGCCGCTCGTAATCCCAGAACGTATCCGGCAGCGTCTCGCCGATCGCCCTCCGGATCTCCGCGTAGTCGGTCCGGTAATCCTCCCAGCGGACCCGCGGGTTGGGCTCCAGCACCCGCTGCGCCAGTTCGCAGATCAGCCGGATCTCGCTGATCAGGTGCGGCGAGGCCGGGCGCCGCAGGCCGCGGTTGCCGTGCACGCAGGCCGAGGTGTCCTCCATGGACAGGACCTGCTGGCCCTTCGTCGTCTCGTCGATCTCCAGGCGGCCGATCACCGGCAGGATGTAGCTGACCGCGCCGGGCAGCAGCGCGCTGCGGTTGAGCTTGGTGATGACGTTGACGGTCAGCCGCATCCGCCGCCACGCCGGCTCCATCCGGCCGTGGTCGGGGATGGCGCGGACGAAGTTGCCGCCCAGCATCACGAAGGCGCGGACCTCGTCCCTGAGGATCGCCTCGCAGGCCTCCACGGTGTTGTAGCCGGCCTCCCGCGGCGGCTCGAAGCCGAACTGCGCGCCGAGCCGGTCCAGGGGAAACAGCTCGGGCTTCTCGGTGATGCCGACCGTGCGCTGGCCCTGCACGTTGGAATGGCCCCGGACCGGGCAGATCCCGGCGCCGCTGCGGCCGATATTGCCGCGCATCAGCAGCAGGTTGACCAGCATCTGCACGGTCTCGACCCCGTCCTGGTGCTGGGTCAAACCCATCCCGTAGACCGCGACGGTCGCCCGCGCCGCGCCGTAGACCGTCGCGGTCGCCTCCATGTCGGCCCGGTGCAGGCCGGAATGGCGCTCCAGCGCAGCCCAGTCCTGGGCGCGCAGCCAGTCGGCGAAGGTCTCGAAGCCGTGCGTGTGCTCCCGGATGAAGGCCTCGTCGAGCACTGCCGGGCCGCCGGCCGCCAGCGCCGCGTCGTGCGCGTCCAGCACGGCCTTGCAGATGCCCGCCAGGGCCGCGAGGTCGCCGCCGGCCTTGACCTGATGGTATTGCGAGCTGATCCGGGTCTCCGTGCGGCTCAGCATCTCGGCGGGCGATTGCGGGTTCAGAAACCGCTCCAGCCCGCGCTCCCGCAGGGGGTTGTAGGTGATGATCGGGACGCCGCGCCGGCTCGCCTCCTGGAGCGGGTGGAGCATGCGCGGCGAGTTGCTCCCCGGGTTCTGGCCGAAGAACAGGATGCAGTCGGACTTGGCGAAATCGTCGAGCGAGACCGTGCCGATGCCCTGGCCGATGCTGACCGGCAGCGCCACCGAGGTGGTCTCGTGGCACATGTTTGACGAGTCGGGCAGGTTGTTGTTGCCGTAGAGCCGGGCGAAGAGCTGGTAGAGGTAGCTGCCCTCGTTCGACAGGCGACCGGAACTGTAGAACACCGTTCCCTTCAGCCGGTCCTCCACGGCCAGGAGCTCGCGGGCGATCTCGTCGAGGGCATGGCCCCAGGAGACCGGCTCGTACCTGTCGGTCTCGGCATCGTAGCGCAGCGGGTGGGTCAGGCGGCCGGTCTGTTCGAGCTCGTACTCGTCCCAGTCGAGCAACTCGGTGACGGTGTGCCGGGCGAAGAAATCCGGCGTGCAGCGATGGGCGGTCAGTTCCCAGGCCATGGCCTTCACGCCGTTCTCGCAGAACTCGAACGGCAGCGGGCTCGCGGGCTTCACCCAGGCGCAGCTGTTGCACTGGTAGCCGTCGACCTTGTTGTGGCGCGTCAGGGCGATCGGCCCGCTCGCCAGCACGCCTTCCTGTCGCAGGATGTTGCCGACCGAGCGCGCCGAGCCCCAGCCGCCGGACGGAAGGCGGTAGGGTCTGAATACGGGCTTGTCCAAGGGCAGAACTCCTGGCCTGAAAATTTCGGGAAACGCGAACGCTGGAACGGTGTTATACTTAAAATATCAGATCGATGGATTTGTTCGAAAGATTTATTTCTTAACGGAGATCAAGTTGATGGTGACGCGAGATTACATGCTCCGGAAGGGCGCAGGGCCCTCCGCGGCCAAGTTGTTCTTCGACACGCGCGCCGTGCCGCTGGCGGCGAACATGGCCGGCGGCCTCGAAGTCGCCCTGGATCGCGCCGCGGCCCGCAGCGGCCTCCGGCCGTCGCTGATCCTGGCGGGCGTCGCGGGCGTGGGCGCGCTCGCCGTGCTTCGCCTCGTCCGGGCGTCCCGGCGGACGCGCCGGGCCGTCTGACCGGCACGGGGCTCAGCGGCGTCCGCCGACCTCATCGAGATGCTCCAGGAGATCCGCCGGATCCTCGTAGACCCGCACGGCCCCGGACCGCTCCAGTTCCTCGGTGCCGTAGCCCCCCGAGAGGAGGCCGACGCCCAACCCCCGGCACCGGCGCGCCGCCAGCATGTCCCAGATCGAATCGCCGACGATCACCGCAGTCTCGATCGGCTTGCCCAGGCGTTCGGCGGCCGCCAGGAACAGGTCCGGGTCGGGCTTGGCGTACTTCACCATGTCGCGCGTCACGACCGGCACCCGGTCCGGATCGACGCCGAGGGCGTCGAGATTGACCCGCGCCGTCTCCATCCGGCCGCTCGTGGCGATCGCCCACGGGATCCCGGCCGCCGACAGGGTATCGAGCAGCGCCTTCGCCCCGGGGAGCGGGCGGATCTGCTCCGAGAGCCGCCCGTAGGCTTCCGCGTGCAGCCGGCCCAGCCGGGCGACATGCGCGTCGCTGATCGTCCGCCCCGTCTCCCGCAGGAGCTGGTTGGTGAACAGGCCGCCGCTCATGCCGATCTTCCGGTGGATGCGCCAGACCGAGAGGGAGATTCCCTCCGCGTCGAGCGCCTGATTCCACGCGAGGACGTGCTGATAGACGCTGTCGACGAGCGTGCCGTCGAGGTCGAACAGGAAGCAGGTCTCGATCCGCATGGCCGCCACCTCCCTCAGGCCGCCGGACGGAGCCGTTCCATCGCGCGCGCCACGGCGGCGGCGACCCGCTCAGGGGCGAGATGGTGGATCATGTGGCCAATGCCGGGCACGATCACGAGCTCGCTGCCGGTCACATCGTGGTGGAGCCGCCGCGACTGGCGGTCGACATCGGCGATCTGGTCGTCCCCGCCGGTGATGATGACCACCGGCAGGGTCAGGTCCCGGTAATGCGCCTGGAGTTCCGCGGCGGCCGGCGTCATCAGCGCGGCATCTTCCGCCGAGGCGCGCAGCTGGAGCGGGCGCAGCATCATGGCCTTCGGAAAGCGGCGTGCGAAGCGCGCGGGGATGGCGACCGGGGCGAACAGGCCCTTGATCATGGCCGGCAGCATGAGGCGCCCGGCGATCGGCGAGACCGTGTGGCGCATCAGGTCGCCGATGCCGGGGATCGCCACCGGCGACGCCAGGATCACGTCGGCGCGGAGCGTCGGATAGTAGTAGCCGGAGGCCAGCACGAGACCGCGCACGAGCCGCGGCGCCTGGAGCGCGAGGGCGACCGCGACCAGCGTGCCCCAGGAATGGCCGAGGACCACGGCCTGCGTGACGCCGAGCTGCTGAAGCGCCTTGTGGAAGAGCGTGGCGTGGGCGCGGGGCGTCCAGAATCCGCGTGGCCGGTCGCTGTAGCCGTAGCCGGGGCGATCGAACACGATGACCCGGTGGCGCTTGGCGAGGTCGTCGACGAGGCCGCTGACCAGGAAATCCTGGATCAGGGTGCCGTTGCCGTGGATGAGCACCAATGGATCGCCCTGCCCGCGCTCCAGGTAGTGGAGCCGGACACCGTCGACGGTCATGAACGCCCCAATGGGCGGCGTCTCCCGTTCCGCCCGGCGGGTCATCGCCGCCGCGTAGAGCGCGGACGCGCCCAGGGCCGCGGCCGATCCGAGCAGCGCGGGAACGAGCCATGTGCGGGAGTCGGTGCGTCGCGTCATGCTGTGAACCTCGAGGGCGAGAGGAGGGGCGCCGCGATCGGCGGGATCGATCGGGGGCGTCGCGACCCGTGTCGCGGCGCGACATCGAATCCGGGTGGACGGCGCACGTCTCGCGACCCCGCGGTGCACCCCGCGTGAGGGCGCATGGATCGCGGCGAGATGGTGCGGTGCAATAAGCAAACACCGGGGCCGTGCGATCGATCCCGGTTTAATGAATAAATGATCGGCACCGTAATTTGCCGGACTAAGGCGTGGGATTGTCCAGATCATTCGACATGAAGCAGGGGTTGATTTGAGAGCGCCGCTGTTGGGCGGAGGAAATATTTGGAGGGAAGGCATTTGCCTCGCAGGGCCGCAGCACGATCTCCTCTGCGACCGTCCCCGGCCCGAAGATCGAGGAGGGGCGCGATGTCATCATCAAGGTAACCGCCTGCGCCGGTTCGCTCTTGAGTTCGGGCGTCCGATCGCGCTCACCTCTCAGTATGCATCGAGCAAAGATCCGATCATGATCTTTTGACATATTTTGCCACGATTGCTGATGTGGGCGGATCCATAACGTCACACTTCCAGAACTTCAGCTGCCGGCGCCGCGTTATTAATCCAGCTCGACATGTTCGAGTCAGCGAGGTTCAAGTGTGTCAGACCATATTTCCGGCCAGGACGGCCGCCAGGGCAAGCGCGGACGCCCTGCCCTGTACGTCCTGATCGTCAGCGTCGGCCTGATGCTGGCGTCCCTCGCCGGTCTGATGATCTGGCAGGGTGCGAGCGCGCCGCCCGACTATGCCAGCCAGAGCCAAGCGGCGTCGCGCAAGCAGATCACCGGCTCCGAGACAGGCAGGTCGGACGCCGCGTCGTCGACCAACAGCAGCGGCGTACCCGGCGGTAATCCGGCATTTCCGCAGCCCGCAGTCCGGAGCGCCAACCCATGAACGCGCCCGAGATGACGAACGACGATCCGGTCGAGGCCGCGGTGCTCGAACGCGCGCGTCAGAACTTCTGTGACAAGGGGCCGGGCGACCGGATGTGGTCGGATCCGTCTCCGATGAAGGGGGCTACGATGAGCGCCGGTTTCACGCTGGACGCGGACCAGCGGGCCGCGTTCATCGCTGCGGCGCGGACGGAGATCGCATCCGAGGGCGATGCGGCCGAGCGGCCGGCAGAGCCCATGCTCGCGAGCGACGGTCCGCGGGCGCGGCTCGGCGTGCTCGCGCTGTATCAGAGCCCCGCCAAGGCGCAGGCGGCGACAGCCACGCTGGTCGCGGCCGGCATCCCCGAACGGGCGATCCGGCTCGTCGTCGCCCCCTCCGATCCGGAGGACGGCAATGCCGGGGCGGGCGCATCGCCTCCGGACGACCCCCTCCGGGACCGGCTCGGGACGATCGGCGTGGCCCCGGAGGCACTGGACGCCTGCTGCGCCGCGCTGAGGCAGGGAGCGGCGTTGCTGAAGCTCGTGGTCGCGGACGCCCAGCGGGATCGCGTCCTGGGCATCCTGAACGATCACGGCTCGGTCGATCCGACGCTGCGCCTCGCGACGTGGAGCGCCGAGGGGTGGGGCGGCACGTCGCCCGTCTCCACGGAGGGTTGGGGCGGCTATTCCGCCACCTCGACCGGCGCAACCGACATCGCGACGCGGGGGGAATAAGCCGATGGCCCTGTTCGCTCCCGTCCGGTCCGAGAAGACCGACCTCGACGCCGTGCGGCGATACGCGGTGAGCGTCATCGCGCGATCCGAAGGGGAGGACCTGCAGATGAAGGCCGTCACCCTGGCATTGCTCGGCGGGATCCTGTGGCGCGCCGTGCCGGGATCGACCGCGCTGATGCAGGACCCGGCGGGCGCCAAGGCCATCCTGTCGACCACCCTCGGCAGCCGTCATCTGACCTTCTCGTACGACCAGAACACCGAGTCGATCGAGATGCGCGAGGGCACTACGGATGGGCCCGTCCTGCATCGCTTCTGCAACCGGACCCTGGTCGGGGACTTCGAAGGACCCTTCAGCGTCCTGTGGCGGTGAGGACGCCCGGATCCGGTTCGCCCGTCTGTCGGTGCACGCGTTCACCGAGACGCTCGATGGACGCGAGGTTGTCGGCCTCTGGTCCGGGTCGCGAACGACGGGCAGGCTCGGCGGAACCTAACACGTTATAAGATCTGCTCGTCATTTAATGTGCTATAACAACTAAATTCTCTGCAATCTTGCTTTTTGACCGATTTGAATTCTACAATTCCTGGCATAAGCCGCTGACTGCTGCCGCGGTGACGTGCGCGCAGCGAGCCCTGCGCGCGTTCCTCGCTTCCCCATCGCCCGCACGGCTTCCTCCGACCCGAGACCAACTGAGGCCCCGCCGTCCAGTCCGGGCCGCGGGGCTGCTTTTTACGCGGGCCGGCGAGTGCCGGGCGGGACGCCGACGTCCGGGACCGCCACCCGCCGAGGGTCGCCCGGCATCGGTCATACCGGGCGCCACGTTCCTGCGACGGGCCGCGCCCGGACGGTCGCGCCGTCTGCTTATGTGAGAGCGGTTCGATGCAGCAGGCGCTGATGCGGAAGCTGGAGAGCTTCGAGCCGTTGTCCGACCCGGCCCGCTGGGCCCTGAATCGCCTTGCGCTGAAGGCCCGGCAGGTGGGTGCGCGCCAGGATCTGATCCGGGAAGGCGACAAGCCCGAGAACGTGCTCCTCATCCTCGACGGCTTCGCGTGCCGCTACAAGGTCCTCCCGGACGGCCAGCGCCAGATCATGGCGCTGCTCGTGCCGGGCGACTTCTGCGACCTGAACGTGTTCATCCTCGACGAGATGGACCACGCCATCGGCACGATCTCGACCTGCCAGGTCGTGGACATCCCGCGCCAAGCCATCGATGAGATCACCAGCGACCACGCCGACATCGCACGCGCCTTCTGGTGGTGCTCGCTGGTCGACGGCGCCGTCCTGCGGGAGTGGCTCGTCAACATCGGCGGCCGGCTCCCGCCCCAGCGCATCGCCCACCTGCTCTGCGAGCTTCTCATGCGCCTGGAGGCCGTGGGGCGCGTCACCGACAACGGCTACGCCTTCCCGCTGACGCAGACGCAGATCGCCGAGTCGATGGGCCTGTCCGACGTGCACGTGAACCGGACGCTGCGGGATCTGCGCGCGCAGGGCCTGATCCACCTGAAGCGGCGGGTGCTGACCATCCTCGACGTCGACCGGCTCAAGGCGTTTTGCGATTTCACGCCGAACTATCTGCACCTGCGCAACACGCGCTGGGGCAAGCGGCACGATGTGAGCTGGCCCGGTACAGCCCAGGAGAGCTAGCCGATGCCCGGGCGCGGCAACGTCGAGACGCTGCTCGTGCTGCGGCGTCAGCCAATCGCGGTCGACACAGGCAGCCCCGACCGCGACGGTGTCCTGTTGCTCGTCAACGGCCTGCTCGTGGCCGTGCTGGTGCGCCTCGACGCGCCCGAGCACGAGCATCCGGGCCATTGGTTCCTGGAGGCCGGGTTCGGGCGGCTCCAGGGCATGCGGGTGGATGCCTTCCCGACCCTCGATCACGCGACGCGCTGGGTGCGCAGGCAACTGATCCGGTGATGCACGCATCGCCGCCCGGGCCCGCCGGCGTGTCGCGGCGCGCCGGTGACGAAGGGCGAAATCCCGGCGGCGCGGCGTGCGATCCTGTCGGGTCACGGGCCATGACGGCGTCCCGTGACCCCGGCGATCCCATCGTCCTCGTTTCCGGAGCCCGGCCCCGGACGACCCGCAGCGGGTCCGGCCGGCGGCCTCGGCGGCGTCGGAATGCCCAATCCGCGCTGGGCATCCCATGGGTGCGAACGGAGCGCCGTGATCCGGTCCCTCAGCAATCCGCGTCGCCGGGCTTGGTCACCTTGCCCTCCGGTGCCTTCGCCTGGTCGGCCGAGGGCTTCGCGTTCGCGCCGACGTTGTTCATCGCCCCGACGGTGCCGGGGGATTCGGACTTGCCGCCGGGCGTCACATTCGCGGTCGAGCCGCCGTCGACGTTCGAGGAGATGTCCCCAGCTTGGCGTCCGGTGCTGTCGGTGGTGGTCCCGGTCGTGCACGGGGCGGCCGCGGCGAGGCCGGCCGAGAGGAACAGCGCGGTGATCGCGCAGGTCAGGGTGGAGACGGTCTTCATGGGGGATACCTCGGTTGGGGGGTAGGGGATGCGGTTGCGCGCGGAGGCGACCGCAGGAACCGTCCGGACCGGGGCCCGGACGGCCGTAAGCTGGTCTTGGATCGTCCAGGTTCTGGATCGTCCAAGTCCTGAATCGTCCCAGTGCTGGATCGGTCCCGGTCGAGGGTCGAGACATGCCTTGCCCCGACCCGGGCGGGCTCAGGCGTGACGGGGCGTCAGCATCGGGGATCGGGTGACCGTCGGATCGACGGCGGAACTCCGGCCGGCGAAGAAGGCGGCGAGCGCCCCGAAGATCAGGGCGAGCGCCCCGAACAGCGCGCCCTGGGACACGCGCCGCGCCGCGGCGTCGGCAACCTGCTTCGACTGCTCCTTGGCCGAGGCGAGGGTCTCCTTGAACTGCTGCGTGTACTGGTTGACCTGCGTCCGGGCCTGCTCGACCGGGATGTTCTGCGCCTTGGCGAGGGCGACGGCCGCCTTCTCCTGCGCGGCGGCCTGCTGAGCGCCGTCACCCGAGACGGCGGCGCGCATGGCGGTCACGGCCGCGTCCTTCAGGGCCGCCGGATCGGAGCCTGTATTGCTTCGGACGTTGGCCTCGATCCCCGAGAACGGGTCGGTGATCTTGGTTAACGAGGGGGCGGCCGCCTGGGCCAGGGTGGAGACGGACCCGCCCGCGGCGTTGCCGATCCCGCCGATGGCCGACGAGGCCGTGCCGAGCGCACCCCCCACGAGGCCGCTCGCCGCCGACGACAGCATATACAGGACCACGAGGGTCGAGACCGCCCAGGCGAGGAGGCCGTGGTAGCCGGCAGTCATGGGCGAGGGCTTGCCCGAGAGGCGACCGGCCAGGGCGCCGCCCGCCACGGCGGCGAGCACGCCGGAGACGACGAACCAGAGACCTGCGCCGATGCCGATCGAGCTCGCCGCCGGGGTACCGTCGCCCAGGGGATCCACCGTCGACAGGCCGATCCCGAGGCCGAGCATATTGAGGATGACCTGGGAGATCAGCCCCACCGTGGCGCCGGCGAGGACCGCGCCCCAGGAGACCGAGTGCAGCATCATCGTGCGCATGTCCTCGGCCGGCGTGACCGTGCTGCCCTGCGACAGGTCGCGGTCGAGCCCGGTCCGGTCCGGGATGGGTCGGCCTGTCGCGGCGAGGTTGGTTTCGGTGACGGTAGCCATGGTGGTTCTCCGGGACTTGCGGGCTGGGAGGGAACGGGGCGGCCGGAGCGGATCAGACGGTCCGACCGCGGCCCGCGAGGGCGTGGTAGAGCCACAGCACGACGACGGCCCCGACGACCGCGACGAGCAGGCTGTAGAGGTTGAGGCCCGAGACGCCGGGTTGGCCGAACTGCTCGAACAGGAAGCCGCCGACCACGGCGCCGACCACGCCGAGCAGGACATCGACGAGCACGCCCTGGCCGGTGTTGTTGACGATCCGGCTCGCGATGAAGCCGGCGATCAGGCCGAGGACGATCCAGGCGAGGATGGACATGGGCGGCTCCGGTTCGGGGCGTGTGTCAGGATTCCGGCGCCGGGGCGGCGCCGATGGAGGCTCGGTCTCGACACGGTGCGAAGCTGGCCGCCTGACTGCGTGCGCGGCTCCGCCGGGATGGTTGCGCCGATCGTGCCGATGATTGGCTCGATCAGGTCACAGGCTTGAGCGCTGGGCAGCACCGCGTTGCCCGGGGCCCGATGCAGCATCCCGGTCGTCATCCGGGCCGGCGCCGGGATGCGACTGAACAATGGTGTCGCCTCGTCGAATGTTCCGAGGATAAACATTAAATCATCGCGTCGTTCCGGGCCGACTTATCTATGTTGTCTAAGTTGAGTGATTGCGAAATCTATCAAATGTTGTATCTTTTTCGCACGATCGCGTCCTGGCTGGGCGACGCCGTCGCGTCTGATCTGCCGGCGTCGGTGACCCGGCACGCGCGGTCGGAAGCCTGCGGCGGACGCGAACCCTGGCTGCGCCGAGCCGGTATTCCGCCAGGCGAAGGGCCTCCGATGGGAGGCACGCAACACATCGCGGGCCGGGCTCCCGGCCTCGCCACGCTTCGGTGAGCCCGGGCTGGTTCCGCGCGGCGATGAACAGGCCCGGACGTGTCAGATCTTGCCCGGCGATCCGCGCAGGCGGCACCGGATCCAACGCAGCGCGTCTTCCAGGGTGTCGAACACGGGGGCGCGCACACCCGCCAGCCGCCCGAACCCGGCCTCCATGTGCCAGGCCCCGGGCCGCTCGTGCCACGGCGCGTCGAGGCGGACCAGAACCGCTACGAGCAGCCCATTGATCAGCACCAGCATGCCGGATTGGTCCGGGCTGCGCGTGTCGACCGAGATAGGCTGAAGGACGACCAGGGGCTCGACGTTGTCCTGGCCCGTCAACTTACCCGCCCTGGACGCTACTCAGCCACGGCACCTGCCGGCGGCTACTCCAACGCGCGTTCCTGAGGTGGAGGTAATTGGGATTGAACCCACAGTACGCTTTGAGTCGTTCAACGTCCAGGATCGTCAGGATCCGGTGCTTCAGCGTGATGAGGTTGAGCCCGCGCAATTCCCGCAGCGTGCGGCTGATCTGCACGTCCGACAGGCCCATCGTGTCGGCGACATCGGTCTGGGTGAACGGGAACGCGTAGCTGTTGTCGGTGACACGCCCCACCGCCTCCAGGCGCAGTAACAGCTCGCAGAACAGGTGCGCAATCCGCTGGTCGGCCTGCCGGCTGCCGATATTGACCAGCCACTCGCGCAGCACGGCCTCGTCCACGAGGGCGCACCACATCAGGGCCCGCGTCACCTGCGGGTGGTGCGCCGTGATCTCCTCGATGGCGTGCCGGGGGATCTCGACCGTTTTGCAAGGCGAGATCGTGCCGATGGAGTGATCCATCTGGTCGAGGATGAACACGTTGAGGTCGCAGAAGTCGCCGGGCACGAAGAAGGCCATGATCTGGCGCTGGCCGTCCGGCAGGACCTTGTAGCGGCAGGCGAAGCCGTCGAGGATGAGATGCACGTGGCTGGGGACGTCGCCTTCCTGGATCAGGTCCGTCCGCGCGCCCACCTGCCGCACCCGCGGGGCGAACGCGCGCAGGGCCGAACGGTCCGCGTCGGTGAGGTCTTCGAAACTCTCAAGCTTGCGGATCAGCGCATCTTGCATTGAATCACAACGGCGAAAGGCAGTCGACGATCCTTACGTTGAAATTAAGACAAAAATCCCCATCATAGGATGGGATTTGGTGACGAGCCGCAGGTCAAAGGCTGATGCCGTATGACTGTACTCATGAGAACGCGCTGGAACGGAGGCGCAGAGTACCGCTTCAGCCTTGACGACTATGCGGACGCGGCACCTGCCTGCTCGGACGATGCGGTGGCATTGGTCGGCGACCCATCCGGAAACGCGGAGGTTGGCGACGGACTGTCCAAAGGCGGCTCGATCCCGAACGCGACGGGATTTGCCGCCCCTTCGCGCCGAACTTGATCCTGGTGGTCATCGGCCTGCTGTGCAGGAACAAGAGCTGAGCTTGCCCCGCCCGTGCCCGCGATCGGGACGCGGCGGCGCCGTTTTACGCGCGGATCGGAGACGGGGCGCTGGACCCTGCCTGCGCGGCAAAGAGACGGTCGGTCAGTGGAGACTGCAGGGACTGGAAACCCTTTGGAGGCTTCACTTGTTCTCAGGGTGCGAAGTCAGTCCCGACAGCGCGACCGTCGGAGCAGACTATGACGCGTATGGCCACCTTGATCCCTGCTGCCGCCCTCATGGCGGCTGCTATCTGTCCGACCGGGGCCGCAACGCGGAAGGTGCGCGTTCCGAACCGGTATGACGGCGCATGGACCATCGTCGCCACGACGGCTCAGGGTCCCTGCTCGGCCAACACGCGCTATTACGTGCAGATCAAAGACAGCGACGCCTCGATCCCCGGGCAGGAGGTCGACATCGACGGCGGCGTTTCCCCGAGCGGCTCCGTGCAGGCAACGATCGTCAGCGGTTCGAACAAGGTCCCGATCTCCGGCAGCCTCGACCCCAAGGGCAGCGGCAACGGGACCTGGCGCACGTCGGGCGGTCTGGTCGAATGCAGCGGCAGCTGGAGCGCGCGTCGCGCCGGGTAGGCAGAGCGCGGTCTGACGCCGGATCCGACGACAGGCGGACCTCGATGGGGTCGGCAGGGACTGCCGCACGGTGTCAGGTTGTAGCGAGGAACTGGCGTGCCACCGGCGCGCGGTGTGCGCCCGTGCCGATGCCGCCGATGAAGGCCCGATCCCGGCCGGCGAAATCCGCAGAGACGGGCGTATACGCGAACGGGCAGAGGTGTATGGCCGCCCCGATCGCGATGAGCGTGGGGGTGGCCGACATGGGGATCATCACCTGCCGGATTTCCTGCCGCGGTGAACCGCATCGGCGGACGCGCGGCGTGAACGCGGTCAGCATGAGAACGAAGAGTATCTGATCTCGGATCTCAATCTAAAGTCGGCGCCGATCCTCTGTGGTGGGGAAAAATTCAGCCGGTTTGTCAACGACTCTCCGCGATTACATCTCTTGCGTATACAAAGGGTCAGCAATCCGAAGTTGCGGCTCCGGAGATCTGCAACTCCCGTTGATCGGGAGGTCAAAATGCGTCATAGGATGGAATTATCGCGGTTCAATCATCCGGCACTCCGCGCTTGCGAGACCTGGGCGCTCCCGCCTGTCGTTTGCGGAAAGCCATATGCCACGCTATTTCATCTCCACGTCTGATCACGTCAAAGTCATGGACGATGAGGGCGTCATCGTATCAACGCGCGCCGAACTTCGTGACCTCATCCGCAGGACATTGACTGCGATCCTGAAAGACGAGGGCGAATGGACGCAGGTGAACGAGTTTACCGCTCAAGCCTATGATGAGACCGGCAAGCTTGTCATGAGCGCACGGGCCAGCTTCTCAATCACGGAGCAATAAGCCGATCCCTTCGCGGTGCCGGCTCCGTGCGTCGGCCAGCGATGTTCTGGTGCACCGGCCGATGCGTTCCGGCCAAGCCCTGATCGCGGATCTCGTGTCGAAGCGCCATGGCGTTCCCGCAGGCCATCGTCGCTGGACAGAGCGGGCAGCTGTCGCAGCCGGCCATGGACGTGGGCGAGCCAGCGTTCGAGCGTCTGGGGCACATTGAGGAGTAAATGCCACCAGTCGGCGATCTGATGTGCAGCTGGCGCGCCCGCAGTGGCTGCTCCGGCGTACTCGGTCGAGCGGTCGCGCGCGACAATCTCGATACCGGAATGGCGTCGCAGCCAATCGGCGACGGTGACCCGTAAATAAGCGAACAGCAGGTCGATCGGGCGTCTGCGTTCGAGACCGACAATGAGTGTGCCGTATCTTCGTCCCTTGCGGATGGCCCAATCGTCGATGCCCACAACTCGCGGTGGATCCGCGCTTCGGCAGCGGCAGGCGATGCACGAGGCGCAGGATCGTATTGGGGCCGGGCTACATCCCCAGATAGCCGGTCAGGCACAACTGACACTTGGGATGAAACCTGAGTCGAAGTCAGTTTCTGGCGAGGTCACTCAGGTACAAGGGTTGCTGGAGCCGCGAGATCGAGGTCGCCGCACTCGTTTGGTCCGACACCCTATGCGCGTACCTACTCGCTTGCCGGCAGCGGTCCGCTCGCATGGCCTCATCGGTCGGACATGCTATCCATGGACGTCCTGACCCCATGAGATCGAATGCAGGAGGTGCCCGTCATGCCGTCAGATGGCGTCTTCAGCATCTCGGAACGCTGCCGTGAGAAACACCGCGCGTGTGAAAACGATATCCAGCGCAACGAACAGGGCAAAGTCGCACCTGCGGGTTCATCCGCACTTTCGGTGCTTGCGAGCCTCCGCACGGCCAAGCTCTACGGGTTGACCTCAGGCGGCATGGAGGACCCGCTGGCGCAGAAGATCGAACTTCGCGCGGCCGTACATGCTCCGCTTG
>NZ_JBBXMX010000070.1:0-990 GCF_038442355.1 Methylobacterium guangdongense
TCGGCCAGCACCGCCTATGCCGGCGCCATCCTGCAGAGCACCAGCCCGACCAGCCTGACCAAGGCCGGACCGGGCACCCTCAAGCTCACCGGCACCGGCCGCTTCTCCGGCCCGACCACGATCCAGGCCGGCACCCTCTCCCTCGACGGGGTCTGGACCTCCCCCGTGACGGTGGCCTCGGCCGGGACGCTGCGCGGCATCGGCACGGTCGCGGCCCCGGTCACGGTGGCGGGCGCCCTGCGGCCGGGCAACTCCCCCGGCACGCTCACCGTGCTCGGCCCGGTCGCCTTCGCGTCCGGCAGCCGGCTCGGCCTCGACATCGACGGGACCGGCACCGGCACCGGCGCGGGCAGCTACGCCCGCCTGCTGGCGCTCGGGTCCGGCGGCGCGGTGGCGGCCAACGGCACCCTGGTGCCGGTGCTGCGCGGCATCACGGGCAACGCCAGCAACAGCTTCACCCCGGCGCTCGGCCAGCGCTTCGGCGTGCTGGTAGCCCAGGCCGGGCTGAGTGGCGCGTTCACCGGGCTCGCCCAGCCGGGCGCCGGGCTCGCGGCCGGCATGCGCTTCGACGCGCTCTACCGGCCCACCGGCCTCGACCTCGTGGTCACGCCGGCCGCCTACGGCGACCTCGCCGGGCTCGGCCTCGCCCAGTCCGGCAACGCGCAGGCCGTGGGCGCGGCCCTCGACATCGCCCGCCCGGCCGCGGGCACGCGGCCCGACGCGGAGCGGGCGCGGGTGTTCGACGCGCTCTACGCGGCCGGGGCGGCCACGCTGCCGGGGGGACTGGCGAGCCTGTCGGGGCAGGCCTACGGCGACGCCGTGCTGGCGGATCTCGCCGCGCGCCGGCTGGTGGGCGACGCGATCGACCGGCACCTGCGCGGCCAGGGCGGCGGGGCGGCTGCGTTCAGCGCGGGCGATCCGGGGCTCGGCCCGAACCGCTCGGCGCTGCAGCTGCGCGGGGCGGCGGGCACGCCGGACCAGCCGCTGGCG
>NZ_JBBXMX010000071.1:0-980 GCF_038442355.1 Methylobacterium guangdongense
GTGAAGAACGGCGTGTGGCGCCCGCCCTCCTCCTTCGTCAGGATGTAGGCCTCGGCCTTGAACTTCGAGTGCGGCTTCACCGAACCCGGCTTGCACACCACCTGGCCCCGCTCCACGTCCTCGCGCTTCGTGCCGCGCAGCAGGACGCCGACGTTGTCGCCCGCCTGGCCCTGGTCGAGCAGCTTGCGGAACATCTCCACGCCCGTCACCGTCGTCTTGGTGGTCGCCCGGATGCCGACGATCTCGACTTCCTCGCCCACCTTCACGATCCCGCGCTCGACCCGGCCCGTCACCACCGTGCCGCGGCCCGAGATCGAGAACACGTCCTCGATCGGCATCAGGAACGGCAGGTCGATCGGGCGCTCCGGCTGCGGGATGTAGCTGTCCACCGTCGCCATCAGCGCCAGGACGGCTTCCTTGCCGATCTTCGGCTCCTTGTCCTCCAGCGCCATCAGCGCCGAACCCTTGGTGATCGGGATGTCGTCACCCGGGAAGTCGTACTTCGACAGGAGCTCGCGCACCTCCAGCTCGACCAGCTCCAGGAGCTCCTCGTCGTCGACCATGTCGACCTTGTTGAGGAACACCACCAGCGCCGGAACGCCGACCTGACGCGCCAGCAGGATGTGCTCGCGGGTCTGCGGCATCGGGCCGTCGGCCGCCGACACCACCAGGATCGCGCCGTCCATCTGCGCCGCGCCCGTGATCATGTTCTTCACGTAGTCGGCGTGGCCGGGGCAGTCGACGTGCGCGTAGTGCCGGTTCGTCGTCTCGTACTCCACGTGCGCCGTCGAGATCGTGATCCCGCGCGCCTTCTCCTCCGGCGCCTTGTCGATCTGGTCGTAGGCCGTGAACGTCGCGCCGCCCGACTCCGCCAGCACCTTCGTGATCGCCGCCGTCAGCGACGTCTTGCCGTGATCAACGTGGCCGATCGTCCCGATGTTGCAGTGCGGCTTGGTGCGGGAGAACTTTTCCTTGCCCAT
>NZ_JBBXMX010000072.1:0-957 GCF_038442355.1 Methylobacterium guangdongense
GAACGGGCTGGCCTTCTCGCCGGACGGGCGCACCCTGTACGTCAGCGATACCTCTCGAACCGAGGGCGGCGACGGGCATACGATCCATGCTTATCCGGTCCTGGATGACCAAACCCTGGGCGAACCGAGGGTCTTCGCCGAGATCGAGCCCGGCATCCCAGACGGCTTCCGCGTGGACCATCGCGGCTGGATCTGGACGAGCTCGGAGGCAGGGGTCCAGGTCCTCTCCGCGGAGGGACACCGGCTCGGACTGATCCCAACGCCCCAGGTGTGCTCCAACCTCTGCTTCTCCCCGAAGCAGCAACGGCTGTTCATCACGTCCAAACAGCACCTCTACGCCCTGGACCTCGCCGCCCGGTAGATCGGGATGGGATCACGGCATCGTCAGAACGCTTCGGAAACTCCCAGGAACCTGGCTTCCCACGCGAAGTTGGCGTCGGACGAAGGAAGCCGTTTGCTGGTACACGCAGGCTCCGTCCCATGCTGCCCCCGACGACGTTCGCCATGTGGGCGGCATTAAAACCCATTCCCGAGGACCCGCCATGGCCGAAGCCGTCGCCGATTTTTTCTGGAAACGCCTGGCCGAGTGGGGGGTGAAGAAGATCTTCGGCTATCCCGGCGACGGCATCAACGGCCTGCTCGGCGCACTCCAACGCAACGACCTGCCGTTCGAGTTCATCCAGGTCCGGCACGAAGAGATGGCGGCCTTCATGGCTGCGGCCTACGCCAAGTTCACCGGCGAGGTCGGCGTCTGCATGGCGACCTCTGGTCCCGGCGCGACGCACCTGCTCACCGGCATGTACGACGCCCACCTCGACCACGTGCCGCTGCTCGCCATCTGCGGGCAGCAGGCACGCAACGTCAACGGCGCCCACTACCAGCAGGAATTCGACCTCACGAGCGTCTTCAAGGACGTCTCGGCCTACGTGCAGCAGGCGTCCTCGCCCGCGCAGGTCC
>NZ_JBBXMX010000073.1:0-955 GCF_038442355.1 Methylobacterium guangdongense
GAACGGGCTGGCCTTCTCGCCGGACGGGCGCACCCTGTACGTCAGCGATACCTCTCGAACCGAGGGCGGCGACGGGCATACGATCCATGCTTATCCGGTCCTGGATGACCAAACCCTGGGCGAACCGCGGGTCTTCGCCGAGATCGAGCCCGGCGTGCCGGACGGCTTCCGTGTGGACGATCGGGGATGGATCTGGACGAGCTCGGAGGCAGGAGTCCAGGTCTTCTCCGCGGAGGGGCATCGTCTCGGACTGATCCCGACGCCCCAGGTATGCTCCAACCTCTGCTTTTCCCCGGAGCAGCAACGGCTGTTCATCACGTCCAAACAGCACCTTTATGCCCTGGACCTCGCCGTTCCGTAGATGGGATTAGATCACGGCATCGTCAGTACGCTCCGGAAACTCCCAGGAACCTGGCTTCCCACGCAAAGTTGGCACCGCACGAAGGAAGCTGTGTGCCGGTGTACGCAGGTTCCGTTTCACGCCGCCCCGACCACGTTCGCGTAGCGGGCGGCGCCGATGCCCATCGCCGAGGACCCGCCATGGCCGAAGCCGTCGCCGACTTTTTCTGGAAACGCCTGGCCGAATGGGGGGTGAAGAAGATCTTCGGCTATCCCGGCGACGGCATCAACGGCCTGCTCGGCGCCCTTCAGCGCAACGACCTGCCGTTCGAGTTCATCCAGGTCCGGCACGAAGAGATGGCGGCCTTCATGGCTGCGGCCTACGCCAAGTTCACCGGCGAGGTCGGCGTCTGCATGGCGACCTCCGGTCCCGGCGCGACGCACCTGCTCACCGGCATGTACGACGCCCACCTCGACCACGTGCCGCTTCTCGCCATCTGCGGGCAGCAGGCACGCAACGTCAACGGCGCCCACTACCAGCAGGAATTCGACCTCACGAGCGTCTTCAAGGACGTCTCGGCCTACGTGCAGCAGGCGTCCTCGCCCGCGCAGGTCC
>NZ_JBBXMX010000074.1:0-935 GCF_038442355.1 Methylobacterium guangdongense
GGGCGAGCCGGGACGCCGGCCAGGGCCGCCGGCTTCTGGCGTCGGCTAGGGGCTATGACCGCGCCAAGCCGCACCGAGGCGGTGCGGCTTGGCGCGGTGAGCCTGCAGACAATGCGCGACGGGGTGCCGGCCTTCAACGCAGACGGTCCGTCGGGGCTGATCGATCGCAAGGCGCCGGGCAACCCGCCCAAGCTGGACGCGGCGCAGCGACGGGCGCTGGCGGCTGACGGATCCGGCCGCCTGAGCCCACCCGCGCTTTGGCGTCAGCCTGGACGAAAGCACGCTCGGCCGCATGGTCAAGCAGACGGGTTTCCGAAAGCTGACGGTCCGTCTACGCCACCACGAGCAGGATCCGGCTGCGCTCGCCGGGTTCAAAAAAACCTCCCCGCCACCGTGACGGCCATCCGCGCAAGCCTGCCGCCCGGCATGGTCATCGAACTGTGGTGGCAGGACGAGGCCTGCATCGGCCAGAAGAACACCCTGCCGCGGCGCCGGGCACGCCGCAGGACACGGCCCCCGACGCTCAAGGATCAGCGCACGGCGTATGCCTGCATCTTCGGAGCGATCTGCCCGCAAAGGGGCCAGGATGCCGGTCTCGTCCTCCCCCGCCGCGAAGGCGCGGCGATGACCCCGCATCGGGCCGAGATCAGCCGCTCCGTCGCGCCCCGCGCACAGGCCGTGTTGATGCTCGACGGCGCAGGCTGGCACAGCGCTCACGACGGCATCGAGCTGGCCACCCATCACCCTGCTCACGCTGCCATCCTGTGCCCTGAACTCAACTCCGTGGAGAACGTCTGGCCGTTCCAGCGCGACACCCGGCTCGGCGATCGGATCCTCGCCTCCTGCGACGACATCGTCGACCAGGGCTGCCACGCCTGGAACCGCCTCATCGATCAACCGTACAAGATCATGTCCATCCGACTGCGCCGGTGACC
>NZ_JBBXMX010000075.1:0-899 GCF_038442355.1 Methylobacterium guangdongense
CGACGTTGGCGCGCTCTCCGTCGCATCGTGGCCATCGGAGGAGGCATGCACGAGGCGATGCGCCACGTCCCTGATCTCGGACTGGTACCGCTCGACGAGGCCGCGCAGCGCCTCGGAAGCATTGACCAACAGGTGCCAGCGATCGGCGACCTGCGTCGCCGTCGGTGCACCCGTGCGCGCGGCCTCGGCGTAGGGCCCTGAACGGTCGCGGCTGATGACGGTCACGCTCGGATGGGCAGCGAGCCAATCCCGCACCGGTGCCGACGAGCGACCGGGGAGCAGGTCGATGACGCGCCGCCGTTCCAGGTCGCAGACGATGGTGCCGTAGATGCGGCCGCGCCGCCAAGCCCAGTCATCGATGCCGACCACGCGTGGCGGTGGAAACGGATGGATCCCGCGATGACGAATCAAGCGCAGGACGGTGTCGCCGCTGACCGGCATCGCCAAGCGTCGCGACAGACGGGCACCGGGCTCACCGCCCAGCACCATGCCGATATCGGTCTGTGCCTCGGCCAGCCGTTCGCTGCGACGCGCCTTGCGCGCAGCCAGCCCCGGCACGCGTTCGACGAAGATCCGCCCTGGGCAGTGGCTGCAGCGGAAGCGGCGGACCTTCAGGCGCCACGTCACAGCCCGGTCCTGCCACGGCAGGTCCTTGAGGGTTCGCTGATAGGTGCTGTGCATCCGCGTCGAAGGTCGTCCGCAACTCGGACAGGTGGCATCGACCGTGGTGGTGTGAGCGGTGATCAGCAGCCCGCACGGGTCCAGCGTCAGATCATCGACGTGAACACCGTCCGGGACCGACGGCATCGACGGGTTGGAGATCGGCATCGTGCTGCCCTCGGGCCACAACGCTGATCAACGCCCGAGCCACCCGCCAGCACCGAAAATGCGGATGAACC
>NZ_JBBXMX010000076.1:0-867 GCF_038442355.1 Methylobacterium guangdongense
TAGAGGCTGTTATGAACCTGTGGCGAGTTGAGCGGCCTGTTTGAGCATGAGGCAGACGAAGGCGACGAGGTGCAGGTCTGCCAGGGTGCTGGCATAACGCTCGTAGTCTTTGACGAGACGGCGGAAGCGGGTGGCCCAGGCAAAGGAGCGCTCGACCACCCACCGGCGCGGCAGGAGCACGAAGCCCCGCTTGGCCTCGGGCAGCTTCACCACTTCCAACGCGATGCCGTGCTCGCGTGCTGCCGCGGCCGGCTTCTCACCCGTGTAGCCCTGATCGACGTAAGCGACTTCGACGCTCTGGCCGGTGGCCGCCTGCACGGCTTTGGCTAACTGGCCGACTTGAGCCCGGTCATCGGCATCGGCGGGCGTGACGTGCAGCGCCAGGAGGTGGCCAAGCGTGTCCACCGCCATGTGCAGCTTCGAGCCTTTCTTGCGCTTGGCTCCATCGTAGCCGGCCCGCTCGCCGCTCTCGGGGGAGGAGCGCAAGGTCCGGCTGTCGAGCACGGCCGCGCTTGGCTCAGGCGCGCGGCCCGCAGCCATACGCAGCAGAGCGCGCAGATCCTCGGCCAGTTGCTCGAAACAACCGGCCGACAGCCAGCGCTGGGCCTGCTGATACACGGCAAACCAGGGCGGCAGGTCGTGGGGCATCAGCCGCCAGGAACAGCCGCTCCTCACCACATAGCGCAGCCCGTTGAAGACCTCGCGCAACGCATGCTCACGCTGACCAGCATCTTCACGCAGCAGCGTCAGGTAGGGCGCAACCAGCGCCCATTCCTCATCGGAAACGTCGGACGAATACGGCTTGCGGGCAATGCTCATGCCCGCCCATCTGAGCATCAGCCCGACCCAGGTCCATAACAGCCTCTA
>NZ_JBBXMX010000077.1:0-849 GCF_038442355.1 Methylobacterium guangdongense
GGTTGCAAACGCGTTCGGGGTGAGCCCGCCGAGGCTCGTGTGCGGGCGGCAGGTGTTGTAGTCGACCCGCCACGCCTCGATGATGGTCCGGGCCGCCGGCAGGCTCCGGAACAGATGCTCGTTCAGGCACTCGTCGCGCAAGCGTCCGTTCAAGCTTTCAACGAAGCCGTTCTGCTGCGGCTTGCCGGGGGCGATGTAGTGCCACTCGACCGCACGCTCTTCCTGCCAGCGAAGGATCGCATCCGAGGTCAGTTCGGTGCCGTTGTCCGAGACGATCATCAGCGGCTTGCCGCGGCCGGTGATGATCCGGTCGAGTTCACGTGCGACGCGATGGCCGGACAGCGACGTGTCGACTACCAGCGCCAGGCACTCCCGCGTGCAGTCGTCGACCACGACGAGGATGCGGAAACGCCGCCCGTCGTCGAGCGTGTCGGAGACGAAGTCGAGGCTCCAGCGCTGGTTCGGCTCCTGGGGCACGGCGGCGGGGGCCCGCGTGCCAAGGGCTCGTTTGCGCCCACCGCGCCTGCGCACCGACAGCCGCTCCTCCCGGTAGAGCCGGAACAGCTTCTTGTGGTTCAGCGTGACGCCCTCCCGCTGCAGCAGGATCAGCAGACGTCGGTAGCCGAACCGGCGACGCTCGCCGGCCAGGCTGCGCAGGCGTACCCGCACGGCCGCATCGTCACCTCGCGTCGAGGCATAGCGGTACGTCTTCGGCTCAAGGCCAATCAGCCCGCACGCACGACGCTGCGAGTAGCCCTTCTCCTCGATGGCCCAGCTCACGGCTGTTCTCCGTGCGCCGGGCGTCAGAAGTTTTTTCCCAGTGCCTCACGCAGCGTCGCCACGTCGAGC
>NZ_JBBXMX010000078.1:0-847 GCF_038442355.1 Methylobacterium guangdongense
TAGTGCCTGTCGTCGCCTGAACGGACTGGCGGGGCTTGCGTTTCCTGTCTTCGAGGCAGGAGGGATGATGCTGAGCGACGCGCAATGGTCTGAGCTGGAGCCGCTGGTCGAGGCGTGCCGTCCGAAGGCCAAGACGCCACCGCAGGACCTGCAACGCACGCTCTCGGCCATTCTCTGGCGACATCAGAACGGGGCGAAATGGCGGGCCATTCCAGAGGATCTGGGTCCTTGGTGGCGGGCCGCACAGATCTTCATCCGATGGTCCCGTGCTGGCGTCTGGGAACGTCTCCTCAGCCTCGTGCAGGAGCGCGGGGTTCAGCTCGGGATGGTGTTCCTCGATGGCACGAACATACGCGCGCACCAGAAGGCGGCCGGTGCCGCCAAAAGGGGGGATCTGGGGCCGAGCGAGACACTCGTGAAGCAGTTGGCCGATCGCGTGGCGGCTATGGCACCAAGGCTTGCGTGATCGCTGACGGGCGGGGCCGCGCCATCGCCTTCCGGCTGGCACCGGGGCAGGCGCACGAGCTGCCTCACGCGGTTCCATTGCTCGACCAACTGCCAGGCGTGCCCAAGTGGGTGGTCGGAGACCGCGGCTACACCAGTCACGCCTTCCGCGAGCACATCTGGAACATGGGTGCGCGCCCCGCGATCCCGCCGCAGCGCCACGAGACCCCCGTCGCCTGCCCGGACTGGATCTACAACAACCGCAATCAGGTCGAGCGCCTCTGGGCGAGGCTCAAGGAATGGCGTGCCATCGCAACCCGCTACGAGAAAACCGCCACCAGCTTCATGGGCGTTCTGTCCCTCGCCGCAGCCCTCGACTGGCTCAAGCGATGACACGCCCTAG
>NZ_JBBXMX010000079.1:0-835 GCF_038442355.1 Methylobacterium guangdongense
GACCGACCCGCCCCCCGGGAGGCGCGCGACGTCGCCCACCCGGCCATCGCCGGTCAAACCACCGCGTTCCGACGACGAAAATCATCTCCCCCGCCGCCACAGCGACACTTCTTCAGCAGCCTGCTAGGTCGGTTGGCTGAGGGCTGGGTCTATTTTCCGTGCCGGTTTCGGGCTGCGACGTTCAGCGTCTGCGAGAGCTGCTCCACCGAGTACGGCTTGTGCAGCAGCGGAAAGCCGTGGGTCCCCTCCTGCGCCAACACGTGACTGTAGCCCGAGGTCAGGATCACCGGCAGGCCGGGATGCAGGCGGCGTATCTCCTTGGCGAGATCGACGCCGTTCATCCCGGGCATCACCACGTCGGTGAACACCACATCGAAGCCGTCGACGTCTTTCGCAAGCTCCGCCAGCGCCTCTCCCGCGTTGGCGGCGAGGATCGGCAGGTAGCCCAACTCGATCAGCGCCTGCACCGAGAAGCTGCCGACGTCCGCGTTGTCTTCGACCACCAGCACACGCGTGTCGTGTCCCACGATCAGGATATCGGGCAACACGGTATCGGCCGGCTTGCGCGACGCGCCGGACACGCGCGGTAAGTACAGCGTGAACGTCGTGCCCTCACCGACCTCGCTCTCGACCGTCACCTCGCCGCCCGACTGCTTGGTGAACCCGAACACCTGCGACAGGCCGAGGCCGGTGCCCTTGCCAACCTCTTTGGTCGTGAAGAACGGCTCGAAGATGTGGTTCAGGCGCTCCGGCGGGATGCCGCTGCCGGTGTCGCTGAGCGAGACCGCCACGTAGGGGCCAGTCACGGCCGGATGGGTGCGCACCGCGGGGATCG
>NZ_JBBXMX010000007.1:0-281540 GCF_038442355.1 Methylobacterium guangdongense
TGGTGGCGGGCTCGCGGTTTCCCTACGCCTGGACGCTGCACGACTACTCGCCGGTGTGCCACCGCAACCACCTCGTGCAGCCGGACGGGCGCTATTGCGGTCTGGCGGCGGTGTCCGAGTGCCGGGGCTGCCTGGCGCGGGACGCGGACGGGTTCGAGGAGCCGGATCCGGGGGAGCGGCGGGCCACGTTCGGGCGGTTCCTGGGCGGGGCGGCGCGGGTGTTTGCGCCGTCCGCCGACACGGCGGGGCGGATCGCGGGGGTGTACCGGGATCTGGGTATCACGGTGCGGCCGCACGCCGAGCCGGAGCGGGCGGTGCGCTCCACTGCGCTGTACCGGCCCGGCCGCATCCGGCGCGTGGCCGTGCTGGGCGGCATCAGCATGCCCGAAGGCGGGCTGGTGCTGCAGGCCCTGGCGACCGATGCGCGCGCGCGCGGTCTGCCGGTGCGCTTCACGATCGCGGGCTTCTGCGACCCGGCGCTGGAAGGCGGGCTCGAACGCGCCGGCGTCACGCAGTCCGGTCGTTACGCCGCCGACGATCCGACCCTCGATCGCGAGGCGCGGGCGGCCCTTCAGATCGCCCGGACCGACCGGCACTGGGAGGATGACGAAATCCTCGACACGGTCACGCAGGTCGCGGCGGACCTGATCCTGCTGCCGGCGATCTGGCCGGAGACCTATTCCTCCACGCTGACCCTGGCCCTGCGCACCGGACTGCCGGTGGCGGCCTTCGACCTCGGCGCCCCGGCCGACCGGCTGCGCGCCGATCCGGACAGCCACCTGCTGCCCGTCGCCCTGGCCGACGACCCGTCCGCCTGCAACGATCGCCTGCTGGCGATCCCGCTCCCGCCGCCGGGTCACGGGCGCACCACCATCGAGGCCGCCGTCTATGACGACCTGATGGCCGATTATTACGGCCTCCCGGCATGACGCGGCCGGCCCACCGGGCCAACCTACTTTGGCCCATTTTGTCGTGGAGTCAGGCGCGGCAACGCAGAGGTCGCGCCGATGTTCGCTGTCCCGACGGCTCAGACGCAGAAGAGCCCGATCGAGTCCTACCTTCACGTCCTGTACGCGCTGATCCTGCGCGACATCCGCACGCGATTCGGGGCCTCGCTCTGGGGCTACGGCGTGATCGTGCTCTGGCCATGCGTGCACGTCTTCGTGCTGATCGCGATATACACGTTCCAAAAGTTGCCGGCACCGTTGGGCGACGAGCGGGCTCTGTTCTTCGCCACCGGCGCGGTTCCAGTCCTGGTTTTTCAGTACATCTCTCGCGAGGTGATGAAATCGGTGATGATTAATCGACCATTAACTTATTACCCTCAGGTAAAAATGTTTGACCTGATTTTCTCAAGAATTCTCGTCGAAATTGTTACAGGGTTCCTCGCTCTTTTAGTCGTTAGCTCCGTACTGATGGCTATCGGCGTCAATCTTATTCCAGCTCAGCCACTGACGGCCGTAACTGGGTACTTGGCAGCAATTATTCTAGGCATAGGTGTTGGAACGATCAACGTCGCAATTATTGGCTTTTTTCCCGGATGGTTGATCGGCTACGCTCTCTTTAGCATCATCCTATACATTTCGAGCGGGGTGATGTTTTTGCCGAGCTATATGCCTGAGCAGATCTATTATTGGATGAAATTCAATCCGGCTATGCAATTAGCGGAGTGGGTGCGGTCCGCTTATTATCCCTATGCTAACATTCAAGTCGATTACCTGTATGTCGTCATGTTCGGCCTGACGTCCGCGAGCATCGGCCTGTTCCTGATCAAGCACATCGTCAGCAAGATGCAGGCGTAACCGAACCTAGGATCCGTCATTCCTGGCTCTTGAGCACCCTGTCCGATCGCCATACGGTCGGACAGGGTGTACCGCCTTTGCCGGAACACGCCCGTTCGGCCCGAAGCAACCCTCGGTTGCCAAGGTGCCGAGGTGCGACGTAAGGGTTGCTCAGCCATCGACACTGGCCGCTGCCCGAACCGTTTCCGCCCGGGGTCAGAGCGTTCCCATGACGAGACAAGCTGCGACGCGCGCTGCGGCACAGGCCGTCGACACGAAATACATCCGCCTGATCCAGCAGCAGCAGATCGCATTGGCGCTCGTCCGGGCCGAGCGCGACGCGGCCCTGCGCGAGCGCGACCTGGCCCGGGCCCGGTCGAGCGCCGCGGCGACGCTCCTCGACGCCGTCGTCGAGAGCCTGCGCCCCTATGGATTCGGTCGGAAGCGCTTCCTGGCCAGGATCCGCAGGGCCGCCCGCCTGATCCCCGATCAAGGTCCCGACGCGGTTCAGCACGTTCTTCTGTACGAGGGATCGAACCGCATCCTGGGCCGGCAGACCTTACAGCCGACGCCCACCGGGCCCGCCTAACGGCCGCGATCGAACCGCCCGCCCAACCGAGCCCGTCACGAGGTGGATCAGCGCACGATGGATGTGGAACTCCTCACGGTGTTCAATGCCGTGATCAATCTCCGGGACAATCTCGAGGTCCGGCCGCACATCCTGACCGGGGAACTCGATTTCCTGTCCTTCGCCACACGAATGGCCCCCTATTCCAACGCGCAGCTGCTGCAGGATCTCTGGGTTCTCTACGAGCTGAAGGAAAAGCGCGCCGGCTACTTCGTCGAGTTCGGCGCCTGCAACGGCATCAGCCTCAGCAACACGCTTCTGCTGGAGAAGGCCTTTGGCTGGCAGGGCGTCCTCGCCGAGCCGGCCAGGGCCTGGCACGTGGCCCTATACAAGAACCGCGCCTGCTACATCAGCGAGAAGTGCGTCTACAAGACCGACGGGATCGAGGTTCTGTTCAATGAGGTCGATATCGGCGAGTTGTCCGGCATCGATGACTTGGTCGCGGGCGATTTCCACGCGGATTTCCGCCAGGAGGCGCGGCAATATCCCGTCGCCACCATCTCGCTGAACCGGCTCCTGTCCGAAGCGCGGGCGCCCCGGCGGATCGATTATCTCAGCATCGATGTCGAGGGCGGCGAGTTCGACGTCCTGCAGAGCTTCGACTTCTCGGCCCACGACGTCGCCCTCATCAGCGTCGAGCACAATTTTTCGGACAACCGACACAAGATCTACGACCTGCTGACCCATCTCGGCTATCGTCAGAGATTCAAGCAGCTGTCCCTGTTCGACGATTGGTACGCGCGGCCCGATCTCGTCGCCTCGCAGGATTCCGCGCCGTGAGGGGCCTGCAGTGTCGCGCACCGAAGCGGCCTCCGCTTCGGCTGCACGCGTTCCGGTAGGGGCCCCATGTCCGCGCACGCCGCGATCGAAACCCTCGACTCGCTGTTCGACATCTTCAAGCAGATGGGCGGGGGCATCGCCCTCGACCTGCACTGGCTGGCGATCTCCAGACGCCTGCAGCAGGTTCGCGCGGAGGCCGACTGGTCCGCGGATCTCGATTTCGTCGCCGTGCGGCTGAAGGCGCAGGCCGCGTTCTACGTGATGAACTACCGCCCGAGCGACGGAACGGCGCCGATCCGCCCCGCCGACGCGGCAAGGCTTGAGAAGGTCGTCGAGCAATATGCGCTGCTGCGCGCGCACCTTGAGCAGCAGGTGGGTGCGCGATGACCGCATCGTCCGGCCGATCGGGGCGGCCTCACGGGCGAGCCTCGTCATCCGGACCGGCCGCCAGTTCGGCGGCGTAGCGCTGCCGGACGTACTGCTCGAAATTCCAATCGTCCTTCGAGGCCCGGAACACGAAGCGCTCCGACATTTCCGTCAGCACGAGGTCCGGACGCACGCGCTCGACGTGATCGTAATCGAGCTGGGTGCTCCAGACGAAATGCAATTCGCGGAACGTTTCGGCCAGCATGATCGTCAGGCCGATCGGCGCGAAGTTGGCATAGCTGTCGCCGAACAGCAGGACGCGCCGGGGGTCGGCGGCGCGCGCGTTCCGATAGATCACGTGCGCCCCGGTATGCAGCGTCCCCGACTGCCCGCGCCGCTCCCGGTGTTCGACGATCGGGCTCGCATAGACGCGGACCGCGTCACGCTGCAGCGCGTGCAGCATCGTCCCTTCGTAGCGCGGGGGATCGAAGGCCGTCCCCAGATCCCCGACCCAGCCGGCGTGATAGAGGGCCGGGCGCTCGCCGAAATCCCGCACCGGCTCGGCCCCGACCGCCCGGCAGATCTCGCGATAGGCCAGCAGCCGGCCGGCGAACGACAGGTGGCTGTCCGTCCGATGGAAGAGATCCTGCAGGTCCCGCTGCTGCCGCATGGGCGCGATCAGGTCGACCAGCGTGGACCGCCACCGCAGGTTCCGGCGGACATATTTGACGATGTTGAGGCGCCGGAGCGGAAACAGCCTGTAGTACTCGTCCTCGTGCAGGAGCCTGTACGCCGGCGACAACCGCCAATCGATGTGCAAACCGTCCAGCAGATGATCGTAGATCGTGATCTTCTCCGGCATCAGGACATGCTTGTAGGGGATGCCCAGCGCCCGCAAGCGCCGCTCGCGCTGGGCGATGATCAGGCGCCAATGGATCAGCAGAAACTGCGCTTCCGGCGACCTGACATATTGCGAACTGACGTTGTTGGTCCCCTGCAGCAGGAAGAGCCAATCGTGCTTCCCGATATGGACCTCGTCTGACGTCGCCATAAACCCGTGCTTGCTCGCGATCGAAGCGGGCCTCACAACCCGGACGAGGAACGCCCCTGAAAGGCCCTGAGACCGGCTCCGGAGTCACGCCTCGAACGAACGGACGTCGCGTGCGCGCAACTTTTCACCGCCCAATCGTCCTCTAGAACCGTTCCGGATCGCGTTGCAATCGGAGCCGGCCGGGCGCCTTTTGCGCTCGGCTTGGCGAAATGGTAGGGCGGCCGGGCCTGGAGGGGTTCGAGGAACAGCGGCGACCCGCCGAACCGTCGTCGACGATTCGAACGGCGTGCGCCGAGCCGGATTGCGACCTGAGAGACGATCAGAGCCTCACGTGCGTTTCTTCATCGATCACGACGACGGCCACTCGATCCGTGGCTGGATCGTTCCCGACAACCAGCTCGCGATCAGCCGCGTCGTCGTCTCCGTCGCGGGGCGCCGCGTCGCCGAGGTCGCGGCCAGCCATATCGATGCGACGTTCCAGAAGAACGGCTGGCACGCGACCGGTCAGTGCATCTTCCTCGTCACCGAGGCCGAGGTGCCGGGCCTCGCGGCGCTGGAGCAGCTGGAGCTGTACGACGCGGACACCAACGTGCTGGTGCACCGGCGCATCCCGTCCGACGGGACGGTTCAGTGCCGCGCCTGCCTGATCAACACCGGCATCGAACCCGAGACGGTCCTGCAGAGCACCCTGTTCCCCCATTTCGGGCGCAGCTACTTCGGCATGCACCGGATGTCGGACGAGATCCTGACCAGCATCTTCCTGAACCCCGCGCGCTCCCTCCTGCTCTCGGGCTCCGTGGTAATTCCGCGCTACGAGAATTACCTGACGCCGGACCTGATGATCACGGCGCTCCTCGTGCAGGATCCCTATCTCGAGATGGCGACGCGCATGCACTGGCTGCAGGCGCGGGCCGACGATGCCGCCGATCCTGCGCGCAGCTGGCGCCTCGGCGCGCTGGCCGAAGCCGCGGCCTTCAGCAAGGATTACGATCTCACGGACGCGAAGAGCCTCAAGCGCTTCTTCCGCATGATGCCGGAACCCGCCTACCGCCTGCTGTACAATCCTCTGACCCGCCAATTGGGGACCCGCATGCCGGAGGATCGGCTGCACCCGGGCAATTCGATCGCGGCGATCGAGGTCCTGTCGCGGGTCGGCATCGTCGGGCACCGTTCCCGGTTCCAGGCGTTCGCGCGCACGCTGTTCGATCAGCTCTACCTCGACATCCCGCTCCCGACGATCCGCGAGCCGTCCGCCGCGGTGCGCGATCTGGCCCAGCAGCTGCGCAATCTCCGCCCGGTCGACGAGATGCTGGTGTTCGACGTCGCCATCTCGGATGCCGTCCAGGACATCGTCGACAAGCATTGGAATGCGTAGGCGGGCAACACGCGCCGCTCTCGCCCCCGCGGCAATCCACAAGGCTCGCACACCTGCGCCGACGCGCGCAGCCCCCGACCCGTGTCGTGACGCGCTCTCCGAAGTCCACCGCGGCGATGCGCGAACCTGCATGACCTCGGGCCGGGGCATTGAGATCACCTGGATTTCGCGGCATCAGTCGCACGAGATCGACCTGATCCGAGACGTGGAATCGCCGTGAGCAGCCTCAAATTCGGAACCAGCGGCCTGCGCGGTCTCGTGACGGATCTCGTCGGCGGGCCGAGCTACGCCTATGCCCAGGCCTTCTTCCGTTCGATCGCGGCGGGTGACGACCGCCGCGCGGTGGTGATCGGGCGCGACCTGCGCGACAGCAGCCCGGAGATCGCCGCGACGGTGGCGAGTGCCGCGGCCGCGACGGGCTTCACGGCGATCGATTGCGGCGCGCTGCCGACGCCGGCGCTGGCCCTCGAAGCGCTGCGGCGCGGCGCCTGCGCCGTCATGGTCACGGGCAGCCACATCCCGGAGGATCGCAACGGCCTCAAATTCTACCGGGCCGAGGGGGAGATCACCAAGGCCGACGAGGCGGCGATCCTGGCGGCGCTCGGCGATGTCGCGGCATCCGGCGCGGTACCCGAGTCCCCGCCGGCCTCGCCCGAACCCGACGCCATCGCCCGTTATCGCCAGCGCTACGGCGCGGCCTTCGCGCCCGATCTCCTGCAGGGCCTGCGCGTGGCGGTGTACCAGCAGAGCTCGGTCGCCCGCGACCTGCTGACCGACCTGCTCGCCGGGTTCGGCGCACGGGTGACGCCGATCGGCCGGTCCGACAGCTTCGTGCCGATCGACACCGAGGCGCACCGCCCGGAGGACGTCGCGTTCGTCGCCGAAACCATGGCGTCCGGCGCCTACGACGCCCTCGTGACCACGGACGGCGACGCCGACCGGCCCCTGATCGCCGATGGCGCGGGGCGGATCCTGCGGGGGGACGTGCTCGGCCTGATCACGGCCCGGTTCCTCGGGGCCGAGACGGTGGTGGTTCCGGTCACGGCCGGCTCGGCGCTGGAACAGGCGGGCGGCTTCCGGCAGGTCCTGCGCACCAAGGTCGGCTCGCCCTTCGTCATCGCCGGCATGGAGCAGGCGAAGGCCGCCGGGGCGAAGATCGTCGTCGGGTTCGAGGCGAATGGCGGATTCCTGCTCGGGTCGGACGTCACCCGCGACGGCCGGACCCTGCCCGCCCTCCCGACCCGGGACGCGATGCTGCCGATCCTGGCCACCCTCGCGGCGGCCCGCGCGGCCGGCACATCCCTGTCGGACCTCGTGACCTCCCTCGACGCCGGCGAGATGGCGAGCGACCGCCTCCCCAACACACCCTCCGAGCGAAGCGGCGCCTTTCTCGCACGGCTGGGCGAGGCCGGCTTCCGGAGCGATTTCCTGAAGCCGGTCGGCGTGCCGCAGGATGTCGACCAGCAGGACGGGGTCCGGATCGGGCTCGACGGCGGACGCGCGATCCATTTCCGCGCCTCGGGGAACGCGCCGGAGCTGCGCTGCTATGCCGAGGCGAAATCGGCGCGCGAAGCCCAGGACCTCGTCCGGTGGGGCCTCGGGGCCGCCGCCGCCGCCATGGCGGACTAGCCGGGACGATCGGGGTTTTCAAAGGGCTCGCCCTTTGGCGGGGTGTCGGGGCGGAGCCTCGACGATCGGGTTCCGCCCGACGATCGGGCTCTGCCCTGCACCCGCAAAAAGTCCCGGACCTGTTGAAACCGGGACTTCCGGATCGGTCACCGTTGACTAGGACACTCCGGGTCCGGTCTCCGCCCCGGCCTCGCTCGACCGGTAGACCTGCTTCAGGAAGGCGATGAACGCCCGGGTCTTGGCCGGCACGAAGGCCCGGCTCGGATAGACCGCGAAGATGCCGGCCGAGGCCGCCGCCGCATAGGCGGGCAGCACCACCTCCAGCGAGCCGTCGCGCAGCTCCGCGTGGACGTCCCAGGTCGAGCGCAGGGCGATCCCGAGGCCGCCGAGCACCGCCTCGCGTACCACCTCGTTGGAATGGGTCCGCAGCGGCCCGGACGCGCTCACCGTGCAGGGCCCCTCCGGCCCGACGAGCCGCCAGGGATTCTGGTTCTCCGTGGCGAGGCAGACATGGCCGCGCAGGTCGTCGAGGGTCTGCGGCCGCCCCGCCGCGTCGAGATAGCCCGGCCGCGCGCACAGGACCCGCCGCACCGGGGCGAGGCGCACCGCCGTGAGCCCGGAACTCTCCAGGGCGCCGACCCGGATCGCGAGGTCGTAGCCGCGCTCCACGATCGATTCGAAATCGTCGCTCAGCTCCAGATTGAGCACGAGGTCGGGATGCAGGGCGAAGAAGGCCCGCAGATGCGGGACGATGTGCAGCCGCCCGAAGGAACTCGGTGCCGTCACCCGCAGGGTCCCCCGGGCGCGGGTCGCGTTCTGCGAGACGAGGCTCTCGGCCTCCGCGATCGCGTCGACGATCGGGGCGATCCGCTGGAAGAATGCCTCGCCGACATCGGTCGGCGCGACGCGGCGGGTGGTCCGGTGCAGCAGGCGCACGGCCAGCCGCTCCTCCAACCGCTTCAGCCGCTTCGACACCACCGCCACCGACAGGCCGAGTTCCGACCCGGCCTGGGTCAGGCTGCCGGTGCGGACCACCCGGGCGAAGATCTCCAGATCGCTCTGATCGTACATTCTCAACGCTGCGGAAAGAATCAAATCCCTTTTGCGACCTTTTTCGAGGGTGCCAGACAAGCTACATCCGGAGACATCAAAAAAATTTCACCCGCCGTTCGATTTTTTCTGACGGCCGCATCTCACGCTCAGGAGATCGCCATGTCGACGCTCGTCATCGCCGAAGACCTTCGCACCTTCCTGGCCGAGGAGGCGCTGCCCGGGACGGGCGTCTCGGCAGACGCCTTCTGGTCGGGGTTCGAGGCCATCGTGCGGGACCTCGCCCCGCGCAACCGGGCGCTGCTCGACCGGCGCGACGGCCTCCAGGCCGACATCGATTCCTGGCACCGCGACCATCGCGGCCAGCCGCACGACCCGGCGGCCTACGCGACCTATCTGACCCGGATCGGCTATCTCGAGCCGGAGCCCGGCGCCGTCCGGGTGACCACCGAGAACGTGGACGCGGAGATCGCCGAGATCGCCGGCCCGCAGCTCGTGGTGCCGATCTCGAACGCCCGCTACGCGCTCAACGCCGCCAATGCCCGCTGGGGCAGCCTCTACGATGCCCTCTACGGCACCGATGCGATCCCGCAGGACGGCGACCTCGCCCCCGGCAAAGGCTTCAACCCGGCGCGCGGCGCCGCCGTGGTGGCCAAGACCAAGGCGTTCCTCGACGCGACCGCGCCGCTCAGCGTCGGCTCCTGGGCGGATGCCGTCGGCTTCTCGGTGACGGGCGGGCGCCTCGCCGTCGATCTCGGTGCCGGCCGCAGCGCCGGCCTGACCGGCACGGCCGCCTTCGCGGGTTACACCGGTGACGCCGCGGCGCCGACCGCGCTGCTCCTGCGCCACAACGGCCTGCACGTCGAGATCGTCATCGACCGGACGAGCCCGATCGGTCGCACCGACCCGGCCGGCATCGCCGACGTGGTGCTGGAATCTGCCCTCTCGACCATCATGGACATGGAGGATTCGGTCGCCGCCGTGGATTCGGCCGACAAGGTCGCGGTCTACCGGAGCTGGCTCGGCCTGATGCGCGGCGACCTCGTGGCCAGCCTGTCGAAGGGCGGCCGCACGATCGAGCGCCGCCTTGCCGCGGACCGGACCTACACGGCCGCCGACGGCGGCAGCCTGACCCTGCCGGGGCGCTCGCTGATGCTGGTCCGGCATGTCGGCCACCACATGGTTACCGACGCCGTCACCCTCGACGGCGCCGAGATTCCCGAGACGATCCTCGACGCGGCGGTGACCGCGCTGATCGCCCGGCACGACCTCGACGGCGCCCGGCGCAACAGCCGGACCGGCTCGGCCTACATGGTCAAGCCGAAGCTGCACGGGCCGGAGGAGGTGGCCTTCGCGGTGGAGCTGTTCGGCCGGGTCGAGGCCCTGGTCGGCCTCGCGCCGCGGACCCTCAAGATCGGCGTGATGGACGAGGAGCGGCGCACGACGCTCAACCTCAAGGCGGCGATCGCGGCGGCCTCCGACCGGCTGTTCTTCATCAACACCGGCTTCCTCGACCGGACCGGCGACGAGATCCACACCTCGCTGGAGGCCGGGCCGGTGGTCCGCAAGGATGCCATGAAGGCGACCGCCTGGATCAAGGCCTACGAGGACGGCAACGTCGATGCCGGCCTCGCCTGCGGATTGCCGGGCCACGCGCAGATCGGCAAGGGCATGTGGGCCGCCCCCGGCCGGATGGCCGCCATGCTGGAGGCCAAGGGCGGCCATCCGGAGGCCGGCGCCAACACCGCCTGGGTTCCGTCCCCGACGGCCGCGACGCTGCACGCGCTGCACTACCATCAGGTCGATGTCCGCGCCCGCCAGGCGGAACTCCGCGGCCGGACGCCCGCCACCCGCGCCGCCATGCTGACCCTGCCGCTCGCCGATGGTCCCTTCGCGCCGGAGGCGGTGCGGGAGGAGCTCGATAACAACTGCCAGGGGATCCTGGGCTACGTGGTCCGCTGGATCGACCAGGGCGTCGGCTGCTCGAAGGTGCCCGACATCCACGAGGTCGGCCTGATGGAGGACCGCGCCACCCTGCGGATCTCCAGCCAGCACATCGCCAACTGGCTGCGCCACGGGATCGTGGACCGCGATCAGGTCGAGGCGGCGCTCCGGCGCATGGCCGGCGTGGTCGACCGCCAGAACGCGGGCGATCCGGTTTACCGGCCGATGGCACCGGCCTTCGACGGCCCGGCCTTCCGGGCCGCGCAGGCCCTGATCTTCGAGGGGGCGCAGCAGCCGAACGGTTACACCGAGTTCGTGCTGCACCGCTTCCGGCGGGAGGCCAAGCGCCAGGGCGCTTGAACCGCACCCGCCGCGGGCCCAGGGGAGCCCGCGGCCGGGACGTCGCCTCCGGGCCAGCCTATGCCCGGGCCGGGGCGCCGGTCCGGAGATACGCAAACATGTGCGGCACGTAATCGGCCTTGCCGATCGCGATGCCCTGGCTCCGCAGGATCGCGTAGGCGCTGATCACGTGGAAGTAGAACTGGGGCAAGGCCCAGTCCCGCGCATACTGCTCCCCCGTCAGGTCGAAGGCGAGGCCGTCCGGGAGATTGAGGGCGATGGCCAGCCCGGCTCCGGCATCGAGGGCATCGGGCGCCAAGCCGTCGAGACAGGCGAGGGCCTCGTCGAGCCGCCCCCTGGCCTGCGCGATCGTGCCGGGATTCGCGCCCGCGTCGCGGCCCTCGGCGGCGACCCGGTGCAGGCTGTCGGGCCACGCGGCGTCCGTCAGCCGGTACACCGCCTCCTGGGCCTGAAACGCCGCGAACCGGATCTGCGAAGCGAGCGGATACATGTCCGGCGCGAGCCGGGCGGCCAGCAGGTCCTCGGCCGGGCCGTCCGGCCGCTGCGCCTCGGCCTTGTCGAGCAGGCCCGCGAGGGTTCGCAGCATCTGCGTGTAGGTCGGCACCAGCAGGGACGTCAGCGACATGGTGGTTTTCGCGTCTTGGGCAGAGCGCCCGACAGGATCCCGGTTCGAACAGGCCGAGCCGGTCAGCGGCGCTTGCGCGTCATGACGTAGACGAGGAGATTGGCCACCGCGCGGTAGAATTCCGCCGGGATGGTCTGGTTGATCTCCACGTGGTCGTACATCGCCCGCGTCAGGGCCTTGTCGATCACGACCTCGATCCGGTTCTTCTCGGCGATCTCCCGGATGCGCAGGGCGATCAGGTCCGTGCCCTTGGCCAGCACCATCGGGGCGTCGTTCTCGTTCTGATCGTAGCGTAGCGCGATGGCATAGTGCGTCGGGTTGGCCAGGATCATCGTGGCGCGGGGCACCGCGGCCATCATCTGCTTGCGCATCCGATCCCTGGCGATCGAGCGCATCTTCGCCTTGACGGCCGGATCGCCTTCGGTCTGCTTGAACTCGTCCTTCAGCTCCTGCTTCGACATCCGCAGGTCGCGCTGCCATCGCACCCGGGTCCAGACCAGATCGCCCGCCACCAACGCGATCGTCGCCACGCTCACCGCCGAGACGAGGCGAACCGACAGGGTCAGCAGGAATTCGGGCAGCCCGATCGGATCCATAAACATGACATTCACGATCTCGTGCCGGTCGGCACTCAGCACCATGAACGACATGCTGCTGATCGCCAGGAATTTGAACAGACTTTTCCCGAACTCAACGACAGCTTGCAAACTGAACATCCGGCCCCACCCGCTGAAGGGTGAGATTCGGGACCATTGCGGCTGGATGCGATCAAACACGATCTGAGGCACGTTCTGAAAGACGGAGGCCGCGATCCCGGCGACGAGCAGCATCAGCAGGACCGGCAGCAGGAAACGCCCCATCTCCAGCGACAGCGCGTAGATCAAGTGCGTGGCATCCCGGCTGGTCTCCACCCGGAAATTGCGCGGCTGCTCGAGGATCAGGGCGAGCCGCTGCAGGAGTGGGACACCCTGATCCCGCGCCACGAACACCAGAAACAGCAGCAGGCCCAGGATCGAGGCGAAAACCGGCGCCTCCCGGGAGAACGGAATGTTGCCCTGCGCGATCGCCTCGCTGATCTTCTTGTCGCTCGCGGCCTCGGTTTTGCTCTCCTTGTCGTCGGCCATCGCGGCAGCTCGGTCTCATGCGCCCGCCACGGAGGTGGCGGCCGCTTCGGCGGGGGAGGGTGTGGGCCGGCCTGGGCGCAGGGCCGGCCCCGGCGGCAGGGCGATCGCGCACGGCACTAGCGGATGTAGGTGTCTTCCGTATCGGACGCGTTGAGTTCGATCTCGCCGCGGGCCGCCATTTCCAGGGCCTGGTCGGTGATCGCGCGCCGGGCCTCGAGCACGTCCCGCTGGGAGGCGGGCTCGCCGCCGTCGAGTTCGTGCTCGACGAGGCGCCGGGCGCGGGCGGTCAGGCCGCTGAGCACCACACCGCGCAGCTGGGGATTCGTGCCCTTCAGCGCCAGAATGACCTTCTCGTGCGGAATCTGATCGAACAGGGCCGTGCGCGCCCGCGGGGTCATGTTGATGATGTCGTCGAACGTGAACAACAGGCTTTTCAGGATCTCGGCCGACTTCGGTCGCGACTGCGAGAGGTTGTCGAGAACCTCCTCCATGTTCTGGCGCTCCATCTTGTTGATGATGTCCGCCATCCGCGAGTGCGTATCCGCCGCGGCGTTGCGCGCGAGGTTGATCATGAACTCCTCGTGGATCGTCTGCTCGATCATCTTCATCGTCGCCTCGACGATCGGCTTGAAGGTCAGCATCCGCCGCATGACCCCGTTGCGCAGGCCGGCCGGGAATTGCGCCATCACCTTGGCGGCACAGGCCGGCTTGACCTTCGACAAGACGAGCGCAACCGTCTGCGGATGCTCCTTCATCAGGTAGGACGCCAAAGCGGTCTCCGACCCGTTCGAGATCCGGTCCCAGATCGAGCGCTCGCCCGCCCCGAGGACGTCGGACATGAGTTCGGCGATCTGCTCCGGCGGCAGGACCCCGTCCAGGAGCTTCTCCATCTCCCGGGCCGTCCCGATCAGATTGGCGCCGTCGGCGAACAGGGAGGCGACCTGCTCGATGAGCACTTCGAGCTGATCGCGCGGCACCGGACCCAGCTGCGCCACGGCACGCGTGATCTGCTTCAGCTCCGTGGCGTCGAAGTATTTGACCAGCCGGCTGGAGGTGCTCTTGTTCATCGCGATGAGGACGGCGGCGACCTCCTCGGACGGCGTCAGGACCCTGACGGCGGACTTGGACACGGGACCTGCGGCCATGAAGGTGCGTCCTGTCAGCCGGCGGCTTCGGCCGGGGCGGAGCCGACGATCTCGGTGAGGGATACGCCGAAGCGCGAATTGTCGTCCTCGACCACGACAACCTCGCCCCGGGCGATGACGCGCCCGTTCACGACGACATCGACGGGCTCGCCGACCCGGTGATCGAGCGGGACGATCGCGCCCCGCCCCAGCTTCATCAGGTTGGCGACCGGCATCGTGGCCGAGCCCAGGACCACCTGCATCAGCACCGGGATCCGCAGGATCGAATCGAGGTTGCGGCCGCTGCCCAGGCGCTCGTCCTTCGCCTGCTGCTCAACGGCATGGGCCTCGATCTTCGCGAACAGGCTGTCGCTATGGCCGGATCCGGAATCGGCAGCGGGCTGGTCTGGGGGCGGTGACATCGGGCACTCCTTGAGAGGGGGACGGCCGCGCGGCCGAGGGGAGGGCCCCCGGGGCAGGGGAGCCGCCGGGGCGCTGGTCTCAGGCGCCGGTCAGGCCGGTGCCAACCGCCGGCCCCTGGGCCGGCGCGGCGGGCTGCGCAGCGCTCGTCAACCTGAGCCGCTCCGCCCTGAGCTCGTCGAGGGCCGCCTTCGCGGACTCGATCTCGCGGCTCAGGTCCTCCAGGACCATCCGCCCATCCTGGGCGAAGGACTGCACGGCATTGCTCGCCCCGACCAGGGCGGTGGCGCTCCAGTCGACCATGTCGCGATACTGGGCATGGTAGCGATCCAGGCGCTTCAGCCGCATGTACATGGGCACGAGGCAGGCGGTCGTCGCCACCAGCGCGGCGAAGAGCAGGGCCTCAGCGGGCGAGAACATCGTCGATAAACTCCTGGTCCTGATCGATGTAGCGGTCCACGCGCAGGACGATGCCGCCATCCGACTGTCCGACGTCGCACCAGAACAGGTCGCGGTCGTTGCCCACGAGCTTGGCGCGGCTGCGCGGCGTGGCCCGCAGTTCCAGCACCTGCCCGACCTTCAGATCGGTGATCTCACCCAGGGTCAGGGGCCGCTCCTCCAGGATCGCCTTCAGCGTCACCGGGGTCTTCTGCACCTCGGTGGCGATCTGCTTGGTCCACTTGGAATCCCGGGCCGAGGTCTCGCCGACCAGGATCCGCGCCAGGCTCTGGCGCATCGGGTTCAGGACGGATTGCGGGATGATGATGAACATCTCGCCGCCGCGGTTGAGCGCTTGCAGGAGGAAGCTCGCCGCCACCGCCTGGTTGTTCCGGCGGCCGATGACCGCGAAATCCATCCGCAGTTCGGTCCGCTCCAGCTTGAACGGCGTGTCGGCCACCAGCGAGAAGGCCGTCTGCATCGCCTTGCCGATCTGCTCGAACAGGCGTTGGGCAATCCGCATCTCGATGCTCGAGAACGACCGCTCCTCGTTCAGCGGCGGCTCGGACCCGTCGGAGCCGAGCAGGACCTCCACCATCGTGAAGATGAAGTCCCGGTCGAAGCCGACCAGCACGTGGCTGTCCCATTCCGCCGCGTGGAAGATGCCGGCGATGGCGTTCGACTCGTAGGGTTCGAGGATGTCGCCGAAGCGCTGGGTGTCGACGTTGCTCAGCGAAAAGTAGATCGGGGACGCGGCGAAGTGCCGGAGCTGGTCGGCGCAGGCGGTCGCGACCCGGTCCAGGATCACGTGCAGCATCGGCAGGCGTTCGAGGGAGAGGCCGGCTGCGTCCAGCAGCCGGTCCCGAATGTCGGCCGCGGCGGCCTGTTGCTTGTCCATGATCAGGCCGCCTCGCGCGCGGCGTCGCCGCCGCGCGATCCGCCCGTGATCGTGGCCTGCTCGACCTCGTCGATCGTCGGCCGGTAGGCGGCCGTGATCGCCTTGCGGCCGTGCTCGACGGCGATCTGCGGCAGGGCGCCGTTCATATAGGCCAGCAGGGTCTGCTTCACGATGATGTAGACCCGCGCCTGCGTCTCGCGGACGACCTTGATCTTGGTGGCGACCGGCCCGATCAGGCCGTAGGACACGAAGATGCCGGTGAAGGTGCCCACCAGGGCCGAGCCGATCAGGCCGCCCAGCAGGGCCGGGGACTGATCGAGGGCGCCCATCGCCTTCACGATGCCGAGGATCGCCGCGACGATGCCCAGCGCCGGCAGCCCGTCGGCCATGCCGGTCAGCGCGCTGTAGACCTTCAGCTTGTCGCTGCGGTGGATGGCGATCTCCTCCTCCATCAGCGCCTCGATCTCGTAGGAGCGCGCGTTGCCGATGAGGATGAGGCGCACGTAGTCGCAGATGAACAGCTGCAGTTCCGGATCGCGGGTCACCTTCGGATAGGCCTTGAAGATCTCGGAATTCGCCGGATCCTCCAGATGCGCCTCCACCTCGTTGCGCGGCTTGGAGCGCAGCTCCCGGGTCAGCGCGAACATGAGGCCGAGCAGCTGGAGGTAATCCTCCTTCTTGGGGATCCGGTTGAGCGCGCCGTCCATGATCGCGTTGCCCGTACCCAGGACCACCTTGGTCGAATTGGCGACCACGTAGGACCCGACGGACGCCCCCCCGAGGATGATGAACTCGAAGGGCTGCCAGATCACCGTGAGGTGGCCGCCCATGGCGGCGAAACCGCCGCCCACGCAGACGACCGCGATCAGCAGGCCGATGATGATACTCACACGTGGTGTCCTCAAACCCGGGCCGACAGGATCCGGCTCCTAGAGCGCCATGCTTGCGCAAGGCTGGAGCAGCTTTTCAGGGCAAGCGCACATTCTGACTTCCGGTTTGTGCAAGGTTCTGTCAGGATGGGCCACAGAAAATCCAGCCCATACCTCCAGTTGAAGGACCCACACCATGTTCTCGACCTTCACTGATTACAGAATTTTAACTTCGAATTTCTCAGCATCCGTCACAAAAAAAGCCTCAGAACCTGCAACCAAGAAGGACATTCAGTATTTTCAGGACAACATCGGCAAGGTCAAGACGATCGACGATTTCCTCGGCAATCAGCGCCTCTATACCTTTGCCATGAAGGCCTACGGGCTGGACGACATGATCCCCAACAAGGGCTTCATACGGAAGGTCTTGCTGGGCGAAGCCGACGCCAACGGGCGCATCCTGGTCAACCGGCTGCAGGATTCCCGCTATCAGGACTTCGCGGCGGCGTTCAACTTCCGAGAATACGGCGATGACCCGGCCAAGCCGATGAAGCTGGACGACGAAACACGGGCGCTGATCGACCAGTTCGGCGGGCTCAAGACCGTACAGCAAAAGCGCGGCGAATACGACATTGAGACTGAAAATACGGTTGATTACGTCTATAAATTGGCTGAATATACCAAAACTCCGGAAGACATTGCCGCAGACTCTAAGCTGTCGGCCTTCGTCCGTACGGCCGTCGGCCTGCCTCCGGCCTCGGCGGACGACGACGCCTGGACGCAGGCCCGGCAGATCGAGAGCAAGTTCGACGCGACGACGTTCCAAGATCCTGGACTGATGGTCGACGTGATCGACCACTACCGGGCGGCCCGCCAGGCGGGCCGCAAGGCCATCATCGATCCGTATTACCGGCCGGTCGGCACCTATGCGGCGTCGGGCGCGGAGATCGGGAAGTTGAAGGATTATGTCCGGGTCAAGCTCACGGCCGCGCATTCCGCGCAGGACATCGTCAACGACCCCATCGTGACCAACGTCCTTGCGAACGTCCTCGGTCTTCCCGCCGATATGACATCACGCAAGACCGAGGATCAGGCCAAGCTGATCGGCCAGAAGCTCGACGTCGCAAGCCTACAGGACCCGAAGAAACTCAACGGCCTCCTCGACAAGTTCACGGCCCTGCGCGACGACGCGCGTACCGCGACGGTCAACAGCTATATCCAGCAGTCGATGGAGGACGATGCCGGCGCCGAGAACGAGGGCACTCGGCTCGCGCTGTATTTCCGGCGCAAGGTCGGGACCGTCAAGTCGGCCTACGGTCTGCTGGCTGATCCGGCCCTGGCCGAAGTCGTGCGGACGGCGATCGGCCTGCCGGCGGAAGCCGCCAAGAGCAGCATCGAAACCCAGGCCCGGCTGGTCGAGCGCAAGATCGACCTGAGCAGCCTCAAGGATCCGGCCAAGCTCGATCAGTTCATCAAGCGCTTCACCCTCCTGTGGGATTCCAAGCAAAACGCGTCCCCGGCACCGGCCTTCGCGTTGCTGACGAACTCCGTTTCCGCGCTCGATTCGGACGTACTGCTCAGCCTGCAGAACATCCGCGGAGGCTTCTGAGATGCAGTCGTCGCTCTATGTCTCGCTGTCGGCCCAGCTGGCGCTCGAACAGCGCCTGAATACGGTGGCGACCAACGTCGCCAATCTGGGGACGGCGGGCTACCGCGCCGAGGAGGTGAAGTTCGGGACGATCCTGTCGCAGGCGGGCAAGCGCGAGGTCGCATTCGCCACGCCGGGGGACACGTTCCTGTCGCGCCGGGGCGGCCCCCTGACCAAGACCGATTCGCCCCTCGATGTCGGGCTCAACGGCGACGGCTGGCTGGCGGTACGGGGGGGCCAGGGCACGGTCTACACCCGTGACGGCCGCATGCAGATCTCGGCCGCCGGCGATCTGCAGGATCTCAGCGGGCGCCCGATCCTGGACCCGGGCGGGTCGCCGCTCACGGTGGATCCGGAGGGGCCGCCGATCACGATCGGCCTGGACGGGATCATCACCCAGGGCGTCAACCAGATCGGCGCGCTCGGCGTGTTCCGCCTCGATCCGGCCGCGACGCTGACCCGCGTCAACGGCGGCGCGGTGGCGTCCGACCGGCCGGGGGTGCCGATCCTCGACTTCAATCAGCGCGGCGAGACCACGGTCCGGGTGCAGCAGGGTTTTCAGGAGGGCGCCAACGTCAATCCCGTGATGGAGATGGCACGGCTGATCGAACTCACCCGCACCTTCCAGAGCGCGGCTGCGGCGGTCTCGGAATCGGAATCCTCGCTGCAGGACGCGATCCGCGGGCTCGTCGGATCGGCCGCGTAGGCGGCCGGATCGGCGCCGGGGGCCTTTGGGGATCGCGATGAACGCGCTGGATCGCCTCGCCGACGGGCTGGAGGATCGGGACGAGCATCCCCTCGTCCGGGTCGGCGGCACCGTGCGGGAGATCGGGTTCGGCCATTGCCGGATCCGCATCGCCACGCCGCTGCTGCGGCTCGGCGACCGCATGCGGATCGAGGCGGCGGGGCGTCCGCTGGACGGCGAGGTGGTGCGGATCGACGAGGATGGCGTGATCCTCAAACCGTTCGAGGGCCGGATCGAGGCCGGCCTCGGATCGCCGGCCTACCGGGTGGCGACCGTGGCACCCCGGCCCTGCGAGGGCTGGAAGGATCGTGTGATCAACGCCCTCGGGCAGCCGATCGACGGGATGGGGCCGCTGCCCCGGGGCGAGCGCGCCATGCCGCTCGACGCCGACCCGCCCCCGGCGATGCGCCGGGGGCGGGTGGACCAGCCGCTGCGCACCGGGGTCCGGGCGATCGACCTGTTCACGCCCCTCTGCGCGGCCCAGCGCATGGGGATCTTCGCGGGCTCGGGCGTCGGCAAGTCGACACTGCTGTCGATGCTCGCCCGGTGCACCGGCTTCGACGCCGTGGTGGTCGCCCTGGTGGGCGAGCGCGGGCGCGAGGTTCGGGAATTCCTGGAGGGGCCGATCCTGGAGAGCCGCCCCCGCTCGGTGGTGGTGGTGGCGACCGGCGACGAGAGCCCGATGATGCGCCGGCAGGCCCCGAAGCTCGCGGTCGCGGTCGCGGAGTATTTCCGGGATCAGGGCCAGTCGGTGCTGCTCATGGTCGATTCGGTGACCCGATTCGCCCACGCGGCCCGGGAGGTCGCCCTGGCGGCGGGCGAGCCGCCGGTGGCGCGGGGCTACCCGCCGAGCGTGTTCGGCGACCTGCCGCGCCTGCTGGAGCGGGCGGGGCCGGGCCTGGAAGGCGGGGGCACGATCACCGGCATCTTCTCGGTGCTGATCGACGGCGACGACCACAACGATCCCGTGGCCGACAGTATCCGCGGGACGCTGGACGGGCACATCGTCCTCGACCGGGCGATCGCCGACCAGGGCCGCTACCCGGCGATCAACCTGCTCGGCTCGATCTCGCGCCTCGCCGAACTGGTCTGGACGCCGCAGCAGCGGGAGCTGGTCCGCACGCTCAAGGGCATGATCGCCCGGTACGAGGATTCCCGGGACCTGCGCCTGATGGGCGGCTACCACGCGGGGACCGACCCCGAGCTCGATCAAGCGGTCGCGCTGATCCCCAAGATCTACGCCGCCCTGCGGCAGGACCCGACCGAGCCGGAGAGCTACGACGCCTTCCTGGACCTCGCCAACGCCCTGCGGGGTTGACGCGCCTCGGTGGGGAAAGCCTCGCGCAAGCGAACCCTGTTCTGAGTTCAAGCAAGTTTTTCGACGAGGAGTTCTGACCATGGGTCTGTACGGGGTGCTGAACGCCGGCGTGTCCGGAATGAACGCACAGACGAACCGTCTGGGCGTTGTGGCGGACAACATCCAGAATCAGAACACGGTCGGCTACAAGCGGGGGAACACGCAGTTCTCGTCCATGCTGACCGATTCGAACGCGGGCTCGTACAATGCCGGCTCTGTCAGCACGACCGTGCGGTATGGGATCGGCGGCCCCAACAATCAGGGCACGACACAGCAGACGACCTCCAGCACCGATCTGGCGATCCAGGGGGAGGGGTTCTTCATCGTCAAGGATCGGGGTGGCACCCCCCACCTCACCCGGGCGGGCAATTACGTCATCGACGGCCCGACGGGTAACCTCATCAACGCGGCCGGCATGTCGCTGCAGGGCTATAGTCTAGCCAACGGCGATCCGAAGGTGTCGCTGAACAGCTATGACGGGCTCGTTCCGGTCAACATCTCGAACCTTGCGGGTAAGACGACGCCTTCGACGGCCGGAACGCTGGCAGGCAATCTCAATATCGACACCCCGATCGGCGGGGCGGTCAGCGACAAAAATTACGCGAAGACCTATTCACTTACGACTTACGACAATGCCGGTCGATCATCCATGGTCGACCTCTATTTCCAAAAGTCGGCTGACGGCGCGTGGCAGGCGGCAGCTTACGACCGCACCACCGGCAAGCAGCTCGGCAATACGGCGACGATGACCTTCGACAGCTTCGGCAAACCAACCAGCAGCCAGAAACTGAGCTGGACCGTTACCAACGGCCAGCCCTTCACCCTCGACCTGTCGTCGATCACGCAGAACGCCGGCAAGTACAGCATGGAGACGACCGCCATCGACGGCAACGCGCCGAGCGCCGTGAAGAGCGTGGATGTGGCCGCGGACGGAACGGTCTACGCGGTCTACGAGGACAGCTCGCGCTACGCGGCTTACAAGATACCGCTGGCGACGGTTGCGAGCCCGGACAACCTCACCCCGCGCGCGGGCAACGTTTACGATGTCAGCAGCACGTCCGGACTTGCGCGCACGGGCTTCCCCAATATCGGCGGCCGCGGTTCGATCCTCGGCAGCAGGCTCGAGCAATCCACGGTCGACCTGGGCGACGAGCTCGCGACCATGATCGCCTCGCAGACCAGCTACGGCGCCAACTCGAAGGTGTTCCAGACCGGCACCGAGATGCTCGAAACCCTGGTCAACCTGAAGCGCTGAGCCGAGGATCGAGAGGACGCGCGAGATGAGTCTCTCCGTTGCCCTGAACACCGCACGCGGCTCCCTGTCGGCGAACGGGCTGCAGACCGACACCGTGTCCCGCAACGTCGCGGGGGTCGGCGACGCGGCCTATTCGCGCAAGGTCGCGTCGCTGGTCACGACGGACGGGCCCGTCCGGGTCGTCGTCAACCGGGTCAGCAACACGGCCCTGTTCGACAAGATGATCAACAGCACGTCGGATCTGGCCGGGCGCAAGGCGATCCTCGACGCCCTGAAGAGCCTGGAGCAGACGGTCGGCGACACGGAGGCGGACGGCTCCATGGCCGCCAAGCTCAGCGCCCTGAACCAGGCGCTGAGCAATGCCGCGAATCAGCCCAACGACCAGAACCTCGCCAAGGCCGCGGTCGCCGCCGCGAAGGATCTGGCCCGGGCGATGAACGAGGCCAGCACCACGGTCCAGTCCGTGCGCAAGAACGCGGACGATGAAATCAACGATTCCGTCGTGACGATCAATGACCTGCTGACGCAGTTCGACAAGGCCAACCGGGCGGTGATGACCGGGACGGTCACCGGGGCCGACATCAGCGACGCGCTGGACAACCGCGACAAGATCCTCGCGCAGCTGTCGCAGGAACTCGGTATCACCACGGTGGTCCGGGCCAACAACGATATGGCGATCTACGCCGACAACGGCTCGCCGCTGTTCGACAAGACCGCCCGGTCGGTGACGTTCCAGCCGACCTCTGTCTTCGCGCCGGGGACGACGGGCAACGCGGTGTTCATCGACGGCGTGCAGGTCACCGGCAGCAAGTCGCTGATGCCGCTCCAGACCGGGCGCATCGTCGGGCAGATGACGGTGCGCGACGAGGTCACGATCACCTACCAGAAGCAGCTCGATGCGATCGCCGGCGGGGTCATCAGCGCTTTCGCCGAGACGAACATCGACGCGACCAAGCCATCCCTGGCGGGCCTTCTGACCTATACGGGCGGGCCGACCCTGCCGACGGCGGGCGCGGTGGGACTTGCTGCCAGCATCCGGGTGAACGCGAAGGCGGATCCCGAGCAGGGTGGGAACCCGTTCACCGTGCGGGACGGCGGCATGAACGGGGCGGGTTACACGTACAACACCTCGGGCGACGCGGCCTTCTCGGACCACCTGCGCGCGCTCCAGGCGACATTCCGGGCGGATCAATCGTTTCCGACCGATTCGGAACTGCCGACCACGGCCTCGGTGATGACGGCCGCCCAGGCTTCGGCCAGCTGGCTTGAGGCGGCCCGTAAGGCCGCGTCGGCGCAGGTGGATACCGAATCGGCCGTCCTGAGCCGCACCTCCACGGCCCTCTCGAACGCCACCGGCGTGAACCGGGACGACGAGGTCGCCACGATGCTCCAGCTGGAGAAGTCCTACGCGGCCTCCGCCAAGCTCATCGCGACGGTCAACGCGATGCTTCAATCCCTCCTCGATGCGGTGAGGTAGCGCCATGCAGACGACCTTCATCTCGACGGTCAACTTCCTGAATACGCCGCGGTCGACCATGAACCGCCTGCAGGCGGATCTGGACAAGGCCAATTCCGAGAGCACGCATGATGGCCGGTACGCCGATGTCGGTCTCGAGCTGGGATATCGGACCGGGCTCACCCTCGATCTGCGCCAGGGTCTCGACGAGATCGAGGCGCAGGTGACGCGCAACGGGCTGACCGCCACCCGGGTCAACAGCGGCTATCAGGCCCTCGACCGGGCCCGGTCGGACGGGGAGGCCTTCATGGCGACCCTGACGCCCGGCAAGCTGAACGACGCCAGTGCGACCACGATCGCGCAGGCTGCATCCTCCAAGCTCACGGCGTTGATCGGCGAGCTGAATACGCAGACCGGCGGCCAGTACCTCTTCGGCGGAATCAATACCGCCCAGGTGCCGGTCAAGGATTACGAGACGACCTCGGGGACGTCGGACGCCAAGCAGGCCTTCGTGGATGCGTTCAAGGCCGAGTTCGGCTTCGAGCCCGGCACGCAGCCGGGATCGAGCACCATCACCCCGACGCAGATGCAGGAGTTTCTCGCGGATGGCGGCCCGTTCGCGACGCTCTTCTCCGACACGGCGTGGCAGAAGAACTGGTCCCGCGCGTCCGACAGGCCGGTCCGCAGCGAGATCGCCCGCAACGAGACGGTGAACACCTCCGTCAGCGCCAACGTCCAGCCCCTGCGGCAGCTGGCGATGCTGTACTCGCTGGGCTCCTCGATCGGCCTGTCGAGCCTGTCCTCCACCACGCAGGCGGTCGTCTACGATAAGCTGCGTAGTCTCGCCGGCACGGCGACCTGGGGGGTCACGGGGATCCAGGCGGATGTGGGTGCCGTACAGGCCCGCATCACGACCATCGGGACGCAGATGGATATTCAGAAGACCATCCTGAAGGAAGGCGTCAGGAATCTGGAGTACGGCGATCCCGTCGAGGCTGCGGGGCGCGTCAAAAATCTGACCACGCAGCTGGAGATTTCCTATTCCCTGACGAATCAGGTCAATAAACTGAGCCTGATGGATTACGTTCGATAGATTAGATTTCTTCTGAACCGATAGAGCGCGGACGAGACTTTGTCCGTGCCGAGCCGACACACAGATTAGACACAAGAGGCATTCCTGCGATGTACGGCGCGTCTTACGCGGAGATGATGGATGAATCGCCCGCGCTCGCCCGGGAACGGGAACGGGAGGCCTTCGATCGGGCCATCGAACTGATGAAGCAGGCCGCAGGGGCCAACACGCCGCTGGAGGTCCGCCAGGAGGCGACCAGTTTCCTGCAGCGCCTGTGGAGCCTGCTCATCGAGGATCTGGCCAATCCCGAGAACGCTCTGCCGATGGAACTGCGGGCGGATCTGATCTCTATCGGCCTGTGGAACATGAGCCGCGCCGATCAGATCCTGCAGGGCGATGCCAGCGGCTTCGAAGCCCTGATCTACGTGAACACGCTCGTTCGGGACGGTCTGCAATGAGCCGCTCGATCAACCTCAGCCTGCGCGGCAACGAGCGGATCTTCATCAACGGCGCCGTCCTGCGGGTGGACCGCAAGGTCACGATCGAGTTGCTCAACGACGCCACGTTCCTCATGGAAGCGCATGTGCTGCAGGCGGAGCAGGCGACCACGCCGATCCGCCAGCTCTACTTCATCGCGCAGGCGATGCTGATCGATCCGAGCAATGCCGACCAGGTCCGGCACGCCTACGCCGAAGTCGACAACGCCATCGTGGCGAGCGATCCCGGCGCAGAGGTCACTTCCGCCCTCGCGGCGGCCCGGAACTTCCTGACGGCCGGCCGGCCCTTCGAGGTCCTGCGGATCCTGCGGGGTCTTTTCGGATCGGACGGTTCACAGCCCTCCCAGGGCGCGGGCGCGATCACCCATCAGGTCGCCTGAGGGCGCGGCCTTGTTTTGACCCGCTCTCCGCCGGGCCGGCGTTCATCGCGGCGGAGAGCGACCAGCGGCCCGAGCAACCCCACAGGAGGGAGATCAAGTCATGTCCTCGTCAGCAGCCATCAACACCGGATCCTCCGACGCGGCCGCAGACGCAGCGAAGGCCGCCGCAGCCAAGGCGGCCGCCGAAAAGAAGGCGGCCGCGGCGAAGCAGACGACGCTGAACTACGACAACTTCCTCAAGTTGCTCATGGCTCAGATGAAGAATCAGAACCCGACCGACCCGATGAAATCGACGGAGTACATGGGGCAATTGGCGACGTTCTCGCAGGTCGAGCAGAGCGTCAACACCAACAGCAAGCTCGACGCGCTGCTCGCCTCCTCGGCCATGTCCCAGGCCGGAAACCTCGTCGGCCGCAGCGTCACCTCCGCCGACCGGACGACCACCGGAACGGTCACCTCGGTCGAGATGACCAAGGACGGGCTGGTCGCGCATCTCGATAGCGGCAAGGATGTGCCGTACGAGGTCGGGATGACCGTGTCGTAGCGGTTCTCGCCGCCATGAACGAGATCGATGCCCTGGAACTCGTCCGCACCGCCATCTGGACGATCATCGTCGCCTCCGGGCCGGCGGTCGGAGCCGCCATGCTGGTGGGGATCCTGATCGCCCTGTTCCAGGCGCTGACCCAGATCCAGGAGGTGACCCTCACCTTCGTGCCGAAGATCGTGGCCGTCCTGGTCGTCATGATCCTCACCGGCTCCTTCGTCGGGGGTCAGATCTACGCCTTCACCGAGATGGTCTACGGCCGGATCGTCTCCGGTTTCTGAGACGCCGCGCGAACCGGACCCCGCGCCGGGCGGGGCCGGCGCAACCCAGGCGCAAGCTTGCTGAGCCAGAAGCGGCCTTCATACGGAGAGGGGCGAGAGCGTGGCAGCGGGCGTTGAAGCGCTGGCGCCGGAGAGCAAGGTCCGGCGGGATGTGTGGTTCGCGATCGGGATCATCGCGATCCTCGCGGTCCTGTTCCTGCCTGTCCCGGCGGTCCTGATCGATATCGGGCTGGCGCTCTCCATCGCCTTCTCGGTCCTGATCCTGATGGTGGCGCTCTGGATCCGGAAGCCGCTCGAATTCTCGTCCTTCCCGACCATCCTCCTGATCGCGACCCTCCTGCGCCTCGCGCTCGGGATCGCGACCACGCGCCTGATCCTGTCCAACGGCGATGCCGGCGTCGACGCGGCCGGTCACGTGATCCAGGGCTTCTCGCAGTTCGTCATGGGCGGCGATTTCGTGATCGGCCTCGTGGTGTTCGCCATCCTGATCACGGTGAACTTCCTGGTGATCACCAAGGGCGCCACCCGCATCGCCGAGGTCGGAGCGCGCTTCACCCTCGACGCGATTCCCGGCAAGCAGATGGCGATCGACGCCGATCTCTCGGCGGGCCTCATCGACGACAAGGAGGCGCAGCGGCGGCGGCAGGAGATGGAGGAGGAGAGCGCCTTCTTCGGCTCCATGGACGGAGCGTCGAAATTCGTGCGCGGCGAGGCGGTCGCGAGCCTGATCGTCATCGCGGTCAACATCTTCGGCGGGATCATCATCGGCGTCACCCGCCACGGCCTGCCGCTGGCGAAGGCGGCCGACGTCTTCACCAAGCTGTCCGTCGGTGACGGCCTCGTTGCGCAGATCCCGGCCCTGATCGTGTCGCTGGCGGCGGGCCTGCTGGTCTCGAAGGGCGGCACGAAGGGCACCGCCGAGCAGGCGATCGTGGGCCAGCTCGGCGCCTATCCGCGGGCGCTGTTCGTCTCCGCCGGCATGATGGGCCTCTTCGCGGTCATGCCGGGGATGCCGTTCGTGCCCTTCGCGCTCCTGGGCGCGCTGATGGCCACCATCGCCTACCTGATCCCGCGCCGGATCGCCGACGCGCGATCGAAGGTCGAGGCCGAGGCGCAGGCCCAGGAGGAGCAGCGCCTGCTGGAGAGCCGCGAGAGCGAGGCCGTCAAGGACTCGCTCAGGACCGCCGAGATCGAGCTCCGGCTCGGCAAGCACCTCGCCGTGCAGATCCAGGGCGCCCGGCAGGAGCTGGCCCACCGGGTCGGCCGGATGCGCCGGAAATTCGCGCAGCAATACGGATTCGTGGTGCCGGACATCAAGCTGGTCGAATCGCACACCGTCGGCAGCAAGACCTACGAGATCGCCATCCACGGAACCGTGATCGCCGCGCAGCAGGTGCGCCCCGGCGAGATGCTGATCGTGGTGGGCGACGGGCCGCTGCCCACCATTGCCGGCGAGGAGGTGCGCGAGCCGGCCTTCGGCATGCGGGCCGTCTGGGTCCCGGAGGGCTACGCCCAGGAGGCCAAGCGCGAGGGCTTCAGCCCGATCGACTGCAACTCGGTCATGCTGACCCATGTCAGCGAGGTCATCCGCAACAACCTGCCGCAGCTCCTGTCCTACAAGGACCTGCGGATGCTCATGGACCGGCTGGACTCCGAGTACAAGCGCTTGGTCGACGACATCTGCCCGTCGCAGATCTCGTATTCGGGCCTGCAGGCGGTGCTCAAGCTGCTGCTCGCCGAGCGGGTGTCGATCCGCAACCTGCACCTGATCATCGAGGCCATCGCCGAGATCGTCCCCCATGCCCGCCGCGCCGAGCAGATCGCCGAGCATGTCCGGCTGCGCGTCGCGCAGCAGATCTGCGGCGACATCGCCGAGAACGGCGTCCTCAACGTCCTGCGCCTCGGGACGCGCTGGGATCTCAGCTTCCACCAGGCCCTGAAGCGCGATGCGAAGGGCGACGTGGCGGAGATCGACATGGATCCGCGGCTGATCGAGCAGTTCGGCGTGGAGGCCTCGGAGGCGATCCGGGCCCATATGAAGACGTCCCACAAATTCGCCCTGGTCACCGCGCCGGAGGTGCGCGGCTACGTGCGGATGATCATCGAACGCCTCTTCCCGACGATCCCCGTGCTGTCGCATGTCGAGATCGCCCGGGGGGTCGAGATCAAGTCCCTCGGCACGATCTCCTGATCCGGATGATCCCCGAGACGCTGCTGGGCGTATTCATGATCTTCTGCCGGATCGGCGGCTGCCTGATGATCACCCCGGGCCTGTCGAGCCAGCGGGTGGCGCAGCGCGTCCGCCTGTTCGTCGCCCTGACGGTGACCCTGGCGGTGTCGCCGCTGCTCCTGCCGAAGTTCGGCGCGCAGCTGCGCGATGCGGCGCCGGCCGACACGCTGTGGTGGATCGGCTGCGAGACGCTCACCGGGCTCGCCATCGGCTTCTTCGGCCGGGCCTTCTTCTTCGCCCTCGAGACGCTGGCGACCGCCGTGGCGACGATGATCGGCCTCGGGGGCATCCCGGGCAATCCGGTGGCCGAGACCGAGGGGGCCTCGCTGGCCGGCTCGCTGATCTCGATGGGCGCGACGATGCTGGTCTTCGCCATGGATCTGCACTGGGAGTTGTTCCGCGGCCTGATCGCCTCCTACGACCGCATCCCGCCCGGAGTCCCGTTCGGAGCGGGGCCGATGCTGGCGGGGTACGTCGACCGGATCTCCGAGGCCTTCGTCATGGCCGTGCGGGTGACGAGCCCGTTCGTCATCTACTCGGTGATGGTGAACCTCGCAATGGGACTCGCTAACAAGTTGACGCCGCAGATCCCGGTCTTCTTCATCGCGACGCCGTTCGTCCTGTTCGGCGGCATGCTGCTGCTGATGGTCCTCTACAAGGACATGCTCGCGCAGTTCATCCTCGCCTACGAGCACTGGCTGCGGTTGGGTTGAGGGGAGGCCGGGATGCAGTCGCGACTCGATCGGGCGACGCGGCTCCTCCGCGTGCAGGACCGGATGCGCCAGCTCGCCGAGCGGGAGCTCGCCAACGTGGAGCGCCGGGTGCAGGCGGCCGACACCGCCCAGGCGGACCTGATTCGCGCGCTCAACGAGGCCTCGGCGTTTCACGAGCCGCTCCGCGCCACGGCGCTCCACCGCCTGAAGAACCTCGCGGTCACCGCGCAGGAAGCGCGCGCCGAGCGGGAGGTCCGGGCGCGGCAGCTCCTCGACCGGGCCACGCAGCACAAGCGGACCGAGCACTGGGTCGGCCGGCTCGAAGTCGAACAGCAGCGGGCGCGGGAGAAGCGGGACTGGGCCGAACGGCTCGACCTCCTGTCCCGCGCCCCCGCCGAGGCAAGCCTCCCGCCAGCCAAACCGGTTAGTGCGGCGGATGAGCCCGATGTTTCCGCGGCCGCGCCGGGACCGGCCGGTCCCGAGGACCGGACCGGCCGCGGCCCCACCCATCCGGATACGAGCACGCCGTGAGCGTCCAACCGCCCTCCGATATCGTCCTCGACGTGGCGCGCGCCGCCGATCCGGCCCGCTATCAGGCCGCCGTGACCAAGCTGTCGCAGGGTTCGCCCGCGACCTTCACCGACGCGCTCGGCGCGGCTGCGGCCGGACGGGCGGGTCTCCCCGCCGTGGCGCAGCCGAGCGCCGACACCGTGCTGACCCGCTTCCGGACCGCCGCGACGCTGGCGGCCCCCGGCCCCAAGGGAACGCCGGCGCAGCAATTCGAAGCCTTCGTCCTGCAGAGCTTCGTTGAATCGATGCTGCCCCAGGGGGCCTCGGCGGTGTTCGGCAAGGGCAATGCCGGGTCGATCTGGCGGTCGATGCTGGCCGAGCAGCTCGGCGCCCAGCTCGCCAAGTCGGGTGGGGTCGGCATCGCCCGGATGATCGACGCCGCGCATCCCGGCGCGGCAAATCCCGAAGCCGCCGCGCGCACGAAGGTCTAGAGCCGTGCCCGACCGCGTTGCGCGCGCGAACGGCTCTCAGGCCTTGGTTTGACGCGCCCGCGCGCGCCGAGCCGGTATCCACCTCGGCGGAGAGCGCTTTGAGCCCCGCCAACGGACGCGAATCATGCTGCTGTCATCCCTGGGCCGCCTCGAAGCGATCATCGATGCCGAGACCGCCGCGCTCACGGCGCATGACCTGCAGGATCAGGACGATTTCAACCGCCGCAAGAGCCAGAGCCTGGTGGAACTCGCGCGGCTCGGCCGGGCGGTCGATCCGGCGCAGCTCAGCGCCGATGAGATCGACTGCCTGGAACGGGTCCGCGCCAAGCTCCGGCGCAACCACGAACTCCTCGGCATCCACCTGCGCGCCATGCAGGAGGTCTCGGACATCGTCTCCACCATGATCCAGAGCGCGGAATCCGACGGCACCTACTCCGCCGCCCTGCGCTATCAGGAGTGATCGCCCATGGCCCGGATCGTCATCACCGGACTCTGGATCTGCGCGATCACCGTCCTGTCCAGCTTCGCGGTGATCACCTGGATGCCGGCCTTTCCGAAGCCGAAGGCGGAGGAATATCTGGAGGGCCTCACCTACCAGAAGCTGAAGCCCCTCAATATCCCGATCATCGCGGAGGGCAGCGTTCAGGGCTACATCATGGCCACGATGATCTTCACGGCCGATTCGCACCTGATCAAGGGCATGGGCGTCACGCCGGCGCCGTTCGTCATGGACGAGTCGTTCCGGCAGATCTACGGCGACGGCGACCTCGATTTTCGCAATCTCAAGAAATACGACATCACCAAGCGCCTGGAAGAGATCAAGCGGCGGGTGAATGAACGGCTGGGCTCCGAGGTCGTCAAGGACGTGATGATCGAGAACTTCAACTTCGTCACGAAGAAGGACATTCGAAGCTAGGGCGCCGCGCAACGGGACGCCGGTTCGGCGCGCGGGAACACAGGCTTGGAGCCGCGCACGGCGGCGCCCAGGCAGAGCCCTGGCGCGGCCCCGCGAGATCAGCCTGCCAAGGCGCGCCGGACCGGCTCCCCCTCGACCGCGCCCAGCAGCCGAGCCAGGCCCTCCGCGGACGTGGCGATCAGCAGGCCGCCGGCCACGCACCGCACGCCCGAGAACCCGTACCGTAGCACGGTGCCGGCCTGCCCGCACCGCACCGCGAGGTCTCCGAACTGGCCGGCGACCGCGTGCGCCACGATATGCAGCCGCCGCTCCCCGTGCAGGGCGAAGACGCGCCGGGAGGCGTCGAGGGCGACCGCCACGGCGGCGTCGAAGTGCAGGAACCCCTCCGTCGAGAGGGGGCGGTCCCCGGCCACGAACCGATCGAGGACGGCGACGCCGGAGAGATCCTCCAGCAGCACGAAGGCCCGGACATGCCGGTAATCGGGCCCGTGAACGCTGGTCTCGATGCGGTGCAGGACTCCGTCGCCCAGGCTGACCGGCGCGTGGGCGAACCCCGCGCCCGCGCCGGGCTCGCGGCCATCCGGAATCACGACGTTGTGCGCCCGCGCCGCCGGCAGATGCCGCCCTTCCCCCTCCGTGATCCAGCGGAAGCCCCCCGCCGCGAAGGTGAAGGCGGTGCAATCCCGATGGTCCTGCGGATGGACCTGCTCGGAGAAATCCGCCGTGAAGGCGGCCCATCCGGTTCCGTCATCCGGCCGGCGCAGGCTGAGGACATTGGGCCGCCCCGGCCGCGGGTCGCGCCCGCGAGGCCGCCAGCCGTTTCAGCCAGCCGACCCGGTCGGGATGGTCCGGCGCATCGTCGAACGGGGGCAGGGCGCCGTCCGGCTCGAACAGGGCGGCGAGGCCGGCCCAGGCCCCCGGGACCCGCTCGTCCAGGAGGGTGCCCAGGGCGGCCAGATCGGGCCGGGCATTCAGGGTGGGCAGGAGCACGAGGGCGAGGGTGAGGATCTCGAGGCGGCGGTGATACGAGGGCTCGACGATGCCCCCCAGGGGATCGATCAGCGCCTCGAAGCCGCGCCGCAGGGCGATCATCGCGAGGCCGGTCCAATGTCGTGCCATCGGGAAGGACGGGAGGGCGAGGCCCGCCGCCAGCAGGGCGGAGGCGACCTGGACCTCCAGCGGCGAGCCCGCCACCGTGTGCTGAGCCAGGATCTCCGCCAGCGCCGCGGCATGCCGGACGACCTCGCCACCCAGGATCCCGACGGCTGCCTCGTCCCCCGCATCCTGCACGGCGGCGGCGAGCAGGCCGAGCAGGGCTTCCAGGCGCAGCGCCATGCAGGCGGGGTGCAGGCTGAGGCCATCCGCGGGCCGGCCCCAGGGATTCGCCCGCGACCACGAGACCGCCGTCGCCACCGCCCGGTCGCGGATCGCGCGGTCCGGGCTCTCGGCGCCGCCGCAGGCCCAGGCCAGGGACTGGAAGGCGAGGCGCCACGCCCGCGACCGGTACGGATCGGCCGCCCAATCCGGCGCGTCCGGCAGCGCCCAGGCCGGATGGGGCGCGATCCGGATCGCGCCCTCGGCGAGGATGCAGGCATCGGGTCCGTCGCGCAGGCGCGTGACGTCGCGCAGCGGGGAGGGCCGTTCCGCCAGGGCGGCGGGATCGAGATAGGGCCGGATCGACGGCGCGCCGGGGCCGCCCTTCGCGGGGGAACCGCCGATGCGGCCGAGCAGCCGGGCCAGGAAGGCCGCGGCCCCCGGATCCGTGTCGTCCGCCAGGTCCGCCAGGCGCAGATCGTCGTCGAGCAGGACGTCCGGCACGCCCGCCAGGGCGAGGTCCGAGCCCGCGTCCCAGGCGGCGAACCCGATCGCCACCGTCGCAGCCCCGGGCGGCGGCGCCAGCTTCAGGGTGAAGCGATAGGCCTGCCGATGCACCGGGATGTCCAGGAAGGCGGGCATCGTCAGGGTGGCCAGGGTGCCGGGGTAGGGGGGCGGGATCGGGCTGCCGGCCGCGTCCCGATAGGCGATCCGGGCGAGGGCGCCTTCCGTCCCACCCCGCGCGATCACCTGCCCCTTGAACACCAGGGGGCGGCCCGGAATCAGGCCGTGCCGGAACCAGACCGGCTTCGCCGTGAGGGCGATCCGGCCGTCGCGCCCCAGCCGACCCTGGGGCGCCACCCCGGCCCCCGGGATGGCCGCGCCGGGTCCGATGGGCCGGATCGACGGATCGACGATCCGGAACGGCTGCGCGTTGCGCCAGCTCCGGATGACGACGGTCACCTCCGCGGCGGGCACCGGGAGGAAGAAGCGGCGCCGGAACAGGAGGGCGCGGGCGTCGGCGCCGGGACCGGGCCGGGCGGGGCCGGCAATCCAGTCGCCGTGCGCATCCATGGAGGTTCGGGCCAGACCCGGGACATGGGCGAAATCGACCTCGGACCGGTCCTGCGCCAGGAACGCGAAGCCGATCGCCGCGAAGTCCTTGGCGGCGGCGGCCGTCTCCGCGGCCGCGCAGATCATGCATGCGCCGAACTCATACCATTGCCCGGGGGCGAGGCCGGTGAACACGAGGACCGCCCGGGACCACCGATTCCTGTTGCCGACGATCGGGTCCCCCGCGGGAGGCGCAGCCCCAGGGTCCGCCCGCACCGATGCGGGCGGCATGGCGTGTTGTTCGTGCATCGGATCTGGCAATTCTCGAAGGACCAGCGTCGGCTGAGCAGCGCGCGGTCGCCTGAGCGGTACCGCAGCATGGCAAAATTGTTTTGTCCATGGGCGATGAAGATCTGTAAAATTTGCTTCAAACCGCCTCATAGATCCCGATCAATTTTCAATATTCTGACCTCATGCACCCGGACGTGAACTAGGCTGCGACCTGACAAATTGTTGACCCAATCCTCGACTTAGGTCACCGTGAACCTGCAGTTAAGATTTCTATCGTTCACAGAACTATCAGGTCGCTATACACGGACGCAGCGGAAGGAGCTTGGTGACAATGTACGTCATTGTCGACGATAGATCGATCGTCACGGAAGGATACGTCGCCAATTTTACTAGAGAAGGTGTTTCATCGGTCGGATTACTGTCTTCTGAATTCGAAGACTGGCTGCAAACGGCCCCTTCGGCCGATCTCGACGCGGTCCAGGGCTTCCTGCTGGGCGACGGTGAGCAGCGGTCCGACTGGCCGGATCTGATCCAGCGGCGGTCCCGCGCGCCGATCATCGCGATGATCGAGACCCGCTGCCTGACCGAGACGCTGCAGCTCTTCAGGGCCGGCATCGACGATGTCGTTCGCAAGCCCGTCCATGTCCGGGAAATCCTCGCCCGGACCGAGGCCGTGTGGCGGCGCGCGCAGCGCGAGGCCGCCAAGGACACGGCCGTGGTGGACCGGACCGCGCGGCTGAAGGTGTATTTCGACGGCCGCGACCCGGACATCGACGGGGAGAAGATCGTGCTGCCGCGCCGCGAGCGTCAGATCCTCGAGTTCCTGGTCCGCAACCGCGGGCGACGGATGACGAAGGAGCAGGTGTTCAACGCGGTCTACGGCGCCTTCACGGACGACGTCGACGAGAGCGTGATCGAGGGCCACATCAGCAAGCTTCGCAAGAAGCTGCGGCAGAAGCTGAGCTTCGATCCGATCGAGGTGCGGCGCTACCTCGGCTACGCGTTCGTGAACTGACGCGCGACCTGAGGCGGCGGGGCCGTCGCGACCGGCAGGCCAAGCGGCCGGCGGCACGCCTCCGCAAGCTTCGGACAAGACAGTCCGCGCAAAGATCGGCGGCCAAGCAACTGCCACGCTGTAGCGGACCGTCCCTTCAACGCGGCGGCCAGGGTCAGGTTTCCGGGATCCGGGGCCTCCCCGCCGCCGTCCTTGCCAAGCCGGAAAGCCGACAGGTCATGAACCCGATCTTCCTCTTCAATCTCGCCTCCCGGCAATTGCACCACCTCACGGCCCGCCAGGCCGTGATCGCCGGCAACGTCGCGAACGCCAACACCCCGGGCTATCAGGCCCGGGACCTGACCCCGTTCCGGGATGTGCTGAACAAGACGGCGCTGTCCATGGCGGCGACCCATGCCGGCCATCTGGGGATCGACGGGCCGAGCGCGCGGCCCGCCCGGGCGGCGGCGTCCGACGGCTGGGACGTCGTGCACTCCGGCAACTCGGTGAACCTGGAGGAGCAGCTGATGAAAGCCGGCGAGGTGAGCCGGGATCAGGCCCTCAACAGCGGCATCGTGAAGTCCTTCAACCGCATGCTGGCCATGAGCGTGAAGTCCGGCCAATGATCGATCCCCTCGTCGCCTCCTCGCGAATCGCCGGCTCCGGCATGGGTGCGCAATCCGAGCGGATGCGCGTCATCGCGGAGAACATCGCCAACGCCCAGTCGACCGGGCAGACGGCGGGCTCGGATCCCTACATCCGCAAGACGATCACGTTCCGCACGGCCCTCGACCGGGCTTCGGGAACCGCGGCCGTGGCAGTCCGCCAGATCGGCGAGGACAAGGCGCCGTTCAAGGTCGAGTACGACCCCGGCAATCCTGCGGCGGATCAGAACGGCAACGTCAAGCTGCCGAACGTGAACATGCTGATCGAGATGGCCGACATGCGGGAAGCCAACCGCTCGTACGAGGCCAATCTGCAGATGATCAAGCAGACCCGCTCGATGGTCTCCAGCATCATCGAACTCCTGAGGTCGTGATGATCCAGTCCCTCGCAGCCCTTGCGGGTACCTCCGACAAGACTTCGGTCTTCGGGCCGGGCGAGCTCGGCCTGGCGATGCCGGGGGTCCGGCAGACCACCCCCTCGGCGGGCGCCGCCTCCTTCGGCGATCTCATGTCCCAGGTCGCCGGCCAGATGCGCGACACCGTGAAGACCGGTGAGGCGACCGCGATCGCCGGGATCCAGGGCAAGGCTTCGACCCAATCGGTGGTCGAGGCCGTGATGTCGGCCGAGCAGACGCTCCAGACCGCGGTGGCGATCCGCGACAAGGTCGTCTCGGCCTACCTCGAGATCGTCCGCATGGCGATCTGACGCGGCCGCCGGGGCGCCGCCCGATTCGGGGCTGCGCGCCGCCGGCACCCAGACACGGATCTCCCCTTCTTTCCGGCAAGGACCTGATCATGAGAGCGCTCGCCATCGCGGCCACGGGCATGAACGCCCAGCAGTTGAACGTCGAAGTCATCGCCAACAACATCGCGAATCTGAACACGACGGCGTTCAAGGCGGCGCGGGCGGAGTTCAAGGACCTGATCTACCAGGCCGAGCGGCCCGCGGGCGTGCCGATCCAGGCCGGCGAATCGGGGATCCCGGAAGGGGCGATGCTGGGGCTCGGCGTCCGCAACACGGCGATCCGGAACCTGCATCGGCAGGGGCCGCTGACCAACACGACGAACCCCCTGGATCTGGCGATCAACGGCCGGGGCTGGTTCCAGGTCACGATGCCGAACGGCGAGATCAACTACACGCGCGCCGGCTCCTTCAACAAGAACGCAGACGGCCGCCTGGTCACGGCCGAGGGCTACAGCGTCGATCCCGCGATCATCATCCCGCAGAACGCCGTCGACGTGATGATCAACGAGACCGGGCAGGTCATGGTCAAGGTGGACGGCCAGCAGCTGCCGCAGACGATCGGCCAGCTGCAGCTCGCCAACTTCACCAACGATGCCGGGCTCGAGCCCCTGGGCAACGGCCTGTACCGCGAGACGGCGGCCTCCGGCCTGCCGGTGACGGGCTTCGCCGCCGACCCGGGCTTCGGCAAGGTTCAGCAGGGCTATCTGGAGCTGTCCAACGTCGATCCGGTCAAGGAGATCACCACGCTGATCTCGGCGCAGCGGGCGTTCGAGATGAACTCGAAGGTGATCCAGGCGGCCGATGAGATGGCCGGCACGATCTCGAAGGGCATCCGCTAAGATCATGACCCGAGACGCTCGCCCCGTGCGGATCGCGGCGCGGATGATCCGGGCCCTGGGGGCCGGCCGCATGGTCGGGGCCTGGGCGCTCGGCCTCGCCGCCTGCCCCGCCGCCGCCGCGGATCAGGTGCTGCCGGTGCCGGTGGCGACGATCTACGCGGGCGACGTCATCAAGCCGACGATGCTGCGCGACCAGACGTTCCCGGAGAATTACAGGCCGCGCCTGCCCGTCGTCGATTCGGCGGCGCGGGCGGTCGGCAAGATCGCGCGGCGGACCTTGCTGCCCGGCGAGACGATACCGTCGATCGCGCTGGAGGAGGCGAAGCTCGTGACCCGCGGCGCGCCGACCACCATCGTGTTCGAGGAACACGGCGTCGCGATCTCGACGCTGGGCACCGCCCTGGCGAACGCCACGGTGAACGAGGCCGTGAGCGTCCGCAACACCGCCACGGGGCGGGTGATCCAGGGCATCGTCCAGCCGGATGGCCGCGTCCGGACGGGGCAGCCGTGATGCGCAGGCCGATTCTCCTGCTGGCCGGGCTGGTCCTGGCGGGGCTCGCCCTCTGGCCGGCCCCCGCGGCGGCGACGCGGATCAAGGACATCGCCGCGCTGCAGGGGGTGCGCGACAACCAGATCGTCGGCTACGGACTGGTCACCGGCCTGCAGAGCACCGGCGACACCCTGCGCAACTCGCAGTTCACTGAGCAATCCCTGCAATCGATGCTGGACCGGTTGGGCATCAACGTGCGCGACCAGCGGCTGCGGACCCGCAACGTCGCGGCCGTGATGGTGACGGCGAATCTCCCCGCCTATATCGAGCCGGGCTCGCGGGTCGACGTGTCGGTCAACTCCCTGGGTGACGCGACCTCCCTGCGCGGCGGCACCCTGCTGATGACGCCGCTCGCGGGGGGCGACGGGCAGGTCTACGCCGTCGCCCAGGGTGCCCTCGTGGTCTCGGGCTTCAGCGCCACCGGCCAGGCCGAATCGCTGATCTCGGGCGTGGCGACGGCCGCGCGGATCCCCAACGGCGCGCTGGTGGAGCGGTCCGTGGCCGGCACGTTCCGCGACCTGCCGGGCATGTCCCTCGAACTGAAGAACCCGGATTACCGCACCGCCGTCCTGATCGCGGACGCGATCAACGCGTACACGCTGCAGAAATACGGCCACCTTGCCGCGAGCCCGCGCGACTACCGCACCGTGGTCCTGTCCCGCCCCGGCCATGTCGGGCGGACGCGGTTCATGGCCGAGATCGGCGAGTTGCAGGTCCAGCCCGACATCCCCGCCAAGGTGGTGATCGACCAGCGGACCGGCACGGTCGTGATCGGCCGGAACGTTCAGATCTCCACCGTGGCGGTGACGCACGGCGATCTGACGGTGCGCATCACCGAGACGCCGCAGGTGTCCCAGCCCGCCCCGTTCTCGGACGGCCAGACCACCGTGGTGCCGCGGACCGACATCCAGGCGGGCGAGCAGACGGGCCGGCTGGCCATCGTGTCGGGTCCCGACCTCCAGACCCTGATCCGCGGCCTGAACAATGTCGGGATGAAGCCGACGGACGTGATCGCGATCCTCCAGGCGGTGAAGACAGCGGGCGCCCTGCAGGCGGAGCTGGTGATCCAATGACCGGTCCGGTCCTGGGGCGCCGCTGGCTCGGCCTTGCCCTCGCGGTGGCCGCAAACCTGGCGGCCGCACCGACGATCGCCCAGCAGAAGCCGGCCGATGCCAAGCCGGCGGAGCAGGGGCAGCCGTCGCAATATTGCACGGGCATCGCCAACGCCGCCGCCGATGCCCGCTTCACGTGGCAGAAGGAGACGCTCGCGGCGCTGGCCAAGGATGTCGAGGCGCGGATCGGCTAGCTGGAGGCCAAGCGCGCCGAGTACGAGACCTGGCTCAAGCGCCGGCAGGCCTTCCTCGCCAAGGCGGACGAGAGTGTCACGGCGATCTACGCCAAGATGCGCCCCGAGGCCGCCTCCCAGCAGCTGACCGCCATGGACAGTGAGGCGGCGGCCGCGATCCTGACCCGCCTCGAACCGCGTGTCGCCAGCGCGATCATGAACGAGATGGATCCCGGCCGGGCCGCGCGCCTGGCCAACGTCATCACCAACACCCCCCCGAAGGAGCCGGTGCCGTTCCGGCCCGATGAGGGCCTCAAGCCGCCCCCGGAGCCGCGTTCGGAGACGGGGAACGGCCGCCCGCAGAACAGCGAGAAATCAGGATGACGCGGCTCGTGTGCACCCCGCCGCAGGGCAACCCGAACGCATGCCGGCGCGCCGCGCGCGCGGGATCGACGACGATCCGGCTGGCGGCGCGGTCGGGCGCGGTGCTCGCCGCCGTCGCGGCGCTGACGGCGCTCGGCGCCTGCGCGACGCCGATCCAGGAGATCGGCCGGGCACCGGCCCTGAGCCCCGTGGGCTACGGCATCGATCCGAGTCACAACGCGGTGCCGCCGCTCGCCGTCGCATCGGCGGCGCCTGGCTACCACTCGACCTGGGCCCAGCAGAGCGCCGACCTGTTCCAGGACCCGCGCGCCAAGAACGTCGGCGACGTCCTCACCGTGATGATCGCGATGAACGACAAGGCGCAGTTTGACAATTCCACGGACCGGTCGCGCGATTCGCGGGCCAAATCGAGCCTCGATTTCCAGTTCGACCTATTCGGTCTCTCGCCGGAATCGAAGAACCACTACGAGGTCAACGGCAACACCTCGACCAAGGGGCAGGGCACGATCGACCGCAAGGAGCAGCTCCGGCTGTCCGTCGCGGCCGTGGTCACGCACGTCTTCCCCAACGGCAATCTGATGATCAGCGGCTCCCAGGAGGTGCGCGTCAACTACGAGGTGCGCGTGCTGAACATCGCCGGCATCGTGCGGCCGCGGGACATCTCGCGCACCAACACGATCGACTACAACAAGATCGCCGAGGCGCGCGTCTCCTACGGTGGCCGGGGACGCCTCATGGAGGTGCAGCAGCCGGCCGTGGTCCAACAGGTCTACGACCTCGTCGCCCCGTTCTAGGCCCAGCCCGCAGAGGCGAGTGCCGGTTCGGCGCCCGGGGGCGCGCCAGATCCAGAGGGGGCGCTTCGCCCGATCGCGGCGTGATCGGGCGAAGCGCCCGGACCGCGTCCTGTCGGTCCGGGCACAGGCGCTTCGGTCACAACACAGGCGGAGAGAGCCTCCTCGCCGAGGCGGAGACGATCGATGGCGTCCGATTCCGAAGCCCCGCGCAAGGGCCGCTGGCTGTTGCTCCTCGCGGTCCTCACGGTCCTGGCGATCGGGGTCGGGGCGGCGAGCGGCATCTACATGATCACCAGGGTCGAGAAGGCCGTGGACGAGCGGAAGAAGGCCGAGGAGGAGAGCGTCCAGCGGGTGATCACCTATGATGCGGGCTTCACCGTGAAGAGCATCGGGACCGTGGTGACCAATCTCGCCAACCCGAGCGACGTCTGGGTCCGCCTCGAATCGTCGATCGTCGTGAAGAGCGGGGCCTTCGCCAATCCCGAGGCCGTGGCGGTCGAGATCCGACAGGATCTCCTCGCCTACATGCGCACGGTCTCGCTCTCGCAGATCGAGGGGCCGAGCGGCCTCAGCCACCTGCGGGAGGACCTGGCCGAACGGGTCCAGGTCCGCAGCAAGGGCCAGATCCGCGACTTCTTCATCGAAACGCTCGTCGTCCAGTAGGGCGACCGGCCGGCCCCCTGGCCCGGCCGAGCATCATCAGGACCGGTCTCGCCATGCTGCGTCGCGTCTCTCTGGCGGGCCTGCTGCTCCTCGTCGCCACGGCCGCGAGCGCCCAGGGCTTCAGCCTCGATCAGGTGCTGCCCCCCGGGAACGGGTCGATCAGCGGGCGGATGATCCAGCTCATCGCGCTGATGACGGTGCTGTCGATCGCGCCGGGCCTGCTCGTGATGGTGACGAGCTTCACCCGATTCGTCGTCGCCCTCTCGTTCCTGCGCTCGGGCCTCGGCCTGCAGAGTTCCCCGGCCAACCTCGTGCTGATCAGCCTGTCGCTGTTCATGACCTTCTACGTCATGGGGCCGACCTTCGACCGCGCGTGGCAGGACGGCGTCCGCCCGCTGACCGAGAACAAGATCACCGAAGAAGAGGCCTTCGCCAAGGTGACGGCGCCGTTCCGGGACTTCATGCTGGCCCATGTGCGCCCCAAGGACCTCGACACCTTCGCCGACATCGCGGCGGCGAACCTCCCCAACGCCCCGGACGGGGGCCGGACCGACCTGCGCGTCCTGATCCCGGCCTTCATGATCTCCGAATTGCGCCGGGGGTTCGAGATCGGCTTCCTGATCGCGCTGCCGTTCCTGGTCATCGACATGATTATCGGCATCATCGTCATGTCGATGGGCATGATGATGCTGCCTCCGACCGTCATTTCGCTCCCATTCAAGGTCCTGTTCTTCGTTCTCATCGATGGTTGGAACATGATCATCAGCGGACTCGTAAAATCTTATTTCTGATTTCTCAAAATCCCGACCTGACTCGATTCAAAAATTCATACCCAGCGAACCAAATCCCCAGACGCAGGTTGACTTGTGCTTTGAAATTCTCCATGTGACGCACGTCAGAGCGCAGAAATCGAAACACCGGCAACAGGTGCCCCGATGTTCTGCTTGTCTGACCCATAGCAGATTGACTCCCGTGCTTTGCATGTCGGGTCAAAGGCATGATGCCGCTCTGCTATGCCGGTGAAAACCCGGCATGTCCCACTTCCATGACTGATGAAGGGACATCCTTATGTCGAGCCTATTGACCAACACCGCCGCGATGACGGCGCTCACCACCCTCAAGACCACCAACCAAGACCTCGAGAAGTCCAGCAACCGCATCGCCACCGGCCAGAAGGTGGCGACCGCCGCCGACAACGCCGCCTACTGGTCGATCGCCACCACAATCCGCGCCGATAACGGCTCGCTGGGCGCCGTGAAGGACGCCATCGGCCTCGGCCTCGCGACCGTAAACGCGGCCGTCTCGGGCCTCGAGAACGTCAAGAACTCGTTCCTCGAGATCAAGAACCGCTTGACCGCGGCCCTGAACCCGAACGTCGACCGCAACAAGCTCCAGACCGAAATCGCCGCCCGCCAGAACGACCTCCGGACGGTCGCCTCCAGCGCCGCGACGAACGGTGAAAACTGGCTCGCCGTCGATTCGGGCTCGGGCAACTACGTGGCCGAGCGCAAGATCGTCGCCTCGTTCAGCCGCGTCCAGGGCCAGATCGCGGTCGGCACCGTGACGGTCAACGCCGACGAGACGAAGCTGTACGACGCCAAGTACTCGGCGGGCTCGACCGGTACCGGTGCATCCGATGCCGGAAACACGGCCAGCGGCATCGTCAAGACCTACACCGACGCCAAGACGGCCTACGACACGGCGACGACCACGTTCAACGCCAGCGACAAGGGAACGTCCGCGCTCGCGACCTACGAGACGGCGCAGAAGACCTGGAACACAGCGCAAAAGACCTTCTCCGACAACGTCGTGGCTCAGAACAAGACTGCGGCGACCGGCGGCACGGCTACGGCGGGCAAGGACGGCACGGGCGGTATCCTCAACAAGGAATACGCCGTCTTCGGTGCCGACGAGAACGGCCTCTACAAGAGCTATTCGCTGAGCGTCGACAAGATCGACATCTCGGCGATCCAGAACCAGGACCTGTCCAAGCTGCGCGCCTACGTCAACCTGGCCGACAAGGTGCTGAGCAACATCACCGACGTCGCCACCAAGCTCGGCGCCGTGCAGGCGCAGATCCAGACGCAGTCGAACTTCGTCGACGTCCTGATGAAGGGCAACGACAAGAGCGTCGGCATCCTGGTGGACGCGGACATGGAAGACGAGTCGACCAAGCTGAAGGCCCTCCAGGTCCAGCAGCAGCTCGGCGTCCAGTCCCTGTCGATCGCCAACCAGAGCACGCAGCAGATCCTCAGCCTGTTCCGCGGCTAAGGTCTTCCGCTCACCAAACCGCATCCGCCCCCGGGCGGATGCCGGCCGCGCGCTTCCGGGCGCGCGGCCTTTTGCGTGGCACCGGGCCGCCGGCACCACCATCCCCACACAAGATTGATGCGCCACCCTGGCGTCCCGCTCCCGCGGTGGAGGTCTGAGTCCCGTCGATGCCCGGTCGCGCGCATTTCGAGAAGCTTTGGCAGAACATCCTCGAGCTCGGCCCCCGGCGCCTGATCGCCCTGGGGCTGGTCGGGCTGACCGTGTTCCTGGCCGTGGGCCTGGGCGCCTATTATCTGAGCCGCCCCCTGCGGGAGACCCTCTATGCCGGCCTGAACCGCGACGACGTCACCCGGATGGGCGCCGTGCTCAAGGATGCCGGCATCCCGTTCGACGTCAGCTCGGACGGCACCGCCCTGCTGGTCAGCTACGGGCAGACCGCCCAGGCGCGCATGCTGCTCGCCGAGAAGGGCCTGCCCCAGAGCAGCAAGGCGGGCTACGAGCTGTTCAACGACCTGGGCTCCCTGGGCCTGACCTCGTTCATGCAGGACATCACCCGGGTCCGTGCCCTGGAGGGCGAGATCGCCCGCACGATCCAGACGCTCAAGGGCGTCAAGGCGGCCCGCGTCCACATCGTGATGCCCGATCCCGGCTCGTTCCGCCGGGAGCAGCAGCCCGCCACGGCCTCGGTGGTGGTGCACACGGAGCCGGCCAACGATCCCACGGTCGCCCCGGCGATCCGGCAGCTCGTGGCCGCCGCCATCCCCGGCATGAAGCCCGACAAGGTCACCGTGCTCAACACCGACGGGACCGTCCTGCTCGCGGGCGACGACGCCACCACCGCGCCCGCCGGCCGGCTGGCAGGGCTCGAGCAGACGATCAACCGGGAGATCCAGGACAATATCCGCCGGACGCTCACGCCCTATCTCGGCCCGAACAACTTCGAGGTCAGCGTCGTCGCGCGGCTGAACACCGACAAGACCAAGACCGACGAAACGATCTACAATCCCGATCAGAAGGTCGAGCGCGCGCAGCGGACCATCAAGGAATCCGAGAGCTCGCAGAACCGCGCGCCGCAGAAGCCGACCACGGCGCAGCAGAACGTGCCCGGCCAGAACGTCCAGGCCTCCGGGAACGAGAGTTCGAATTCCGAGAGCCAGCGCCGTGAGGAGCAGTCCAACTTCGAGATCTCCACGAAGAAGGTGGAGACGATCAGCGACGGCTACTCGGTCAAGAACCTGTCGGTCGCCGTTCTGGTGAACCGGACGCGGCTCGAATCCCTCGCCGGCGGGGCCAAGGATGCGCCGAAGGACGGCGCGAAGGACGCCGCCAAGATCGAGATCGAGCCGCAGATCACCGAGATCGAGCAGCTCGTGGCCTCGGCCTCGGGCTTCAACAAGGCGCGGGGCGACCAGATCAAGGTGGCGGCGGTCAGCTTCGTGAATGACGGCCAGCCGCTCACCCCCGTCCCGGCCCTCAGCTTCAGCGAGGTGCTGATGCGCCAGTCCGGCACCCTGATCAACGCGGCGACGATCCTGATCGTCGGGTGTCTGCTGATCTGGTTCGGCCTGCGCCCGGCGGTGAACGCGATCCTGGCACGCTCGCCGGAGATGGAAACCGAACTCGCGCTGGCGACGCCGGACGAGGAGGCCGCCCTCGCGGCCCTGCAGGCCGAGCAGGCGACGGCGGCGGCGGAGCCGCCCAACCTCATCGAGGACCTGACGGATCAGATGGCCCGCTCGCCGATCCGCCGGCTGGAGCAGCTGGTCGAGCTCGATGAGGAGCAGGTCGCCAACATCCTGAAGCAGTGGCTCACCCGCGAAGAGGCCGCGTGATGGCGGTCTCGCCCCCGGTCTGGACGGTCTTCTCGGGCACCGGCCAACGCAGATCCTCCACCTTCGCGGCGCTGACGCCCAAGCGCGCCGATGCGGAAACGTCCCCGTCCCCGCCCCCGTCACCGCCGCCGGATCTCGACGCCATCGCGGCGGCGGCCCGGGCGGAGGGCCGCCGGGAGGGCGAGGCGGCGGTCCGCGAGGCCGTGGAGGCCGCCGTCGCGGCGGAGCGGGAGACCGCAGCGGCCGCGCTCGCCGCGGCCCGGCAGCAATGGGTCGAGGCGGAATCGACGGTTCTGGCAGATGCGATCGCCGAGCAGGCGCGCGGGCTTGAAGAGCGCTTGGCGCAGAGTCTGGCGCGCGTCCTCCGCCCGTTCCTGTCGGAGGCCCTCCGGCAGGAGGCGATCCGCGACCTGCACGCGACGCTCGCATCCCTCGTGGCGGATGATCAGGCCGCGACGCTCGCGGTGACCGGACCGTCCGATCTCGTCGAGGCGCTGGTGCGCCGCCTCGACCTGCCGTCGGAGCGCGTCACCGTCACCGCCGAGGGGGGTCCCGACTTGCGGATCCGGTTGAACGGAACCCGGGTCGAGACGCGGCTCGGAGCCTGGGGTGAGCGCGTCGCAGCCCTGATCGAGGAGGGCTGAGCATGTCTGAAGGTGGAGAGATCATCATCGTCCGTCGGGTCGCCGACGAGGAGCACGAACATCACGGCGGCGTCTGGAAGATCGCCCTCGCCGACTTCATGACGACCCTGATGGCGCTCTTCCTCGTCCTGTGGCTCATCAAAGCCTCGAACGAGGAGACGAAGACCAGCATCGCCAACTACTTCAACCCGATCAGCCTGTCCGAGGCCCTGCCGGCCAAGAAGGGCGTGAACGATCCGAAGCCCGCCTCGGTGGATCCGAGCTCCGGCAACCTCGCGACCGATCCGGTGCGGAGCCAAGCCCCCACCACGTCCGAGGCCGAGGCGCGGGACAAGAACAGGACCCTGCCGCCGGGCTCGGTGGCGCGGGAACGGGAGCTGTTCCAGGATCCCTATTCCGTCCTGGCGACGCTCGCCACCGAGGTTGATCCGGACAGGCCGCAGAGCGCCACGATCGGCGACATCGGCGAGACGGGCCGGCGCGGCGGTGACGCGCCGCGCGATCCGTTCGATCCGCTCTATTGGCAGGTGACCAACCTCGCGCCCGCGAAGACCGACCGGCCCGCGCCCAGCGGAATCACGCCGCCGCCGGAGCAGACCCAGCCCGATGCCCGCGCCGCCGGGGTCACAGGGCCCAAGGACACCGACGCCAAGGACACTGCCGCCAAGGACACCGCCGCCAAGGCCACGGCGACCAAGACCACCGACGCCAAGGCCGCGGCGAAGGCGGGCGAGAGCCAGTCCGGAGACGGCAAGGAGGCCAAGGCCGCGGCGGCCGCCACCGGGACCGGACAGGGCCCGGATTCCGCGGCCGGCCAGGCGGCCCTGAAGGCCGAGATCGCCAAGATCTTTCCGCCCAGTGCAGTGGGCCCGCATGTCGAGGTTCAGGGGACGCCGGACGGCCTCTTGATCAACGTGACGGACGACCTGAACTTCAGCATGTTCGCGGTGGGCTCGGCGGAGCCCCGGCCGGAGATGGTGCGGGCCATGGAGCGCCTCGCCAAGGCGCTCGCCTCGCGCCCGGGACGGATCATCGTCCGCGGCCATACCGACAGCCGGCCGTTCCGCTCGGAGGTCTACGACAATTGGCGGCTCTCGACCGCGCGCGCCCATATGGCCTCCTACATGCTGACCCGGGCCGGCATCGGCGAAGGCCGGATCTGGCGCGTCGAGGGGGCCGCCGATCGGATGCCGCGCAACGCGGCGGATCCCAAGGCGCCCGAGAACCGGCGGATCGAGATCCTCCTTCAGGGGGCGCCGGGATGAGGCCGATGCTGCGCACGCCCCGGGCCGCCCGCCTCGGCGTTCTCGTCGGCCTGCTCGCCCTGGGATTCCCGGAACCGGGCGCCGCGGAACCGGGCGCCGCACCGGCGGCGCAGGCGGACCATCCCGCGCATGCGGATCCTGCGCCGGCCGATTCCGCCCCGATCCCGGAGATCCAGCCCCGCAAGGACGGCCCGGTCACGTGGGTGCGCACGCTGCAATTGCTGCAGGACCGGATCGCCGCCGGCTCCCTCGCCGCCCATGAGGGCCAGCTCGTGTTGATCGGCCGGATCAACGGCGATCTCCTCAATGCGGCTCCCGAGGTCTGGACCGACCCGAGCAACGTGCGGGCCGCGGTCGTGTTCGCTCTGAGCGGCGGCGGCCCCGCCATCCTGCGCCGTCTGGTCAAGCAGGATGGGCTCGGCGAGCCGGAGGTGACGCTGGCGCGCGGAGCCCTCGCCTATGTCGAAGGGCGGGAGGCCGAGGCGAGCCGGCTGCTCAAGGATATCGACATCGCCACCCTGCCGCCGACGCTGGCCGGCGCGATCGGCCTGACGCAGGCCTCGCTCGCCGTGACCGATACCCCGGTCCGGGCGATCAGCCTGCTCGATCAGGTCCGCCTACTCCTGCCGGGGACCCTGGCGGAGGAGGGCGCCCTGCGCCGGGAGATCTTCACCCTCGGGCAGACGGGCGTCCTGAGCAAGTTCAAGACCCTGGCGGTCCAGTATCTCCGCCGCTTCCCGCACTCGATCTACGCTGGCAACTTTCGTCAGCGCCTCGCTTATCAATTGACGAAGCTGGATGTCGGCCAGGATGGCGGGCGCTTCTCGGCGATCAGCGGGATCCTGGACGAACTCGACGGCGACAGCCGGAAGACCCTGTACCTGCTGATCGCCCGGACGGCGATCGAAGAGGGCAAGGCGGGCTCGGCCTCCAAGGCCGCCGACCGGGCGCTCGCCCTCTCCGCCCCCGGGAGCCCGGAGGCGACCCAGGCGCGGCTTTACCGGGCCGCGGCCGAGATCGTGAACCTGGCGACGTTCCAGTCCGGGCTGCGGACGCTGAGGGCCCTCGACCGGACCCATCTGCCGCCGCGCGACAGCCGCCTGCTCGAGACGGCGCTGGCGACCGCCGAGGAGATCCGGCGGGGGCTCACCAGCAAGCCCGGCCTGCCGGAGGCCGACACCCCCGTGCCGAAACCGGCAGAGACTACGGCGAACGCCGCCGATGAACCCGCCAAGCTGATCCCCCAGGCCCAGGCCATGATCGATCGGATCGATCTGCTTCTCAGGAAGACGAACCCGTGACCGCGATCTCTGCCACGCTTCCGAAGCCGACCCCGCAGCCCGACCGGGATGTCGCGCCCCAGTCGGAGGCCGAGGGATCGAATCAGTCAGGCACCGGCGCCAGGGGCGGCTTTGCAGATGCCCTGCGGGCGGCCTCGGGGAGGCCCACCAAGTCCGGCGGCGCGGCCGATGAACGCCAGAAGGCCGGGTCGGACGATGCGGCGGCCGGGACGAGCGACGCCGCGCAAGCGGCCCCGGCTATCCCTGTCGACGCGCCGGTCGCGGCCGATCCGACCAACGCAGCCGCGGCGATCCTGGCCAGCATCCTGAATGCGGCCTCCCCGTCGATCCACACGGCGGCAAACCTGCCGGCTGTTACGGTGACGGTCGCGAGCGATGTCGTCGCCGAGGACGGGGCGTCCGCGCCGGCCTCGACCGGCGGATCCGGTTCGCTCGCGCCGGGTGGAACCGAACTCGCGATGACGAACGCGGCCCGCCAAGCGGCATCACGGGCTGACGGGACCGATCCGGCCGGAACATCCGCGGGCAACCTGCCCAAGGTCGCGGTGCTGGGCAGTGCGGTTCACTTCAAGCCGGTGCTCCCGCAGGCGCCACGCGAACCGACGCTCGCCGCCGCTGCGGCATCAGCACCGGTTCCGGTGCCCCCCGCAGCCGCCGAATCGCCGTCCGTCCAGGCCGGTCTGCCGAACCCGAGCGGCGCCGCGCTTCGACTGGACCGGACCGGGTTGCCGAAGCCGGCCGCCGCGACGCTGAGCGCGCCTGCCACCGGTCAGCCTCAGCCGTCTCCGGACCCGGCGGGCGCGGCAGCCCGCGCGGCCGGCGCCGGGCTGGAGAAGGCGGACGTCACCGCCCTGGCCGACACCCGCGCGGTCACGGGGATCGCCCGGGCGGTCCTCGCCTCCGCCGGGACGCCCGAGGCGGCGCAATCCTCCGGTTCGGAGGAGCCGGCCGGGGCCGTGCCGGGCCTGCCCGCCGGCACCCTGCCGACGATCGCGGCCTCCATCAGGGACGAGCTCGATCGGGCGGCCGGCACCGAGGCGGCGGCCCGGACGTCCCAGGCCGATCAGGCGGCCCAGACCGCGCCGGACGGGCCGCTGCGCGTCCTCAGGATCCAGCTCAAGCCGGAGGATCTCGGGACCGTCACGGTGGAGTTGCGGCTCGTGAACGGTCAGCTCGAAACGCATCTGCGCGCCTCGCAACCCGAGACCGCGGCCCTCCTGCACAGGGACGCCGTGATCCTCGGCGACCTGCTGAAGCAGGCCAACTACCAGGCGCAGGTCACCGTCACTGAGGCCCGCCCGTCCGATTCGGGCGGCTTCTCCGGCAACGCCCCGTCGCAGCAGGGGCAGTCCGGCTTCTCCGAAGGGGGCGCCCGCCCGGGCCAGGGCGGGGACAGGCAGCGACAGGCGGAGCAGGGCCCGGCCGCCGGCAGACGGGAGGGAGAGCGGGGGGATGAGACGACACGTCCTCGCGACGGCGGCGTTTATCTGTAGCGCGGTCCCGGCCGCGGCGAATGTCTGCGAGGCCGAGATGGGCCGCGCCTCCGCACGCTACGGCGTGCCCCTCGGCGTGCTCTACGCCGTCGGTCTCACGGAGACGGGAAAGCGCGGCTCGCTTCAGCCCTATGCTATGAACATCGCGGGCAAGGCCTATTTCGGGACCGGGCCGGGGGACGTGATCGCCCACTTCCGGGAGGCGCACCGCAAGGGCGTCCGCCTGATCGATCTCGGCTGCATGCAGATCAACCACCTCTACCATGGCGGGAAGTTCGGCTCGATCGAGGCCATGATCGACCCGCACGCGAATGTCGAATACGCGACTCAGTTCCTGAAGGAGCTGAAGCAGCGGGAGGGCAGCTGGACCCTGGCGGTGGCCCGCTACCACGCCGGGCCGAACAACAACGCGGCCCAGAAGGTCTATATCTGCCGGGTGATGACCAACATGGTGGCGACGGGCTTCGGGCAGTGGACACCGGCCGCGGCCCGGTTCTGCCGATAGGCCGGGCGCCGCGACGGACCAGCCCGGATCACAGGCCCCGACAACTTCCGGAACTGACCTTGATCTCCGTCCGATCCTCCGGGTTCAGCTGCGCCTCGACGAAGTTCAGCTTGTTGAGATCGATCAACAGGAAGTAGACGCCGTTCTGGCACTTGACCGTGTTGCGCGGCGAACGCTCGTTCAGCCGCGGCGATGCGGGCTGGCACTCGTAGTAATCCGAGCGCCCGGCCGAGATCACGGTGAGCAGGCCGCCGCTGGTGACCAGTGAGAAGGTGCGGGCCTTCTGCGGCTTCGCGCCCTCGGGCAGGCTGGGGGTTGCGAGACCGACCGAGGCCTCCTCGGTGCACGTCAGGGGGCGACGCAGCTGGGCCGCCGCGGGTGCGACGCTCAGCAGGAGAAGCGCACCGGCGAGCGCGACCCGATCGGCCATCATCGGTGCGGCCTCCGTGACTCGTGGGTAGTTTCTACCGGCAAGCTAGACCGTTGGCGCGCCGTGTAAATGCGGCACGTTCGGCTGAGCGGCTCAATCAACAGTTTCACTGGACCCTGCCACCGGCTCGACCCGGCGCCGGGTCGTCAATTCGGGCTTTCGGGTGGGATTCTGTCGGGCAACGCGGTCTTCGTCAGCCGGATGCTTGCCGGAAGCGGGCGATGCGGCTGAGCGCAGCTCAATCCTCGGCCTCGTCGGGATTGTCGTTGGCCGGGCGATCCCCGTCCTGGCGCGCCGCGATCTCGAACCCGATCTCCATCATCAGCAGCCGCGACAGCAGTTGCATCGCCGGCGTGCCGTGGGAAGCCACCAGTTGATGGGTGCGGATGGCGGCTCTCACCATGCGGTCAAAACCGGCGTCGTCTGGCATGGCGATGCCATACCCCGATCGAATGTCGGGATACAACCTCAGCTTTATATATTGCTTCAACGTCCCCCGCAGAAGCGGAGGGAACCGAGCGACATCCACCGGTGCGCATCCGCCCGGGGAGAGCCCGGCGGCGTGCCGGGCCGGATCGCCGCGGCGGGCTACGGCGCGGGCGTCAGCGAGGCCGCCGCGAAGGTCGGGACGGAGACGGGGGCGACCGTGTCGGGCTTGGTCTCGGTCTTGCTCCCGGACTTGCTCTCGGACTTGCCCGCGCGGGTATCGCGCTTCTCGTAGAAGGCGTTGCCGCCCGCGACGGCCACGTAATGCATGTTGTTGTAGGGGTAGTGCCGTCCGGCGGTGTGGAAGTACATCGCCTTGCCGACCTGCGGGTGGCGCTCGCCCGCCAGGACGGCGTCGGCGGCGTCGGCGACCTTCTGCAGATCCTTCTCCTGCATCGGCTTGGTCAGGACCCCCGCGGCGAACTGGCCGGGCTGGCCGACCACGGCGCAGATGCCGCCGGGGAAGATCGCGTTTTCCAGCCGGTTCATCACCACGGTGCCGACCGCGATCAGCCCGCCCTCATCGCTCCGGTTCGATTCGAAATACATGGCCCGGCCCAGGCAGTCCCGCTCGGTCTCGCTGACGACCATCGGCGGCGCGCGGCCGGCGATCGATCCTGTCGTGAGCACCGGGGTGGACGTGTTGCACGCGCCCAGGCCGCAGGCCGCGGCCGCCGCCATCAGAACAGGACCGATTCGCGTCCGCTCGCTACCCTGCATGCAGATCTGCTCCGTGCTGTTCCAGCCGCATCGTGCCGTCCGGCGGGCCGCCCGCTCCCGGCCGGCGCCCGCCGCGATCGGGCGTTCGGCAAGCGTGACCGTACGTTCGCGGCGAGGATGTGGCAGGCGGGCCCGGAGCGGTCATCCGGGGTGGACGCGGAACGTTGCCGCACAATCACAGGGGCGGAGAACCGGTCCGGGCGTGTTGACGCCGACCGAGCGTCCGGTCGATCCTGAACAGGACGGTTCCCTTCGGGGATCAAAAGGGAACGCGGTGAGGGGCTCGCCCCGAAGCCGCGGCTGCCCCCGCAACTGTAAGCGGTGAGCCTTCTCGTCACCACGTCACTGGGCGGCCTCGCCCGGGAAGACGACGGGAGGGCGGCGACCCGCGAGCCAGGAGACCTGCCGTCAGCCGTGGTCACACGCGAGGTCCATCGGGCGGGGTGTTCCGGGGGATGCCAAGACGGCCGCTGCGGCGGCCGGCGCGGCCTCGTTCGCGGTGACGTGCCACTGCCGCCGCCCGAGGTAACGTGTTCCGTCAACCTGCGCGCACCGCGCTGCCCCTCCTCGCCGCCGCCGCGTCGGCGGCCCTGATCGCGACCGCTTCGGCCCAGGCGCGGGGCGGTCCGGAGCCGGCCGCCGAGGCGCGGCTCGACGAGATCTCGGTCACGGCCGAAGGCGCCGCGCCGATCCCGGCCGCCGGTCCGGTGGCCAGTGCCGGCTTCGTCGGCGGCGTGACCGGAATCGGCGGCCCGCTGCTCAGCGTGGACGCGGCCAGCGCCGGGATCCTCACCGGGGCGCAGATCAACAACCGACCGGTGACCCGCCCCGGCGAGGTGCTGGAGGCGGTGCCGGGCCTGATCGTCACGCAGCACAGCGGGGAGGGGAAGGCCAACCAGTTCTTCCTGCGCGGCTTCAACCTCGACCACGGCACCGACATCGCCCTGTTCCTGGACGGGATGCCGCTCAACATGCGCACCCATGCCCACGGCCAGGGCTACGCCGACATCAACTTCCTGATCCCCGAACTCGTCGGCGCGGTGGAGTTCCACAAGGGGCCGTACTTCGTGCGGGACGGCGACTTCGCCTCGGCGGGCTCGGTGCGGATCGACTACCTCGACAGCGTGCAGAGGAACCTCGCGCTGACCTCGATCGGGTCGTTCGGCTACAAGCGCGCGCTCAGCATCGCCTCCGCGCCGCTGGCCGAGGGCACCCTCCTGGTGGCCGGCGAGGCGCAGGTCTACGACGGTCCCTGGGTGGTCCCGGACGCGCTGCGCAAGATCAACGGCGTCGCCCGCTACAGCCAGGGCACGGCGCTCGACGGATTCTCGGTGACCGGCATGGCCTACGCGGCCCGCTGGACCGCCACCAATCAGATCCCCGAGCGCGCCGTCGTCTCCGGGCTGATCGGCCGCTACGGCACGCTGAACCCGACCGATGGCGGGGACACGTCGCGCTTCTCCCTGTCGGGCCGGTTCAGCAGCACCGACGACACCGGCGTGACCCGGGCCTCGGCCTACGTGATCCGCTCGCAGCTCAACCTGTTCAACGACTTCACCTACTTTCTCAACGATCCGGTGAACGGCGACCAGTTCCATCAGCTCGACCAGCGGATCATCGGCGGCGGCGAGGCCCTGCACATCTTCCAGGGCGACCTGTTCGGGCGCCCGATGGAAACCGAGATCGGCGTGCAGACCCGCACCGATTCGATCCGCGTCGGCCTGTTCAACACGACGCGCCGGCAATACCGCTCCGGCGTGCTCGACGACCGGGTGCTGGAGACGAGCGGCGCCGTCTATCTCGACACCCGCGTGCGCTGGACCGAGTGGCTGCGCACCAGCGTCGGCGTCCGGGCCGACGGCTACTCCGCGAGCGTCGTCTCGGACAATCCGGCCAATTCCGGCCGGGCGCGCGACGGGATCGTCAACCCGAAGCTCGGCCTGACGCTCGGGCCGTGGTTCGACACCGAACTCTACGTGAATTATGGCGGCGGCTTCCACTCGAACGACGTGCGCGGGGTGACCGCCACGGTCGATCCGACGTCGTCGCTGTTCAACACCACGCGCTCGCCCTTCCTCGTGCCGTCCACCGGCTACGAGATCGGGCTGCGCAACCGGTCGATCGCGGGGCTGGAGACGAGCCTCGCCCTGTTCCGGCTCGACTTCGCCTCCGAGAACCTGTTCCAGGGCGACACCGGCACCACGGAGCCGAGCCGCCCGACCCGGCGCTTCGGCGTGGAATGGACCAACCGCTACGCGCTGACCCCCGTCCTGTCGCTGGAGGGGGATCTGACGATCACCAACGCCCGCTTCTCGGATATCGACCCGGTGGGCAACCGTGTGCCGGAGGCCCCCACCACCATCGCGTCGGCGGGCGTCACCTTCGGGGAGCCGCTGGGCTGGTTCGGGTCGCTCCGCTTCCGCTACTTCGGCCCGCGCCCGCTGATCGAGGACAATTCGATCCGCTCGCGCCCGACGGCGCTGTTCAACGGCCGCGTCGGCTACAACTTCGAGAACGGCGTCAGCGTCTCCCTCGACGTGCTGAACCTGACGAACAGCAAGTCCGACCAGATCACCTACGCCTACGTGTCCCGGTTGCCGGGCGAACCCGCCGAGGGGCTGATCGACCGGGTGTTCCATCCGGTCGAGCCCACGGCCGTCCGGCTCACCATCGCCGGGCGGTTCTGAACCGCGGCCCGGCCCTCGGAACGGCCCCAGAGGCCCGGCGGCACGCGAAGCTCGCCCGAGGCCGCGTCAATCGACCTTGTACAGGGCCACCTGCCCGATGCCGTCGAGGCCGATCCGCCGGGCGCTCGCCCGGGACAGGTCGATCGCGTAAGGGCGCTTCATCTTGGTGCGTTCATTGGTGCGGTCGGTGATCCGGACGACGACCGATCGGCCATTGGCCTTGTTGACGACCTTGACCAAGGTGCCGAACGGCAACGCGTGATGCGCCGCCGTCAGCGTGTCGGGATTGTAGATCTCACCGCTCGCGGTCCTGCCCGAATGCTGATACCAGCTGGCCCGGCCGCTCCCGATCAGCTTGGCCTTGCCGGGATTGACCTGCCGCTCGCTGACCGGTCCGGTTCGGCGCTGCTCGTCCGCGCCCGCCGGGGCAGGATCGGCCTTCGGACCGGTGCTGCCCGTCCGGTCCGCCCGATCCTGGCCGGCCACCGCGTCCGAAGCCGGCGAGGATGGATCCGATGAGGCGGCTTCACCGCGGTCCGCGACGTCGGATGCCGGTGCCAGCGGTGGCAGCTGCGACGTGAACTGGCGGTACGTGAAGACCGGTGCCTCGCGCTGCAGGCCGGCGGCTTGAGCGAAGACATCCTGGCCCTGCGTCTCCGCTGCCTCGGCCATGCCGATCCCAAGGTTGGGCACGAGAACCGCGGAGGCGGCGACCAGCGCGTGAGCCAGCCGATATCGTTTTGAACCAGCCGACGCAATCATGGCGTTCACCGAAGATTATCCATACCCATCGCGGGCATAAATCATCTCGGGCGACTCAGTTCCCGATGATTGATAAAGGCACCGAATTCCAGAGTTTTGAGCTTCGAGATCGGTCCTTCAAGCCAAGCCTGGCCGCTGTTTACACGGCACTACGCCGCAACCAGCCGTGCGGTCTTCGATTCATTTGCGCCGCGCCTCGCGGGCCGGATCCCGGATCGCCCTGCACCCGCGGTCCTGGCCTCGGGCGGGCGCGCATGGGGCGCAGGGCCGAATGGGGCTCACGGCTGCCCCTGGCCGGCGGCCAGGATGGTCACGCCGACGGTGATCACCCCGATCCCCACCAGCATCGTCGGGTTCACGGCTTCGCCGTAGAGCCACGCGCCGCCGATCGCGGCCCCGATCATGCCGATTCCGGACCAGATCGCGTAGACGACCCCGATCGGCAGCATGTCCATGCTGCTCGACATCAGCCACAGGGCGGTCCCGTAGCCCACGGCCACGATCAGCGTCGGGATCGGTCGGCTCAGGCCGTCGGAGGCCTTCAACGCCAGGGTGGCGGTGACCTCCGCGCCGATGGCGAGCCCGAGGATCAGGAACGGATTCATGACGGGGTGAACATCCTGGGCAAGTCGGTTTCGTGAATGCGAGCCGGAATCGGTGTAGAGATCTGCCTGGGATCAGAAAGCTCCGGCCCATGGCGGGTCGAACCCCGCAGGCTAGTCTGCTTCGGTCCGTCCGCAGGACTTCGCGGGTCCCGGCTTGCGACCGTTCCATGGAATCCATGAACATTTCCGAACCGGCGCCCTGACGGGAAACCTTCGCGGATCGATTCCTCATCGACGGCGTGGAGCTTTCCTTAAGTCCTCCCGATCATGGTGGCGCCCAGCGCGACGCCGACTCCGCGACCCTGACGATCCAGAGCGACTCAAACCCGACATGACCGCGTCCTCCGCGATCCCGGACGATCCGGCGCGCCCGCACCGGCGGCGCCGTTGGGGCACGATCGCGGCGGCCGGCACCGCCGCCATCGCGGGCTGCGCCTGGGCGGCCTGCGCGTTGCTGAACGTCCCCAATCCCGTCACCCTCGCGGCGCTCGCCGTGATCGAGCCGTCGTCGGTGGGGCCGTGGTTCCCGAGCCGAGTGGTGAAGGCCCCCGATCAGGCCCGCGACCTGCCGTCCCGGCCGCGCGCGATCCTCGACCGGGTCCCCTGGAAGGGGCGGACCGTGCCGCTCATGGACGTGCTGGCCGCGACCCACACCAACGCGTTCCTGGTGGTGCAGGACGGGACGTTGATCCACGAGTGGCAGCGGCCCGGCACCGGGCCGGCGACGCTGTTCCCGTCCTGGTCGGTGGCGAAGTCGATCGTCTCGCTGCTGGTCGGCGCCGCGGTGGTGCGCGGCCAGCTCGCGGAGACCGACCGGGTCTCCGCCCTGCTGCCCGAGCTGAAGAACGCCGCGGTCTTCAGCCAGATCACCGTGCGCAACCTCCTCGACATGGCGAGCGGGATCGCCGTGCCAGAGAATTACGATCCCAGCCGCCCCCTGACCGGCACCGCCGGGATGTACCTGACACGGGACATCACGGGCTTCGTGCGCGACCACGCGCACCTCGCGTTCAAGCCCGGCAGCGAGGGCCGCTACCGCAGCATCGACACCGAGCTGCTCGGCCTGATCCTCGCCCGGACCGAGGGCCGGCCGCTCGCCGACATCCTCTCGGAGCGGATCTGGAAGCCGATGGGCGCCCAGGCCGACGCCACCTGGAACCTCGACCGGCCCGGGGGGATCGAGAAGGCGTTCTGCTGCATCAACGCCACCGCCCGCGACTTCGCCCGCCTCGGATTGCTCGTGGCCGATCAGGGCCGGGCCGGGGGCAACCGCATCATCCCGGCGCGCTGGATCGAGCGCATCATGACCCCGGCCCGGCGCGCGGTCGACGGCTGGCCGTACTCGGCCCAGTGGTGGCACGCGCCGGGGGGCGACGACGACGACATCTCGGCGATCGGCGTCTACGGGCAGTACGTCTACGTCAACCGCCGGACCGGCACCGTGATCGTCAAGCTCAGCGACCACGGGGCCGAGCAGGACGAGCTCGACACCCTCGCGGTGATGCAGGCCATCGCGGCAAGCCAGGGGCACTGAGCGTGTCCGGTCCCCCCTCCGGCGGACCGGGATCGGGCGCTGACCCCGTCGTAGTTTCCAAAGGACGCGTCCTTTGGCGGGTGCAGGGCAGAGCCCTGCTGTACGGATCCCGAGCCCCGGAAGGGGCCCAGGATCCGGAGGCCGGGGCTTCACCCCGACATCCCGCCCAAGGGACTCGTCCCTTGGGAAACCCGTCTCATTCAAGACGACGTGCGGTCGGTCAGGCCTCTCTCGCCCCGGCATCCGGCAGGGGCGGGCGCCCGGTGAGCTGGTGCAGCCGGGCGAGGGACCGCGCCCGCCAGGTGCGGACGAGACGCCAGCCCACGCGCCGCCACGCGATGGTCGGCACCGGCGAGGCCGGATCGATCAGGGCGCTGAGCGCCCGCGCGTAGTCGAGCACGAGGCCCGGGGTCCAGGTCATCGACCGGGCGCCGGTGCGCATCAGGGCGGCCGCCCAGAATTCCGGGGTGGTCAGCGCCGCGAGCAGCTGGCGCCAGGGATGGCCGCCCCGGCCGAACGCGCCCTCGACCGCGACGTCGAGCGCCTGGGCCGTCGTGGTCGAGCAATTGCGGCTGATGAAGTTGTAGGTGGTGTCCTGGCGGTAATCCGCCCAGAACGCCCGCAGCCGGGCCGCATCGACACCGTTCAGGGTGACGGCGACGGTGGGCGGACACCAATCGGCGACCTCCGCCGCGTGGGAGGGCAGGAAACGCCCGGGCACGTCGTTCTCCGGCCCGGCGCGCAGGCTTGACCGCAGGTTGTCAGGCGAGCGGTCGATCTCCACCGCGGGATAGTGGCTGATGTAGAGGTCGTCCCCCTGTCCCAGGGCCGCGTGGCCGGTCGAGAACCGGCCGGCCTGATCGACCGAGGCGACGTAGCGCCGGATCAGGCGCTGGCTGGCCGGCGTGGTCGCCTGCCCGGTCGGGGTCCAGACATAGACCGTCAGGCTGCCGGGCTCGGCCGCCAGCGGCGGCGGCGCGGCGCGGCGCATGTGCCGCGCCCGGAGGCCGATCAGCGTCAGGTTGGCACCGCTCAGGATCAGGAACATCCCGATGCAGTAGCCGACCGTGCCGGCATACCAGGTCGGCCAGGGCTGGAGGTGGAACAGACCGAACGCGACGCTGAGCGCGCCGAGCGCCACAGAGATCCGCCAGCCGGTGAACGTCAGGAGGCTCGCGATCGTGATCCGGACGAGGCCGTCGACCGTGAAGGCGATCCCGAAGATCATGGCGAGCAGGAAGTTGCTGTGCCGCGTGGCCATCAGGATCAGGACGGCCATGAGGGTCAGGAGCAGGCCCTGGAGCAGGCGCATCCGGCGCGCGGTCCCGGTGACGGTCGCGCCGACCGCCAGCGAGATCAGGCCGTCGAGCAGGAGGATCACGCCGAACCACCGGTCCGGGACGTGGATCGCCCCGTCGAGGGAATCCACCAGCACGACGACGCCGGCGAGCGCCCACAGGAGGCCGACCGACAGGAGGCGGCGCCAGTGCCGGCCCACCTCCGCGCGGCCCACGAGCAGCAGCCAGAGGGGCGCCGTCCGGCCGCCCACCGGATCCGTGACCCCGGCCCCGGTCGGCGCCGCGGGGGGGCGCGGAAGAGACGTCGAACACGGTCCGGACATGAAGGGTCGCCTTCGAGAGTGCGCAACCAAGAACCTCTCGCACAGACGCGACCGCACCGGAATAGCGGACCGCAAGCCGGCACGATGATCAGAGGTTTCGCGAGTTTCTCATGATACAACTTCCACAGGGATGCTGAGGGCTTTCTTAATCGAACGCCGCCCCGGGAGCCTCCGGGCCGTTTCGAACGCGATAGTCTTTACGGGATCTGAAGAGTCGCCCCGTCGCCGGATCCGAACCGCCGGACATCTTCGCGCTCGCCGGCGGCCGACGCCGCGCATCACGCCTGAACCGTCCGCGATGCTGAACGGCTGGCCGGGCCCCTGTCCGGCGCGCGAGGCGTGACGCGAATAAATTAGAATAGCTCCAGATAGCCGCAGGATCGAAGCAGCCTCAGCGCACCGCCATCCCGGGCCCGATACGGATCACCGCAGCCCATCTCCATGACTGATTCGCGCGTTCACAGCCGGTCATCGCTTACCCATTTGAAGTCATTTTTTTCCTGAAGCCGCTCAATCGCGAGACGTGCACAATATTTGTTTCAATCTTCACGAGGGCAACCTCATGTTGACAAAGAGGATCAAAATCTGTTCAAAGATAATCCTTAGATAAACTCTAGACATTTAGTCCACTTTTTGTATCATTAGGTGCCAATGTTGGCGGGTTCGAAGCAGTTCGGCGAGGGTAGGGTGGGGGAAATTCGATTGCATCATCGGTTTCCGCTCCTCGCCGGATTGCTTTGCTCCATTTTTTGACTGGGGGGACCATCATGAACACGATTGATCTTTATGAGAAATCTTCAGATCTCAATACAGATCTGATCAAGTGCACGGCTTCTTTGGTCGCGGCCTACGTCTCGCGGAATGCAGTCGGTGTCGGGGAACTGCCGGTTCTGATCGATCAGGTCCACACGGCCATCACGGTTCTCCAGAACGGCACGTCGGGCGCTGGCTGGACCGGCCCGAGCGCGGCTCAGATCGAGGCGTCGATCCAGCACGACGGCCTGATCAGCTTCATCGATGGCCGGCCCTACAAGACCCTGAAGCGCCACCTCACCGCGCATGGCCTGACGCCCGAGCGCTATCGGGCGAAGTACGGCCTGCCGGCCGACTATCCGATGGTCGCCCCGGGCTACGCCGCCAAGCGGTCCGAGATCGCCAAGGCGATCCAGCTCGGCCACAAGGCCGCCTGAGGGCAGCGGAAGCCCACGCGCTCGCGACGCGACCGGCCCAGGGCTCGATCCGGCGGCCGGCGCGTCGAACGCGGGCGGCCCGCGACGGGACAGAGCGGCCAAGACCAACGCCGCTTTGATCCGGACTTCGAACGGACCCAATCCTTCGGCCGGCGCTCAGGGTGCCCCCCCGAGACCGCGCCCCCGGACTTCAGCCTGGACACGCGGACGGCCCCGGTCTTTCGAGACCACGACGTGAGCCACCCACGCGATGCGCAATGCCGCGTGCGTCCGTCGAACATGCGATCAGCCGGGTCGCAGATCTTGGCCGCGAAACCGGAGCGACGCCCGCGAGCGCCGCTCAGACCCGGCCGACCGACACGGCCACGGCTCCATCGTCCAGGACGATGAAGCGTATGCCGGCGCGGCGCAGGGCCTCCACCGCCTGGAGACGCGAGCGGCTGCCGCGATGCTCGCTGTCATCCTCCAGGCGACGGACCGTGGAATGCGACAGGCCGCTCGCCTGGGCCAGATCCATCATCGACCAGTCAAGCATGGCCCGCGCGGCGCGCAGATGGTGGCCGGTCACGGACTGCTCGAGGCCGGTGCGCACGGGCGCCGGCAACAGGAGACCGGCAGCGACCGGATACTTGAGCCCGCATCGCCCGAGATAGGCCCCTTCGGGATCCCAGACCGGGAAGGTGAGGATCCGGAAATGCTCAAGTTCCCCGTCGGCGAGGCGCTCGTGGGCACTTCTCTGGAACAGCGTCTGCTGCCTGATGTGCTCCTCGGCCATCGCCTGGAAGGCCGCACGCTCCTCGGGCACGATCATGAGGTAGGGATCGACGCAAATCTCCTCGAACGGCAGGCCGTGAACCTCGGCCATCTCGAACGGCAGCTCGCGGACGCCGTCGAGGCCCATCCAGAAGCTGGCGACGCGCTTCGTCAGGTAGAGCGCCCCCCGCCGCCGCCGCTCGTTGTGCCGCGCATGGGCCATTTGCTCGCGGTCGCTCACGTCGAGGGCCGTGCCGCTGACCGCCACGGGACGTCCTTCGGCCGAGAACCGCGCCTCCATCGTCAACGACAGGGTGCGCTGCGTCCCGTTCGGGCGAATCACCCGGACGACCACCTCCCGCGGGACCCGACCCTCCCGGACCTCGGCCAGGGTCGGGAGCCGGTGCCGGTCATCCGGATGGACCAGGGAGAGCAGCAGATCGTAGCTCGCCTTCGTGGCGTTGGGCACGAGACCGAGCAGGCGGTAGAAGCCCGGCGACCAGATCTGCTCCCCACCGGCGAAAACCCAGCTCCAGGCGCCGCTGACGCCCCGGCCTTCGGTGATGGTGAGGAACTCCCCCGACGAAAATGTCAGGGCGTTCAAGGCTGAATGAAACATACCAGAATGCCTGGATCGTTCGAGCGACCGACCCGACGGGATCGGATCGGCTCAGGGATGGAACGCCGACACGACACGTTCCCGATGTCGATCGACGTCGAGGCGAAGGCTATCGAAGAGCGCTCCCTACGATCGACCAACCTACGCCACCGCGCAGGTCAGTGGCGTTCCGATCCGCACCAGCCAACCAAGGCTGCGCGCCTCCGAAATGCAGAGACCACTCTCGATCCCTCCGCCCCTTCGACGGGCCGAACATCGGATCGGGCCGCATCGGCGGAACGCCGGGCGGACCGCGACGGACCGTCTATAACGCATACAAATGCGCCTGACACATCCGGGATCCCTCTCTACGAAACAGATTCATAATTCTTCGATGCCGTCTCGGCCCGTCGGCGCGGCATTGGCATGGTGTATCTCGATTTGCTTATGCCAAAGGGCGTTTTTCAGGATGCATTTGATCGAACGCTCGCCGACCGCGAGGCACAGACTGCGCCCCCGCGCCGCGACGGGCGCGCCGTGCACAGGCGAACGGGCGGTTGACAGGCCCGTCCGGACGGTGGGGATGGGGATGGCCAATCGGGGAGTAGCCGCATGAGCGTCGCCTGCGTCGGCGAGTGCATGGTCGAATTGTCCGAGCAATCGGATGGGAGCCTCGTCCGCGGCTTCGGCGGCGACACGCTGAACACCGCGCTCTACCTCGCGCGCCTCGGCGTCGCGGTCGACTACGTGACGGCGCTGGGGGACGATGTCTGGAGCGACGAGATGGCGGCGGCCTGGGGCCGCGAGGGGATCGGGCTCGATCAGGTGCGGCGCCTGTCCGGCCGGATGCCGGGCCTCTACATCATCCGGACCGACGAAGCCGGCGAGCGCAGCTTCCACTACTGGCGCGATCAGGCGGCGGCCCGGGACCTGTTCGCCGAGCCCGGCGGGGCCGCCACGCGGGCAGCGCTCGCGGCCTACGACCTCGTCTACGTCTCCGGCATCAGCCTCTCGCTCTACGGCGAGACCGGCCGCGCGGCCCTGTTCGAGACCCTGGCGGCCCTGCGGGACCGGGGCGGGCGCGTCGCCTTCGACACCAATTACCGGCCCCGCGGCTGGCCCGTCTGGGAGGTCGCCCAGGATGCGTTCCGGGCGGCCCTGGCGCAGGCCGACCTGATCTTCGCCTCGGTCGAGGATCTGGACTGGCTGTTCGGCGCGGCGGGCGAGGCGGAGGTGCTGCGCCACCGGGGCCGGGCCGAGATCGTGCTCAAGGCCTCGAACGGGTCCGTGCCCGTCGCCCGGGTGCTGCACGGGACGTCCGACACGGTGGTGCCGGCCGAGCCGGTCGCCCGGGTCGTCGACACGACGGCCGCGGGGGACAGCTTCGCGGCGGGCTATCTCGCCGCCCGCCTCGCCGGCCTGGATCCGGAGGCGGCTGCGGCCCGGGCGCATCGCCTCGCCGGCGCCGTGATCGGGCATCGCGGCGCCGTGATCCCCCGGGCGGCGATGCCGGCCCTCGATCGGCCCGGCTCGGGTGCCTGACCGGCGCGGAGGACGGTCCACTCGAGAGAGCCGCCCGAGCGAACCGCCCTTGAGACCGGCAAGCGCAGCCGCTACCTGTGCCATTGCGGGATGTCCCCCGCAGCAGGATCGCCGCACGCCGTGCGGCCGAGAGGGCACCCGTGGCGTCGAGTCCCCCGCCCATCCAGGTCCCCGAGCCCGACGCCCCCGCGCCCGGCAGCGCGACGCCCAAAACCCGGGTCAGCGCCCGGGGCCGCCTGCGCACCTACTTCCTCACCGGCATCATCGTGGCCGGGCCGCTCGCGATCACCGCCTACATCACGTGGTGGTTCATCGCGCTGATCGATTCGTTCGTGAAGCCGCTGGTGCCGGCGAGCTACCTGCCGGACCATTACCTGCCCTTCTCGATTCCCGGCCTCGGCCTCGTCATCGCGTTCCTGGCGGTGACGCTGCTCGGCTTCCTGACGGCCAACCTCGTGGGCCGCTCGGTGATCGAGTTCGGCGAGGTGCTGCTCGCCCGGACGCCGGTGATCTCCGGCCTCTACAAGGGCCTGCGGCAGATCTTCGAGACCCTGTTCTCGGCCAACGGCACCTCGTTCCGCACGGTCGGGCTGGTGGAGTTCCCCGTGAAGGGGACGTGGTCGGTGGTGTTCCTGTCGGCCCCCGCGGCGCCCGAGGTCGAGGGCGCGCTCCGGGCCCGGGGCGCCCCCGCGGACGAGATGGTCGGGGTGTTCCTGCCCTGCGCGCCCAACCCGACGACGGGCTTCTTCTTCTACCTGCCCCGGGCCGAGGTGGTGGAACTCGCCATCAGCGTCGATGACGCCGCCAAGCTGGTGATGTCGGCGGGCGTGATCCAGCCGGAGGACCCGCAGGGCCGGCTCAACGCCATGGCGGCCTCCCTGCGGACCGCGCACCACGCAGGCGCCGCGCATCGGGAACCGCAGGACGCCTGACGACGATTCCGGGTTTCCAAGGGGCCGAAGCCCTGAGACGTTCCAGGGCTCTGCCCTGGACCCGCGAAAGGGCTCGCCCCAGCCCTTTTAAGGTGTTTGAAGCTGTACTATCGCGTAGGAGCGCTGCCCCCCAGGCGCAGCGCTCTACCCGAAAACACTTTCCTGTGCAGTGGCTTGGTCGCTCCTCGACGATGCTGTTTCGGAGCGCGCCGTCCGGGATCAGCCGCTCGGGCGTAGAACGGCCGCGCTAAAGGCTCAGCCGCGCGCGTTGAAGCAGGCAAGAGAGAAGGGCCTGATTTCGTTCACAAGAAGCGCTCGCCCCTGCCCCGACTAAACACCTTAAAAGGGCTGGGGCTCGCCCTTTCGAAACGCTGACGCGCGACGCGACGATCAGCCGGCTATCGCCAGCCAGAGGCCGAGCAGCGCCAGCACAAGCCCGCCCTGGAGCCAGCAGGCCGTGCGGTAGAGGACCAGCGCCCGGGCGATGTCGTCGGCCGTGGCGTCGGCCCGGCCGTCGCCCATATGGGCGTCGGGCACCAGGGTGCCGTCGTAGACCCGCGGCCCTGCGAGCTTCAGGCCGAGCGCCCCCGCCATGGCGGATTCCGGCCAGCCGGCATTCGGCGAGCGGTGATGGCCGGCGTCCCGGGCCATCGCCTTGAACGCGCCCCGGGCGTCGGCGCCGCGCAGGAGCGCCGCCCCGGCGATCAGCAGGCCGGCGAGCCGCGAGGCCGGCAGGTTCACGCCGTCGTCGAGCCGGGCCGCCGCCCAGCCGAAGGCCTCGTAGCGGGGTGTGCGGTGGCCGATCATGCTGTCGGCGGTGTTGATGGCCTTGTAGAGCGCGCCGCCCGGCAGGCCGAGGCCGCCGATCCAGAAGGCCGGCGCCACGATCCCGTCGGAAAAGTTCTCCGCCAAGCTCTCGATCGCGGCACGGCAGACCGCCGGCTCGTCGAGGCGCTCGGGATCGCGGCCCACGATCATCGCCACGGCCCGGCGCCCGGCCTCCAGGCCGCCGCCGCGCAGGGCCCGCTCCACCGCGGCCACGTGGTCGTGCAGGCTGCGCTGGGCCGGCAGGCTCGCGCAGGCGAGGCCCAGCAGGGCCAGGGCGGGGAGGGGGCCGGCGAGGCCCGCGAGGGCCGTCAGGATCAGCGCCGGCAGCCCGACGGCGACGAGCAGCAGCGCCAAGGCGAGGCAGCCCGCCAGCCGGCGGCGCCGCGCGGAGCCGCGGTTCAAGCCGCGCTCCAGGGTGGCGATCAGCCGGCCGATCCAGGTGACAGGGTGGCCGGCCGCCCTGTAGAGCGCGTCCGGATAGCCGGCCGCGGCCTCGATCCCGAGGGCGAGGGCCAGCACGGCGAGCGTTTCGGGCGGATGGACCATTCGGTGTGGCGTTTTTCCGCGCGCGAGCCCGCCGGGATCGCCCATGGCGGCGATCTCGGCGGGCTCCGCAAAGCCTGTCCCGACGCGCCGAAGCCCTGGCTCGACCTCTCGACGGGGATCAACCCGATCCCGTATCCCGTACCGCCCGTGGAGGCCAGCGCCTGGATGCGGCTCCCCGAGGCCGCCGAGGTTCACGCGCTGCGGGCGGCCGCCGCGACCGCCTACGGCGCGCCGAGTGACGCCCATGTCGTGCCCGCCCCCGGCACCCAGATCCTGATCGAGACTCTGCCCCGGCTCCTGGCGCCGACCCGCGTCGCGGTCCTGGGCCCAACCTATGCCGAGCACGCGGCCGCCTGGACCCGGGCCGGGCACGCGGTCACGGAGGTCCCGAGCCTCGACGCGATCGGCGACGCCCCGGTGGCGGTGATCGTCGATCCCAACAACCCGGACGGGCGGACCTTTCCCCTGGCCGAGCGCCGCGCCCTGGCCGCAACGCTCGAAGCCCGCGGCGGCCTTCTGGTCGCCGACGAGGCGTTTGCGGATCTCGAGCCCGTGGCGAGCCTGTGCCCGCAGGTCGGGCCGGGCCTCGTGGTGCTGCGCTCCTTCGGCAAGACCTACGGGCTCGCCGGCCTGCGCCTCGGCTTCGCGGTCGCCGAGCCCGGGATCGCGGCGCGGATCGCGGAGGCGCTGGGACCCTGGGCGGTGTCGGGACCGGCCCTGGCGATCGGGACCGCCGCCCTGTCGGATGGGGACTGGCGCGCAAAGGCAGCCGAGGCGCGGGCCGCGGATGCGACCCGGCTCGACCGGATGATCGTACGGGGCGGCGGGCAGGTCGTCGGCGGCACGTGCCTGTTCCGGACCGCGGAGTTTCCGGACGGGCCCGGGCTCTACCGGCGCCTGGCAGAGGCCGGGATCGCGGTGCGCCGCTTCGCCGAGCGCCCGGAGCGCCTGCGCTTCGGGTTGCCGCCCGACAGGACGGGCTGGTGCCGGCTGTCGCGGGTGCTCAAATAGGCTGGAACAACCCCAACGATCTCAATATTTTGGACGGATATCCCAAGACATCGCGTCAAGTCGTCCCGCACCGGCCCTTTCCTGGGCGCATGCAGCGTCGGCGGAATGCGACCCGGGAGCCAGCATACGAGGCCGCGAAGCGTCCGTCTGGATCAACCCGTGCCGCTCCCGCGGCGCTTCTTGTGCAGGGTCCCGGATCAGGTTCCGCTTTCGCTACACCTGTCCGGGAAAGGGCGCGCGCTGAGCCTGGGCGCCGATCCCGCACTGCGCTCACAGCCAGTCACCTCGAAAGGGCCGGGAAGCCTGCCGGTTCTACGGGCCGCGCCCGTGCGGATCGCGCGCCGCCACGATCACCGCCAGCGCCGAGAACACGAGCCCTACGGCACAGACCCCCGGCCAGCCGATCAGCAGGAACGCCTGCGAGCCGGCATAGGCGCCGAGCGCGCCGAACACGAACAGGGTCGTGAACAGCACGGTGTTGATCCGCCCCCGCGCCCCCGGGACCAGGGCGTAGGCCCGGGTCTGGTTGGCGATCAGCGCGCCGTTGATGCCGATGTCGATCAGCAGCACGCCGAGCGCCACGGCGATCAGCGACCACGTGCCCCCGGCCCACAGCACCACGAAGGACAGGGCGACCATCAGGCTGCCGCCGAGCACCACGGGCTTGGCGCCCTTCCGATCGGTGAACCGTCCCGAGAGCGGCGCCACGAAAGCCCCGCAGACGCCGATCACCCCGAACAGCCCGGCCCCCGCCGCGGTGAGCCCGAAGGGCGGCCCCTCGACGAGCAAGGCCAGCGTCGCCCAGAAGGCGTTGAAGGCCGCAAACAGCAGCGCCTGGGACAGGCTCGCCGTGCGCAGCACCGGCTGGCTCCGGGCGAGGTGGAGGATCGACAGCATCAGCGCCCGGTAGCGCAGGGGATGCGTCTGCGGCGTGTGGGGCAGGGTCGCCCGGGCGATGCCCGCCATGGCCAGCGCCAGCACGGACGCGACGAGGAAGACCGGCCGCCAGCCGAGATGCGCCCCTAGGAACCCGCTCACCGTCCGGGCGAGCAGGATGCCGGTCAGGAGCCCGGTCATCACCTGCCCGACCACCCGCCCGCGACTGGCATCCGGCGCGAGCTCGGCCGCGAACGGCACCGCCTGCTGGGCCGCGCAGGCGAGCACGCCGACCACGAGATGGGCAAGCGCGAGGCTCGCGAGGTTCGGGGCGAGGCCGACCGCGAGCAGCGCGACGGCGAGGCCGAGGCATTGCCACACGATCAGGGCGCGCCGCGGCAGCGCGTCGCCCAGCGGCACGAGCCCGACGATGCCGAGCCCGTAGCCGACCAGCGCCGTGGTCGGCACCCAGAGGGCCGCCCGGTCGCCGAACTCGGCCACGATCAGGCCGAGCAGCGGCTGGTTGTAGTAGATGTTGGCCACCGCCCCGCCGGCGATCAGCGTCAGGCCGAGGCGGGCCTTCGCGTCGAGGGAGGTGGTCACGGCCGGGTCGAGGGCAGGTCGGTTCGCCGCCGCGGAAGAGCCATGGTTCAGTCCGGATCGTCGGGAGGCAGGGAAAGTCCGAGGCGCCAGCCTGTACGGGCAGAGGGCGCCGGGCAGCAAGCTGCGGCGATGCATCCCTGCCGGCACGCGCCGCGCCCCTTCACGGGTGTCCCCGGAGCCCCATATGCGATCGACACGGTTCGCGGCGACCGCCTGCAGTCCCGTGCTGCGGGCCGGTGTCGCGCAGCACGGAAATCCGGACCCCGGCTTGATAGCCGTCAGAATCGGATACGGGCGAAAGGTCGGTTTCGTTCCGTGCAGGCGGGCCGAAAGCCGCCGGAACAGGGAGTACGGAATGCCGAATTACCGCGTCGACTTCGCCAAGGAGATCCTCGGGGTGCCGTTCACGGTCGGCTCCGTCGAGATCATGCGGGCCCGCGATCCCGAGCGCGCCCGCCGCGCGGCCGAGCTCCGCTTCGCCCGCCAGCACGGCGTCGGCGACTGGCGCGAGCGGGCCGACCTCGCCACCGTGGCCGAGCGCGCCTGACGCCGGACGCCGCCGTCCGTCACACGCGTTTTGCACGGCTTCCGCAAGGTCGTTCTTCGCACTCCGCCACCGGTCAAGCTCTGGTCGCGGCAGCCACGTCGCCGTAAGATGCCCCGCAGGATCGGGGTGCCGATCCGGGCTCGCCAGGCGGGCACGGCGGCACCGCAACCGGTCGCACGCGTCCGAACGGCGAGCCGGCGTCGCGGGGCGGGACGCGCTTCGAATCCGGGTCGGCAGGGGTCAGTGCGAAGGTCATGGCGGCGATCTCCTTCTTCGGCGACCTGCTTCAGACCATCAGCGAGCGCGGTCGCGACCTGATCGGCATCGGCCGCGGCGACCTCGCGTCCCGGGCCAATGCGGGCGATCTCGTCAAGTTGTGCGAGGACCTGATCTCCCGGCGCGGCGAGGCCTCCGGCGTGGCCCTGGCCCGCCTGATTCTCGACCGCTACGCGAGCTTCGGGCCGACCGAGCGGCACGCCTTCCTGCGGGCCATCGCGCTCGATTTCGATGCCGACCATGCCGCCGTCGACGAGGCGATCGCCGCCTACCGGGCCGCCCCGTCACGCGCCAAGCTCGGCACCCTGCATGAGGCGGCCGAGCCGCGCAGCCAGGAGCTGATCCGCCGCCTCAACCTCGCCCGGGGCGGCACGCTCAGCCTCGTGCGGATGCGGGAGGATCTGTTCGACCTGCGCCACGCCCTGCGCTCCGGCGAGGCGTCGGATCCCGCCCTGCTGGATGCGGTCGACAGCCTGGATTCCGACTTCGAGCACCTGTTCGCCTCGTGGTTCAACCGGGGCTTCCTCGTGCTGCGCCACGTCGACTGGACCACGCCGGCCCACATCCTGGAAAAGATCATCCGCTACGAGGCGGTGCACGCCATCGCCGATTGGGACGACCTGCGCGCCCGGATCGAGCCGCCGGACCGGCGCTGCTTCGCGTTCTTCCACCCGGCGCTCGCCGACGAGCCGCTGATCTTCGTCGAGGTGGCGCTCACCGAGCAGATCGCGCCCGCCATCGCGCCGATCCTGTCGCGGGAGCGCAAGCCGCTCCAGCCGCAGGCGGCGACGACCGCGATGTTCTACTCGATCTCGAACTGCCAGAAGGGGCTCGCGGGCGTCACCTTCGGCAACTTCCTGATCAAGCAGGTGGTCGAGGACCTGACCCGCGAGGTCCCGACGCTCAAGACCTTCGTGACGCTCTCGCCGGTGCCGGGCTTCGCCGCGTGGCTCGCCCGCGAGCGCAGGGCCGACAGCCCGCAGGGGCTGCTCCCCGAGGATGTCGAGACCCTGCGGGCGCTGGACGATCCCGACTGGCACACCGACAAGGCGAAGGCCGAGGCGGTGCGCAAGGCGCTGATCCCGGCCGCCGCCGCCTATTTCCTGCGCGCCAAGAACGCCCGGGGGCGGCCCCTCGACCCGGTGGCCCGGTTCCACCTCGGCAACGGTGCGCGGCTCGACCGGATCAACTTCCTCGGCGACACCTCGAAGAAAGGCCTGTCGCAGGCCCACGGCCTGATGGTGAACTACCTCTACGACCTCGCCGCGATCGAGCGGAACCACGAGACCTACGCCAATCTCGGCACGGTGGTGGCGTCGCCCGCGGTGAGCCGGGAGCTGCGCGCCAAGCTGCCGCCGCCGCGCGCCGTGGTGCTGGCCGAGGCGTGAGCGTCAGTCACCCGCCGCCAGCCGGGCGAAGGCCAGGGTGATCCGCTGGGCCGTGTCCTGCGCGGCCTCGCCCTCCAGGGGCACCCGGCGGTCGAGGATCAGTGCGGCGAGACCGTGCACCAGGGACCAAGCGGCGAGGGTCAGATCCGCGGCCGCCATTCCCGAGCCCGCCAGGGCGGCCGCCCGCCGCTCCAGGATCGCGTAGGCCCGGGACCTGTCCGATGCGCAGCCCGGCCCCATGAACATGAGCCGGAACAGGGCCGGGTGCCGGCAGGCGAAGGTCACGTAGGCCGCCCCCTGTGCGGCCAGGGCTTCGGCGCCCTCCGCGGAGGCGTCGGCCGCCTCCAGGGTCACTGCGAGCGCCTCGAAGCCGCTGGCCGCCACCGCCTCCAGAAGCTCCTCCTTGCCGGCGAAGTGGCGGTAGGGCGCCATCGCGGAGACGCCGCAGGCCCGCGCCACCGCGCGCAGGGAGAGGGCCGCCGCGCCGCCGGCCTCCAGCTGCTCCAGGGCCGCCGCCACGAGGGCCGCCCGCAGGTCGCCGTGGTGGTAGCTCTTCTCCGCCTCCGATGTTGACACCGTACACAACCCGTCGCATGTTTACGCTGCATACAAAGCGTAGGAGACGGCGTCATGCAAGCTGCCCCCGTCCGCCGATCCGTGGATCTCTCCGCCTATCCCGACCTCGTGGTGGTCTATCTCGGTTTCCGGGTCACCCGCTGGCGCGGCCTGCTGGCGCTGGTGGGTCTCGGACGCGGCATCAGTGCGGCGGTCCGGTCGCGGCCGGACGGGCTGCTGGCGCATGAAAACCTGTTCTTCGGGCTGAGCCATGTCGGCATGCGCCAGTACTGGCGCGATCTGGAGAGCCTGGAGCGCTTCACCCGCTCCGAGCCGCACCGCACGTGGTGGCGGGCGTTCTCCCGGGATTCCAAGGGCTCCGGCTTCTGGCACGAGGCCTATGGCCGGGGCGGCATGGAGGCGATCTATGTCGGCATGCCGGCGCCCACCGGCCTCGGCCTGTTCGCCCCCGAACGGGCACCGGAGGGGGCCTTCCTGTCATCGCGGCAGCGACTCGCCGCCTGAAAGGGCTCGCCGGGAGGCCCCTGAGGCGGCTATGGGTGCGGGAGACACGAAGGCCCGCAACAGCCCAAGCCGCCACAGCCCAAGCCGCCCGATGACCAACCATCTCTTCTCCCTGATCCGCGACGGCGTCCCCGATCCCGCCAAGACCGTGATCGAGACGCCGGAGGGCCGCCGCTACACGTACGCGGATCTGATCGCCCGCGCCGGCGCCTACGCGGCGGCCCTGCGGGCGGCGGGTGTCGCGCCCGGCGACCGGGTGGCCGTGCAGGTCGAGAAGAGCCCGGAGGTCATCTTCCTGTACCTCGGCGTGGTCCGGGCCGGCGGCGTGTTCCTGCCGCTCAACACCGCCTACACCCCCGCCGAGATCGGCTACTTCCTGGGCGACGCGGAACCCGCCGTCTTCGTCTGCGACCCGGGCCGGCGCGAGGCGCTGAGCGCGGCGGCCTCCGGTGTCCGCACGATCTGGACGCTGGATGCGGCGGGCGTCGGCAGCGCCGCCGAGGCCGCCGACCGCCAGGACGGCGATGTCGCCGACGTCCCCCGCGGGCCGGAGGATCTGGCGGCGATCCTCTACACCTCGGGCACGACCGGGCGCTCCAAGGGCGCCATGCTGACCCACGACAACCTCGCCTCGAACGCCCGGACGCTGGTCGATACCTGGCGCTTCACCGCCGACGACGTGCTGATCCACGCCCTGCCGGTGTTCCACACCCACGGGTTGTTCGTGGCCACCAACACGGTGCTGGCGAGCGGCGGCTCGATGCTGTTCCTGCCGCGGCTCGATCCCAAGCTGATCCTGAGCCTGATGCCCCGGGCCACCGTCCTGATGGGCGTGCCGACCTTCTACACACGCCTCCTCAAGGAGCCGGGCCTGACGCCGGAGGCGGCCAGGGGCATGCGCCTGTTCGTGTCGGGCTCGGCGCCGCTGCTCGCCGAGACCCACCGGGACTGGCAGGCCCGCACGGGCCACGCCATCCTCGAACGCTACGGCATGACCGAGACCAACATGAGCACCTCGAACCCCTATGACGGCGACCGGGTCGCCGGCACGGTCGGGTTCCCGCTGCCGGGCGTGTCCCTGCGGGTGGTCGAGCCGGAGGGCGGTGCGGCCCTCGGCCCCGATACGGTCGGGATGATTGAGGTGAAGGGCCCGAACGTATTCCAGGGCTACTGGCGCATGCCGGAGAAGACGGCGGCCGAGTTCCGGGCCGACGGCTTCTTCATCACGGGCGATCTCGGCAAGGTCGACCCGCGGGGCTACGTCCACATCGTCGGGCGCGGCAAGGACCTGATCATCTCAGGGGGCTTCAACGTCTACCCGAAGGAGGTCGAGACCGAGATCGACGCGCTGCCGGGCGTGGTCGAATCGGCGGTGATCGGCCTGAGCCATCCGGATTTCGGCGAGGCCGTGACGGCCGTGGTGGTGGGCGGCCCGGGCTGCCCGGACGAGGCGGGCGTGCAGGCCGCCCTGGAGGGCCGTCTCGCCAAGTTCAAATGCCCCAAGCGCGTCCTGTTCGCGGACGAGCTGCCGCGCAACACCATGGGCAAGGTGCAGAAGAACCTGCTCCGCGAGGCGCATGCGGGGTTGTATCGCGATTGATCCGGACGCTCGGTTCGGTCCGCCTGAACGAGCACGTTTCCAGTTCGTCTGAGTGAGCGAAGCAATCCAACGGCGCCACGGGTCTAGGTGTGGCCGCGGCCCTGGGTCACTTCGCTCTACTCGTGATGACGGTGCAGTTTCGACCCGCACCGTAGGCCTGAACCCGAATCAGAGCGTGTGCTCTTTCCGCTCGCCTTCCGGCGGCTTGTGCCCGTCCGGATCCACCACCTTGCGGGCGGCGGCGTTGAGATTGTCCGGATCAAGGGCGGATTCGACGAACTCGCGGCCGATACTGGTCACCTCGCGGGCGTAGCGCAGGCCCTGATCGCGCATCTCGTCGGCCCAGGGGCCGATGTTGCGGTCCTCCTGGCGGGTCCGCGGCAGCAGGGCGCCGAGCAGCAGGCCGGCGGCGACGCCCACCACGCCCACGAGGAGCGGGTTGTCGTCCACGAAACGCTCGACCGCGGTGCGGCCGCGATGCAGCCCGTCGATGCCCTGGCTGGTCAGGTCGTCGAGCGCCCGCATGTTGCGCCGGTGAAGCCCCTCCGCACGCCCCCGCACGTCGTCATAGGCCGCGGAGGCGCGGTCGCGGGCCTGATCGGCCGCGCCGCCCAGGCGGTTGCCGATATCGTCGGCGAAGCTGGAGACGGTCTGGCTGGCCTGACCGGCGAGGTCGGCGGCGCGGTCGCCCGCCGCGCGGACACCGTCCTTCACGGTGGAGGCCGGATCGGAGGCATGCGAAGCGCCCCCCGAGATCCCACCGGAGGAGAGCGGCGTGCCGCCATGTGGAAGCGGGTCGTGCAGGCCGCGGGGATCGGGCCGCAGGGTGAAGTCGCCCGCCGCCGTGCCGGGCGCGCCCGGATCGCCGAGGCCGGCCGGATCCGGGCGCAGGCCGGTACCGCCGGACCCGTGCGGCATGCCCGCCTCGGCGGCGATCTGCTCGGGGGTGCGGGAGGAGGTGGAGGGGGTGCCCGGCTTGTCGGTCATGGCGGTGTCCTCGGATGTCCGTCTCGGCTGCGCGGCCTCAGAAGGCAGCGCCGTTCCCTCCGGCCTGCCGGCCGGCTTGGTGCGTTCGCGTCCGGTTTGAGCAGGTCTTCAGATCTCGGTCTTGTCCAGCGGATCGTGTACCGGGCGGGCGGTGGGCAGATCGGGGTCGTAGGTACGCGCCGCGCCGGTGTTGAGGGTGGGCACGCGCGCAGCCGCGACCTCGGTGCGACGGCGCTGGGCATCCTTCGCCATCCGGTTGAACAGCAGGCCGACGCCGGCCGCGATCAGCAGGACCGGCACGGGGTTGCGGCGCACCGCCTCCAGGGCCGAATCGTAGGTCGTGTTCAGGGCCGGCACGCGCCGGGCATTGCCCAGCATCTCGTCCACCAAGTTCGGCACCGAGAGCCGCCCCTGGATGCGGTCGATCGTGTCGTCGAGCCGGGCGCGGCTCTCCTCGATCTCCTTCTCGAGGTCGTTCATCGAACTCATCCGGACACGCGCTCCGACAGGGCCTGGGCATCCTGGCGGACTTGGCGCGTAGTGCGCTTCGGAGCCAGGGTGGAGAGGGAGAGGACGCTGCGCGCCCACAGGGCCATGCCGAGGGCCAGCACCAGCAGCACGCCGCCGACGATCAGGGCCGAGAGCCACTCGGAGCCCACGATCGTGGCGAGCCATTTCACGAAGGCGCCGATCAGCACAAGCAGGGCGACCACGGCGAAGACCGCCGAGCCGACCATGCAGGCGAGGCCGACGATGAGCTGGCGGATATTGCCCGCCATCTCGGCGCGGAACAGCGCGATCTCCTTGCGGGCGAGCTCGTTGGTCTCGCGCAGCGCATCGCCGATCAGGCTCTGGATGCTCGAAGCACCGGTGGCACCGGCAGACGGGCCGGCAGATGGGCCCGCTTGGCGCGGATCAGTCCCCTGGGCCATGGCGTCAGGCCCGGAAGCTGTCGCGGGCGTCGCCATCCGGCGCCTCCGGCGGCAGGCTCGACGACTTGATGAACCGGGCGGCGATCAGGCCGGCCACGAAGGTGCCCACCGCAACCGCGACCGGGGCCCGGCGGGCGAGGGACTCGGCCTCGCTGTAGAAATCCCCGAGGCTGCGGCGCTCGATCGAGGAGCCGAGCTGCTCCAGACCATCGGCGGCGCTGTCGAAGAAGGCGCGCACGTTCGGCTTGTCGCCCAGATCACGGCCGGAATTGCGGATCGTCTGAGCGAGATCGTGGACCGACTGCGCGGCGTCGCCCTTGCGCTGCTCGACGTAGCTCTGCGCCTGGAGGCGCGCCGCATCGAGGAGGCCGCGTCCGCGCTCCGCCGCCACGTCGGCCAGACCCTCGACATCGCCCTGCAGGGCCCGCCACTGTGCGCGCTCGTCGGCGGCCGCATGGGAAGCGCCCTGCGGGGCCTCATGCGCGGCCCCGTGGAGCGCGTCCTTGAGCGTATCCTGGGGTAACTCGTTGCCGGCCATCTCGAAATTACTCCTCGCGCCGCGGGGTGGGTACCGCTCACGACGGCCGCGGCCCCCGCGATGGCTGAGTAACCGACTCAGCTGTGCCCGGTTCCGGTGCCGCATGCTGCGAACCCGATTCAGGTTCACCGGATCCCCCGAACGGTGCGACTCGGCGCAGCGGTCAGTTCCTGTTCAGCCAAGGTCTGTCAGAACCGCCACGCTTCGACAACGGCCATCGCTCGGCCCTCGCCGACTCGTGCACGCGGGGTCGGCTGGTGCGCCGCACGGTGCCGGGACGGAGTGGCCGCCCTGTCCCGGAACGGTACGGGAACGACTTGACCCGCGCCCGGCTTCACGCTTGGGTCGTGCCACCTTGGGTCGCCCCAACTCGGGTCGATCAAGACCAACAAAGGATCGCGCAGGGTTCCCGCGCGTTCTGACATATAGTTGATGTCCCGATGCAGGCGCGGCGAGATCCTCGACCCGACCCGCGCCCCTGATCCGGAGCCGACCCGCGTGGCACGCCTTGTGATCGTATCGAACCGCGTCGCCGTCCCGGAGGAGGGCGGCAAGGCGGTGGCGGCGGGCGGCCTCGCGGTCGCCGTGAAGGAGGCCTTCACCGCCTATGAGGGGCTGTGGTTCGGCTGGAGCGGCACCATCACCGAGGAGCCCTCCGAGGAGCCGACCCTGATCGACCGGGGCCGCGTCCAGTACGCGGTGGTCGATCTCTCGCCCCAGGACCACCTCGAATATTACGCCGGCTTCGCGAATCGAGCCCTGTGGCCGATCATGCATTACCGGCTCGGGCTCGGCGCCTTCTCGCGCTCGGATTATGCCGGCTACAGCCGGGTGAACCGCACCTTCGCCCGGGCGCTCGCCAAGCTGGTCGAGCCCGACGACATCATCTGGGTGCACGATTACCACCTGCTGCCGCTCGCCGCCGAGTTGCGCGGCCTGGGGCTCGACAACCCGATCGGCTATTTCCACCACATCCCCTGGCCGGCCGCCGACGTGTTCAACTCGCTGCCGGCGAGCACCGAATTGCTGCGCGCGATCGTGGATTACGACCTGATCGGCCTGCAGACCGAGGCGGATGTCCAGAACCTGCAGCGCAACCTCGTCGACACCCAGCGGGCGATCCCGCTCGGCGGCGGCTCGCTGATGGTTGATGGCCGCCGGACCCGGATCCGCGCCTTCCCGATCGGCATCGACGTGGCGGGCTTCAAGGAGGCGGCCGAGAAGGCCGGCGCCAACAAGGTCGTGCGCGAGACCATGGCGGGCCTGCGCACCCGCAAGCTGCTGATCGGCGTCGACCGGCTCGATTATTCCAAGGGCGTGCCTGAGCGGATGGAGGCGGTGGAGAGCTTCTTCGCCTCGAACCCCGACCAGCGCGGCAACGTCACCTACATCCAGATCACGCCGAAATCCCGCAGCGAGGTGCCGGAATACGAGCAGCTCGCCCGCGACGTGAACGAGAAGGTCGGCGAGATCAACGGCTCCCTCGGCGACCCGGCCTGGACGCCGATCCAGTACATCACCAAGGCCTATCCGCGGCCCGTGCTCGCCGGCCTCTACCGGGCGGCCCGGGTCGGCCTCGTGACGCCGATGCGCGACGGCATGAACCTCGTCGCCAAGGAATACGTGGTCGCGCAGTCCGAGGACGATCCGGGGGTGCTGGTCCTATCGAAATTCGCCGGCGCCGCCCGCCAGCTGCCCGAGGCGCTGCTGATCAACCCCTACGACAAGTTCGAGGTGGCGGAGGCGATCCGCGCGGCGCTCTACATGCCGAAGGCCGAGCGGCTGGCCCGCTGGAAGCCGATGGTCGAGCGCATGACCCGCGAGGATGTCGACTGGTGGGCGCGCAACTTCCTGGCGGAGCTCGAGAACTTCCGCACGATCGAGCGCGAGCCGCCCACCAAGACCGCCGCCGCGGCCGAATAACGTCATGGTTTCAAAAGGTCGGGACCTTTTGCGGGTGCAGGGCAGAGCCCTGCTGTCGGGCGGCGCCCGAATGTCGGGCTTCGCCCTGACGACCCACCAAAGGGCACGGCCCTTTGGAAACCCATGATCGCCGTCGATGACGGGGTGCCGGCGCCGCTCGGCGCGCATTTCGACGGGCGGGGGGTCAACTTCGCCCTGTTCTCCGAGCACGCGACGGCGGTCGATATCTGCCTGTTCGAGCCCGGGGAGCGGCACGAGACCCGCACGGTGCGGCTGCCCTGCCGGACCGACGACGTCTGGCACGGCTACCTGCGCGGCGTCCTGCCGGGCCAGCTCTACGGCTACCGGGTGCACGGCCCCTGGGATCCGGCGAACGGCCACCGGTTCAATCCCTCGAAGCTGGTGCTCGACCCCTACGCCCGGGAGATCCGCGGGAAGATCCGCTGGCACGACGCGCTCTACGGGCACCGTCGCGGTGGGCGCGAGGACCGGATCGACCGACGCGACAGCGCGGTCTACATGCCGCGCTGCGTGGTCACGGCCCCCGAGGTGCCCGACCTCGCCCTCGATCCGGTGCGCCGGCCGCTCGCCGACACGGTGGTGTACGAGGCGCATGTCAAGGCGCTGACCCGCACCCATCCCGCGATCCCCGAACCCGAGCGCGGCACCTACGCGGCCCTCGCCCATCCGGCGATCATCGAGCACCTCGTCAAGCTCGGCGTCACGGCGCTCGAACTCCTGCCGATCCAGGGCTTCGTCGATGACCGCTTCCTGGTGGACAAGGGCCTCGTCAATTTCTGGGGCTATCAGCCCCTGAGCTACTTCGCCCCGGATCCGCGCTACCTGGGGGAGGGCGGCCTCGGCAGCCTGAAGGCGGCGATCCGGGAGCTCAACGCCGCCGGGATCGAGACCTGGCTCGACGTGGTCTACAACCACACCGCGGAGGGCGACCATACCGGCCCGACGCTGGCGTTCCGCGGCATCGACAACGCCAGCTACTACAAGCTCGACCCCGCCGACCGGCGCCGCACCATCGACTGCACCGGCTGCGGCAACACCTTCGACGTGAGCCACCCGCGGGTGATGCAGCTGGTGCTGGATTCCCTGCGCCACTGGGTGACCGCCTACGGGATCGCGGGCTTCCGGTTCGACCTCGCGTCGAGCCTCGGGCGCGCGCCCCTCGCCTTCACCCCGCAGGCGGCCTTCTTCCAGGCGGTGGCGCAGGATCCGGTCCTCGCCCGGGTCAAGATGGTGGCCGAGCCCTGGGATATCGGGGAGGGGGGCTATCAGCTCGGCGGCTATCCGCGCGGCTGGAGCGAGTGGAACGACCAGTTCCGCGACGCCACGCGCGGCTTCTGGAAGGGCGATTCCGGAACCCTCGCCAAGGTCACGCAGGGGCTGACCGGCTCCCGGGAGGTGTTCGCGCCCTCCCGGCGCTCGCCCCTCGCGAGCGTCAACTTCATCGCGAGCCACGACGGCTTCACGCTCGCCGACACGGTGGCGTACGAGGCGAAGCACAACGCGGCCAACGGCGAGGACAACCGCGACGGCCACGGCCACAACGTCAGCCGGAATTACGGCGTCGAGGGCGATACCGACGATCCGGCCATCCTGGCGGTCCGGGCCCGGCAGAAGCGCAACATGCTGGCCACCGTGATGCTGGCCCAGGGCGTGCCGATGCTGCTGATGGGCGACGAGCGCTCCCGCAGCCAGGGCGGCAACAACAACGCCTACGCCCAGGACAACCCGACGAGCTGGATGGACTGGAGCGTCGATCCGGACCCCGCGCTGACGGGCTTCGTCGCCAACCTGCTGGCCCTGCGGCAGGCTCAGCCGGCCCTGCGGCGGCGGCGCTTCTTCACCGGCGCCCTGATCGATCCGGACCAGCCCCTGCGCGACGTCCACTGGCTGGCGCCCGAGGGCACCGAGATGGGCGACCGGCACTGGTCCGACGACGGGCTCCAGGCGTTCGGGATGCAGATCGGCAATGACGGCGGCCCGGGCGACCGCCTGCTGATGCTGTTCAACGCCGGGGAGGGGGCTCTGACCTTCCACCTCGCCCCGGCGATCGGCGGCCCGTGGCGGCCGGTCTTCGACACGGGCGAGGCGGAGGGGGTGCTGCTACCGGATGCCGCGACCTACGAAGCCGGTGCCGCGGTGCCGTTGCCGGGGCGGGCGGTTCTGGTGCTCACTGCCCCGAAGGCGGAGGCCGGGAGTCGGGGTGGCTGGGTGCCGGGGGCGTAGCGGTCAGCGCTCGTTTGTGGTCGTGCATCGGTCACGCCGCGAGGCGTGAAGGTTCCGGCTTTAGGGCAGCCATGACCATGGATCGACCGCGGAGAGATCAGGTGACGCGAGAAGCACCCAATCCGGTTGCACCCTCGGCGGCTGATGCGGAATTCGTAAAGGTCTTTCGCAGCCTGCGGGGCTCGGTGGATCCAGAGCTCAACCTCGATTTCCGGCGTGGGGACGGCGATGAGCGTTCTGGTCCGGGACGGCAAACAGCTTCGAAGCTCGTTCAGGAATAAGGGTGCCAGCTCGGTCCGAGGCTCCGCACATGGTGGGCTCTGGATTTACATATCGAGCGTGGCGGTTGCAGCGACAGAACAAGGCGCTGGTCCCCTCTGACGCTCGGGCTAACGGATTCACACTTCTCTTCCGGACGCCAAGGGCCTGAGAAACAAGCGCGTTTCCCCTCCCCCTTGCGGGGAGGGGGCAGGGGTGGGGGTGGCGCAGAAGGCACCGCGCCGCCCGATCCTGAACCACCCCCACCTCCAACTCCTCCCCGCAAGGGGGAGGAGAGCGCCCCGGCCCGCGAAGTTTAATATCGTAGCCCGAGCGGGAGAGGGACATAGTGAGGGATGAGAACTGTCCGAAAGAAGCACGACCCGAAAGCGCTTCGCTGGCGTGCTCAATCCTGAGACTTGTCGACCCTCACCCCAACCCTCTCCCGCACGGGCTTGCGGAGTCACACATCGCGAGCGGCGACACGGCTGCAGGACGAAGCGCAGGTCCCCTCTCCCGTGCGGGAGAGGGACAGGGTGAGGGATCAGGTCCTTCCGGACGAGGCGCGCAGTGACCGCGCGTCGAGGGCGTGCCTCCTCCTGAAAGTTCTCATCCCTCACCCCAGCCCTCTCCCGCACGGGAGAGGGGGTGCGTCGCGCTCGGCCGCCGGCGTCGGTGTCCGAGCGAGATGTGTGCATCCGGTAGCCCGCACGGGAGAGGGGCAGGTTGCGCCTCGACCGTGCCGATGTGCGAACGTCGTAGCCCCTCGGCGCGGGGGAAATACGGACGCTGCGTCCCCCCATTGCCACACACCCACTGCGCCATAGCTGCGCTGCGGGAACCGGATCGACCCCGGGGCCTTCTCCCACGACGGATGATCTGCAGCGCTTGCGCCCTTGGCGCGCGGCCAATGACGAGGAATGTGGCCCGATGCGGCGCGCCCACAGCATGGATTTCGGGGCCGAGATGGTCGGGGGCGGCGTCCGCTTCGCCCTCTGGGCGCCCACCGCGCAGAGCGTCGACCTCGTCGTCGACGGTATCGATCACCCGCTGCCCGAATCCGGCGGCGGCTGGCGGCGCACCGCCCTGCCCGGGGTGAAGCCCGGCGCCCGCTACGGCTTCCGCATCGACGGCGACCTGATCGCCCCCGATCCCGCCTCGCGCTTCCAGCCGGAGGACGTGTCGGGCCTCAGCGAGGTGATCGACCCGCGCGGCTTCGAATGGTCCGACGAGGCCTGGACCGGGCGGCCGTTCGAGGAGGCGGTGATCTACGAGTGCCATGTCGGCACCGCGACGCCGGAGGGCACCTATGCCGGCCTTCAGGCCCGGCTGCCCGACCTCAAGGCGCTCGGCGTCACCGCCATCGAGCTGCTGCCGCTCGCCGACTTCAAGGGCTCGCGCAACTGGGGCTACGACGGCGTGCTGCCGTACGCCCCCGATGGCGCCTATGGTCGCCCGGACGACCTCAAGCGCCTGATCGATGCCGCCCACGGGCTCGGCCTGATGGTCTACCTCGACGCGGTCTACAACCACTTCGGCCCGGCCGGAAACTACCTCCACGCCTACGCCAAGACCTTCTTCACCGAGCGCCACCAGACCCCCTGGGGCGCCGGCATCAACTTCGACGGCAAGGAGAGCGGCGCCACGGTGCGCCAGTACTTCATCCAGAACGCCCTGTACTGGCTGGAGGAATATCATTTCGACGGCCTGCGCTTCGACGCCGTCCACGCGATCCTCGACGATTCGCCCCGCCACTTCCTGGCCGAGCTCGGCGAGACGATCCGGAAGTTTTTTCCGGACCGCCAGATCCACCTGATGCTGGAGAACGAGGCCAACCAGGCCCGCTGGCTGGAGCGCGACGCCGCCGGGCGCCCGAAGATGCACGACGCCCAGTGGGCCGACGACCTGCACCATTGCTGGCACGTCCTGCTCACCGGCGAGGATGCCGGCTATTATAAAAGCTTTGCCGACAAACCCGTCGCGCACCTCGCCCGCTGCCTCGCGGAGGGGTTCGCCTATCAGGGCGAGCCGTTCTCGACCCTCGACAACCATCCCCGCGGCGAGCCCTCCGGGCACCTGCCGCCCTCTTCCTTCGTGACCTTCCTCCAGAACCACGATCAGGTCGGCAACCGGGCGCTCGGCGAGCGGCTCAACCATCTGGCCGACCCGAGGAAGCTCGACCTCGCCCGGGCCGGGCTCCTGCTGGCACCGCAGATCCCGATGCTCTGGATGGGCGAGGAATGGTCGGCCTCGGCGCCGTTCCTGTTCTTCGTCGACTTCGCGCCGGACGAGGAGCTGAACAAGGCGGTGCGCGACGGCCGCCGCCGGGAATTCAAGAGCTTTGCCGCCTTCGCGGACGACACCGGGAAGATCCCCGATCCCACGGAGCGCGAGACTTTCGAGGCCTCGAAGCTCGACTGGTCCGAGCGGGAGCGTTCGCCCCACCGCGAGGTGCTGGCCGAGACGACCCGGCTCCTCGGCCTGCGCCGCGACGTGGTCGTGCCCCTGGCGAAGTCGGGCTACGCGGGCGCCGCCGCCACGCTGCCGCGGGCGGATGTGGTCGATTGCACGTGGCGCTTCGGCGCCGGCACCCTGCGCTTCGTCGCCAATGTCGGGACCGAGCCCTTCGCGCTGGATCCGGGCGGCGCCAAGCTGGTCTGGACCAATGCCCCGGACGGGGCCGGACGCGATCTTCCCTCCTGGACCGGCGTGTTCCTGACGGAGTCCCGCTCGTGAGCGCCGTGAACGTGAGGACTTTGGAGCAGCTCGCCGACCTCGTCGGCGTCGCCGGCGGCTACACCGACGCCTTCGGCAAGCCCGTCGAGACGTCCCTGGAGGTGCGCCGGGGTCTGCTGGCGGCCCTGGGCTTCGCGGTGGACGACGACGATGCGGTCGCCGAAAGCCTCGCCGCGGTGGAGCGCCTGCGCCGCGGCCTGATCCCGCCGCTTCTGCCCGTGGAGGCCCGCCGGGGGGCGCGCATTCCGGTGCGTCTGCAGGAGGGCGTGCCCCACACCCTGGTCTGGCGCCTCGTGGACGAGCGCGGTACGGCCCGGGAGGGGCGGGCGAACCCGCAGGGGTCCGATCCCGGCTTCGAGCTGCCGCCGCTGACGCCGGGCTATCATCGCCTCATCGTGCAGGCCGGCCAGAGCCGCACCGAGGCCTGGGTGATCGCCGCGCCGCAGCGCTGCTGGCGCCCGCGCCCCTACACGGAGGAGGGCGCCTCCGACTGGGGTCTGGCCGCCCAGCTCTACGGCCTGCGCTCGGCCACCAATATCGGCATCGGCACCTATGCGGATGCCGGCGAGGCCGCCCGCGAGGCGGCCCTGCGCGGGGCGGCGTTCCTGGGCTTGAGCCCGGTCCACGCCCTGTTCGGCTCCGACCGGACCAAGATCTCCCCCTACTCGCCCTCCTCGCGCCTGTTCCTCGAGACGCTGTTCATCGCCCCGCGCAGCCTGCCGGGCCTCGCGGGCTCCCGGGCCGAGGCGCTGCTCGCCGAGCGGGAGGGCGCGATCACGGCTTTGCGCGAAGCCGCCCTCGTCGACCACCAGGGCGTGCACGACGTGCTCGATCCGGTGCTCCGTGCCCTGTGGGCGGACTCGCCGGCCCGCGCCGGCACCGATGCCGGCTTCGAGCACTTCCGCCAGGAGGGCGGCGCGGATCTGGAATCCCACGCGATCTTCGAGGCCCTGTCGGAGCATTTCCGGGGGCAGGGGGCGCACTGGCTGGGCGACTGGCCGGAGGACTACCGCCGGGCCGGCACGGAGGCCGTGACGGCCTTCGCGGCGGAGAACGCCGAGTTGGTCGGCTACCATGCCTGGCTGCAATTCCTCGCCGACCGGCAACTCGAGGCCGCCTCCGCGGCGGCGCTCACAGCGGGCATGCGGGTCGGGCTCTACCGCGACCTCGCGGTCGGCGCCGACCGGGGCGGCTCCGAGATCTGGTCCCATCCCGAGCGCTTCGCCGACAAGGTCTCGATCGGCGCACCGCCGGACCTGCTGGCCCCCAAGGGCCAGAACTGGGGCCTTCCGGCCTTCGATCCGCTGGCGATGGAACGCGACGGGCTCGCCGCCTTCCGCGCCCTGGTCCAGGCCAACATGCGCCACGCCGGCGCGATCCGGATCGACCACGCCTTCCAGCTCGCCCGGCTCTACCTGATCCCGTTGGGCGCGGGCGCTCAGGCGGGCGCCTATGTGGCGATGCCGTTCGAGCCGATGCTGGCGGTGCTGCGGCTGGAGAGCCACCGCAACAAGTGCCTCGTCATCGCGGAAGACCTCGGCACCGCACCGGAGGGTTTCTCCGACGCGCTGATGCGGGCCGGCGTGCTGAGCTATCGGATCCTGGCCTTCGAGCGCGAGGCCGACGGCCGGTTCAAGCCGCCCTCGGCCTATCCGCGCGACGCGCTCACCGCCATCACCACCCACGACCTGCCGACCTTCGTCGGCTGGTGGCGCGGGGTCGACACCGACACCCGCCAGTCGCTCGGCCTCTACGACCAGGAGCGGGCCGAGGCCGAACGGGCCGAGCGCGTGGTCGAACGCCGCCGCCTCGCCGAGGCGCTGGCGGGCGAGCAGCTCATCCCCTCCGCCGAGCCGCCGGACGCCGCCCCCTTCGAGGCCGCCGCCCGCTACCTCGCCCGCGCGCCCGCGATGCTCACGGCCGTCCAGTACGAGGACGTGGTCTCGGAACTCGCCCAGGCCAACGTGCCCGGCTCCACCGAGGGCTACCCGAACTGGCGGCGCAAGCTCGACCGGGACCTCGCCGACATCGCCGCCCCCGGCGGCCCGCTGGCGAAGCTCGCGGCCTCCCTGTCGGCTGAAGCGCGAGGCCCGCGTTCGGGCGCTGCGCGGCTGGCCTCGCCGCCGCCGCGCTCGACCTACAGGCTGCAGTTCCACAAGGACTTCACCTTCGCGGATGCGGGCCGGATCATCCCCTACCTGCACCGGCTGGGTATCAGCCACGTCTACGCCTCGCCTCTCCAGAAGGCGCGGCCCGGCTCGACCCACGGCTACGACATCGTCGACCACGGCGCGATCAACCCGGAACTCGGCGGCGAAGAGGGCTTCATTCAGCTCTCCGAGACGCTGCACGCCCACGGGATGAAGCTCCTGCTCGACATCGTCCCGAACCACATGGGCGTCGGCGGGTCCGACAATCCGTGGTGGCTCTCCGTCTTGGAGTGGGGCTCCCTGTCCCCGTTCGCCGACGCCTTCGACATCGACTGGCAGCGGCTTGGGGCCGGGCGCAACCTCGTGATCCCGTTCCTCGGCGACCGCTACGGCGAGGCCCTGGAAAAGGGCACGCTGGAGCTGAAGTTCGACCCCGAGACGGGCGCCTTCAGCGTCTGGCACTACGAGCACCAGCTGCCGATCCGGCCGCTCAGCTATCCGACCATCCTCAACCGGGTGATCGCCGCCATCGGGGCAGTGGACGACGACACCACCGCGGAGCTGCTCGCCATCTCCGAGCGGCTGCGGGCCATGGCGATCGACACCGACGAGACCCGGCGGCAAACCTTCCCCGAGGAGGCCGAGGGGCTGAAGCGCCGGCTCGCCGAGATCTACGGCGTCTCGCCGCTGATCCAGGAGGCCACCGCCAGCACGCTGGCCCTGCTCAACGGCTTCAAGGGCCGCCCGGACAGCTTCGGGCCGCTGCACCGGCTGCTGGAGGCGCAGGCCTACCGGCTGGCCCATTGGCGGGTGGCGTCGAGCGACATCAACTACCGCCGCTTCTTCGACGTGAACTCCCTGGCGGGCCTGCGGGTCGAGCTGTCCGACATCTTCCACCGCTCCCACGAGACCGTGTTCCGGCACGTCCGCGAAGGCCGGATCGACGGGTTGCGCATCGACCACATCGACGGGCTCGCCGATCCGCTGGGCTACGCGCGGGCGCTGCAGGCCGCGGTCGGGCCGGGCTTCTACGTCGTGGTGGAAAAGATCCTGGAGCCGGGGGAGCGGCTGCGGCCCTGGCCGGTGGCCGGGACCACGGGCTACGACGTGCTCAACCAGCTCGACGGGATCCTGGTCGACAAGGGGAAGCGCGGCAAGGTCGAGCGCCTCTACACCTGGGCCACGGGCTTCGACGAGCCCTACGGCTTCCAGCTCCGCGCCGCCAAGGCCGAGATCCTGGAGATCAGCTTCGCGAGCGAGCTGGAGGTGCTGACCACCGACCTCAAGGAGGTCGCCGATGCCGACCGGCGCACCCGCGACTTCACCGTCAACGCGCTCCGCCGGGCGCTGATCGAGATCATCGCGCGCTTCCCGACCTACCGGAGCTACCTGCCGCCGGAGCTGGAGGAGGGCGAGGTCGAGCCCGAGGACGTGCGCCTGATCGAGGGGGCGGTCGCCAAGGCCAAGCGCTGGTCGAGCCTGCCCGACCGTTCGGTCCACGACTTCGCCGCCGACGTCCTGCTCGGGCGGATCGAGACGGTGGGCCCCGGGCGGCCGGACCCGCGGGTGGTTCTGCGGTTCCGCCGCCGGTTCCAGCAGCTCACCGGTCCGGTCATGGCCAAGAGCCTGGAGGACACGTTATTCTATCGGTACAGCTGCCTGCTGGGCCTCAACGAGGTCGGCGGCGATCCGGGGGAGTACGGCATCGACGCGGAGCATTTCCACGACCTCCAGATCGCCCGCGCCCGCGACTGGCCGAGCGCCATGATCACCACCGCGACCCACGACACCAAGCGCGGCGAGGACGCCCGCACGCGGCTGCTCGCCCTCTCGGAGATCCCGGAGGAATGGGCCAAGGCCTGGGATCTGTGGCAGCGGACCGCCGGCCCGCACCTCGCCCGGATCGACGGCGAGCCGGCCCCCGACGCCAACGACCAGTGGATGTTCTTCCAGGCCATCCTCGGCGCCTGGCCCCTGGAGCTGCTGGAGCAGGACGAGGCGGGCGCGATCGAGGATTTCCGCAATCGGCTGATCGCCTACGGCGAGAAGGCCATGCGCGAGGGCAAGCGCCGGTCGAGCTGGGTCAATGTCGACGAGGTCTACGAGGGCGCGGTCCGGAAGCTGTTCACGGCTTTGATCGCCCCGGGCTCGGATTTCTTGGCGCAACTCCGGCCCTTCGCCCGGCGGCTCGCCCATCTCGGCATGCTGGCGAGCCTCGGCCGGACGGTCCTGAAATGCACCCTGCCGGGCCTGCCCGACACCTACCAGGGCACGGAGATCTGGGACTTTTCGTTCGTCGATCCCGACAACCGGCGCCCGGTGGACTATCCGGCCTTGGAGCGGATGCTGGAGCGGGGCGGGACACCCGCGGACTTGCTGGCGCACTGGCCGGACGGGCGGGTCAAGCAGGCGACGCTCACGCGGCTCCTCGCCGAGCGGGCCGAGCGGCCGGACTTCTACGCCAGCGCCGCCCACGAGCCCGTCGACGCGACGGGTCCGCGGGCCGACCACGTGATCGCCTACCGGCGGACCGATCCCGGCCAGGAGGGCGGCGACCTGTTCGTCGCGGTGCCGCGGCTCTTCGCGGGCCTGGCCGGCGAGACCGGCTGGTCGGGCGAGGCTTTTGCCGGCACCCGGGTCGATCTCGGGGCGGGAACCCGCTGGCGGGATCTCGTCTCGGACCGGGTGGTTGAGAGCGGCGGGGAGGGGGCCGATCTCGGCGAACTCCTGCGCGTTCTGCCCTACGCGGTGCTGCGGCGGGAGCCGTGAGGGGAGCCGCCACATCCGGCTCTCCCACCCTCCTCCGCAGCGGGGGAAGGGCATGCGCAGGTGGCAGCCTCCTCCGCAGCCTTGTCACGCAAGTCTGCTGAGAGAACACAGGCCGGATCGCGCGGCACGCTGGTGCGGTTCGAGCGTTACGACACAGGGAACGGGAGCCGAAGGGCCGCATGAACGCACCGACCAAAGCCGCCGCGACGTCCGGAGCCGAGGCCGTCCTGCCGGCCTCGCTCGCGCCCCGGGCCGAGGGGCCGCGGATCTACAACCTGTTCCCGCTCCTGGTCGGGCGCGTCTCGGACTGGACCGCCGAATTGCCGCGCATCGCGGCGCTCGGCTTCGACTGGGTCTACCTGAACCCGTTCCATCAGACCGGCGGCTCGCGCAGCCTCTACGCGGTGGCCGATCCCGAGCGCCTCGACGAGCGGTTCCGCGATCCTGACGGCACGCCCGACGACGAGCAGATCCGCCGCTTCTGCACCGCCGCGGAGGCTTTGGGCCTGTCGGTGATGACCGACCTCGTGATCAACCACACCGCCGACAACGCCCGGCTCGCCACCGAGCGGCCCGACCTGTTCATGAAGGAGCCGGACGGCTCGATCATGCATCCGGCCGCCGTCGATCCGGACGATCCGTCGATCCGCACCGTCTGGGGCGACCTCGCCGAGCTTGACTACCACACGCCGGCCGCCCGGGATGAGCTGACCCGGATCTGGGGCGCCTACGTGGCGCATCTCCAGGGCCTCGGCGTGAAGGGCTTCCGGTGCGACGCCGCCTACAAGGTGCCGCCCGAGACCTGGCGGGTCCTGATCGGGCAGGCCAAGAGCCAAGACCCCGCCTGCCTGTTCGCCGCCGAGACCCTGGGCTGCACCTTCGAGGAGGCCAAGGCCACGGCCGGTGCCGGCTTCGACTACCTGTTCAATTCCTTCGCGTGGTGGGACCTGAAGAAGCCCTGGGCGCTGGAGCAGTACGAGCGCCTGCGGGTGCTGGCGCCCTCCATCGCCTTCCCCGAGAACCACGACATGAAGCGGCTCGCCGCCGAGATCGGCGGCGGCCCGGAGGCGGTGGCGGCCCATCTGCGCACCCGCTACGCCCTCGCCGCCTTCTTCTCGGCCGGCGTGCTGATGCCGATCGGCTACGAGTGGGGCTACCGCCGGGCGCTGCACGTGGTCGACACCACCCCGGGCGACCGCGAGAACCAGACCGGCATCGACATCTCGGCCTCCATCCGGGCGATCAACGCCCTGCGGGCGGAGCTGCCGGCCGCCAATGTCGAGGGCGCGCAGTTCCGGATCTCGGCGCCCGACAGCGACCTCGTGGCGCTCGCCCGCTTCGACACCGGCCATCCGGCCTCGGCGCAGCACGGGCTGATCGTGCTCTACAACCCGACCGACAAGCCGGTGCCGGTGGAGGCCGGGTCGCTCATCGCCCGCACCGGCGGGATGCTCGGCACCTTCGTCGACCGGACCCCGGAGGCCGAGCCGATCGCCTTCCACCCCGGCAGCGCCATCGACCTGCTGCCGGGCGAGTTGCGCATCCTCGCGGCCAGCGCCCAGGCGGTCGCCCGCCAACCGACGCGCGGCACCCCGGACGGGGAGGGCCGCGTGGTGATCGAGGCGGTGACGCCCGAACTCGACGGCGGTCGCTCGGCGGTGAAGCGGGTCGTCGGCGAATCCCTGCGGGTCGAGGCCGACATCTTCTCCGACGGCCACGAGATCATCGACGCCGCGATCCTGTCGCGGGTCGCCGGCACCGAGGCGTCCGGAGGCGAGACGTGGCGCGAGGACCCGATGGTCTTCGTCGACAACGACCGCTGGGCCGGGCAATTCCCCCTGGAGCAGAACGCCCGCTACGAGTTCACCCTGATCGCGTGGCGCGACGCCTTCTCGTCCTGGGTACGCGACACCCTCAAGAAGCGCGCCGCCGGCGTCGACGTGCGCCTGGAGACGATCGAGGGCGTGGCGCTCGTCGAGACCGCCGCCTCGCTGGCCCGCACCCGCGGCGGCCGGGATGCCGAGCGCCTCGCCGCGCTCGTGGCCGCCCTCGCCGCCGAGGAGACGGGTTCGGCCGCCCAGCTCGACCGGATCCTCGCCCCCGACGCGGCGAGCCTCGTGCGGCGCAACGCCGAGCGGGTGAATCTCACCCGCTACCCCGTGACCCTGCCGGTGATCGCCGACCGCCTCGCGGCCCGGTTCTCCGCCTGGTACGAGATCTTCCCGCGCTCGCAGTCGATGGACGTGAACCGCCACGGCACCTTCGACGACGTGATCCGTCGGTTGCCGGAGATCCGCGAACTCGGCTTCGACGTCCTCTACTTCACGCCGATCCACCCCGTGGGCCGGACCAACCGCAAGGGGAAGAACAACACCCTGAAGGCCGAGCCCGGCGATGTCGGCTCGGTCTACGCGGTGGGCGCGGAGGAGGGCGGTCACGAGGCCGTGCATCCCGACCTCGGCACGTTGGCGGATTTCGAGCGGCTGGTCGCGGCGAGCCACGCCTACGGGATGGAGATCGCCCTCGATTTCGCGATCCAGTGCTCGCCGGATCATCCCTGGATCAAGAACCACCCGGAATGGTTCGAGTGGCGGCCCGACGGCACGCTGAAATTCGCCGAGAACCCGCCGAAGAAGTACGAGGACATCTCGAACGTCCACTTCTACGGGGGCGCCCTGCCCTCGCTCTGGATCGAGCTGCGCGACATCCTGCTCGGCTGGTGCGCCCGGGGCGTGCGCATCTTCCGGGTCGACAACCCGCACACCAAGCCGATCCCGTTCTGGGAATGGGTGATCGGCGAGGTCAACGGCCAGTATCCGGATGCGATCTTCCTCGCCGAGGCCTTCACCCGGCCGAAGATGATGAAGAAGCTCGCCAAGGCCGGCTACCAGCAGAGCTACACCTACTTCACGTGGCGCAACACGAAGCAGGAGCTGACCGACTACGCTCTGGAGCTGGCCGGCGAGATGGGCGAGTATTACCGCCCGAACTTTTTTGCGAATACCCCCGACATCAATCCTCATTATCTCCAGACCAGCGGGCGCGCGGGCTTCATCGTCCGCGGCACGCTCGCCGCGACCCTGTCGTCGGTCTACGGCATCTACAACGGCTTCGAGCTGTGCGAGGCCGCGCCGTACCCGGGCAAGGAGGAGTATCTCAACTCCGAAAAGTACGAGCTGAAAGCCTGGGACTACGACCGGCCCGGCAACATCCGCGAGCACATCATCAAGCTCAATAAGATCCGGCGCGAGAATCCCGCCCTCTGGGATTTCCGCAACGTGACCTTCACGGGCGCCTGGAACGACACCATCATCGCCTACGTCAAGGCGACCCCGGAGCGCGACAACTGCGTCTTCACGATGGTCAACCTCGACCCGAAGAACCGCCAGGAATGCACCTACGAGGTGCCGCTCTGGCTGTTCGGCCTGCCGGATGACGGGGCGGTCGAGGTCGAGGACCTGCTCCAGGGCTACACGTTCGAGCTGCGCGGCAAGACCCACCGGATCGCCCTCGATCCGGCCGAGCGATCCTGCATCATCTGGCGTCTTCGGGCGCCGCGGCGGGTTGCGGGTTGAGGCCGACCGTGGCACTCGCTCATGACAGTTGAGGCTGGCGGCGGGCATCCCCGTCACCGGCCCTGGTACCCGCGCGGCACCCGCCAGCCCGCGCCCCGGCTGGTTAACCCGCCGGTCCCGTCCGATTCGACCGATGAGGCAGCGACGCGATGATCGATCGCAGCGACCCGCAATGGTACCGTGACGCCATCATCTACCAGATCCACGTCAAGTCGTTCTTCGACTCGAACAACGACGGGATCGGGGATTTCGAGGGCCTGACCCAGCGCCTCGACTACGTGCGCGATCTCGGCGTCACGGCGATCTGGCTGATGCCGTTCTACCCCTCGCCGCTCCGCGACGACGGCTACGACATCGCCGATTACGAGGGCATCAATCCGTCCTACGGGACCATGGAGGATTTCAAGGCCTTCGTGGCGGCGGCGCACGAGCGCGGCCTGCGGGTCATCACCGAGCTCGTCATCAACCACACCTCGGACCAGCACCCCTGGTTCCAGGCCGCCCGGGAGGCGCCCCCCGGCTCACCCGAGCGCGACTTCTACGTCTGGTCGGATACCGACGAGCCGTACCGGGATACCCGGATCATCTTCCTCGACACCGAGGCGTCGAACTGGACCTGGGACCCGGTCGCCAAGCAGTACTTCTGGCACCGGTTCTACAGCCACCAGCCCGACCTGAACTTCGACAACCCGAAGGTGCTGGAAGCGGTCATCGCGACCATGCGCTACTGGCTCGACATGGGCGTCGACGGCCTGCGCCTCGACGCGATCCCCTACCTGATCGAGCGCGACGGCACGAACTGCGAGAACCTCGCCGAAACCCATGACGTGATCAAGAAGATCCGGGCGGCGCTGGATGCCAGCTACCCGGACCGGATGCTGCTCGCCGAGGCCAACCAGTGGCCGGAGGAGACCGCCCAGTATTTCGGCGACGGCGACGAATGCCACATGGCGTTCCACTTCCCGCTGATGCCGCGGATGTACATGGCGATCGCCCGGGAGGACCGGCACCCGATCACCGACATCATGCGCCAGACCCCGGAGATCCCCGAGGGCTGCCAGTGGGCGATCTTCCTACGCAACCACGACGAGTTGACGCTCGAAATGGTCACCGCCGAGGAGCGTGACTACCTCTGGTCGTTCTATGCCGCCGAGCGGCGCGCCCGGATCAACCTCGGCATCCGCCGCCGCCTCGCGCCGCTGCTCGAGAACGACCGGCGCAAGATCGAGTTGATGAAGTCCCTCGTCCTGTCGATGCCCGGCACGCCGGTGCTCTATTACGGCGACGAGATCGGCATGGGCGACAACATCTATCTCGGCGACCGCGACGGCGTGCGCACGCCGATGCAGTGGAGCCCCGACCGCAACGGCGGCTTCTCGCGCGCCAACCCGCAGCGTCTGTTCCTGCCGGCGATCCAGGACCCGATCTACGGCTTCGACGCGATCAACGTCGAGGCGCAGACCCAGGCCCAGACGAGCCTGCTGAACTGGACGCGGCGCATGATCGCGATCCGCAACAACAGCGTCGCCCTCGGGCGCGGCACGATCCAGTTCCTGTACCCCAGCAACCGCAAGGTGCTGGCCTGGATCCGCGAGCACGAGGACGAGCGGATCCTCTGCGTGGCGAACCTGTCTCGCGCACCCCAGGCCGTGCAGCTCGACCTGTCGGAACTGCGCACCGCGGTGCCGATCGAATTGACCGGCGGCACCGAGTTCCCGCCGATCGGCGACCTGCCCTACCTGCTGACCCTGCCGTCCTACGGCTTCTACTGGTTCAGCCTGAGCGCCGCCCGGTCGGGGGTGATCGGCCCGCAGCAGGAGCCGCCGGAGCTGTTCACCCTGGTGCTCACCGGCGGCATCGAGACCCTGATGTCGGGCCGCGAGCGCGTCGCCTTCGAGCGCACCGTGGTGCCGCCCTTCCTGATGAGCCGGCGCTGGTTCGGCGCCAAGGGCTCGCGGATCAAGGGCGTGAAGGTGATCGACTGCGCCGCCGTCAAGGATGTCGACGGCAGCGCGCGCTTCCTGCTGCCCCGCCTCGACGTGCTGCTCGCCAACGGCGAGACCCACCAGTACTTCGTGCCGGTGGGCGTCGAGGAGGGCCGCGAGGACGAGACCCTGCTGCCCTTCGCGGTGGCCCGCGTCCGCCGCGGCCCGCGCACCGGCCTGCTCTACGGGGCGGCCGGCTCCAACGACTTCGCGGCCGGCCTGATCGACGCCATGCGCCAGGGCACCGAGCTGCCGACGGAGAGCGGGCGGCTCGTCTTCGCCACCACCTCGGCCTTCGATCCGGAGGTCACGGTGGACGTGGCCGATATCCGCCGGCTCTCGGCCGAGCAGAGCAACACCTCGATCGCCATCGGCTCGAAGATGATGCTCAAGCTCCTGCGCCGCCTGCAGCCGGGCACGCATCCGGAGATCGAGGTCGGCCGCTTCCTCACCGAGCAGGCGGGTTTCTCGAATACCCCGGCGCTGCTCGGCACCCTGGAACATGTCGCCGAGGACGGCACCCGCACGGCCCTCGCGGTGCTCCAGAAGTTCGTCATGAACCAGGGCGATGCCTGGACGCTGATGCTGGAGGGGCTGCGCCGGGACTTCGAGACCGTGGTGCTCACCCCGGAGAGCGAGGCCGCGGCGCCCGAGGAGGCGTTCCAGGCCCACCGGCCCTGGGCGGATCTCCTCGGCCGGCGCACCGCCGAATTGCACGCGGCGCTGGCCATCGAGACCGATGACGCGGCCTTCGCGGCCGAACCCTTCGAGGAGGGCGACCTCGCGGTGCTGGCCCGCGACGCCCGCCATCAGGCCGAGCGCGCCTTCCGGGCGCTCAAGGGGCAGGCCGAGCGCGGCCTTGATGCCGGAAGGCCGGCCTGCACGGAACTCGCCCAGCGCCGGGGCGAGGTCGAGGCGCTGATCGATCAGCTCTCCGCCGAGCCGCCGCGCGGCGCCCACAAGACCCGCATCCACGGCGACTACCACCTGGGTCAGGTGCTGGTCGCCGAGAACGATCTGATCATCGTCGATTTCGAGGGCGAGCCGTCGCGGCCGGCCGACGAGCGCCGGGCCAAGTCGATGCCCCTGCGCGACGTGGCCGGGCTGATGCGCTCCTTCGCGTACGGCGCCGAGACGGTGATCCGGGAGATCACCGCCCGGTTCGCCGATTCCGAGGAGCGGGCGCGCAATGCCGCCACCGCCTGGCGCGGCATGATCGAGGCGGCGTTCCTCTCCGGCTACGAGGCCGCGATCGCGGAGTCGCGGGCGGCGGTGACCGATCCGGAGACCCGGGACCGGCTGCTGCGCCTCTGCCTGCTGACCAAGGCGCTCTACGAAGTCGATTACGAGGCCAACAACCGGCCGGACTGGATCGAAATCCCCGCCCGTGGGGTTCTCACCATTCTGGACACGGATCGAAACGAGCCCGGAGCAACGGAATGACGGCGATCGACGAGACCTTCGCAGGACGGGCCGACCCGGAGGTTGGGACGGCGCGGCATGCGGATGTCCCGGGCTCCGGGGCCAATGCGGCGGCCCCGAGCGTCCATCCGGACGCGATCGCGGCCCTGATGGGCGCGAGCCACGGCGACCCCTTCTCGGTGCTGGGCCCCCACCGGGTCGGGCCCGAGGCCTGGGAGGTGCGCGCCGTGCTGCCCGAGGCCCGAGCCGCCACTCTGGTGATGGACGGACGCACCGCGCCGTTCGAGAAGCGCCACCCGGACGGGTTCTGGGTCGCGAAGGTCGAGGGTGAGCACCGGCCGCTCTACGAGATCGAGGTCGAGTCCTGGGACGGGACGAAGCGCCGCCGCTACGACCCGTACGGCTTCGGCTCCTCGATCGAGCAGTACGACGTGGCGGCGCTCCGCGAGGTCGGCACCAACCTCGTCTACCGGATCCTCGGCGCCCAGTCGGGCCAGCTCGACGGGATCGACGGGTTCCGCTTCGCCGTCTGGGCGCCCAATGCCCGCAAGGTCAGCGTCGTCGGCGACTTCAACGACTGGGACGGGCGGCGCCACCCGATGCGCCTCTGGCAGGATGGCGGCGTCTGGGAGCTGTTCGTGCCGGGCCTCAAGGCCGGGGTGCGCTACAAGTTCGAGATCCGCGGGTCCGACGGGTCCCTGATCCCGCTCAAGGCCGACCCGGTCGCCTTCGCGGCTCAGCACCCGCCGGAGACCGCCTCGGTCACCTACGGGGCGAGCGAGTTCGAGTGGCGCGATGCCGGCTGGATGAGCACCCGCGGCGCGAAGGATCCGCGCCATGCGGCGATCTCGGTCTACGAGGTCCATCTCGGCTCCTGGGCGCGGGTGCCCGAGGAGGGCAACCGCTACCTGACCTACCGGGAGCTGGCCGAGCGGCTGATCCCCTACGTCAAGGATATGGGCTTCACCCATATCGAGATGCTGCCGATCACCGAATTCCCGTTCGACGGCTCCTGGGGCTACCAGCCGGTCTCGCTGTTCGCGCCGACCAGCCGCTTCGGCACACCCGACGACTTCGCCGCCTTCGTGGAGGCCGCCCACGAGGCCGGGATCGGCGTGCTGCTCGACTGGGTGCCGGGTCACTTCCCGCTCGACGCCCATGGGCTCGGCCTGTTCGACGGCACGCATCTCTACGAGCATGCCGACCCGCGCCAGGGCTTCCACCAGGATTGGGGCACCTACATCTACAATTTCGGGCGCACGGAGGTCGCGACCTTCCTCGCCGCCAACGCCCGGTTCTGGCTGGAGCACTATCACCTCGACGGCCTGCGCGTGGATGCCGTCGCGTCGATGCTCTACCTCGATTACTCGCGCCGCCAGGGCGAGTGGATCCCGAACCGCTACGGCGGCAACGAGAACCTCGACGCCATCGACTTCCTGCGCAAGACCAACGAGGCGACCTACAGCCACGCGCCGGGCACCATCACGGTGGCGGAGGAATCGACCTCCTGGCCGGGAGTCTCGCACCCGACCTATACCGGGGGCCTGGGCTTCGGCTTCAAGTGGAACATGGGCTGGATGCACGACACCCTGCATTTCATGCAGGAGAACCCGATCCACCGCCGCTACCACCACCACAACCTGACCTTCGGGCTGCTCTACGCCTTCTCGGAGAATTTCATCCTGCCCCTGTCCCACGACGAGGTGGTGCACGGGAAGGGCTCGCTCCTCAACAAGATGCCGGGCGACCGATGGCAGAAATTCGCGAATCTCCGGGCCTATTTCGGCTTCATGTGGGGGCATCCCGGCAAGAAGCTGCTGTTCATGGGCGGCGAGTTCGGCCAGGAGCGGGAGTGGAACCACGACACCAGCCTGGACTGGCATCACCTCGACGACCCGCTGCACAAGGGCGTCAAGGACGTGGTCCGGGACCTCAACCGCCTCTACGTCTCGACGCCGGCCCTCTACAGCCGCGACGTGGAGCACACGGGCTTCCAGTGGCTGGTGGCGGACGATCAGGACAACAGCGTCATCGCCTGGGCCCGCAAGGGCGCCAAGCCCGGCGAGATCGCGATCGTGGTGTCGAACTTCACGCCGGTGCCACGCGAGGGCTACCGGATCGGCGTGCCGCAGGCGGGGTTCTACCGCGAGGCGTTCAACTCGGATGCCGGTGTGTATGGCGGCTCGAACGTGGGCAATGCGGGCGGCCGCCACACCGACGATCAGGCGAGCCACGGCCAGGGCCAGAGCCTGTCGCTCACCCTGCCGCCGCTGGCGACGATGATCTTCCTGCTGGAGGGGTGAGGGCGACGCGCTTCCATCCCCCCTCTGCGGGGGAGGGTGGCCTGCGAAGCGGGTTGGGAGAGGGGAGCACGCTTACGAAAGGGGCGCCGGCTTTCATGAAGGCCAGCGCCTCAGATCTTTGAAGCCGCTTGGCCGAGCTGACTGCGTGGGGTCGGCAACACCCCGGCCGCATGATGCGCGCCCTTTCCCGGACAGGTGGAGCGCCAGCAGAACCTGATCCGGGATCCAGCACACAAAGCGCCGCGCAAGCGGCACAGGTTGATCGAGTCGGGCGCTTCGCGACGTCTTGTGCTGGCTCCCGGGGCGCATTCCGCTGACGCTGCATGCGCCCGGGAAAAGGTCGGCGGAGAAATCCCTACGCCATCCGCCAGCGCAGCCCGACGCTGTTGCCGATCGCCCGGCCGTAGAGCCCGGCATAGTTGTCGGCGGCCTGATCCCAGCCGAAGCGGGCCGACATCGCCCGGCGCCGCATGGCGTTCAGGCGCTTCTTCTGGCCGAACGCCTCCAGCGCCCGCCGCACCGCCGCCCCGAAGGAGGAGGCCGACGGCTCCGCGAAGGTGAAGCCCGTCACCCCGTCCTCGACCGTGTCGGCCAGGCCCCCGGTGCGCCGCACGATCGGCAGGGAGCCGAAGCGCTGCGCGTACATCTGGGCGAGGCCACAGGGCTCGAAGCGCGAGGGCATCAGCAGGAAGTCGCTGCCCGCGAACATCCGCCGGGCCTGCGCCTCCTCGAAGCCGACATGCACGCCGACCGCGTCCGGGTGACGCCTCGCGAGCCCCTGCAGGGCCTGCTCGAACCGGCCCTCGCCCTGGCCGATCACCACGAGCTGGCCGCCCCCGGCCACGATGGACTCGGCCGCCTGGAGGCTCAGGTCGATGCCCTTCTGGTGCACGAGGCGCGACACGATCGCGAAGAGCGGCCCGCGGGAGACCGCCAGCCCGAATTGCCGGCGCACCGCCTCGGCATTGGCGCGCTTGCCCTTCCAGTCGTCGACCTCGAACCGCGTGGCGAGGTGCGGATCGGTGCTCGGATCCCAGGTCTCGTCGATGCCGTTGAGGATGCCGGCGAGCCGGCCCTGTCCGGCACGGGTGCGCAAGAGCCCGTCGAGGCCGCAGCCCAACTCGGGGGTCTGGATCTCCCGCGCGTAGGTCTCGCTCACCGTGGTGACCTGCGAGGCGTAGAAGATCCCGGCCTTCAGGAAGGAGAGCTGTCCGTAGAACTCGGCGCCGTCCACCTGGAAGGCGGAATCCGGCACGCCGAGCCGGGGCAGGGCGTCCCGGGGAAACAGGCCCTGATAGGCGAGGTTGTGGATCGTCAGCACACTCGGCACCCGCCGGCCACGCCATGCGAGATAGGCGGGGGCGAGCGCCGCCTGCCAGTCGTTGAGGTGCAGCAGGTCGGCCGCCCAGTCGGGATCGGCGCCGGCGGCGAGGTCCGCCGCCGCGAGGCTGAGGCGGGCGAAGCGCAGGTCGTTGTCGCCGAAATCGCCGTGCTGGTCGCCGTAGGGCGTGCCGTCGCGCTCGTAGAGGTCGGGGCTCAGAAGGACGTAGATGCGCAGGCCGTCGGCCGCCTCGACCAGGCCGAGGTCGCAGGGCGGAACGCCCGCGAAGCCCTCAAGGCGTGCCACCACCGGGATTTCGGGAAACGCCGCCCGCACCTGCCGGTAGCCGGGGATCAGCACGCGGATGTCGTAATGCGGCACCAGGGCCCGGGGCAGGGCGGCCGAGACCTCGCCGAGGCCGCCGGTCTTCACGAAGTCGGCCATCTCGGGGGTGGCGTAGAGGATGCGGCGGCGCAGCGAGGCCGGTCGGGCCGCCTGGGTGAAGGGCCGCGTGTCGTCGCCCCCGCCGGACGACCACTCCGCGAGGGACCCACCGCCGCGCGCATCGAGCATCGATCTTGATCCTGGCCGGGCGGGATGCCCCGGTCTGGCAGTCGATCGGGCAGACACGGCTGTCACGATCTCAACCACAGATAACGCTCCTCCGCCGCGACGGTTCCGCTGCGACGCACAAAATAGGCCACCCGCACCCTTAAACTTTGGTTACGGCGTAGTGCAATGCGGCATGCGTCGCAGGCGGAAGGCGTCTTTCCGGATCACAAAGCTTCTATTCGGGTCGCGGCGGGCGTTCAGGCGCGGCGCAGGATCACGCCCTCGGCCGGCGCCAGGGCGAGGCTTGCGCGGACCGAATCGCCGGCGCGGCCCGCCCGCGTCGAGAGCAGCAGAGTCCAGTCGCCCTCCGGCAGCGGCAGGGTCTGGGGCGTTGCAGCGAAATTCAGCACCACGCGCAGAACCGCATCACCCGCGAACCGCTCGTAGGCGAACACCTCCGCGGCCCCCGATTCCACGCCGCGATAATCGCCGACCGCCAGGGCCGCGTGGTCGCGGCGCAGGGCGAGCAGGCGCCGGTGCAGGGTGAGCATCGAGGCCGGGTCCGAGCGCTGGCCCTCGACGTTGCGGGTCGCCCAATCCTCCGAGAGCGGCAGCCAGGGCTCGGCCGCGGAGAAGCCGGCGTTCGGGCCGTCGTCCCACTGCATCGGCGTGCGCTCCGGGTCGCGGCCGTGCCCGGGCTCGTTGCGCTCCCAAGGGTCCTGCGCGCGCCCCGGCGGGATCGGTACGTGGCCGAGCCCGATCTCGTCGCCGTAATAGAGGGTCGGCGTGCCCCGAAGCGTCAGGAGCAGCATCGCGGCGATGCGGGCCTGGGCCTCCCCCACCCGGGCGGCGATGCGCGGCTGGTCGTGGTTGCCCAGCACCCAGTTCGGCCAGCCGCCCGGGGGCAGGGCCGCCTCGTAGCGCGCCACGAGCTCGGCCACCGCCTCGGCCCGCCACGGGGTCTGGATCAGCTGGAAGTTGAACGGCAGGTCGGCGCCGGTGAGGTCCGGCCCGTAATAGGCGACGAGCCGCTCCACCGGCAGGTAGATCTCGCCGATCAGCACCCGCTCGCCGTAGGCCCGCAGGACATCCCGCATCCCGGCGATGACGTCGAAGATCTCCGGCCGGTCGGCGGAGTAGACCTGCTGGAACCGGGTGATCTCCGGTGCCCCCGGCGTGTAATCGGGGTTGGCCGGATTGTCGCGGAATCCCGCATCCTTCATCAGGTGCCAGATCACGTCGACCCGGAACCCGTCGACGCCGCGGTCCAGCCAGAACCGGAGCACGTCGTGCATCGCCTCCCGCACCGCGGGGTTGCGCCAGTTCAGGTCCGGCTGCTCCCGCAGGAAGGCGTGGTAGTAATACTGGCCGGTGGCCTCATCGCGCGTCCAGGCCGGGCCGCCGAAGTTCGACACCCAGTTGTTGGGCGGGCCGCCGTCGGGGCCGGGATCGCGCCAGATGTACCAGTCCCGCTTCGGGTTCGTGCGCGACGACCGGCTCTCGGCGAACCAGGGATGCGCGATCGACGAGTGGTTGGGCACGAAGTCGAGGATCACCTTCAGCTTGCGCCGATGGGCCTCGGCGATCAGCGCGTCGAATTCCGCGAGCGTGCCGAACAGCGGGTCGATCCCGCAATAATCGGCCACGTCGTAGCCGAAATCCGCCATGGGGGAGGGGAAGACCGGCGAGATCCACACCGCGTCGACCCCGAGCCAGGCGAGGTAGTCGAGCCGCGCCGTGATGCCCGGCAGGTCGCCGACTCCGTCGCCGTTCGTGTCCTGAAAGGAGCGGGGATAGACCTGATAGACGGTCCCGCGCTTCCACCAGACGGTCTCGGTCATGCCTCAGCCCCTCGCGTTGCCGCCCAGCAGCTAGGGGCCGACCCGCCCGCCGACCACCGGCGCTGCAAACTGCCTACCCGGCGGGTGTGACTGGAATGTCACGAGGGCGTGCCATATCTCCCGTGTCGTGCCCGTGCGCCGCAAAGGCGCAGCGCTGCCACGACTTCGCCGGAAGCCGCCCGCACAGTCGGTCGCTTCGGGGCACGGTTTGCCGCCCGTTCATGAGGCGGCAATCCATCACAAGAGATAATCGGCCCACGATTTCCCCGGCAACGATCCGGGACATAGACTTTGGGGGACCCGCACGTGTTGAATGACGTTCTGATCCGGCCCGGACCTCGGGATACCGCCCGCCAGGATTCGTCCTGCGACACGCACGCACCTGAGGTTTCGGCGCCCGCGTCTTGGACTGTCCCGACGCTCTCCGCAAGCGGCGACGCGGTGGTGGACCTGCGGGAATCGATCCGCGCCAAGCTCACCTTCGGGTTGGGGCGTTCCCCCGAGACGGCGCGCCCGCGCGACTGGTTCGCGGCGACCGCGCTGGCCCTGCGCGACCGGATCGTGGCGGCCTGCATGGAGGCCCAGCGCGGCGTGCCGAACAAGCGCGTCTACTACCTGTCGTTGGAATTCCTGATCGGCCGGCTGATGTCGGACGCGCTGAACAACCTGGGCCTGACCGAGACCGCCCGGGCGGCCCTCAAGGACCTCGGCGTCGATCTCGGCGCCATCGAGGATGCGGAGCCCGACGCGGCGCTCGGCAACGGCGGCCTGGGTCGGCTCGCCGCCTGCTTCATGGAGAGCATGGCCAGCATCGGCATCCCGGCCATGGGCTACGGCATCCGCTACGACCATGGCCTGTTCCGGCAATCCTTCGAGGACGGCTGGCAGCGCGAGGCGCCGGAGACCTGGCTCGCCGAGGGCAACCCCTGGGAATTCGCCCGGCCGGAGGCCGCCTACGCAATCGGCTTCGGCGGCACCGTCACGATGTCGTCCTCCGCGGAGGGGGTGATCCGGCGGCACTGGCAGCCGGCCGAGATCGTGCGGGCGGTGGCCCATGACGTGCCGGTGCCCGGCTGGCGCGGACGCCACGTCAACGCGCTCCGCCTGTGGAAGGCCGAGGCCGGCGAGCCGATCGACCTCGCCCGGTTCAACGGCGGCGACCATGTCGGCGCGGTGGCGGCCCGGATGCGCGCGGAGGCGATCTCGCGGGTGCTCTATCCGAGCGACAGCTCGGCCGAGGGCCAGGAGCTGCGCCTGCGCCAGGAATACTTCTTCACCGCGGCCTCGCTCCAGGATCTCCTGGCCCGCCACGTGGCCGAGCGCGGCGACGTCCGCTCCCTGGCCGACCACGCGGCGATCCAGCTCAACGACACGCACCCGGCGATCGCGGTGCCGGAGCTGATGCGCCTGCTCATCGACGAGCATGGCCTCCCCTGGGAGGATGCGTGGCACGTCACCACCAACACGCTGCACTACACCAACCACACCCTCCTGCCCGAGGCGCTGGAGACCTGGCCGGTGGAGCTGATGGAGCGGCTGCTGCCGCGCCACATGCAGATCATCTACCTGATCAACTGGATGCACCTGGAGGAGCAGTCGAAGCACGGCCGCCAGGGATCGTCGGACGATGCCGCCTACCTCGCCTCGATCTCGCTGATCGACGAGTCGAACGGCCGCCGGGTCCGCATGGGGCACCTCGCCTTCCACGGCGCGCGCCGGGTCAACGGCGTCTCGGCGCTGCACACCGACCTGATGCGCTCCACGGTCTTCTCCGACCTGCACGCGCTCGATACCGACAAGATCGTCAACAAGACCAACGGGATCACCTTCCGCCGCTGGTTCCACAACGCCAATCCGGGCCTCACCCGGCTCGCCGTCGAGACGGTGGGGGCGGGCGTCCTCGACGATCCGGAGCTGCTGCGCGGCCTGGAGGCCCATGCCGAGGATCCGGCCTTCGTGGCGCGCTACGCGGCGGTGCGCCGGGAGCGCAAGGAGGCCCTGGCCAAGATCGTGGCCGAGCGCACCGGCATCGACATCGATCCGGCCGCCCTGTTCGACGTGCAGGTGAAGCGCATCCACGAGTACAAGCGCCAGCTGCTCAACGTCGTCGAGACGGTGGCGCTCTATCAGGCGATCAAGGCCGAGCCGCACCGGGACTGGACGCCCCGGGTGAAGATCTTCGCCGGCAAGGCGGCGCCGAGCTACGTGCGGGCCAAGCTGATCATCAAGCTCGCCTGCGACATCGCCAAGACGGTCAACGACGACCCCGAGGTCGCCGACCGGCTGAAGGTGGTGTTCCTGCCGAACTACTCGGTGAGCCTCGCCGAGGCGATCATCCCGGCCGCCGACCTGTCGGAGCAGATCTCGACCGCCGGCCTGGAGGCCTCGGGCACCGGCAACATGAAGTTCGCCCTCAACGGCGCGCTCACGGTGGGGACGCTCGACGGCGCCAACATCGAGATCCGCGACCATGTCGGGGCGGAGAACATCTTCATCTTCGGCCTGGAGGCCGACGGGGTCCGCGCCCGGCAGGCCGAGCCGGACTACGCGGCCCGGGCGATCCAGGCCTCGCCGCGTCTGGCGGCGGCCCTCGACATGATCGCCTCCGGGCGGTTCTCGCCGGAGGAGCCGGGGCGGTTCCGGCCGCTCACCGACGACCTGCGCCGGCGCGACCAGTACCTGCTCACCGCCGATTTCGACGATTACTGGCGGGTGCAGCGGTCGATCGACGCCGCGTGGCGCGATCCCCGCGGCTGGTGGGCCAAGGCGATCCGCAACACCGCCCGGATGGCGTGGTTCTCCTCCGATCGGGCGATGCGGGAATACGCCGAGGAGATCTGGCGGGTGCGGCTGGGCTGACCGGATGGGGGCGCGGCGAACTGAAAACCGGATTTCCGGTTTGAGCGCAGGGTTCTCCCTCCTCCCTCTGCGGGGGAGGGTGGCCCGCGAAGCGGGTCGGGTCGGGACGAAGTCCCGCAAGGGGGGAGCGACGGCGCAGAACAGAGCGCCGGCCTTCCTGAAGCTCGCCGCTCTTTCCTGAACCCGGGCTCCCCTCTCCCGACCCCTGCTGACGCAGGGGCCACCCTCCCCCGCAGAGGGGGGAGGGAGAGAAGCGGAACCCTTCGCGTCTATCCTTCAACGGACATGCGCGGGTCCGCTACACCGCGGCCCCGTAGATCGCCCCCGCCAGACCCTCCAGCTTCACGCGGTCGACCACCGTGATCCGCCCGCGCCGCGCCCGGATCATGCCGGCCCCCTCCAGCGTGTGGGTCGCCATCGTCACGGTGGGGCGGCGCACGCCGAGCATCTTCGACAGAACCTCATGCGTCAGGGGCAGTTCGTCCTGCTCCAGCCGGTCGTGGGTCATGAGGATCCACCGGGCGAGGCGCGCCTCCACGGTGAGGTCGGCGTTGGCGTAGACGGTCTGGCCCACCTGCACGATCAGGCTCTGCACGTAGCGTCCCAGCACCCGGCGCAGGTCCGCGCTCGCGTCGAGCGCCGCGTGCAGGACATCGGCCGCGATGCGCAACGCCTCGCCGCCGGCCTGGACGATCGCCGTATGGGGCGTGGTCTCGGCGCCCAGCGCCAGCGGCACGCCCACGAACCCCTCCCGGCCCGTGAGGCCGATCTCGATGCGCCCTTCGCGGGTATCGGCCACCAGGGAGACGAGACCCTCCTCGACGAAGTAGGCCTGCGTGATCGGTTCCCGGGGCGCGATCAGCACCTCGTGCAGGGGCAGCGGCACCGGCTCCAGCGCGGGGGCGAGGCGGCCGAACGCGTCCGGCGTCAGGGCGGCGAGCAGGCGGTTTCGGACGGCAGATTGCTGGGGCAGCGCCATGGGGCTCCTCCGGATTCGGGCAGAAGCACGTGTCCTCTTCCGATCACCAGCATCCCGATGTCCAGGCGGATGATGCCCACTGTTCCACACCCCACCGCGCAGCAGTATCGAATAGGTTAGTTTTCGGCGGCCAATCCGTCTGGATTCGGACGTAACCGGCCGTCCTGCACCGGACTCACGCGGTCGAGCCCCCGCGGACGGGCGGCGAGCGTCCCTGAAGCGCGAGCCCGCGGACGCCAGTGCCTAAATATGTGGCACACGACTTGCCTGCCTTCAAACGTCTCAACGAAGACGACGAAGGGCACCGCCGTGAAAGCATTTGGCGTGAAAGCATTTGGACCTTGGGCGTCAGCCGCCGCGCTGGCCGCCGGGCTCGCGATGAGCACGCTGGGGGCGGGCGCCGCCCGGGCGCAGGAGACCATCAAGATCGGCATCCTGCACTCGCTGTCGGGCACGATGGCGATCTCGGAGACGACCCTCAAGGACGTGATGCTGATGCTCATCGCCGAGCAGAACGCCAAGGGCGGCGTGCTCGGCAAGAAGCTGGAGCCGGTGGTGGTCGACCCGGCCTCGAACTGGCCGCTCTTCGCCGAGAAGGCCCGCGAGCTGATCAGCAAGGATAAGGTCGCGGCCGTGTTCGGCTGCTGGACCAGCGTGTCGCGCAAATCCGTGCTGCCGGTGTTCAAGGAACTCGACAACATCCTGTTCTACCCCGTCCAGTACGAGGGCGAGGAGAGCGAGCGCAACGTGTTCTACACCGGCGCCGCCCCGAACCAGCAGGCGATCCCGGCGGTCGACTACCTGATGTCGGAGGATGGCGGCGGCGCCAAGCGCTGGGTGCTGGAGGGGACCGACTACGTCTACCCGCGCACCACCAACAAGATCCTCGAAGCCTACCTCAAGTCCAAGGGCGTCAAGGACGAGGACATCCTGATCAACTACACGCCGTTCGGCTTCTCGGACTGGCAGACCGAGGTGTCGAAGATCAAGGCGTTCGGCTCGGCCGGCAAGAAGACCGCCGTGGTCTCGACCATCAACGGCGACGCCAACGTGCCGTTCTACAAGGAGCTCGGCAACCAGGGCATCAAGGCGACCGACATCCCGGTGGTCGCCTTCTCGGTGGGCGAGGAGGAGCTCGCCGGCATCGACGCCAAGCCGCTGGTCGGGCACTTGGCCGCCTGGAACTACTTCGAGTCGATCAAGACCCCGGAGAACGAGGCCTTCATCAAGAAGTGGCAGGCGTTCAAGAAGAACCCGAAGGCCGTCACCAATGACCCGATGGAGGCCAGCTACATCGGCTTCAACATGTGGGTGAAGGCGGTCGAGAAGGCCGGCACCACCGACCCCGACAAGGTGATCGACGCGCTGCCGGGCATCGAGCAGAAGAACCTCACGGGCGGCACCGCGACGATGCTGCCGAACCACCACATCACCAAGCCGGTCTTCATCGGCGAGATCGAGGCGAACGGCCAGTTCGACGTGGTGTGGAAGACCGACACGCTGATCCCCGGCGAGGCGTGGTCGAAGCAGCTCGAGGGCTCGAAGGACCTCGAGGCCGACTGGGACAAGCTCAAGTGCGGCAACTACAACACCAAGACCAAGAGCTGCGGCGGCGCGTAACCCGCGTCTCCCCTCCCCCTTGCGGGGAGGGGTAGGGGTGGGGGTGGTGCAAGAGGCACCGCCACGCTCGATCCTGCACCACCCCCACCTCCGGCTCCTCCCCGCACGGGGGAGGAGAGTCCGGTCGCGCCAGAAGTGCCATGCTCCGTCTCCTCACCCTCCTGTTCCTGCTGCTGGCCGCCCCGGCGCTCGCCCAGACCGCCGATCCCTACGGCCAGCTCGCTGGCGACGGCTATGCCGAGATCGAGGCCGGCGTCTCCGGCCTCGCCGCCTCGGGCGACCCGCGCGCCGACGCGATCCTCGCGGCCCTGTCGGACGGCCGGCTGCTGGTGAGCCCGGACAAGACCCTGCTGATCCGACAGGGCAGCGCCGTCGTGGATGCCAAGACCGGCGCCGCCGCCGCCGACAGCCCCGACCTCAAGCCCGTGCGTGCCAACAACCGGGTCCGCCGCGCGATCGAGGCCGCCCGCGGGCAGCTCGACCTCGCGAGCCCCGACCCGGGCAAGCGCCACGCCGCGGCCGACGCGGTGTTCAAGGCCCGGGACGCCGCGGCGCTGCCGGCCCTCGACGCGGCGTTGGCCCGCGAGACCAATCCGGGCGTCCGGCAGGCGCTGACCGAGGCCCGCGCCGCCGTGCTGCTCGCCAGGCCCGGCACCGCGGAGACCGACCGGATTGCCGCAATTCCCGCCATCCAGGCCCGGGGCGATGGCGACGCGATGGGCATCCTGCGCGGTCTGGCGGCGGATCCGAGCGAGGCGGTGCGCAATGCCGCCGCCCGGGGCATCGCGGCGATCGAGACGCGGCTCGCGATCCTCGGCGCCCTCCAGAACGTCTGGTACGGGATCTCGCTGGGCTCGGTCCTGCTGCTCGCCGCCATCGGGCTCGCCATCACCTTCGGGGTGATGGGCGTGATCAACATGGCGCACGGCGAGATGGTGATGCTCGGCGCCTACACGACATACCTTGTGCAGGAGCTGATCCGCACAAAGGCGCCGGCCCTGTTCGGCTGGTCGCTGGCGATCAGCATCCCCTGCGCGTTCCTGGTCGCCGGCCTCGTCGGCGTGCTGATCGAGCGGTTCATCATCCGCTTCCTGTACGGGCGCCCGCTGGAGACGCTGCTCGCCACCTTCGGGGTCAGCCTCGCGCTGCAGCAGGGTGTGCGCTCGATCTTCGGTCCGACCAACCGCGAGGTCGGCGCCCCCGCCTTCATGAGCGGCGCCTTCGATTTCTACGGCCTGTCGATCACCTGGGGCCGGATGTGGATCATCGCGTTCGCGCTGGCCGTGTTCCTCGGGCTGCTCTTCGTCCTGCGGAAGACGTCGTTCGGCCTGAAGACCCGGGCGGTGACCCAGAACCGGCGCATGGCCGCCGCGATGGGCATCCGCACGCCCTACGTCGACGCGCTGACCTTCGGGCTCGGCTCCGGCATCGCCGGGATGGCGGGCGTCGCCCTCTCGCAGATCGACAACGTCTCGCCCAATCTCGGCCAGGGCTACATCATCGACTCGTTCCTCGTGGTGGTGTTCGGCGGCGTCGGCAACCTCTGGGGGACGCTGGTGGCGGCGCTGACGCTCGGCGTCGTGAACAAGCTCGCCGAGCCGTATATCGGCGCGGTGCTGGCCAAGATCGGGCTCCTGATCTTTATCATCCTGTTCATCCAGAAGCGCCCGCGCGGCCTGTTCGCGCTCAAGGGCCGGGCGGTGGAATCGTGAGGGTGCCGCGTCCTTCCCTCCCCCTTGCGGGGAGGGACCGAGGGTGGGGGTGGTGCAGAAGGCACCGCCGCGCTCGATCCGGGACCACCCCCACCCCTACCCCTCCCCGCAAGGGGGAGGGGACACGCGTTGCGTCCTCGGGATCCGCCGCATGACCCCCCGCCCCCCCCTGATCGACCGGAAGGGCTGGATCTTCCTCGCCGTCCTGGCCGCGTTCTGCCTCGCCGTGCCGGTGCTGAACCTCGCGGTGCCGGAGGGTTCCGGCCTGCACGTGCCGACCTACCTCGTCTCGCTGTTCGGCAAGTATCTCGCCTACGCGCTGCTCGCGGTGAGCCTCGACCTCGTCTGGGGCTATTGCGGCATCCTCTCGCTCGGCCACGGGGCGTTCTTCGCGCTGGGCGGCTACGCGATGGGTATGTACCTGATGCGCCAGATCGGGTCCCGGGGCGTCTACGGCAACCCGGTCCTGCCCGACTTCATGGTGTTCCTGAACTACAAGGCCCTGCCCTGGTACTGGTACGGGTTCGACCACTTCGCCTTCGCGGCCCTGATGGTGCTGCTGGTGCCGGGCCTGCTCGCCTTCGTGTTCGGCTGGCTCGCCTTCCGGTCGCGGGTCACGGGCGTCTACCTGTCGATCATCACCCAGGCGCTGACCTACGCGCTGATGCTCGCCTTCTTCCGCAACGACATGGGGCTCGGCGGCAACAACGGGCTCACCGACTTCAAGGACCTTCTGGGATTTTCGGTCCAGGCGCAGGGTTTTCGCGTGGGCATCTTCGTCGCCACCGGCATCGCGCTGGCTTTGGGCTATCTGATCGCCCGGGTGATGACGGTCTCGGCGTATGGAAAAATCCTGATCGCCGTGCGCGATGCCGAGAGCCGCACCCGCTTCCTCGGCTACCGGCCGGAGCACTTCAAGACGCTGGCCTTCACGGTCTCGGCCATGATGGCGGGCGTGGCCGGCGCCCTCTACGTGCCGCAGGTCGGCATCATCAACCCGGGGGAGTTCGCCCCCACCAACTCCATCGAGACGGTGATCTGGGTGGCGGTGGGCGGGCGCGGCACCCTGGTCGGCGCGGCGCTGGGCGCCGTGCTGGTCAACTACGCCAAGACCGTGCTCACCGGCGCGATGCCCGACGCGTGGCTGTTCGCGCTGGGCGGCCTGTTCGTGGTCGTGACGCTGTTCCTGCCGCGCGGCCTCGTCGGCACCGCGATCGAGCGCCTCGGCTCCCGGCGCGCCGCCGCCACGCTGCCGCCGGAACCCGAGATCGCCCCGGAACGCGTCGAGCAAGGGCAGGGCGCATGACCACCGACCTCCTCGAATCTCCGGATGCCGCGGCCCGCGGTCCCGCCAACCGGAAGCGGGAGACGGACGCGCTCCTCTACCTCGACGACCTGCGGGTGACCTTCGACGGCTACAAGGCCCTGCGCGGCCTGTCGCTGACGCTGGCCCGCGGCGAGTTGCGGGCGATCATCGGCCCGAACGGCGCCGGCAAGACCACCATGATGGACTGCATCACCGGCAAGACCCGGCCGGACAGCGGCATCGCGCTGTTCGACGGCACCCACGACCTGCTCAGGAGCGACGAGCCGGCGATCGCCGACCTCGGCATCGGCCGCAAGTTCCAGAAGCCGACCGTGTTCGAGAGCCACACGGTGGCCGACAACATCCTGCTCGCCCTCAAGGGCCCGCGCGCGGCCTTCGCGTCCCTGTTCGGCTGGCGCAACCGGGTGGAGGCCGCGCGGATCGACGCCCTGCTGGAGACCGTCGGCCTCCTGGCCCATCGCGGACGGCCGGCGGCCGATCTCAGCCACGGCCAGAAGCAGTGGCTGGAGATCGGCATGCTGCTCGCGCAGGACCCCAAGCTCCTGCTGGTCGACGAGCCGGTGGCCGGCATGACCGACGCCGAGACCGCCGAGACGGCGCGGCTGCTGCGGCGGATCGCGGGCGAGCACGCCGTCCTCGTGGTCGAGCACGACATGCACTTCGTCCGCGACCTCGGCTGCCGGGTCACCTGCCTGCACGAGGGCGCGGTGCTGGCCGAGGGCTCGATCGACGCGGTCTCGGCCGACCCGCGGGTGGTCGAGGTGTATCTCGGCCGATGACCACGATCAGGGTTTCAAAAGGTCGAGACCTTTTGCGGGTGCAGGGCAGAGCCCCGCAGAACAGCTCTCCAGCCCCGGAAGGGGCCGGAGAGCTGTTTGCCGGGGTTTCACCCCGACACCCCACCAAAGGGCTGAGCCCTTTGGAATCCCTGTGTTTGCCCTCACACTCCGATGGTGAAACCCCATGCTGAGCGTCGAGGGGATTGACCTCTATTACGGCGCCGCCCAGGCGCTCCGCGGCGTCTCGCTCACGGCCGAGGCCGGGCAGGTGACGACGGTGCTGGGCCGCAACGGCGTCGGCAAGACCTCGCTGCTGCGGGCGATCGTCGGCCAGCAGCCGGTGCGCTCCGGGGCGATCCGCCTCGACGGCCGCCCGATCCAGGGGCTTGCCCCCTACGACCGGGCGCGGGCCGGGATCGCCTTCGTGCCCCAGGGCCGCGAAATCTTCCCGCTGCTCACCGTGAAGGAGAACCTGGAGACCGGTTTCGCCCCGCTGAAGCGCCGGGACCGCCACGTTCCGGGGGAGATCTACGACCTGTTCCCGGTGCTCAAGGACATGCTGCACCGGCGCGGTGGCGATCTCTCGGGCGGCCAGCAGCAGCAGCTCGCCATCGCCCGGGCGCTGGTGACCCGGCCGAAGCTCCTCGTGCTCGACGAGCCCACGGAGGGCATCCAGCCCTCGATCATCAAGGATATCGGCCGGGCGATCACCTATCTCCGCGGCAAGGGCGAGATGGGAATCGTGCTGGTGGAGCAGTATTTCGAATGGGCCCGCGATCTCTGCGATTCCTACGCCGTAATGGATCGCGGGCAGGTGGTGCTGGCCGGGCCCCGGGCCGACATGGTCGAGGCCGACGTGCTCCGCTGGATGTCGGTGTAGGGCGGGTCCCTCGTCCGGACGGAACAGGGAGCGCGTCGCGCGCGTCGATCCGTGTCAGGTTCCGTACGGAGACGGAAATTTAGGCGTCTATTCAGAAATCACGGGACGCATTCGCGGTACAAACTCCGCGAAAACTGTGAATACACCCCCAGACGGCCAAGGTTAAACCACATTTCGGGGCTGCGATGGCGGCCTGCCGCAGGAGCGCCCCATGACGATCCTCGATCCCACCACCGGCAAGCTGGTCACCATCACCGTGCCGACACCCCGTCCACAGCCCGGTCCGCGCTGACGGAAAGCGGACGCCCCATGGAGACTGTCATCGCTTCAGGCGCCGGTCGCCGGAAGGCACGCGCCGAGCGCGTCCGGGTCCGGACGACGCCGCCCGGCCTGTGGCTGGCCGGGATCGGCCCGGTCTCGGACGAGACGCCGATACCCGCCGCCGATCTGATCGCCCTGGCCCGGGCCGCGCGCCGGACGGCGGCGGACGACCAGTCTGCGGAGCCTGACGACACGCGCCAGGGAGATCTGTGCGAGCCGGCGTTGCGAAGCGTCCCGACGGCCTAAGCGCGTCCGCCGGGGAAGGCCCCGCGTGACGGGCCGACCCCGGCTTCGCGGAGTTCGGGGGTGGGGTTGGTCCGGTGAAGCGCCTGGACGCGCCTCAGCAACCGGAGCATATCGGCTTGGCGGCGCGGTAGCCTTCCTGCTCCAGGCGTCGCATCGCCGCCTCGCGGTTGTACGAGCGGGGCTCGGCCTGCGCGACGGGCCTGCCGCCGACCGCCCCCGTTTCGAACACGCCCAGGCGCGCGACGGCGTCCCTGTTCACCACGAAGGACGGCCGCCCCATATCGGTCGGACGCAGGGTCTGCCAAGCCAGCCGCGCCCGCGTCGAGGCCGCCAGGACATCCATGGGGTTCACGCGCGCGCCCTGGGCCTCGTCCGGGCCCTCGGCGCCGTGCGCCAGGGCGGTGCCCGGGATGCGGATCACCGGCAGGGCCGCCGCGGGGACGGCCGGGCGCGCAACAACCTTCGGGCCGGCATCGTGCTCCACCGTGAGGGCCGGCAGGGAGCTATACGCGGTCGGCACGTTGGGCATTCGGGAACAGGCGGTTGCCGTGAGCAGGACGAGTCCTAGAACAGCGATCCGCGACACCATATTGGCACCTGAAAGCAATACTCAGCCGTTCTGGCCAAGCTTGTTGCCGGTGATATAGCAGCGCGTCCGCAGTGTCCAATGGCCGGGTCGCGCAGGACCGCCCGGCAGGACCGCCCGTTTGGGCCTCCGGCCCGGTGTGGCCGACACGCCGCGCCCGGACATACGGGCCTCTTGCGGCCGGTATTGGGCGGAGGCTTCGTCCTTCGCTCATCGGTTGTGACGGGACCCGGCGCGATGCAACGCGTTGGCGGATCCAAGGCCGATCCAGAAACGCGCCAGATACGAAGCGCCGCCCATCTCGGCGCCCTCATCGCCTGCATGAGCAAGCCGACCACAACCCGACCGGAGGACGACCATGAGCACCCGACGCGACTTCCTGCATCTCTCGGCAGCCGCGACGGCGGCCGGGATCGTGGCGTCGCCGGCCGCCGCGCAGGCGCCCGCCACCGGCCCGGGGCGGCCGATCCCGCCCGCGGGCGGCAACCAGACCGCCCTGCGCCTCGCCACCTTCATCCCGGAGGCCGGCGGCGCGCCGCGGCTCGGCGCCGTGCGCCCGGACGGCCACATCGTCGACCTGTCCACGATCCCGAACCCGGGCTTCGATCCCGCCCGGATGGTCTCGCTCATCGAGGCCGGGCCGGCGGCGCTGGAGCGCGTCCGGCAGGCTGCGGCCTCCGGCGACGGGCCGTCGGTCGAGACCGTGCGGCTCCTCGCGCCGATCCCGGCGCCGACCCGCAACATCTACGCGGTCGGCTGGAACTACCTGGAGCATTTCGCCGAGGGCCAGGCCGTGCGCGGCACCCACGCCGAGTACCCGTCCCATCCGGTGTTCTTCACCAAGGGCGTCAACACCGTGAACGGGCCCTACGACCCGATTCCGTACGATCCCACGGTCTCGACCGCGATCGACTGGGAGGTCGAGCTCGCCGTGATCATCGGCACGGGCGGGCGCAACATCCCCGAGGCCGACGCGATGGGCCACGTCTTCGGCTACAGCGTCATCAACGACACCACCGCCCGCGACATGCAGATCAAGCTCCACGGCGGGCAGTGGTTCAAGGGCAAGAGCCTCGACGGTTACGGGCCGATCGGCCCCTGGATCGTGCCGGCAGCGGATCTCGACCCGGGCGACCTGCGGCTCCAGACCCGGGTCAACGGCGTGGTCAAGCAGGAGGCCTCGACCCAGCAGATGTACTTCAAGGTCGCGCGGATCATCGCCGAGCTGTCGCACGGGCTGACGCTCGTCCCGGGGGACATCATCGCCACCGGCACGCCGCCCGGCATCGGCAACGCGCGCAAGCCGCCGGAATTCCTCAAGCCCGGCGACGTGATGGAGACCGAGGTGGCCGGCATCGGCACCCTGCGCAACGTCATCCAGGCCGTGCCGAGTTAAGCAGGTTTCGCAAAAGTGGCTGCCGGTTTTGCGGCGAAAACCTGCGACCAACCAAGGACCTAAGCGGATGAAGCGTTGGCCTGCCAACGCAAATCTGCTTAGGGCGTACCGGGTTTCGAAAGGGCGAGCCCCAGCCCTTTTAAGGTGTTTGGCGGTCTGATCGGATGCATCACCCTTTTCCCGGGCGCATGCAGCGTCAGCGGAATGCGACCCGGGACCCAGCGCACGACGTCGCGCAGCGTCGATCGGGATCGACCGGTGCCGCTGGCGCGGCACTTCCTCTGCTGGATCCCGGATCAGGTTCCGCTGGCGCTCCACCTGTCCGGGAAAGGGCGCGCGGTGCCGGCGATGCACGCTCGGCCAAACACCTTAACAGGGTTGGGGCGAGCCCTTTCGCGGGTCCCGGGCGGAGCCCGGGTCGATCAGGGGCTCCGCCCCCGAACCCCGCCCAAGGGCTCGCCCTTGGGGAACCCCAGAATGTCCGGTCAGGCCCGCAACTGCGCCACGAAGGCGCGGATGAACGGCGGCAACCCGTCGAGGTCGCGCAGGCACAGGGTGAGGTCGCGCCGCGCCCAGGGGTCGGCCAGCGGCACCACCGCGAGGGCGAGGCCCTGCGCGGCCCGGGCGGCCGCGCTCTCGGGCAGGATGGCCAGGCCGACCCGGGCCTCGACCAGCCGGCACACGGCGTCGAACCCGCGCAGCTGCACCCGCAGCCGCATCGGCCGCCCCTCCCGCGCCGCCTGGGCGACGAGGAACCGGCTGATGGCGCTGCCCCGGTCGAGGCCCACGAGGTCGTGGCCCAGCACCTCCGCGAAGGGGATCGCCCCGCGCCCCGCCAGGGGGTGGTCCCGGGCCGCCACCAGCACGAACCGGTCCTCCCGGAACGGGAAGGTCTGGAGCGAGCCGGTATCCACCGTGCCGGACAGGATGCCGAGATCGGCCGCCCCCTCGGCCACCAGCCCGACGATCTCCTCGGAGGTGCGCTCCTCGACCTCGACGCCGATCCCCCGATGGTCGGCCAGGAACGCCGAGAGCGCGTCGGGCAGGAATTCGGTGAGCGCGTTGGTGTTGGCCAGCACCCGGATCTGACCGAAGGCGCCCCCGGAGAAGGCCGACATCTCCTCGCGCAGGCGCTCGACCGCGGCCAAGACCTCGCGGGCATGGACGAGGAGCGCGCGCCCGGCCGGGGTCGGGCTGACGCCCTGGCGGCCCCGGGTCAGCAGCGCGGCCCCGAGCGACTCCTCCATCAGCCGGATCCGCGTCGAGGCCGCCGCCAGGGCGAGATTCGCCCGCGCCGCCCCGTGGGTGATCGAGCCGGCCTCGACCACGTGCCGGAACAGGCCGAGATCGGTGAGATCGAACCGTATCATCGCCACCGTATCGTCGTCCTGGCCCTCCCCGACACGCCTCCGGCGCCGGACTGCCGGATACGCGTGGGTGCGCGACGGTAGCCTCGGCCCGGCCCCGTGTCAGCGCGTCCGATCGGAAGACGCTCGCCCGCGTCGCGCGCAATCCTGTTCACGGCTGCCGTTCTTGTCCGCCGGTCCGTCCAACCGCACTGTATACTATCTTTCAAAAGTTCTATTTCCGACTTCTGCAGCTCAATGATCCGATACGCCGCCATACTTCTCATTTCTCTGAGGTTTCGTATGAATACAAACCCCCACAGACCCACGATCTTGGGACAATTATTTACGCACTTTTAACGCGCGACGATCCAGATCTATCAGACAGTCGCTGAATCGAGCGCATTCATGATAGATCTTCAGCGCGTGCCCGACCCGGAATTGAGTCCGACACGTTGGCGGCGGCAGGGATCCGCGCCGGGTGCATCGACGCCGCCCGGGAGCCCGTGATGGACGCGCTCCTGGTTGACGACAGCGCGACCATGCGCCGGCGGCTGCGCCGGTTGCTGGAGGCCAAGCCCGATGTCAGCGTGACCGACTACGCCGACCCGGCCGCCGCGCTGATCGAGGCGCAGATCCGGGCCTTCGACCTCATCCTGGTCGATTGCCGCCTGCGCGCCATGGACGGCATCGCCTTCATCCGGTGCATGCGGACCATCCCGCACTACGCCCAGGTGCCCATCGTGATGATGGCCGACGACATCGCGGACGCGGTGCGGCTCGCGGCCCTCGAGGCCGGGGCGACCGACTTCCTCGACACGTCCATGCGGGGCGTCGAGATGACCGTACGGCTGCGCAACGTGATCCGCCTCGCCAAGGCCGTGCGGCGGCTGGCCGAGCAGGCGGCCTGGCTCGACGGCGAGGTCGAGGCGGCCCTGCGCCACATGCGCGAGCGCGAGGAGGAGATCATCTTCCGCCTCGCCCTGGCGGTGGAGTACCGCGACAACGACACGGGGGACCACACGTGGCGGGTCGCCCGCTACAGCCAGATCATCGCCGAGGGGCTCGGGCTCGGCCCGGACTTCTGCCGCAGCCTCTACCTCGCGGCGCCGCTGCACGATGTCGGCAAGGTCGGCGTCCCGGACGGCATCCTGCTGAAGCCCGGGCGGCTCGATCCGGACGAGTTCGCGGTGGTCCAGACGCACACCACCATCGGCCAGCGCATCCTGGGCGGGAGCGAATCCGAGCTGATCCGCCTCGCGGCCGAGATCGCCGCGGCGCATCACGAGCGCTGGGACGGCAGCGGCTACCCGAACGGGCTCGCCGGGACCGCGATCCCGCTCGCCGCCCGGATCGTCGCGGTGGCGGACGTGTTCGACGCCCTGACCACGCAGCGCCCCTACAAGGCGGCGATGCCCTTCGCGGCGGCCCTGGACGCCCTGCGCGCCGAGAGCGGACGCCATTTCGACCCGGATTGCGTCGCGGCCTTCTGTGCCCGCTGGGCCGATATCCGCGTCGCCGGCGGGCAGGCGCGGGCCGCGATCCGGCCGGTCACCGAGCCCTGGGCGCGGGTCCCGACCCTGCTCCGCGAGATCGCCGCCGCGCCACCGGGGCCGTCCGGCTGGCTCGTGGGCAATCCCCAGGACCTCATCGCCCCGGACGACGCGCCGGTGAACCCGCCGCCGGCTCCGCCGTTGACCCGGGATCCGCAGACGTCACACAGGGAGCCCCGTCATGAATGCGCGCTGGATGACGGTGCCGGAGATCGCCCAGGCCCGCCACATCTCCCTGGACGCAGCCCGGCGCCTGGTCGACGCGACGGACTGCCCCAAGGTGTTCCGCGCCGACGGAACGATCTACCTCATCTGATCGCCGCGCGGCTGGACGATCCAACGCTCGGGCGGTCGTGAGACGGCGCATTCCGGTTCCCGGCCTCATGGCTTAATCTGCCGGGATGCGCGTCTACCACAGACCCGAATCGCCCCGGCACGATCCCGAGCAGTATTGGCGGCGGGGCACGCCGATCCCGCATCCCGAGCAGGCCGCACGCTACGCGATCCTGCGCGATGCGGCCCTTCGGGGCGGCCACGCCCTCGCGGAGCCCGGCGATCACGGCCTGGACCCGATCCGGGCGGTGCACGACCCCGCCTACGTGGCGTTCCTGGCCGAGGCCTGGGCACGCCGGGGGGAGATGCCGGGCATCGGCGACGAGATCCTGAGCGGCGTCTTCGCCCGGCCGCACATGCACCGGCGGCCCACGGGCCTCCTCGGCCTTGCCGGCCTCTACATGGCCGACACCTCGACGCCGATCCGCGCCGGGACATGGCCCGCCATCTACGGCGCCGCGCAATGCGCCGTGGCGGCCGCGGACGCGGCGCTGGGGGAGGGCCACGCCTACGCCCTGTGCCGGCCGCCCGGCCACCACGCCTACGCGGATTCGGCCGGCGGCTTCTGCTTCCTCAACAACAGCGCGATCGCGGCCGCCCGGATGCTGGCCGCCATCGGCGGCCCGGTGGCGATCCTCGACATCGACGTGCATCACGGCAACGGCACGCAGGGGATCTTTTACGGGCGCGCGGATGTCCTGACGGCCTCGGTCCATGCCGATCCGTCGGACTACTTTCCGTTCTTCGCGGGCTACGCCGATGAGACCGGCACGGGGGAGGGGGCGGGCTTCAACCGCAACCTCCCGCTGCCGCCGGGCTCGGGCGACGCGCCCTGGCTCGAAGCCGTGGAGGCGTGCCTCGCTAGGATCGCCGCGCTGCGGCCGCGGGGGCTGGTGGTGGCTTTGGGCCTCGACGCCTCGGCGGACGACCCGATCGGCGCCCTCAAGGTCACCCGGGCGGGCTTCGCCGGCGCGGCGGAGCGGATCGCCCGGGCCGGGTTGCCCACCGCCCTCGTCCAGGAGGGCGGCTATCTCTGCGCCGCCCTGCCGGAGAACCTGACGGCGTTCCTGGCCGCCTTCGACGCGGCCCGGTAGGCCGGTTTAGTCCTCGTCGTCCTCGTCGTGGTGCCGGCCCTTGAGCTTGGCGAACACGGAATCGGCGTCGAGCCGCTCCTCGCGCCCGCCATGCGCCTCCTCGTGGCCGGCCTCGTCCGCGTCGCGGGCCGTCGAGACCTCGGTCGGCAGCAGCGAGGCGCCGGACTCGGCCGCCACCGCGGCCGGGCGGTCGGCCGCCGCGCGCTGGACCTCGAAATCGAGGTTGATCTGGGTGGTCAGCCCCAGGGTCACCGGGTCCATCGGCTGGAGCGAGCCCGAATTCCAGTGGGTGCGCTCGCGGATCTGCTGGATCGTCGACTTGGTGGTGCCGACGAGCCGGATGATCTGCGAATCCTTCAGCTCCGGGTGGTTGCGCAGCAGCCACAGGATGGCGTTCGGCCGGTCCTGGCGGCGCGACAGCGGGGTGTAGCGCGGACCCTTGGTGGTGCGCTTCACCTCCGGCAGCTTCACCTTGGAGACGGCGGGCTTCAGCTTGTAGTGCGGCGCCTTCTGGGCCTTCTCGATCTCGTCGCGGGTGAGCTGGCCGGTGGAGACCGGATCGAGCCCCTTGATGCCGGCCGCGACCTCGCCGTCGGCGATGCCCTTCACCTCCAGCGGGTGCAGCTTGCAGAAATCGGCGATCTGCTCGAAGGCGAGCGAGGTGTTCTCGACCAGCCAGACGGCGGTCGCCTTGGGCATCAGCGGACCCTGGGACATGCTTTTCGTGCTCCGGCCTGGCGGGACGGGGGCCGGGCATCGGGCCGCGGGCTCCGGATGGTCGATCCGGATGTCCCGTCTCACGCTGTTGAATGGGGGATGTCCGTATATAGGCCGCGGCCGGGAGGGGCGCAATCGCGGGTTCGCGACGCCGGACGCGGATTCTTCAAGTCTCGGGGATGCGGCTAAGCTTGTGCCGTGAGCCCGACCGACTCACCCGCGAAGGCCGCACGCGGCCGGTTGCGGCCGGGAGTGTGGAGAGATGGTCTTCTCTCTGGCGTGGTCCCGACAAGCAGACGGCGAGTGGAGCTTCCGACTCCGACTCGCCGTCCACCCGCTTGTCTGGATTTGGCTGGCCCGCCTGAGCGGGTAATGCCAGGGATCGGCGGCAGCCACCGCCGGTCCCACTCCCAGATATAGCGCGGCCCAGGGGCACCAACAACAATCCCGGCTGCCCCCTCAGCGCGGCCGCACCCCGTCGAGGAACAGCCGCACCGCCGCCTGCCGCCGCCGCTCCTGCGCCTCCGGGTCGGTGGCGATGCCGTAGAGACTCGCCTGGGACGATCGGCCGAGCACGAGGCTGAGGAACAGATCGGCCGCGATCTCGGGATCGACCACCGTGATCCGGCCGCCCCAGGCCAGCGCATCGAGCAATTGCGCCACGGCGCGCACGCCCCGGAGCCAGCCCTCCTCGTGGGCGAGGCGGGCCAGTTCCGGGAATTGCAGCGCCTGGGCCACGAGGTTGCGCTTGAGCATCGCCGCCCCCGGCGACTGGCCGTGGGCCAGCAGGGTGCGGCTCAGGTCGTGCAGAGTCGCCTCGACATCGTCGGTCCCGGCCTGCGCCGCCTGCGCCTCCGCGGCGGCCGAGAGCGGGGCCAGCCACGCGGCGATCCGCTCGCGCAGGACCGCCTCGAACAGCGCCCGCTTGTCGCGGTAGCGGGCATAGACGGTCGGCTTGCTCATCCCGGCGGCCTCGGCCACCGCGTCGATGGAGGTGGCGTCGAAGCCGCGCTCCAGGAACAGGGTGGTCGCCACCGCGATCAGGTGCGCCTCGCGCCGGGCCGCCTCGGCACGGGTCGGCCGGCCGCCGCGCCGCGGCCCGGCCTCCGCCGGATCGATCTCCGTGACCGCCACGCGCGATCCTCCTTGCCCGAAACCGCCGACCGGATTATCAAAACGATACCGTACCGTTTTGATTCTGGCCAGACCCGATGGACGCACGTCGCAGCGACAGCTTCAAGAGCGCCGAGCCGATCGCGGGTGCTTCGGCCGCCTCTGCCGCACCGCCGGCCCCGGTGGCGAAGCCGCGCCGCGGCCGGGCGCGGGTCGTCCTGCCGCTCGTCGGCCTGCTCGCACTCGGCGGGGCGGGGACCTATGGCTGGCACTGGTGGACCATCGGGCGCTTCCTCGAAGTGACCGACGACGCCTATCTCCAGTCCGACAAGGTGACGGTGGCGCCGCGCATCGCCGGCATCGTCGCCGAGGTGATGGTCGGCGACAACCAGCCGGTGAAGGCCGGCGCCGTGATCGCCCGCCTCGACGACCGGTCCTACCGGGTCCAGCTCAAGCAGGCCGAGGCCGAGGTCGACAAGGACAAGGCGCAGATCCTGGGCGTCGCCGCCGCGATCATCCAGCAGCAGGCGCAGGTCGCCTCGTCGCGGGCCGATCTCGCCAATGCCGAGGCCGCGCTGACCTTCGCGCAGCAGGAATACACCCGCTACCAGAACCTGCTGCAAACCGGCTCGGGCACGGTGCAGCGCCAGCAGCAGGCGGATGCCGACCTGCGCCAGCGCCACGCCGCCCGCGACAAGTCCGCCGCCGCGCTCGACGCCGCGCAGAAGCAGATCGACAGCCTGAAGGCCCTCGAAGCCAGCACGCGGGCGAGCCTGGAGGGGGCGCAGGCCAAGGTCGAGGGCGCGAAGCTCGATCTCAGCTACACCACCATCCTGGCGCCGATCGACGGCGTGGCGGGCGACCGGGCGCTGCGGGTCGGCCAGGTGGTCGCGCCCGGCACCGGGCTCCTGACCCTCGTGCCGATGGGTCGCGATATCTACCTGGTGGCGAACTTCAAGGAGACCCAGACCGGCCACATGGTCGAGGGCCAGCACGTGACCTTCACGGTGGACGCCTTCGGTGACCATGCATTCCAGGGCCGGATCGAGAGCTTCTCGCCGGGCACGGGCGCGCAATTCGCCTTGCTGCCGCCGGAGAACGCCACCGGCAACTTCACCAAGGTGGTGCAGCGCGTGCCCGTGCGCGTCGCCCTGGACCCCGCGGACCCGCTGGTCGCCCGCCTGCGCCCCGGCCTGTCGGTGGAGGCGACCGTCCACACCCGGGATCCGGTGGAGCCGGTGGAGCCGGTGCGGCCCGCCCGGACGAAGCCCGCCCCGGCCCTCGTCAGCGAGGCCCTGCCGCAATGAGCCCCGTTCCAGCCGTGTCGGCACCCGAGGCGAAGGCGAGCGCCCGGGACTGGCTCGCCGTGTTCGGCGCGATCCTCGGCGCCTTCACGGCGATCCTCGACATCCAGATCACCAACGCGTCGCTCGCCGACATCCAGGGGGCGCTCGGCGCCTCCACGGAGGAGGGGAGCTGGATCTCCACCGCCTACCTGATGGCCGAGATCATCGTGATCCCGCTCACCGGCTGGCTCGCCTCGGTGATCGGCCTGCGCCGCTACCTCGCGGTGAACACGATGCTGTTCACCGCCTTCTCGCTGGCCTGCGCGCTCTCGACATCCTTGAGCCAGATGATCCTGTTCCGGGCCGGCCAGGGTTTTACCGGCGGCGTGCTGATCCCCACCGCCATCGTGATCGTGCGCACGCGGCTGCCGCGGAGCCAGCAGCCGGTCGGCATCGCGCTGTTCGGGCTCACCGCGACCTTCGCGCCGGCAATCGGGCCCACGGTCGGCGGCTGGCTCACCGACAACCTGTCCTGGCACTACATCTTCTACCTGAACCTGATCTTCGGACCGATAGCGGCGGCGATCCAGCTCGGCGCCTTCGAGAAGGCCCCCGCGCGCTGGGGCGAATTGCTCAAGGGCGACTGGATCGGCATCGGCCTGATGGCGACCGGCCTGCCGGCCCTGACCTTCGTGCTGGAGGAGGGCCAGCGCAAGGACTGGTTCGGCTCCCCGGTGATCGTCGAGGCGAGCTGGCTGGCGGCCGCCGGCATTGCCGGGTTCATCGTCCGCGAGCTGACGGCGGCGAAGCCCTTCATCAACCTGCGGGTGCTGGCCGACCGCTCGGTCGGCGGCGCCTGCGTGCTGATGACCGTGCTCGGCGCGGTCTCGTACGGGTCGATCTACATCATCCCGGTCTATTGCGCGCAGATCCAGGGCTACAACGCCGAGCAGATCGGCACCGTGGTGATGTGGTCGGGCCTGCCGCAGCTGCTGCTGTTCCCGATGATGCCGTTCATCATGCGGGCCGTGGACGCGCGGCTCCTCGTGGTCGCCGGCACGCTGTTCTTCATCGCGAGTTGCTGGATCAACGTCGGCCTCACCCACGATGTCGGCGCCGACCAGCTGATCCTGCCGCAGATCATGCGGGCGATCGGCCAGCCGCTGTTCACGATCCCGCTGTCGCAGCTCTCGACCGTCGGCTTGAACCCGCGCGACACCGCCGACGCCTCGGCCCTGTCCAACATGATGCGCAACCTCGGCGGCTCGATCGGCATCGCGCTGCTCTCGACCATGATCGACCGGCGGGAGCATTTCCACTTCTCGGTGCTGGCCGAGGCGATCACCGTCAACGCGACGCGCACGCAGGACCGGCTCGCGGCACTCGCCGCCGGCATGCACGCCCACATCGCCGATCCCCTGGCCGCCAAGGGCGCGGCCCTCGGGATGCTGGCCGCCCAGGTCCGCCGGGAGGCCACCGTCATGGCCTACGCGGATGGGTTCTGGCTGGTGGGGGTGAGCCTCGTGGCGAGCCTCGCCGTGGTGGCGATCCTCAAGAAGCCCCAGCGCGCCGCCGGGCCCGTCGAGGCGCACTGACGGGCGCACTGACGGGCGCACCGCGATCCGCCACCGGGTCGACGCCCTAATCGATGATCTCGTCGGCCCGGGCCAGGAGGGTCGGCGTGACGGTGAGGCCGAGTTCGTCCGCGGTCCTGGCGTTCAGCACGAAGGACAGCCGGTTCGGCCCCTGGATCGGAAGGTCCCCGGGCTTGGCCCCCCTCAGGATGCGGTCGACGTAATCGCCGGCCAGCTGGAACCAGACGGTCTCGTCGGTCCCATAGGAGGCCAAGCCGCCGACCGTCACGAAGTAGCGGAACGGGTAGAGGGCCGGGATCCGCGCGCGCGCCGCCAGGGATGTGATCAGGACGCGGTTCTCGAGGGTGAAGGCGCCCGGCGAGACGAGGATCCCGACCCGGTCCAGGGCCGTCAGGCGCGTGAAGGCCGGCTCCAGATCGGCGCGCGTGTGCAGCGGCAGGATCACGGTCTCCAGGCCGAGGGACGGGCAGACCTGCGCGATCGACTCCGCCAGGGCCGTGGAGATCGGGCTGCTCGCCGCGTGCTGCAGGAAGGCGATCCGCTTCAGGTCCGGGACGATCTCCCGGAGCAGCCCCGCCCATTTCCCGCCCATGGACGGCTCCATCACGGTGAAGCCGGTCATGTTGTCCCCGGGCCTCTGCATCGTGGCGACGATGCCCTGGCCCACGGGGTCGCTCACCTGCGTGAACACCACCGGCGTCCGCTGCGTCCGGCGATGCAGGGCGAGCGCCACCGCGGTCGAGCGGCTGACGATCACGTCCGGTTCCGGCGTCAGGATCTCGGGGAGGCGACGGCCGATCTCGTCCGGGTCGCTGCCGACGGCGGCGAAGGTCAGCGTCAGGTTCTTCCCTTCCGCCCATCCATATTTGAGCAGCGCCTCGCGCAACACGCGCGCGTTCTCGGCGAAGTTCGGATCCTCCTGCGAGACGGGCAGGAGGACCCGCACGTGGCGGACCCGATCGGGTACAGCATAGGCGACCGCCCGACCCGGGATCAGGAAGAATCCGGCCGCAAGACCGATGATGTTCCGCCGCCGCATGCCCCGTCCCTGCTTGTCGGCTGCTTGCCGCCAGGTGCGGATGATCTGAGACGGTTCAGCTTCGATTGCAACAGGCGGCCGCCGGTAGCCGGGATCGACCTTCAGCGTGCGATCGGATCCCGGCGCGGCTTCGCGCCCCGCGGCCTCACCGGCCCGGCAGGTTGTGGACGATCGGGAAGAACGTGTCCTTCCAGTCCTTGGGCTCGGCCTTGATGGTCTTCATCGCATAGAAGTGCCGGGCCTGGAGCATGATGCCGTAGGGCGTGGTCGAGAAGTTCGTCCCGGGCTCCTTCATGATCTGGACGAGCATCTCCGGCGGGGTCTTCTCGTTGGTGGCCGCCACGTAGTCCTTGGCGGCCTGGAGCGGATCCTTGGCGATCTCGCCATTGGCCTCGTCGATGGCGGCCACGATCGCGGCGGCGAGCTTGGGGTTGCGGTTGAACCAGCCGGTCCGGGCGTAGAAGATCGCGTTGCTCACCGGCTCGCCGACCAGCTCGAAGGAATTGAGCACCTTGTGGATCGCCGGGTCCTGCAGCTCGCGCTGCTGGAAGGGCGGCAGCGAGAAGTGGCTGTTGACCTCGTTGTGGGGGCTCGCCAGCGCCGCCACCGCGTCCGGGTGGCCGAGCTGGACGGTGAGCGGGTCGAGCTTGGTGGCATTCTCGGGTCCGAACGCCTTCTTGGCGGCGATCTGGAGCAGCACCGCCTGGGACGAGACCTTCACGGAGGGCAGGGCGATCTTGTCCTTGGGCGAGAAGTCCTTGAGCTCCTTCACGTCCGGATTGCGGGTGAGCAGCATCATCGGCGTGGTGCCGACCCCGCACAGGCCCTTCACGTCGCCGCGCGTCCGGTCGTGGAGCAGCAGCATGTTGGTCGAGCCGCTGTCGACGATGTCGAGATTGCCCGAGAGCAGGGCGTCGTTGCCGGCCGCACCGCTCGTCAGGTTGACCCACTCCACCGTCACGTCCCCGAGGCCCGCCGCCTTGGCGTGCTTCTCGATCAGCTTGTGCTGCTCGGCGAGCACCGCGGGGAGGTAGACGAAACCCGGCTGCCGGCTGATCCGGACCTTGGCGTCGTCGGCCCGGGCGGGGGTGACCAGGGTGTGGGTGACGAGGCTGGGGGCGGCGAGGGCGAGCCCGGCCGTCAGGAGGGCGGCCGGCCCCATCCGAAAGACACGGCCCAGCCGCAACGAGCCCATCCGCACCGTACGCACCATGACGCTTCTCCCTGTGGCCCGGCGGCTTCTTCGCCCCGATGCCGAGCTTGTGATTGGACACGAGTGGATAGATTCGCGTCGGCGAGCGCAAGGCCCCGCGCAGCTCTCCACGGTCCGCAAATGCCGAAGCGTCAGGGTCCGGGCGTTCCTCGCGGAGGTGAAGGCCGCCTGAGCGCACGTCATGGTTTCGAACGGGCGAGCCCTTTCGCGGGTCCAGGGCGGAGCCCTGGCCAAGCTTTCAGGGTTCCACCCTGAGCACCCGCCAAAGGGCTGAAGCCCTTTGGAAACCCGGGATCCGGAGACGAAGCCGCGGCTTCGCTCAGGGGCGATCGTTCAGGAAGTCGGCCAGGGCCTTGGAGAATTCCGGCGTGCGCAGGTAGCCGTAGGATTTGTGCCGGTTCTCGGTCCCGTCCGGTCGTCGGTAGGCGTTGATCACCGGCACGTCCCGGACCCGCACGCCGGCGGCGTTGGGCGCGTAGATCTCCGCGAAGTCGTCGCCCACCGTGGCGATATCCTGGCGGTCCATCAGGTTCGTCCAGGCGGCGAGCCCGGCCGGCACGCGCAGGGCGCCGTGCTCGTCGGCGAGCTTGAGCTTCAGCTCGGCGAGGCCCAACGGCGAGCCGAGGGTCACCAGGGTGCAGCGGGGCAGGGGGGTCCCATCCGCCTCGGCGGCGCGCAGCACGTCGTAGGCGATCAGGCCGCCCATCGAGTGCGCGGCGATCAGCACGTCCTGGCCGGCGGCCTCGGCGAGCGCGACGCGCAGGCGCTCCCGGGCGGCGGCCCGGAACCCCGCATCCGCGTAGTAGCCCCACAGGTCGTCGAGGCGATATTCGAGGATCAGGTCGTCCACCGGGGTCAGCCCGGCGGCCTCCTCCAGGTAGGACAGGCCCCGGTAGATCCGGTCGGTCAGCGTCGGTTCGGCCGTCTCGGGTTGCCCCGCCGGAGAGGGGAACGGACCGAGGCCGTAATCCGGGGCGTAGGGCTCGCGGTTGCGGTCGCCGGAGAGCGGCTGCGGGTAGCGCAGATCCGCCCAGTAGACGAAGGTGAAGGGCAGGCCGCCCTCCGGCACGAGCAGCCCGCAATTGCGGTCGAGCCCCTCGCGGATCGCGGCCTGCCACCAGGCCGACTTCTCGTCGCGCGGCGGCTTGTTGGCGAGCCCGTGGATGCCGATGATGTGCGCCCGACCCAGTGTCCGCTCCCAGACCAACGCCCCTGTCGGCTGAGCCAGATAGGGCCATCGCGCGCGGGTTGTACTGCGGCCCGGTTTCCCGGGTTTCCAAAGGGCCGAAGCCCTTTGGTGGGTCGTCGGGGCAAGGCCCTGACTGTCTCGCGCTCCGCTCGACACCGGGCGACGTCCGGCACCAGGGCTCCGCCCTGGGCCTGCGAAAGGGCTCGCCCTTTCGAAACCCCGCCCGTCTGTCCGCCTCAGGCGCTCAGTCGAACAGGCTGGAGACGCTGGATTCCGTCGCGGTCCGGCCGATCGCCTCGCCGAGCAGCGGCGCGATGGTGGCCACCCGGATGTTGCGGGCGAGCTTCACCGCCTGGGTCGGCTGGATCGAATCGGTGATCACCAGTTCCTTCATCCGCGAGGCGGCGATGCGCGAGACCGCGCCGCCCGACAGGACCCCGTGGGTGATGTAGGCCGAGACGTCCTTGGCGCCGGCGTTGAGCAAAGCCTCGGCGGCGTTGACCAGGGTGCCGCCCGAATCGACGATGTCGTCGACGAGGATGCAGGAGCGGCCCTCGACCTCGCCGATGATGTTCATCACCTCCGACTCGCCCGGGCGCTCCCGGCGCTTGTCGACGATGGCCAGCGGGCAGTCGATCCGCTTGGCGATGGCCCGCGCCCGGACCACGCCGCCGACATCGGGGGAGACCACCATGCGGTCCCCGCTCGGCAGCCGCTCCTTGATGTCGCGCACCATCACGGGGGCGGCGAACAGGTTGTCGGTCGGGATGTCGAAGAAGCCCTGAATCTGGCCGGCGTGGAGATCGAGGGTCAGCACCCGGTCGGCGCCGGCCTCCGTGATCAGGTTCGCCACCAGCTTGGCCGAGATCGGGGTGCGGCCCGAGGTGCGCCGGTCCTGCCGGGCATAGCCGAAATACGGGATCACCGCCGTGATGCGCCGGGCCGAGGACCGGCGCGCGGCGTCGATCATGATCAGCAGCTCCATCAGGTGGTCGTTCGCCGGGAACGAGGTCGACTGGACGATGAACACGTCCTCGCCGCGCACGTTCTCCTGGAGCTCGACGAAGATCTCCATGTCGGCGAAGCGCCGGACCATGCACTTGGCGAGCGGCAGCTCGAGATAGGCCGCGATCGCCTCGGCCAGGGGCCGGCTGGCATTCCCGGCGACGATCTTGATCGAGGATTTCATGAGGAGGACTTCATGGGCGGCCGCTCACGCGCGGCCGGGCTGCCCGCCGCGCTTCGAAGGCCGGCCCGCGACGGACCGGCACAATCCGATGACGGGCGAGGCTCTTAGCAGCGGGCCGGAAGTGTCACAATGCCTTCACGCAGTCCTCACCGATGCCGCACACAGGCTGCGCGGGGCGCCGCTCCCGATCGGCAGCGGCGCCGAGGTCCGATTTCGAGGCGCCGGTCGGGCGCCGAACCGGGATCCGATTCGGCGGCCCGTGCGCGCTCAGACGGTCGGCGGCTCCAGCAGCCGGTGCAGGTGGACCACGAAATAGCGGGTCTGCGCGCTGTCCACGGTGGCCTGCGCCTTGGCCCGCCATGCGGCCTGCGCCGAGGCGTAGTCCGGGAAGATGCCGACGATGTCGAGATTCGCGATGTCCCGGAAGCGGATCCCGTCGAGATCCTGCAATTCGCCGCCGAAGACCAAATGCAGCTTCTGGTCGCTGTCGATCGCCGTCGTCATGGCTGTTCCTCCCCGCTCGACCATCCTGAACGCAACCGCGGCGCTCGCAAATGGCGCGCCTGCGGTCAAGCCTGAACGCCGCATCCGAGCCCTGCCGCCGCCGCAAGCCCGGAGATCGGCAAGTACGGAGATCGGCAAGTTCGGAGATCGGCCAATCCGGAGATCGGCCAGTCCCCGCGTCGCAGGCGCTGCGACGCGCGCGCCCTCCGCCGGTCGTGCTACGAGCGACGCATGACGCGCATATTTCTCCGCCTCCCCCTCGTGGCGCTCGGCCTCGCGGCGGCGCTCGCGACGCCGCCGGCCCTGGGCCAGCAGGGCGGCCGGGCGCCGGGCCGCGCCGGACCCGACCGGAGCGCCCCCGACAAGGGCCTCGACAAGGTCCTCGATAAGGGCGCCGACAAGGCCGCCGATCGGCGGGGCGGGCCGCCGGTGATCGGCTGCCCGTCGCTGGCCAATTACCGGATGCTGATGCACGGCGGCCCGCAGGCCGCGGCCGCGCTTCTGGCCGATCCGAAGGCGGACCATCTCGGCTGCAGCGTCCTGACCCGGGGGGACATCACCGGCCTGGCCGACAGGGTCTCGCTCGGCGGCCAGAGCTACGATTGCGCCAGCCTGCGGACCACCACGGCCTGCCACTGGGTCGAGGCCGGTGCGGTCGACCGTCCCGGGTCGGCCGGGCGCTGACCCTGCTCAGCGCAGGTGGCCGCTGGCGCGCAGGTCCCGCTCCACGGCCTCGTGGACGGACCCGAGCGGATTGTCGTTCGTGGCGGCCGGCGGCGCGACGACGGGCATCGGGGCGGGCTTCGCGTCGAGATCCGGCAGCAGGCTCGGCTTGGGCTGCACCCGGCCCACGGAAAGCCGCGCGGCCGGGATGCGCAGCGCCTCGCGAAGGCCGGGCGGCAAGAGCGCGACGAGCCTGTCCAGCATGACCGGCCTCAAGGTTCGCGGCCGGGTGTCGACGGGATCGGGGCGAGGGAGGCGGACCGGTTCGTCACGAGGCACCAGTGCGGGATCGATGCGGCGCGGAGAAGCGGGACGAGCCGCCGCTCCGATACTTCAGAATTGCCGATTTTGCCGCGTGTGTCGCCCCAAGACCAATAAAGATTCCGGTATCGGGCCGGGCGGTCGGGAGCTTGGCGGAAGCGGATGGGAATCGAACCCACCGTACGCTGTTGGCGTACCGCTGGTTTTGAAGACCAGGAGGGCCACCAGACCCCGTTCGCCTCCGGGATCGGGGTTACGGGCCGCCATGGCCGGGGTCAAGGGTTCGGCCGGCGCCGGCGCGCACGACCGCCGGGGCGTGCGCAAAGGTCGCGCCCCATCACGGCGTCTGCTCGTCCGGCGCGAGCGGCAGAGCGACCGACGCCCCCGTCCGGGCGGACGTGAAGGCCGCCTCCAGACAGGCCATCACGCGGACGGCCGCCAGCGCGGCGGTGTCGTCGATCGCACCCTCGCCGATCGACGCGGCCACGCCCCGGTAGAACCGGCGCTGATCCCCGGCCACGGCCGGCCGATGCGTCACCCGCCCGGTCCCGTCGTGAAGCTCCAGATCGTCCGGATCCACGCCCCATCCCGGCGCACCGGGGGCGAGGCCGGCCAGCAGCTGTTGCTCCTGGCGGTCGGCGCCGCGCTTGATCAGGCTGCCCGCCTCGCCATGCGCCAGGAAGCGGGGCGATCCGCCGGCGACCAGCATGCTCGCGTGCAGCACCACCCGCAGATCCGGATAATCCAGCACCACATGGGCCCAGTCATCGGCGCGCGCGCCGGGGCGGAGCCGCGCGAGGTTGGCGGTGACACGCTCGGGCAGGCCGAACAGCAGGAGCGCCTGATCGAGGAGGTGGGGCCCGAGATCGTACCAGATTCCGCCGCCGGGGCCCGCGCCCTCGCGCCAGCGGTCGCGGACCTGGGGGCGGAACCGGTCGAAATGCGATTCCCAATGCCGCACCGGACCGATGAGCCCGTCCGCGATGGCGGCCCGGACGGTCAGGAAGTCGCTGTCCCAGCGGCGGTTGTGGAACACCCCGAGCAGCCGGTTCCGGCGCCCGGCCTCGGTACGGAGCGCACGGGCCTCCGCGAGATCGAGGGTGAAGGGCTTGTCGACGACGACGTGCTTGCCGGCCGCGAGCGCGGCCCGCGCCAGGGGGGCATGGGTGTCGTTGGGGGTCGCGATCACCACGAGATCGACCGCCCCCGCGGTGGCGACCGCGTATGGATCGGCGATGACCACCACACCGGGCAGGTCGGCCGCGACCCGGGCGGGACCGCGCGAGCCGATCAGCCGCAGGTCGAGCCCCGGGACGGCACGGATCAGGGGCGCGTGAAACGTCCGGCCGGCATAGCCGTAACCGATCAGGCCGACCCGGATTGCGGCATCCGGGGAAACGCCCGTCATCCCCACATCTTCCTCCCCCGCGCGGCCTGCGGCGACGCACGTCGGATTACGTCCGGGGCCGCCCGAGTCGCCACCCGAATGTCCACCCGGCCGCGATTGTCGTGCGGTGGCAAACCCGTGACAAATTCAACCTGAGCGCGTGGTCAACCGGGGCGATTCGTATTAATTCCGCCACACTGTTGTGGCCCTGCACCAGTCATGCCGTTCCTGCAGCGCTCACCCACAGAGGAAGGCCCCGTGCCGGACCCGGAAGGGCCGGGCGAGGGCGCCGGTCCGGACGCGGCTCTGGCCGAGTCGCTGCGGCCGGGGCCCCGCGGCCCGGGCTGGATCGGCGCGGCCGTGGTGGTCACCGCCCTGGTCTCGGCGCTCGCGACCTTCCTGATCCTGGCCGGCGTGATCCGTGTGACCCCGACGCCCGCCTACGGGGTGACGCTCCTCGGCATCAACGCCGCCCTGGTGCTGAGCCTCGTCTTCATCATCGCCTGGGAGGCGCGGGTCTTCCTGCACGCCCGCAAGGCCAATGCCGCGGTGGCGCGCCTGCACACCCGCATCGTCGGCCTGTTCTCGCTGATCGCGATCCTGCCCACGATCCTGCTCGCGGTGGTCGCCTCCGTGACCATCGACCGCGGCCTGTCGCTCGGCTTCACCGACCGGGTCCGCGACGTGGTGCTCAAATCCGTGGAGGTGGCCGACGCCTACCAGGAGAACCAGTGCCAGAGCCTCGCCCGGGAGATCCGGATCCTCGCCGACGACCTGACCCGCGCCCGGCCGAACTTCGACGTGAACCGCGATTGGTTCCAGAACTTCCTGACGACCCGGGCGACCAATCTCGGCCTGCCGGTCGCCCAGATTATGCGGGGGCCCACCGAGGTGGTGGCCCGGGCCAAGATCGACGTCCTCAAGACCAACCGCCTGCCCTCGGCGGCGGCCTTCGAGGACGCGGCGAGTTCGGCCGATCCGATCTGCCTGCTGCCCACCGAGGGGCGGGTCTTCGCCGCCCTGGTGCGGATGCCGGCCTATGACGACGCCGTGCTGATGGTGCAGCGGGAGGTGAGCCAGCTCGCCATCGACTTCCCCGGCGTCTCCCGGGCGGCGGCGGCCGAGTACCTCACCTACGATTCGCTGCGCCGCTCGATCCAGATCACCTTCGCGTCGGTGTTCCTGCTGATCGCCCTGATCGCGCTGCTCTCGGCGGTGTGGTTCGGCATGAACTTCGCCAACCGGTTCGTGGCCCCGATCCGGCGGCTGATCAACGCCGCCGATCAGGTCGCCTCGGGCAATTTCTACGCCCAGGTGCCGACCAAGAAGACCAGCGGCGACCTCGCCCATCTCGGCGAGAGCTTCAATAAGATGACCCAGGAGTTGCGCCGCCAGCACGCCGGCCTGATCGCGGCGAGCGACCTTATCGACACCCGCCGCCGCTTCACCGAGGCCGTGCTGTCGGGGGTCTCCCCCGGGGTGATCGGCCTCGACGCGGCGGGCTTCGTCACCATCGCCAACCCGGCCGCCGAGCGGATGCTCGATCTGGCGAGCGACGCCCTGGTCGGCCAGCCGCTGGCCCAGGCGGTGCCGGAACTCGCCCCCGTGCTCGCCGAGAGCGAGGCCCGCCCGCGCAGCCTGCAGCAGCAGCAGATCCAGCTCACCCGCTCGCGCGGCGAGCGCACCATCACGGTGCGGGTCACGAGCGAGCAGGCGCAAGGATCGTCCCGCGGCTGGGTGGTGACGCTCGACGACATCACCGACCTCGTCCAGGCGCAGCGCAGCTCCGCCTGGGGCGACGTCGCCCGCCGGATCGCCCACGAGATCAAGAACCCGCTGACCCCGATCCAGCTCTCGGCCGAGCGGATCCGGCGCAAGTACGGGAAGGTCATCACCGCCGACAAGGAGGTGTTCGACCAGTGCACCGCCACGATCGTGCGGCAGGTGGACGAGATCAAGCGCATGGTCGACGAGTTCTCGGCCTTCGCGCGGATGCCCAAGCCCGCGATCGCGCCGAACGACCTCACCGAGATCGCCAAGCAGAACCTGTTCATGATGCGCGTGGCGCACCCCGACATCGACTTCGCGTTCTCGGCCCAGGGCGGTGCGGGGAGCGCGGAGAAGATCGTGGCGGCCTTCGACATCAGGCTGCTCAGCCAAGTGATCACCAACATCCTCAAGAACGCCGTCGAGGCGGTGGCCGAGGTGCCGGAGGCCGAGCTCGGCAAGGGCAAGATCTCCCTGAGCCTCGCCGTCGAGGACGGGTTCGCGGTGATATCCGTCACCGACAACGGCAAGGGCTTCCCCGCCGAGGGCCGCCAGCGCCTGCTCGAGCCCTACATGACCACCCGCGAGGGTGGGACCGGGCTGGGGCTTGCTATCGTCAGCAAGGTGCTTGAGGAGCACGGCGGCGGGATCGAGCTGAACGACAATCCCGCCGGCCGCGGCGGCCAGGTGCGGATGCGGGTCCCGCGCGAGCACGGACCCGAGCCGGCCGCGGCACCGTCTGGAACACGACCCGTCACGACAGAGGAGAAGGGCGCCGCACCGACGGCCCCCCGGATCGCGGAGATGCACGCATGAGCGCCGATATCCTGATCGTCGACGACGAGGCCGACATCCGCGACCTCGTCGCCGGGATCCTGGACGACGAGGGCCACCGCTGCCGCACGGCCGGCGGCTCGGACGAGGCGCTGGCCGCCATCGAGGCGCGCCGGCCGCACCTCGTCTTCCTCGACATCTGGCTGCAGGGCTCCCGGCTCGACGGCCTGCAGGTGCTCGACCTCATCAAGGCGGCCAACCCCGACCTGCCGGTGGTGATGATCTCGGGCCACGGCAACATCGAGACCGCGGTCTCGGCCATCAAGGCGGGCGCCTACGACTTCATCGAGAAGCCGTTCAAGGCCGACCGGCTGATCCTGGTGGCCGAGCGGGCGCTGGAGGCCTCCCGGCTCCGGCGGGAGGTCCGCGACCTGACGGCGCGCTCCGGCGCCACCAACCGGATCGTCGGCGGCTCCCTCGCGATCAACCAGCTGCGCCAGACCCTCGACCGGGTGGCGCCGACCAACGCCCGGGTGATGATCACCGGGGCGCTGGGCGCGGGCAAGGAACTGGCGGCGCGCAGCCTGCACAAGGCCTCGGCGCGGTCGAACGGCCCGTTCGTGCTCCTGAACGCCGCCGCGATCCTGCCCGAGACCATGGAGGCCGAGCTGTTCGGCGTCGAGGGCGAGAGCGGCCGGCGGGTCGGCGCCCTTGAGGAGGCCCATGGCGGCACCCTCTACCTCGACGAGGTCGCCGACATGCCGCGGGAGACCCAGAACCGGATCCTGCGCGTCCTCGTCGATCAGAATTTCCAGCGGGTCGGCGGCACGACGCGGGTCCACGTGGATGTTCGGATCATCTCCTCGTCCTCCCGGGATCTCCAGGAAGAGATCGCCGCCGGCCGGTTCCGCGAGGACCTGTTCCACCGCCTGTCGGTGGTGCCGATCCGGGTGCCGGCCCTGTCGGAGCGCCGGGAGGACGTGCCCGAGCTGATCCAGTTCTTCATGGACAACATCTCGTCCCAGACCGGCCTGCCCAAGCGCCGGATCGCCGAGGACGCGATGGCGGTGCTGCAGTCGCACAACTGGCCGGGCAATGTCCGCCAGCTCAAGAACAACGTCGAGCGGCTGATGATCCTGACCCAGGCCGATCCGGAGCAGGAGGTCACCTCCGAGATGCTGCCCTCCGAGATCGGCGCCCTGGTGCCGACGACGCCGGGCGGCGCGGGCGGCGAGAAGCTGATGAGCCTCGCGCTCCGGGAGGCCCGCGAAATCTTCGAGCGCGAGTACCTCGTGGCGCAGATCGCCCGGTTCTCGGGCAACATCTCGCGCACCGCCGAGTTCATCGGCATGGAGCGCTCGGCCCTGCACCGCAAGTTGAAGTCCCTCGGGATCGGCCCGTAAGCCGGCGGGGCGTCCTCGGCCGCCGGGGAGAGAAGCCGGCGCGGTCTCAGGACGCGCGCCACCCGGTGGGCTCATGGGCCGATTCCGAACGGTTGTCGTAGGCTCCCGAAAAGCCCCGATGGACAACCTCGGACTTGGAGCAGCCGCGCGATTCCAATGTCCGGGGCGATGCCTTAGGGCAAATGGACGCGTTGAGAGCGACGCCGATCCGTCACGGATCGGCTGGGTACGGGGTTGCTTGCGCCCACGCTTTGACGACGTCATGTTGTATACACGGCCGCGGACAGGGTGATCGGACGATCCGGCCCGCGGCATACCCATCCCAGGCCGAGAACGCCGGGACAACAAGAAGGCCAAGAAGATGGCGGGCGAACGCGCACAGAACCTTCAGGACACCTTTCTCAACCATGTCCGCAAGAACAAGATTCCGCTGACGATCTTCCTGGTCAACGGCGTCAAGCTGCAGGGTGTCGTCACCTGGTTCGACAACTTCTGCGTGCTGCTGCGCCGGGACGGCCACTCGCAGCTGGTCTACAAGCACGCGATCTCGACGATCATGCCCGGCCACCCGGTGCAGTTGTTCGAGCCGGACGAGACCGCCGAAAAGGCGTGAGCGGTTCGATAGGGTAGGGCCGGTTCGGACGGAGCGTCTCCCTTCCCCCTCTATTTGAAGGGGGCGACGCGGAGCCGCTCGCGCGGTGCGGATCTCTGCGGCGGTAACCGGCTGGCATCTTGGCCCGGCCCGTCCGAATCCCCATTCTGACGAGTCCGAGTTCTCGAACGAAGCCGCCGGCCCCGTCGGCGCCACAAAGGCCGTATGACCGAAACGCTGACGTCCGGCGAAGCCCGCCTCCAGGCGCAGGCCGCCCCCGAGGGCGAGATCGCCGCGGCGACCCACACCCTGGTGATCGGCCCCTATCTCGCGCGCGGCGCCTACGGGACTGGCCCGGGACAGGCCGCGCCCACCCGCTCCGTGGAGGCGCGCCTCGACGAGGCCACCGGCCTCGCCGCCGCGATCGAGCTCGACGTGGTCGAGAGCCTCGCGATCAGCCTGCCGCGAATCCGCCCCTCGACCTATCTCGGCAAGGGTCGCGTCGAGGAGATCGCCGGCCTGATCCGCGCCCGGGAGATCGGCCTCGTGGTGATGGACTGCGCCCTCTCGCCTGTGCAGCAGCGCAACCTCGAGAAGGCCTGGGGCGCCAAGGTCATCGACCGCACCGGCCTGATCCTGGAGATCTTCGGCCGCCGCGCCTCCACGCGGGAGGGCACGCTCCAGGTCGAGCACGCCCACCTCGCCTATCAGAAGTCGCGCCTCGTGCGCTCTTGGACCCACCTGGAGCGGCAGCGCGGTGGCTTCGGCTTCCTGGGCGGCCCCGGCGAGACCCAGATCGAGGCCGACCGGCGCATGATCCAGGAGCGCATGACCCGGATCGAGCGCGACCTCGACGCGGTGGTGCGCACCCGCGGCCTGCACCGGCAGAGCCGGGCGCGGGTGCCCTATCCGATCGTGGCGCTGGTGGGCTACACGAACGCCGGAAAATCGAGCCTGTTCAACACGCTGACCCGCGCCGAGGTCGTCGCCAAGGACATGCTGTTCGCCACCCTCGACCCCACCGCCCGGGCGACCAAGCTGCCCCACGGCGAAACCGTCATCCTGTCCGACACGGTGGGCTTCATCTCCGACCTGCCGACCCCGCTGATCGCGGCCTTCCGGGCGACCCTGGAGGACGCCATCGAGGCCGACGTGCTGCTGCACGTGCGCGACGTCTCCCACGTGGATTCCGAGGCCCAGGCCGAGGATGTCGGGGAGGTGCTGCGCGAACTCGGCATCGAGACCAGCGCAGACCGGATCATCGAGGTCTGGAACAAGGCCGACCTCCTCGACGACGACGAGCGCACCCGGCTCCTGAACCTCAGCGGCCAGGGCAAGGCCCGCAACGACCGCGACAGCGCCGCGCCGGTCCTGGTCTCGGCCCTGACCGGGGAGGGGCTCGCCGCCCTCACCAGCCGGATCGAGGCCCGGATCGGGCGCAACCGGGCGAGCTTCGCGGTGGCGCTGCCGCCGGAGGACGGGGCGGCCCTGAACTGGCTCTACGAGAACGCCGAGATCCTGGACCGCCGGTCGGAGGCTGACGGCACCCTGCATCTGGCGGTGCGGATCGCCCCCGAGAAGGAGCCGCGCTTCCTCAACCGGTTCACGGCGGCCCGGCGCCTCGGCCGGGGCGGCTGATGGCCTTGGGCCGCGCCGGCACCCCGCCGCTCCCCGGCCTGCGGACGGCGCGGGCGCCGGTGGCGCGCCGCGCGGTGCCGCCGGATCAGGACGAGGACGCGGTGCTGCGCGCCATGCAGGCCGGCGGGGGCCTGCGCCTGCTCGGCCTGCGCATCGTGATCGTGCTGGTGCTGCTGATGGCAGCCCAGGCCTATGACGGCTCGCTGCACGCCCTGAGCCATTGGTTCATCCTGGCCCTCTACGGCCTGGGCACGGTCTGGTTCGGGCTGCGCGAGCGGGGCGGCGGGCCGGCGGCTTCGGCCTATAGCTGGGCCGGCACCGGGCTCAATGCCGGGCTCGCCGTCTACGTGCTGATCGAGCACATGCTGGCCGGCGGCGGGGCGGGCCTCGGCGCCGATGCGGTGAGCCGCCTGCCGGCGTTCCTGCTCCTGCTCCAGACCGGCCTGAGCATGCGGGTGGCCCAGACCGTGGTGTTCTGCGGCCTCGTCGGCGCCTGCTGGAGCGCGACCTTCCTGATCGGGCTCCTGCATCCGGAGCTGTTTCCGAACGAAGAAACCTTCCCGACCGCGCAGCTCACGGGCCTCGCCACCTTCGCGGCGGCGGGCCTGCTGGTGGTGGACGGGGTGGTCCGCCTGCGCGGGGCGGTGGCGCGGGCCCTGCGCATGGAGCACGAGCGGACCCGGCTCGCGCGCTTCGTGCCGGATGCGGTCGCCCTCGACCTGTCGGCCGAGGATGGCGACTCGGCGCTCGGCATCCACCGGCGCCACGCCTGCCTGATGATCCTCGATATCCGCGGCTTCTCCCGGCTCTCGGGCGAGCACCCGCCGGAGACCATGGTGGCGGCGCTCCTCGCCGTGCGGGCGGCCGCGCAGGCGGCGGTGGCCGAGGCGGGCGGGATCGTCGACAAGTATATCGGCGACGCGGTGCTGGTGCAGTTCGTGGTCGACCGGCCCGACGCGCAGGCGCGGGCGGCCCTCGCCTGTGCCCTGTCGCTGCGCCGCCGGATCGCGGCGCTCAATCACGCGCGGGCCGCGGAGGGCCTGTTCACCCTGCGGGTCGTGGTCGCCCTGCACGCGGGCGACCTGCTGGTCGGGGTGTTCGACGACGGGGTCCGGGCCGAATACACGGTGCTGGGCCCGGCCATGAACGCCCTGTCGCGGATCGAGGCCCAGGCCAAGGCGGCCAATCTCGAACTCGCCGCCTCGGGGGATTTTCTGGATCTGCTCGGCGGCACGTTGCCGGACGGCGTCCGGGCGGTTCCGGTGCCGCGGGCGGTGCTGCCCGAGGGGCTCACCCTGTTCGCCCTCGCGCCGGATGGGGATTCCGCCCCGCCCGGCCCCCGCACCGCGGGCGGGGCGACGTCCGCCGCCCGCCTGGACCCGTGAGGCGGCGCGACGCTCGGTCCCGGAACCCGCAAGGATTCTAATCCGTTCGGTCGTCGCGGCGCAGGGTCGCGGAGAACGATCAGATCATGAACAAGCTCATCCTCGGCGCGACGCTCGCGCTCGGCCTCGTCGTCGGCGCCGCCAGCCCGACCCTGGCGGCCCCCGGCGACGGCCTCGACCGGAATGCCGTCGCCACGGGCAACAGCAATATGGGCGGCATGCACCGCACCGCCCGGATGCAGTCGCGGATGGCGCGCCACCGCATGATGCACCGGCACCACCGCCGTCACCACATGATGCGCCGGCACATGCGCTGAGCGGCGTACGCGTCGGTTTGAAGGATCACGCAGCGCTCTGCGCCGACGTCGCCCCCGGCTCGGCGCGGAGCGTGTCTTCGACCCGAACCTCGGATGTTCGGGCTTTCGCAGGGGTTCCGCCCCGTCCCTTCATGCCGGATCGATCCGTGCCGCTGGCGCTCCCCCTGTCCGGGCATGGATGTGCGAACCCCCGGAGCCCACGGGCTGGGCTGCCCCCTCGAAGGGGCTGAGCCCTCTGAGATCCCGCCCGTTTGGGCCAGGGTGATCTCAGCCGCGAATACCGCTCAAGGATTGGCCGCGTGCAGGGTCGTCCGCACGGCCTCCGGCCGGCGCCGGGCAGCCGCCCGGCGGCGCAGGACGTAAAGCGTCAGGCCGGTCGCCGCGAAGCCCGGCATGGCGAGCGCCGCGAGGCAGAACAGCAGGGCGACCAGGCCGCCGAAGAAGCGGCCGCGATGGACTTCCAGGATGTTGTCCATGAGGCGCTTGCCCAGCGGCGTGTCGGCGGCGCGCTCGGCCGCCAGCAGCGCGCCGGTGGCGGCGTCGTAGCGGGCCTCGTTGCGGGCACTCAGGTCATCGACGCCCTTCGGCAGCCAGCGGATCCGGATCGCCTTCGCGTCGGGGCTCGGCAGGGTCAGGATCGCGGTGCCCGCCGCGTGCCCCTCGCCGGCCCGGAACGCCGCCCAGGCCCGGTCGACCGCGGCTGGCCCGGATGCGTCGACCGCCGCCTCGGGGGCAACCCGGCGGCCGGCGGCGCGCATCGGCTTCGCCGCCGCCCGCTCGCCCACCAGCAGCCACGCGGCGCCGTCCTTGAAGGACGGGTAGGACCATGTCAGCCCCGTCAGCGCCATGACGCCGTAGACCGGTATCAGCCACGTCCCCGCCACGGCGTGGAGCGACCACCAGCGCGCCCGGCCCGGCCGGGACAGGCTCGGCTTCAGCCAGACCCGCCAGCGGTGGATCTTGGGCCAGCGCAGGTAGAGGCCGGTCCCCAGGAAGACGAGGAGCGCCAGCACGCAGGCGCCCGTGATGGTGCGGCCCCAGCCCTTGGAGCCGCCGGGGAGCAGCAGCCAGCGGTGCAGGTCCCGCACCGTGGTGAACGCCCCCTCCAGCCGCACCGGGCCGAGCACCGTGCCGTCATAGGGGTCGGCATAGACCGAGGGCGGCCGTTCGCGGGTCGCGGGGTCGCGGGCGAAGCGGACGAAGACGCTCGCCGCCGGGTCGTCCGACAGGGTCAGGCCGTTCACCGGAAACCCGGCCTGCGCGGCGATCCGCGCCGCCAGGGCGGCGGGCGGCAACGCCTGCCGGTCACCAGCCGTCACCGTCAGACGGTCGTGGTTGGCGAAACCGGTGACCGCCTCCTCATAGCTCATCAGCGCCCCGGTCACGCCCATCAGCGCCAGCACGAGGCCGGCCGTGAGGCCGAGCGCCCAGTGCAGGCGGAACAGGACGGTGCGGAGGGAGGGAATCACGAACGGCATGGCAGTGGCGGCTGCCTAGCAGAACCCAGCCAAGCTGACGACGCCGCGGGGCGCATGCCCGGCGGCCCAATCCGGGCGGCCCAAGCCCGGCGGCCCAAGCCCGGCGGTCAGGGCCGCACGCCTCAGGTGATCGGCGCCGGGTTGAACAGGGTCAGGTCGTTGAACAGCCCCCACTGGTCGGACCAGGGGCGCTTGCGCCCGCTCGCCACGTCGAGGATCAGGTGGAACAGCTCCCAGCCGACCGCCTCGATCGTCGCTGCGCCGGTGGCGATCCGGCCGGCATCGAGGTCGATCAGGTCGGACCAGCGCTCGGCGAGTTCCGTCCGGGTGGCGACCTTGATCACCGGCGCCTGGGCCAGGCCGTAGGGCGTGCCGCGACCGGTTGAGAACACCTGCAGGGTGATGCCGGAGGCGAGCTGCAGCGTGCCGCAGACGAAGTCGCTCGCCGGGGTCGCGGCGAAGATCAGGCCCTTCTCGCGCACGCGTTCACCGGGGGCCAGCACGCCGGAAATGGCGCTGGTGCCGGACTTGGCGACCGAGCCCAGGGCCTTCTCGACGATGTTGTTGAGGCCGCCCTTCTTGTTGCCGGGCGACGGGTTGGCCCGGCGGTCGGCCTCGCCCTTGGCGAGATAGGCGTCGTACCACGCCATCTCGCGGATCAGGGCCTCGGCGACCTCCGGACTCTTCGCCCGCGGGGTCAGGAGATGAATCGCGTCGCGCACCTCCGTCACCTCGGAGAACAGTACGGTGGCGCCGCACCGGACCAGCAGATCGGCCGCGAAGCCGAGCGCCGGGTTGGCGGTCACCCCCGAGAACGCGTCGCTGCCGCCGCATTGCAGGCCGACCACCAGATCGGAGGCCGGGCAGGTCTCGCGGGTGCGCCGGTTCAGCACCTCCAGGCGGGCCTCGGCCATCGCCAGGATGCTGTCGATCATCGCCGAGAAGCCCCGGTGGCGCTCGTCCTGCAGGCGCACCACCCCGTCGCCGGCGGCGCCCGCATCCGGCAGTAGGCGCTCCGAGACGAGCTTCTCGCAGCCGAGGCCGACGACCATGACCTCGCCGCCGAAATTCGGGTTCTGCGCGAGGCTCTGGAGCGTCCGGATCGGCACCACCGCCTCGGGGGCGTTGATGGCGACGCCGCAGCCATAGGCGTGGGTCAGGCCGACCACGTCGTCGACGTTCGGGTAGCGCGGCAGCAGCTCCTGCTTGATCCGCCGGATCGCCACGTCGAGGGTGCCGGCGACGCATTGCACGCTGATCGAGATCGCCAGGATGTTCTTGGTGCCGACCGACCCGTCCGGGTTGCGGTAGCCCTCGAAGGTGTAGCCCTCCAGCGGGGGCAGGGGGGCCGGCACCCGGGTGGCGTGCTCCAGGGCGTCGAGGGCGGGGGCGACGGGGGTCGCGACCCGGGATTCCTCGACCCAGGCGCCCCGGGGCATCGCCTGCGTGGCGATGCCCACCACCTCGCCGTAGCGGCGGACCTCCCCGCCCTCCGGGATGTCGGTGAGCGCCACCTTGTGGCCCTGCGGCACGAACTCGACGAGTTCCAGCCCGTCCGGGAACACCGTGCCGGCCGGCAGCCCGAAGGCGTTGACCACGATGGCGACGTTGTCGGTCTCGCTCAGGCGGATCGTGCGCGGCACGTCGCCGGCGGCTTGCGGACGGGTCGGAGCGTCGATCTCGGCTTGCATCGGGGTGCCCTCAGCTTGCGGAGCGGAAGCGCCCGGCCAGCGCCTCGGCGTTGCGGGCGAGCAGGCCCAGATCCGAGCCCACGGCGGTGAACCGGGTGCCGGCCGCGATGTAGCGCTTGGCCAGGTCCTCGCTCGGGGTCAGGATGCCGGCGTGCTTGCCGGCCTTCACGATCCGGCCGACGGCCTCCTCGATGGTGCGGACCACCTCCGGATGGCCCTGCTGGCCGAGATAGCCGAGGCTGGTCGACAGGTCGCCGGGCCCGATGAACACGCCGTCCACGCCCTCGACGGCGGCGATCGCGTCCAGATTGTCGAGGGCCCGGCGCGACTCGACCTGCACGATCACGTAGATCTCGGACTCGCTGCGGGTGTGGTAGTCCGGGATGCGGCCGAACCGGGCGGCCCGGGGGGCCTGCGAGAAGCCGCGGATGCCCCGGGGGGCGTAGCGGGTCGCCGCGACCACCCGCTCGGCCTGGGCGGCATCGTCGATGTTGGGGATCATCAGCGACTGGGCGCCGGCGTCCAGGATGCGCTTGATGGTGATGGGATCGTCGCTCGGGACCCGCACCACCGGGCTGGTGGCGTTCTCCATCATCGCCTGAAGCTGGACGTAGATGTCCCGCAGGTCGTTGGCGGAGTGCTCCATGTCGAGGAGCAGCCAGTCGAACCCGGCCCCGGCGACGATCTCGGTCGAGATCGGGCTCGCGAGGCTGCACCACAGGCCTATCTGCTGGCGGCCTTCGGCAAGCGCCGCCTTGAAGCGGTTGGTGAGGCTGTCCATCGCGAGTCCTTCCCTGGGGCTTTGGGCGTCTGCGCGCCGTCCGCCCCATCACGCGCAGCCTTTGACCGGAAGGTCAAAGCCAAAGGCTGGATCGATCAATGCGCGCCCTGCATCAATCCGTCGGGCCGATCGGATGCAGACGCATATTGAGCCGGGTCGTCCGTGTCACGCCGCCAAGCCCGGTGCGGTTCGACCCGGCGCGGCGCGGGCACGGCGAGCGGCTGGTGCGCCCCAGAAGTCGCCCGTCGAGGACACGCCCCAGCACCTGATCTGCCGCGACGGGGCGGCCGCGCCCTGAGGGGATCGCGCTCGGCTCGAACATCCGCCGATCAGAGCCCGTCCGTTTGGCTGAGACGCGACTCGTGAGGGCACACGAACAGAAACCGTCCCCGATCGGTGTGCGATCGGGGACGGTTTCCTGGCCAAACCATCATGACTGCGCGCAGGCGACGGCCCCGCGGCTCGGGGGCGATCCGTTCGAACTCAGCGCGACCGGGCGTCGATCAGCAGCTCAGCCGCCGGCCTTCCTTGCGCCCGAACACGCGCCAATGCGCGGCGCCGGATTCCATTTGGCCGTTGGCCACGGCGCGGCGGACATCCGGGTTGCAGCGGAGATACTCGCGCTCGTCGAAGCCGTAGGCGGCGCGCCCGCCGCGGTAATCGTCCCGGTCGCGGTAGCCGCGGTCCCGGTCGTCATAGTCGCGATCCCGGTAGCCGCGGTCGCGATAGCCGTATCCGTCGTCGTAGGGGCGGGGCTGCGCCGTGACCGGGCCGACGACGCCCAGAACACCGATGGTCACTGCGGCCGCTGTCAGAAGTGCCTTCATGGTTTAATCCTCCCCATCCTCCGTTCGGTGGGCTGAAACGCGTCGCGCCGGGAATGGTTCGACCGGCTTGGCCTCAGCTCGGCCGCGGCGGGAGCGCCAATCCGCCCCCATCGCGGCCGCCGCGGAGCAGGCCCCGCGGCGGGTCTCGCTCACATCCGGTGCATCATGCGGTGGCGCATCTCACGGCGCATCTCGTGACGCTCCATCCGGCGCTCCATCCGGTGGCGCATCATCCGGCGCTCCATGCGACGGCGCATCATGTGGCGCTCCATCCGGTCCATCTGGACGGTCGAGACCATGCCGGCGGGCGCCGCGACGGCGGCGGGCGCGAGCGGGGCGGCGGAAGCCGGGAGCGCCAGGGTGCCGCCGAGGGCGGCGAGCAGCGCCGCGGTGAGGATCGAATGACGCACGGAAAAATCCTTTCTCGCCGCCCCGATGGGGACGGACATGCTCCACGAGCGCGCAATGGAAGATCATCCATCCGGGGCTCGCTCAGGAAGCCGGGGGCCGCCGGGATGGTTCCAAGGCTTGAAACCGGGATGCCGATTTCGGCTCGGGCGGTGATGCCGGCCCGCATCACCCCGCATCGTCATCCGCGGGAGCGATATCCCGGCCGAAGCGAACGACGCGTCATCGTCCGTCGCCACAACACAATACACTGCCATGATACAAATATTCAATCCAAACCAAGAGGTTAATCAGGTCATAAATTGATATAAATCTTGCAAAATACAGTCCTATACAAACACAGAAGACGCTTTACAAAATCATATTCCAGCGAGATATCTTGCTCTCAATCGCGATCCGATCACATGGGATGAAACATCATCCATCGAGATCCCGATTTTAACGGCTCTTTTACCATGAAGCCGTAGCGCACGATGAGGCGTGACGCGAAAATCGCGCGCGCCGGGGGGGGTTTTTACGATATGCAGCGGACCGTTGGTTCAGGACTTCTTCTGGCCTTCCTGTCGCAGACCGCCCTCGCCGCGGATCTTCCCCGGGCGCCCGGGCCCGATCCCGTCAAGCCGGATCTCGCCCTGTCGCCGCCCGTCACGTGGTCGGGCCCCTATGCGGGTCTGTTCGCCGGGTACGGTGCGCTCGGCAGCGCCACACGCTTCCTCTGCACGGATCAGGCCGGGGGCGCCGTTGGCGACTGCCCGATCCTCCCGTCGCGGCACGCCTCGGACGGCAGCTTCATCGGGGGCGGCGAGATCGGCTACACCTGGCAGGCGCCGTTCGGCCTCGTGGCCGGGGCCGCCGCGGATTACCAGTTCACCCGCCTCTGGGGCTACGGCCGACAGCAGGGCGACTTTTCGACCGCCGGGGGCGCCAGCATCCCGGACAGCGTCGCCAATTTCGGTCAGCGGCTGGACGACCTCGCGACGGTCCGCGGCAGGCTGGGTTTCGCCCTCGACCGGACCCTGGTCTACGCGACCGCCGGCTTGGCCGTCGGCAACGTCCGGATCGACAACAACCTGTCCCTGGTCCTGCGCTCCGGCTTGAACCTGCCGCCGGTGGCTTCGTTCGACGGTCGCGGCGGTGCGGTGCGCGTCGGCTACGTGGTCGGCGCCGGCATCGAGCACGCCGTGAGCGAGCATCTCTCCGCGAAGGTCGAGGGTCTGTACTACGATCTCGGCTCCCGGGCGGTCGTGCCCGGTCAGACGGCCGGAGACCTGCCCGGCTATCGCGCCGGCACCCGCGTCAAGACGGACGGATTCCTGGCCCGGGCCGGCCTCAATTACCGGTTCGGGGCCGGGCTGCCCGACCTGCCGCCGGCGGGACCGGCCGGACCCGCCACCTGGGCGTTCGAGGGCGGGCTGCGCTATGTCTTCAGCTCCGGCAGCCCCCGCGAGACGCTGAAAGACAGCGTCAACCCGGCCCTGGTGAATTCCCGCCTGATCTACGGCGGCGCGCAGGCCCATGCCGGGGAGAGCTTCGCCCGGCTCGCGCACAAGCCCACGGGCCTGTTCGTCAAGGGCTTCCTCGGGACGGGCGGCGTCACGGACGGGCGTCTCTCGGACGAGGATTTCCCGCCTGGATTCACGCCCTATTCGAAGACGCTCCACCCGATCAAGGACGGCGACATCAGCTACGGCACCGTCGATTTCGGCTACGATCTGCTGCGCCGGGACGGCTTCAAGCTCGGGGGCTTCTTCGGGTACCAGTATTTCTCCGAGCTGTATAACGGGTACGGCTGCCGGCAGGTCGCCGCGAACAGCATCTGCAACCCACCAAATCCGAACGGCATCAAGGGCCTCGGCGAGAACATGCAGTGGAACGCCCTGCGCGTCGGCGTGATCGGCGAGGCGCGGTTCGACCGGGTCCGGCTCAGCCTGGAGGGCGCCTACCTGCCGATCGTGGCCGTGGACGGCGTCGACCGCCACTGGCTCCGGCCGGACATCAATCCGGGGCCCGAAGGGGGACGGGGCGACGGCTACGTCCTGGAGGGCATCGTCTCCTACGACCTGACGCCGTCCGTGAGCGTCGGCGTCGGCGGCCGCTACTGGCGGATGCAGACCGACAAGGCGCAGGCGGCCTTCCCGCTGTCGTCGCCGAGCCCGATCAGGTTCGAGACCAACCGCTACGGCGGCTTCGTCCAGCTGTCCTACAGGCTGGCCGATTTCGGCCTCGGCGAAGCGGGGGCCCAGCCGGTCCTGATCCGCAAGGATTGAGGCCGCCCCGGTCGGTGTCCCCGGCGGGTCACCGGCCCTTGTTCCCGGCGGGCCGGAGGATCCCGGCCGCCGGGGCGCGGCGCATGCGGGCGCCGAGACCCGATCCGAGGAGGCGACGATGCCGTTCCACCCCCCGTCGCGGCCGCGCGCCGCCCGCCCCGCAGGCATCATCGGGCTCGGCCTGATCGCGGGCCTTGCCGTCGCCCCCGTCCGGGCGGAGCCCGCCTCCGACACCACGGTGGCGTGGCACTGCTACCGCAACGCCGCCGCGACGGTGCTGGCGACCGAGAAGACCGAATCCGTCGGCAGCCGGTACTGGCTGCGCAGGAGCACCGCCGATCTCAAGGCCGATTGCGCCGTGGAGCAGCGGCCGAGCGACCGGGTCCTGGGCGCCGACGACCCGAGCGACGCGAAGGGCTGGAGCGCCTACAGCACCATCGCCCTCGTCGGAGGTCTCCTGATCCTCGACGAGGGCACCAGCCCGGACCAGAACCTCGTGATCGTCGAGGTCCCGGCGGGGCGCAAGATCCTCGATGTCGGCTACTCGGTGCAGGAGGGCTGCAGCCCGAGTTCCGGCTGCCAGAGCGAGGAATTCCGGTTCGACGACACGGAGCTCACCTTCTGGAGGCAGATCAAGGACAAGCCGACGCCCAGGAATTGTCCGGGCTATGCCGGCTTCATGAAGACCACGGGCTCGGCCGCCCTTGAGGAGCGGTCGGTGTTCACCTTCGCGACGCGGAAGCTGGCGGGGAGCGGCACGAAGCGGTGTACGGCGCGGCAGTAGCGCGCAGGAGGGCCGGACGATCGTCACCCGAGGCGCCCATGCCGCAGGCGGTCGGCAAGGAATCCGCAACCATCGGATGAGAAAGCTGCGGCCCAACAGCACCGCCGGTGCTCACGGGGCGCGGTTCGCGCCGGTCGAACGGATCCGCCCGCGCCGATGCAGACAGCTGCGCCTCCCCCGGCCGCGCCGCCGAGCCCCGTCGGGCCCGCCTCCGGGCGCGATCCGGAGAGCTGGGACGGCGCGGCCGGCTTCGGCCAATGGCGCCTCGATCCGTCGACCCGCCGCGTCACCCGCTCGGCCGGGCTCGCACGCCTCCTCGGCGTACCGGACGCGCGCGACCTCGCCTTCGCGGACCATTTCGCCTGCTATCATCCGGACGACCGCCCCGGCGTGACCGCGCGGGTGGAGGGGATCCTGTCCGGGGACCGGCCGGCGGACCCCTATCAGGCGCGGGCGCGCATCGTGCGGCCGGACGGCACCGGCCTCGACGCGATCATCCAGGGCGTGCCGGAATTCGGGCCCGACGGCGCCCTCGTCGCCCTGCACGGCATGCTCCTCGACGTGAGCGACCTCGTCCGGTCCGAGCGGCGCGCCCACGAAACCGACCAGCTCCTGCGCGGAATGCTGGACAGCATGGACCAGGGCCTCGTGGTGCTCGACGCCGCCCAACGGGTCCGCGTGTTCAACCGCAGCGCCGCGGCGCTGCTCGACCTGCCGGGCGACGTGCTGCACGCGGGCGTCGCCTTCCCGGACATCCACGCCTACCAGCGCGCCCGGGGCGACTTCGCGGCCGCCGAGACCGGTCTGCGGCTCGGGAGCGCCGGACGCGACCTGGGGGCGCTTCCGCCCCTGTTCGACTGGCGCCTGCCCACCGGGATCACCCTGGAGGTCCGCCGCTCCGGCCTCGCGGATGGCGGGGCGGTCCTGACCGTCACCGACGTGACGCAGCACCGGATCGCCGAGCAGGCGGTGGAGGAGAGCGAGCGCCGCTATCGGCTGCTCACCGAGAACAGCACCGACATCGTCATCTGGTCCGACCTGACGACCTGCCGCCGCTACGTGTCGCCCGCCGTGCGCGCCGTCCTGGGCTACGATCCGGAGGACCTGATCGGGACGCAGCCCCTCGACTTCGTCCATCCCGACGACGTGGCGGCCTACCGCGCCGTCCTCGACGGGCTGACCAGCGGCCGCACCGCGCAGGCCCTGACCTGCCAGCGCTACCGGCACCGGGACGGCCATTGGGTCTGGCTGGAGATCTCCTTCAGCCTGACCCACGCCCGGGCGACCGGGGCGGCCGACGGCTACGTGGCCACCTTGCGCGACGTGAGCGCCCGCAAGGCCGCCGAGGAAGCCCTGCGCCTGAGCGAGGCGCGCTACCGGGCGCTGGCGGACGCGCTGCCGCAGCTCGTCTGGATCGCCTCCGTGGAGACCGGGGAGGCGACCTACGTCAACCGGCGCTTCGAGGATTACTACGGTCCGATCGGTCCGTCCCGGGCCGCGCGCCTCGCCCGCAACCACCCGGAGGATGCGGAGCGGATGGAGCAGCTGTGGCGCAATGCGCGCGCGCAGCGGACCGGCTACGAGGTCGAGGGGCGGCTGCGGCGGCAGGACGGTGCCTATCGCTGGCACAAGGTCGTGGTCCTGCCGATCTGGCAGGGCGAGGCGATGGTCGGGATGCTCGGCACGGCCCTCGACATCGACGAGATCGTGACGTCGCGGCGCGCCGTCGAGGATGCGAGCGGTCTGCTGCTGCTGGCCCAGCAGGCCGCCAAGGCGGGCACGTGGCACCTCGACCTCGACAGCAGCCGGATCACGTGGTCGGCGGGGAGCGCGCGCCTGCACGGGATCGAGACCGAGCGGGAATACGCGCTCGACGCGCAGACCTGGCTGACCCTGATCGACCGCCAGGACGGCGAGCGCGCCCTGGAGGTCGCCGCGGCGGCCGCCGAGACGGGCGAGACGTTCTCGATCGAGTTCCGGGTCCCGGATGCGGAGGGCCGCATGCGCTGGATCAACGGCGTCGGCCGCGCCGCGCCCGGACCGGACGGGCGCTCGCGGCGGATGATCGGCCTCAACATCGACATCACCGCCCGGAAGGCCGCCGAGGCGGACCTGCTCGCCGCCAAGGCCGTGGCGGACGCGGCGCGGCTGGAGGCCGAGCGTGCGAGCGCGGCCAAGAGCGAGTTCCTGGCCGCCATGAGCCATGAGATCCGCACGCCGCTCAACGGGGTGATCGGCTACGCCGACCTGCTCCTCGACGAGCCGGATCTCGGGCCGGCGGCGCGCCGGCACGCCGACCGCATCCGCACCGCCGGGGCGGCGCTCCTCACGGTGGTCAACGACGTCCTCGACTTCTCGAAGGTCGAGGCCGGACAGGTCGAGATCGTGCCCCGGCCCTTCGCCCTCGCGGCGCTGATCGACAACGCGGTCTCGATCGTGCGCCCCTCGGCCGAGCGCAAGGGCCTCGCGCTCGCGGTCACCTGCGACCCGAACCTGCCGGCCTGGATCGAGGGCGACGAGGACCGGCTGCGTCAGGTCCTGCTCAACCTGCTCACCAACGCGGTGAAGTTCACCCCGGCGGGGCGCATCGGCCTGACGATCGCGGCCGGCCCGGGTCGCCTGCGCTTCGAGATCCACGACACCGGGATCGGCATCCCGGCGGACAAGTGCGACCGCCTGTTCCGGCGGTTCTCGCAGGTCGACGGCTCGATCAGCCGCGAATATGGCGGGACGGGCCTCGGCCTCGCCATCTCGAAATCCCTCGTCGAGCTGATGGGTGGGACGATCGGCGTGGCGAGCGCGGTGGGGTGCGGCTCGATCTTCTGGTTCGAGGTCGCGCTCCCCGCGGCGAAGCCGGCCACGCCCGTCGCGGCGCCGTCCGCCGCGCTGGCCCGGGCGACCGGCAAGCACCTGTTGCTGGCCGAGGACGTGCCGCTGAACCAGGATCTCGCCCGGACGATCCTCGAACGGGCCGGGCATGCGGTCGATGTGGTGGGCGACGGGGTCGCCGCGGTGGCGGCCGTCCAGGCCCGGCCCTACGACCTCGTGCTGATGGACGTGCAGATGCCCGTGATGGACGGGATCGCGGCGACCCGGCGGATCCGCGCGCTGGGCGAGCCGCGGGGTCGGCTGCCGATCGTGGCGATGACCGCGAACGTCCTGCCGGAGCAGGTGGCCGAGCTGCGCGCGGCCGGCCTCGACGACCATGTCGGCAAGCCGTTCCGCGCGCAGGCCCTGCTCGCCGTGATCGACCGCTGGACCGGGGCACCCGCGGCGGCACCGCCCGCCACGATCGACCGCGCGGTCCTCGACGAGATGACCGAGATGGTCGGGCGCGCCCGGATGAACGACCTGCTGGCGATGCTGGCCAAGGAGCTGACCCAGCGGTTCGGCGCCGCCGCGCCCGAGACGAGCCGCGACCGGCTCTTGCTGGACGCCCACGCGATGGTGTCGGCGGCCAGCATGGTGGGCTTTGCCGGGCTCGCCGAGACCTGCCGGGCGGTCGAGGCCGCCTGCCGGGCCGGGGAGGATGTCGCGCCGATGCTCGGTACGCTCCGGGCCCGCACGGCGGTCACGCTCGCCGAGATCGAGGCCCTGCGGGCCGCTTGAGGCCGGCCGCGCGGACCCGTGAGCCTGCTCCGCCGGCACGGCGCCGGTTCGGCGAGCGCGCCAGAGGACGAAAGCTCAGTGGATCCCGGATGTTGGCCGGGAATCCGGAAGCATCGCGTCAAACGGCCCCGCGCCGCCACCTTCCCGGGTGCAGCCAGCGAAAGCGGAGCTTTGCCAGGGATTTAGAACCGTGCTCGCTCGCGCCACGATCGGGCACAGCGCCAAGCGCTTGTTTCAGCGCGCGTTCTTCGGCTGGCTCAAGGCCTGGCGGGCCCAATCCCACCTCAGGTTCCGCCGTCGCTTTCACCGGGCCGGGACGCGACCTGCCTGAGGCGCGGGACGTGGCGTCAGACGGGCGATGCCGCACCGTGCTGGACGGCCCGGACCCGGCGACGGGGATGGTGGTGGTGCCGGCGCCACTTCAGCACGGCGTAGCGCAGCCGGCTGTAATACGCGTAGAGGCGCGACCGGTGCGGGCGCCGATGGGCGAGGTGGACGCGGGCGGACCGCGCCGGCGCGACCGCACGGCTCGCCACGACCGTCGCGGCGGCGGAGGCGGGCTTCGCGTTCAGGACGGCGATCGGATCGACGTAGTTCACCCGGCGCATGGCCGGCGCCCGGCCATAGACCGCGCTCGGGGCCCCGCCGCAGCCCACGCACAGGGAGCCGTTGAGACGGCTCCACAGGCGCTGCTCCCGCTCCAGCCCATGCCGATCCTTCACGTCCGACAGCTCGACCGGCGAGCGCAACAGCGTCGCGCGGCTTCCGAAATTGGGCTTCTTCAGGATCAGGCCGAGATCGTCGGGCACTTCCAGCATGGGCAGGCGGACCTGCTTCGGCTTCGCGTAGCCTGTGACCGGGAAGACGACCGTAGACGCCAGCAGGGACAGCACTGCGGATTCAAGCGCGAGACGGCGCATCCTGGTCTCCGGTCTGCATGGACCCGTTCACATAGCCTTAAATCGGCATCTTCCCTACAACTAATTTTCGTCCCGAATATGCGAAAGCACCCTCCGGTTCCGCGAACTCACGGGTGGCAATAACAATATGACCACGCCTCAGTAGCGGCTGCGGAGATCAGCCAGGCACAGGCCCTGCATAGGGTCCTGCCGGGGGAGGGGCGAGACTCGGTCCAACCCGGGCCGGTGAAGCGCGCAACACGCGAAGACCAGTCCCTCCACCAAGCTTTGCCGTCACGCAATCGTCCGGCGATTGTCGCGGTGGTGATCCAGCGAGCCCGGCGCCGCACGCGCGGGCCCGATGCAGGCGGGACATACACTTGCTGTAGACACGATGCGCCCGATCATCGATCTGCAGTTGAGATCCTCTTACAAAACACCGGCTGCCCGGTCGCGGACCGACGAAAGGCTCCCCCGGGGGCGGGCGGGTTGTGAGGCGCTCTGCAGGCGCCGATGGGGCGCATGGACGTGACGACGCGGGACGGCCCGGTCGGGCGAGGGACGGTTCAGATGGATCAGGCGGCGGACGACGTCGTATCGGAGGCCGCGCTCGCCGCAGCCCTCGAGACCTCCGGCGGCGTCGGCTTCTGGATGTGGGACATCCGCGCGGACGTGGCACGGGCCGATCCGGTCAGTGCCCTGCTGTTCAACATCAGCCCCGCCCGGTCGCGGGCCGGGGTCAGCCTGTCCGAGATCCTGGAAGCGGTCCATCCGGACGATCAGGCGCATATCTCGCAGGTGATCCTGACCTGCGTTCAGTCCGGCGGCTCCTACACGGCCGAGTACCGCGTGCGCTCGCCGGAAGGCCGGCTGCGCTGGCTGTTCACCCGCGGGCATTTCTACCACGACGCGCAGGGCCGCCCGACGACGGGCCGGGGCGTGATCGTCGAGATCTCGGACAGCAAATCCGCCGGCACGGCCTTCGCCCAGCGCGACGAAGCCCCGATCGATGCCCTCAACCAAGCCGCGGATCTGTGCCTGTCCCTGCACAACGCGCTCTCGCAATTCGGCGAGGCGCCCATGCTGGCGCTGACCGAGACCTTGCTGCTCGAGATCGGCCAGCACTTGGCGGCGCGCCAGCGGATCGCGCGCGGCCACGCCCTGCACTGACGGGCCCGACGGTCAGGCCGGCGGCGGGTCCGGAGGGGCGCCCGCGACCTCCTGTTCGGGCTGGGCCGCCCGGAACTTGGCCGCGCCCCGCCTGGGTTTCCCGTCCGAATGGGCCACGGAGCCCGCCAGCAGACAGAGGTACCCCATGACCACCGACGCGCGCGAGATCTACGTCACGGCCCTCAAGAACACCCATGCCGTCGAAATGCAGGCCCTGCAGATCATGGAGCGGCAGGTCGAGCGCCTGGAGCACTATCCGGAGATGGAGCAGGCCCTGCGCCGCCACATCGCGGAGACGCACGGCCAGCGCGATCGCCTGGAAGAGGCGCTCCAGAGCCTCGGCGACAGCCCCTCGGCCCTCAAGGAGGGGTTCCTGGGCTTCGTCGGCAACATGATGGCCCTGGGCCATACCCCGGCCCAGGACGAGATCCTGAAGAACACCTACGCCAACCACGCCTTCGAGAATTTCGAGATCGCGGCCTACGAGTCGCTGCTGGTCATCGCCGACGCCGCCGGCCAGCAGGGGCACCGGACGGCGTTCCAGCAATCGCTCAAGGAAGAGCAGGGCATGGCGGAGGCGGTGCGCAAGCTGATCGGGCCGACCACCGAGCGCTACCTCCAGCTGACGACGTCCGGCGCGAAGGCCGACCGGTAGGAGGCTCGCCTCCCATTCTGCCGCAGGAACTCCCCCCGGCGCACCCGATTGCGCGATCATGGGATCTGGAAACGCTCGACCGACGGACAGCCGCGCTCAAAAGGGCGGGCCCCCCGTCGAACCCCTCGGCGAGGGCTGCCTCCATCTGTGCGTGGACATGCAGCGCATGTTCGCCGAATCAACCGACTGGCAGACCCCGTGGATGCCGCGGGTCCTGCCGCATGTCTGCCGCCTCGCCGAGGCGCACCCGGAGCGGACCATCTTCACCCGGTTCATCCCGGCCGCCCGGCCGGGCGAGGGGCGCGGGACCTGGGCGACCTACTCGCAGCGCTGGGCCGGCATGACCCGCGAGCGCCTCGACCCGGATCTGATCGATCTCGTCCCCGATCTCGCCCGGTTCGTCCCGCCCGCGGACGTCGTCGACAAGGACGTCTATTCGCCCTGGCTCGACACGGACCTCGACGCCCGCCTGCGGGCGCGGGGGGCCGACACTCTGATCGTCACCGGGGCGGAGACGGATGTCTGCGTGCTGGCCGCGGTGCTCGGCGGCGTCGATCTCGGCTACCGCATCGTGCTGGCCACCGACGCCCTGTGCAGCTCCTGCGACGAGGCGCACGATGCGCTGCTGCTGATGTACCGCATGCGCTACGGCCATCAGGTCGAGACCATGACGACCGCCGAGATCCTCGACCGCTGGCGGTGAGCGGCACGGCCGCACACGGCGCGAAGCCAGTTACGGCCAAGCTCAGGCGAGATCAGATCCGGTCGGTTCCGCCGGCCCCGGACTTCCGAATACGCGGCACCTCCGGAACTGGGTACGAAAAACAGTCGCCCCACGCGAACCTGTGGCCGGCATGACCGTTGTGTCTCCAAACTTCACACCGGAGGACAGGTTATGGCCAAGCACGAGATCCTCGGCTACTTCGAGCACCGCCGCGACGGCGCCTGGGTCTGCGTCCGGCCCTTCACCTTGACCACGCGGGATGCCAGCATCGATATCCGCCAAGGCATGCGGTTCGATTACGGCAAGCGGGTCGGCGGCGTGGACCTCGCCGAATACCTCGAGCGGCTGGGCTCGCAGTTCGGTTCGTAAGTCCGACCGAACGTTCGACGCGTCAGGCCATGCGGGCGCCGGATCGGATCCGGCGCCCTTTTGCGTTCAGGCCCCGCCCCACTGCATCGTCAGCCCGCCATCGACCACCAGGGTGTGGCCGGTCACGTAATCGGCGGCGTCCGAGGCGAGGTAGAGGATTGCCCGGGCGATCTCCTCCGGCTGGCCGGCCCGGTGCCACGGGATCCGCTCCAGGGACTGGTCGAGCACCTCCGTCTTCTCGAACCGATCGGCGGTCATCGGGGTCTCGATCAGGCCCGGGGCGACGTTGTTCACGTTGATCCGGTCCTCGGCGAGTTCCCGCGACAGGGAGCGGCACAGGGAGCCGAGCCCGGCCTTCGACATGCCGTAGGGGGCGCTCTCCGGCGTCGGCAGGTGCTGGGCCACGGAGGAGACGAACACGATTTTGCCGTTGCCGCCCTGCGCCTTGCGCATCTTGATAAACGGGCGGGCGCAGAACAGCGGGCCCATCAGGTTCACCCGCAGGATCCGCTCCAGCAGCGCGTCGTCCATCTCGGCCACCGGCACGCCGCTCATGGCCTGCCCGGCATTGGCCACCAGGATGTCGAGGGTGCCGAACTCGCTGCCGATCCGGTCGAAGGCGGCCGTGACCGCCGCCGGGTCGCCGACATCGAGTTGCAGCACCAGCGCCCGGCGCCCGGCCGCCTCGACCCGGGCGGCGGTCTCGCGGATGCCGGCCTCGTCGGTGTGGTAGGTGATCGCCACGTCGGCCCCTTCGCGGGCGAACAGCTCGGCGGTTGCCTGGCCGATGCCGGAATCGGCCCCGGTGATCAGGGCTCGGGTGTCGGTAAAGCTCATCTATAGATCCCTGGCGGTGTACCGCTTTCGCGGCCGGATGCCGGGGCAATCGGCGCCGCCCGGCGCGGTTCCGCACGCGCGCACCGGCCGCAGGGGAACCTCAGCCGGACTGACGTCTTTGACGCTCCGCGCCCGCATGCCCTAGTGAGGACGCATGTCCCTCGCCGACCCGACTTCATGCCTGACGGAGGACTGCGCGCCCGACACGCGCAGCCGCATCCTCGCGACGGCGGACGCGTATTTCCGTGAGATCGGCTACCAGAAGACGACGGTGGCCGACATCGCCCGGACGCTCAAGATGAGCCCGGCCAACGTCTACCGCTTCTTCGACTCGAAGAAGGCGATCAACGAGGCGGTGCTGGAACGCCTGATCGGCGAGGTCGAGGCGCTGATTTCGGAGATCGCCGACCGGCCCGGCCTCAACCCCACCGAGCGGTTCGTGGCGGCGATCGAGACCCTGCACCGCGACTGCACCCGGCGCTGCGAGGCGTTTCCGCGGCTCCACGAGATGATCGAGGCCGCGATGGCGGAGAGCTGGGAGGTCTGCCGCCACCACGTCGCCCGGATCACTGCCGGGATCGAGCGGATCATCCGCGACGGCGTGGCCAGCGGCGTGTTCGAAGCCGCGGATCCCGCCGAGGCGGCGGCCTGCGTCCACGCCGCGATCGCCCGCTACACGCACCCGGTGCTGGTCGGGAAGTCGCCGCTCCAGCCGGCGCCGTCCGTGGCGGCCATGACGGCGTTCCTGCTGCGGAGCCTGGCGCCGACGGGGCGCTGAGGCCCCGCCCAAATGTACTTTTCACCGCATCCCGAGCCCTACTCGGACGCCGGCCCCACCTCCGGCGCCGGCTCCGAGGCGCTGGGCTGCGGGCCGTCATAGCCTTCGATCACCAGGATCTCGGCCTCGACGCCGCCGCGCTGCTTGGCCTTGGCGGCCTGATAGAGGTCGGAATTCCAGCAGGCGAGGGCGTCGTCGTAGCTCGGGAACTCGATCACCACGTTGCGGGACCGGGCCGGGCCCATCACCGCCTCATGGGCGCCCCCGCGCACGAGGAACCGCCCACCGAACTTGGCGAAGGCGACGCCGTTGGCCGCCACGTACGCCTTGTAGGCCTCCGCGTCGCGGACATCGATCCGCGCGATCCAATAGCCCTTCGTCATGCTGCGTCTCCTCCGTGCGAGGCGAAGTGGGCCGGGGCCGCGGGAAAGCAATCCCGATCAGGCCATCTCGGCCACGATCGCCTGCGCCACGGCGCGGGGGTCGGCGGCGCCGGTGATCGGGCGCCCGACCACGACATGGTCGATCCCGGCCCGCCGGGCCTCCCCGGGGGTCATCACCCGCTTCTGGTCGCCGGCCTCCGCGCCCGCCGGGCGGATGCCCGGGGTGACGATCAGCCGGTCCGGCCCGACGACCGTCCGGACCGAGGCCGCCTCGGCCGCGGAGCAGACGAGGCCGTCGATGCCGATCTCGGCGGCCTGGGCGGCGCGCCGGGCGACCAGTTCCGCCACCGGCAGGCCATAGCCGGCCTCCGCGGCGTCGGCGTCGTCGTAGGAGGTCAGCACCGTCACGGCGAGGATCTTCAGGCCCGCGCCCCGGCCCCGGACCGCCGCCCGCATGGTCTGCGGATAGGCGTGGACCGTGAGGAAGGTGGCGCCGAGCCCCGAGGCCGCGCGCGCACCCGCCTCGACGGTGTTGCCGATGTCGTGGAGCTTCAGGTCGAGGAAGATCTTGAGGCCCCGCGCCGCCAGGCGCTCGGCGAGGGCCAGCCCGCCCGCGTAGCCGAGCTGGTAGCCAATCTTGTAGAAGGTCGCGGCATCGCCGATCCGGTCGATCAGCGCCTCGGCCTCGGCCACGCCCGGCAGGTCGAGGGCCACGATCAGGCGGTCGCGGGGGTCGGCAATCTCGGGCATCGGGCGTCCTTCCGGGTCGCGGCACGGATCACGGCCGGGCGCGGCCTGTCAATGCGCGGCCGGCGCCCGGCCACCGTCGGTGGAGGACGTTCAGGCGGTGGCCCGGACCGTTGGGCCTTCGCTCAGTGAAGCAGGAAGTCGCCCGACACCGCGCGCAGTTCGGCCGGCTTCAGGAGCCGGCAGTGCATGACCTTCACGGAATGCAGCGGACCATCGAGCCGGCTCTGCCAGAAGGCCAGGAATTTTCGCAGTTCCGGCAGTTGCGGGAAGAGATCATGCTGCTGCCAGATGAAGGTCTGCAGCAGATGCGGGTAGTCCGGCAGGTGATAGAGAATTTCGGCGGTCGTCAGGCTGTAGCCTTCGAGCCATACGCGGCGTCGTCTCGCATCTGACATTGATCAACCCACTCCGAAGGTTTGGCTGATGCAATATCCTGTCTCAGTAAGCCGGCTCACTCAAGGGAAAGCTGCGCCCTGATCCACCGCCCCAGCGCAGGCGCCTGCCCTGTGGCGCCGCTGCTGCAGGGTGCTTGTCCCAAGATGCGTTGCCACGGTCCGGCTCACCCCGCCAGCACCCGCGCCACCTCCGCCTTGAGCACCGGCAGCAGCTCCGCCTCGAACCAGGGCTCGCGCTTGAGCCAGCCGTTGTTGCGCCAGGACGGGTGGGGCAGGGGCAGCACCCGGGGGCGCCGGGGCTCGGCGAGGATCTCACGCCAGCGCCGCACCGTGCCGGTGAGCCCATCCTCAAGCCTCCCCAGGTGCCAGGCCTGCGCGTACTGGCCGATCACCAGGATCAGCGCGAGGTCCGGAAGCCCGGCGAACAGTTCCGCCCGCCAGCGCTCGGCGCATTCCCGGCGCGGCGGCCGGTCGCCGCCCTTGGCGTCGAGGCCGGGGAAGCATGCGCCCATCGGCAGGATGGCGACCTTGGCGGCGTCGTAGAACCGCGCCTCGTCGAGGCCGAGCCAGGACCGCAGCCGGACGCCGGACGGGTCCATGAACGGCATCCCGGTCCGGTGGGCGCGGGTGCCGGGGGCTTGGCTGGCGATGCAGAGGCGCGCGCCGGTGCTGCCCTGGACGATCGGCCGGGGCTCCTGGGGCAGGGGCGGGCCGTAGAGCGGGCTGTCCCGGCAGAGGCGGCAGGCGCGGAGGCGGGCGGCGGTGTCGTCGAACGGCATGCCCCCGAGATGGCGCGGTGAGGCCACAAAAAGAAACGGCGCGGTGTCGCGCCGCGCCGTCGTGAGTTGGTCTCTTGCCTTGGGGGAAGACCCTCTCGTCCTACGCCGATACGCGGCGCAGGGAGGTGCGATTCCTCACGCGCCCTTCACGCCGGAGAGGTCGAGGGGCAGGGAGCGCAGGCGCCGGCCGGTCGCCGCGAAGACCGCATTGGCGATCGACGGGCCGAGCACCGGCACGCCCGGCTCGCCGATCCCGGTGGGCGCCACCTGGCTCGGCACGATGTAGACCTCGACCTTCGGCATCTCGCTCATGCGGGTCGGCTCGTAGGCGTCGAAATTGTGCTCCTGCACCTGTCCGTCCTTGAGGGTGATGCGGTTGCGCAGCACCGCCGACAGGGCGAAGCCCACCGCACCCTCGACCTGCGCGCGGATCACGTCCGGGTTGACCGGCACGCCGACATCCACCGCCGCCACGATCCGGTTGACCCGGATCGCCGCATCCTGCGCGGTCACGTCCGCCACCATGGCGACGTAGGAGCCGAAGGATTCGTGGACCGCGACCCCGAGGCCGCGGCCCGGCTCCTGCGGCTTGGCGCTCCAGCCGGCCTTGTCGGCGGCGAGCTTGAGCACGCCGGACAGCCGCGGCGCCTGGGTCAGGAGGGAGAGCCGGTAGGCCACCGGATCGACGTTCGCGGCATGGGCCAGCTCGTCGATCATCACCTCCATCACGTGGGCCGTGTGGGTGTGACCGACCGAGCGCCACCAGAGCACCGGCACGCCCTCGCGGCCATTGTGGACGCCGAACCGGTAGGCCGCCAGCGCGTAGGGCGTGTCGGAGGCGCCCTCCACGGTGGTGGAATCGATGCCGTTCTTGACGATCATCGCCTCGAAGGGTGAGCCGATCATGATCGACTTGCCGACCATGACGTGGTCCCAACCGACCACCGCGCCCTTGGCGTCGATGCCGGCCCGGACCTTATGGAGCACGGTCGGGCGGTAATAGCCGCCGGCCATGTCGTCCTCGCGGGTCCAGACGAGGTGCACGGGCGCCTTCTCGCCGGACGCCTTGAGGATGGTGGCGGCCTCCGCGAGGTAATCGGCGGTGGGGGTCGCCCGGCGGCCGAAGGAGCCGCCGGCCCAGTTGCTGTGCAGCCGCACCCGGTCGGCCGTCACGCCGAGGATCGCCGCCATGGTGGCCTGCTCGACGGTCTGGAACTGGAAGCCGGCGTAGACGTCGTAGCCGCCGTCGGCCGCCTTCTCGATCGTCGCGTTGAGCGGCTCCATCGCCGCGTGGGCGAGATAGGGGAAGGTGAACTCGGCCTCGATCACCGTCGCGGCACCCTTGAGCGCTGCCTGCGGGTCGCCGCGCTCGGAGGCCGTCAGGCCCGGGCCCTTGGCCCGCTCCCGGTACTCGGCGAGGATCGCGTCGGACGAGCGGGTCTCGGCGGTGCTGTCGTCCCAGGCGACGGTAAGCGCCTCGCGGCCCTTCATGGCCGCCCAGGTGTCGCGGGCGATCACCGCCACACCGCTCGGCACCTGTACCACGTCGAGGACGCCCGCCACCGTCCGGGCGGCCGCTGCATCAAAGCTTTTCACGGTGGCGCCGAAGCGCGGCGCCCGGGCCACGACCGCGGTGACTTGGTTGGGGCGGCGGATGTCCAGCGAGTAGATCGCCGTGCCGTTGGTCTTGGCGACGGAATCGAGGCGCGGCACCTTCGCGCCGATCAGGTTCCACTCGCTCGGGTCCTTGAGCCGCGGCTCGGACGGGACCGGGAGCGAGGCCGCCGAGGCCGCGAGCTCCCCGAACCGGGCCTGCCGGCCGGACGGGCCGTGGCGCACGACATTGTCGGCGACCGTGATCTCGGAGACCGGCACCTTCCAGCGGAAGGCCGCCTCGGCCATCAGCATCTCGCGGGCGGCGGCCCCCGCCTTGCGCAGCTGGAACCAGGAATTGGCCACCGCGGTCGAGCCGCCGGTGCCCTGGATCGGGCCCATCAGGCTGTTGTTGTAGAGCGTCGCGTCGGCAGGCGCGAATTCGGTGCGGACCTTCGACCAGTCGGCGCCGAGTTCGTCGGCCAGGATGGTGGCGAGGCCGGTCGTGTTCCCCTGGCCCATGTCGAGGTGCTTGATCACCACGGTCACGGTGTCGTCCGCGCCGATCCGCACGAAGGCGTTGGGTTGCGCCTTCACGTCGGCGAGGTTCGGGCCGGCGGCGGCGCGGGCGGGCTTCGGATCGAGCCGGAACGCCACCACGAGGGCGCCGGCGCCCGCCAGCAGGCCGCGGCGGCTCGGACGGAGGGGGAGGGTGCTCGGTCGACGGGCGTTCAGCATGGCGGCGAGGCTCCGGTCGGGACCGCGGGGCGGGGCGGGCGAAGGGCAGAGGAAGGTGGGCGCCGGGACGGATCAGGCGAGGCTGCGCGCGGCTTCGTGAATCGCCGCACGGATGCGCTGGTAGGTGCCGCAGCGGCAGATGTTGCCGTCCATGGCACCGTCGATGTCGGTGTCGCTGGGCTTGGCGTTGCCCGAGAGCAGGCCGATCGCCGACATGATCTGGCCGGACTGGCAATAGCCGCACTGGACCACGTCGAGCTTGCGCCACGCGGCCTGGACCGCGTCCGCGACCCGGCCGTTGACGCCCTCGATGGTGGTCACCTGCGCGGTGCCGACATCGCCGAGGCGGGTCTGGCAGGCCCGGACCGGCTGGCCGTCGAGATGGACCGTGCAGGCGCCGCATTGCGCGATGCCGCAGCCATACTTGGTGCCGGTGGCGTCGAGCCGATCGCGCAGCACCCAGAGCAGCGGCATGTCGGGATCGGCGTCGATCTCGTGCGCGACGCCGTTGACGGTGAGCTTCGGCATGATCGGCGATCCCTGATCGACGCGTGAGCCCGGACGCTTCGGTTGGCGGCGCGCCGTGCGGTGAGGGCCGGCCGGGCCCTGGACCCTAACGAGCCTGATCGCGCGCGCGATGTGCGTGATCGCACATCGAGCCGAACGGCAGGTCAGCCTCGCCACAGCCAGGAATGACTAAGATCCGAGCAATGCCGGCAGCCCCTTCTTAACATATCCGCCTCATCCTCACGGAGCGATTCCCGGCCGACACCGCTTTTTTCGAGTTTCAGTGCGCGTATGCCCAATCTCACCGTCGAGATGGTCCAGCGCGGTCGCGGCCCCTCGACGGAGGAGGCCGCCCGCCGCCTCGGGGTCGCCCGCGAGATCCGCTCGGCGCGCGAGAAGCTGACCTCGCAGACCGGGCTGGAGCGGGCCTTCGACTACGAGCTGTTGCGCCACTACGCGCAGTCCCGAGCCGGTGCCGGCATCCCGCTGGCGGGCTTCGCGGCGGCGCTCGCCGCGGCGGCGACCTTCTGGATCCCGCCGGCGGTGGCCGCCGCCTGGGCGCTCGGCGTGTTCCTGATGATCACGCTCAACACGACGCTGAGCCGGCGCTTCCTGAACGCCGACCCCGAGACGATCCCGCTGCGGCGCTGGCGCCGCAGCTTCCTGATCGGCGAGGTGCTGCAGAGCCTGTCGTGGGCGGCGATGATCGGGCTCGGCGCCACCGGCGGCTGGACCTTCGCGCTGATCGGCCTCGTCATCGCCTCGGCGGTCACCACCATGCTGGCCGCGACGGTGCCGCTCGCGGCCATCGCCGCCCTGGTGCCGCTGGCTTTGGCCACCGCGTCGCTCGCCACCTTCTCCCGCGCGGCGGACGCGCTGCTCCTCGTCACGATGGCGGGGGGCGCGCAGCTGTTTTTCCTCGGCCTGTCCCGCCGCCTCTACGCGGCGACCATGGGCGCCCTGCGCTCGCGCGCCGAGAAGGACGCGGTGTTCGGCGAACTGGAGCAGGCCAAGGCCAATTCCGACGAGGCCCGCCGCCGGGCCGAGGAGGCGAACCTCGCCAAGTCCCGGTTCCTGGCCACGATGAGCCATGAATTGCGCACGCCGCTCAACGCGATCCTCGGCTTCTCGGAGGTGATGAAGAACGAGGTGTTCGGCGCCCACATCGCGCCGTCGTACCGGGAATATTCCAACGACATCCACGATAGCGGGCTGCATCTCCTCAACCTGATCAACGAGATCCTCGATCTTTCACGCATTGAAGCGGGACGCTACGAGCTGAACGAGGAGCCGGTGCAGCTCGCCCACGTGGTCGAGGAGTGCCGCCACATGATGGGCCTGCGCGCCAAGGCCAAGAACCAGACCTTCCACGACCTCGTGGACGATACCCTGCCGCGGCTCTGGGCGGACGAGCGGGCCCTGCGCCAGATCGTGCTGAACCTCCTGTCGAACGCCGTGAAGTTCACGCCCCCGGGCGGCGCGATCTGGCTGAAGGTCGGCTGGACCGCCTCGGGCGGGCAGTACGTCTCGGTGAAGGACAGCGGGCCGGGCATTCCCGAGGACGAGCTCGGCACGGTCCTGTCGTCGTTCGGGCGCGGCTCGCTGGCGATCAAGACCGCCGAGCAGGGCTCGGGGCTCGGCCTGCCGATCGTGAAGGGGCTGGTGGAGCTGCATGGCGGCCAGTTCCAGCTCGCCTCGAAGCCCCGGGAGGGCACCGAGGTGGTGGTGACACTGCCGGCCTCCCGGGTGATGGATACGCTGCCGCCGGTCGAGATCGACGCCGAGCCCGCGGCACCGGCCCGGGGGGCGCTCAACCGGGCGGCGTGAGCGTCACTCCGCCGTCCGACGGGCCGCGATCCGGTAGACCTCGTTGCGCTCCCGCTTGCCCACTGCGACGACGAGCACGATGAGGTCCCGGTCGCGCACCTCGTAGACCAACCTGAACCCTGCGCTGCGCAGCTTGATCTTGTACCGTTCCTTCGCGCCGTGAAGGCGGGCCGACGGGACCTTCGGGTCACGCAGGCGCTCGGCGAGCTTGGTTCTGAACTGATCCCGTACGGGTGCATCGAGCCGGCGCCATTCCTTCAGCGCCTCGTCGAGGAAGGCGAGGTCATAGCTCATCGAGCGTGACGCGATGAATGGCTTGCCCTTCCCGGGAATCCGCAAGGGCATGCAATTCAAGGTCTTCGATCCGCGCCAGCAGATCCTCGTAGGCCTTGGCGGGGATGCAGTAGAACGCCGGTTCGTTGCGGTTCAGAATCGCGACCGGGAATCCTTCGCCAGCGGCGACGGTGCCCATCGGGTTCTTCTTCAGGTCGGAGATGCTGGCCACGGTGGCGGCGTGCAGGGCATGGACCATGGGGAGTGCTCCTTGTCATGCTCTTGATAGCACGCGCATCAGGTCTCCGGTACGGAGCCCAACGCGCGCAGCCTGTCCCATTCGGCCTCGGTCACCGGCTGCACCGACAGGCGGGAATTGTTCACCAGCACCATGTCGGCGAGCGCCGGATCGGCCTTGATGGCGTCAAGCGTCACGGGGCGGGGCAGCGCCTCCACGGCGCGCACGTCGACCATGCCGAAGCGGCCACTCTCGTCGGTGTGGTCCGGATAATAGGGCCGGATCACCTCCACGATGCCGACCACCGCCTTGCCCTCGTTCGAGTGGTAGAAGAAGCCCCGCTCGCCGACCTGCATGGCCATCAGGTGCTTCTTGGCGAGGTGGTTGCGCACCCCGTTCCAGAACGTACCCGCCCCGCCGGCCGCGACCTGCTGGTCCCACGACCAGGTCGCGGGCTCGGATTTGAACAGCCAGTACGCCATCGCCGCATCCCCACCGGCCGCCCGGTTCGGCGGCGCACCCCGCCTTAGCGGTTCCCGATCGCGTTGCCACGCTTCACGGGGGCGATGCCGCCCCGGTCGGACGCCGCGCAGGCCTGCAAGGCTGGCCCACAGGGCCGGGCTCAAGCCCCCCGCGTCGCGCGAACCCGCACCGTCCGTGGGTGGGCGGATCGGTCCGCCCGCGGACCAATTCGACCGGCCATTCGTTCGAAGCGCGATCGATCACCCCTGTTGTTCGGATATTAATCTTCAACCCTCAGTAATTCTTGAAAGAACTCCATATAACTACCGCTGATTGTCTATATGCTGACCGTGATCGGCTGCTTCGTCGGGGAACACAACCTGTGGCTGGTGGCCCTCGCGGCCCTGGTCTGCACCCTGGCGAGCGCGACGGCGATCGCGCTGCTCACCCATGCCGGGCGGGCGGGCCAGCGCGGCCGCTACCTGTGGCTCGCGGTCGCCGCGGCGGCGGGGGGCTCGGGGATCTGGGCCACGCATTTCCTGGCCATGCTGGCCTACGCGCCGGGGCTGCCCTCCGGCTACGGGGTCGGCCTGACGCTCCTCTCCTATGCCGATGCGGTCGCGATCACCGGGCTCGGCTTCGCCCTGGCGACCATGGGCGGCCGGGGGCGGGCGGCGCTCGGCGGCGCCGTCGTGGGCGGCGGCATCGCGGCGATGCACTACACCGGCATGGCGGCCTATGAGGTGCCGGGACATCTGATCTGGAACCCGGCGGTGGTCGTCGTCTCGGTGGCGGTCGGCGCCGTGCTGGGGGCGATGGCGCTGGTCGCGGGCCTCTCGGCCAGCACCGTCCGGGGCCGGGCCCTCGGCGCCGGGCTGCTGATCCTGGCGATCTGCGGCCATCACTTCACCGGCATGGGCGCGGTGACCATCCAGCCCGATCCCACGGTGGCGATCCCGGAGAGCGCGATCCGGACCGAGTGGCTCGCCGCCGCCGTCGCCCTGGCGAGCTCGCTGATCCTGCTCCTGGCCGGGGCCGCCCTCCTGATCGACCTGCGGGAGCGTCGGCGCGCCGAATCCGAGCGCGAGCGCCTGCGCAGCCTCGCCAACGCGGCCGTCGAGGGCCTCGTCGTGTGCCGCGGCGGCCAGATCGTCAGCGCCAACGAGGCCTTCGCCCGGCTCGCCGGGACCGAGGCCGCGTCCCTGGTGGGCGCCAGCCTGTCCACCTACCTGCCCGGGCTCGCGGCGACGGCCGGCACGGCCGGAGAGGCCGTCGAGTCCGAGCTCGTCCCGGCGGGCGGCGGGACCATCCCGGTGGAGGTGATCCTGCGGCCGATGGCGGAGTACGGCCGCCAGCTGCATCACGCCGTGGCGGTGCGCGACCTGCGCGCCCGCCGCCGCGCCGAGAGCCAGATTCACTTCCTCGCGCACCACGACGCCCTGACGGGGCTCGCCAACCGGACGAGCTTCCACGCCCGGCTGGAGCGGGAGATGCGCGCGGCGGACACGCAGCGCACCCGGCTCGCCGTCCTCTGCCTCGACCTCGACCGCTTCAAGGAGGTCAACGACCTGTTCGGCCACGCCGCTGGCGACACGATGCTGCGCGACCTCGCGCTGCGCGTCGGCGGCCTGCTCGATCCGACGCAGCTGATGGCCCGTCTCGGCGGCGACGAGTTCGCGATCCTGATCCCGCAGGGGGACGGTTCGGCCGAACGGCTGGCCGAGCGCATCCTGGCGACGCTGGCGGCAGTGCCGGCGGCCGCCGGCCCGGTGATCGCCACCAGCATCGGGATCGCGATCTATCCGGACGACGCGCAGGATCAGCGCGCGCTCCTGAGCCACGCCGACGCCGCCCTGTACCGGGCCAAGGCCGAGGGGCGCGGCACCTGCCGCCGGTACGACGCCAGCATGGGTGCCCAGATCCGCGACCGGCGCATGCTGGAGCACGACCTGCGCCACGCGGTGTCCCGGGGCGAGCTGGACCTCGTCTACCAGCCGCAGACGCGGATCGACACCGGGGCCGTGACGGGCTTCGAGGCGCTGCTGCGCTGGCGCCACCCGGAGCGCGGCCCGGTCCCCCCGGACCTCTTCGTGCCGATCGCCGAGGAGACCGGGGCGATCCTGGAGATCGGCGCCTTCGTGCTGCGCGAGGCCTGCCGGACCGCTTCCCTCTGGCCGCAGCCGCTCGCGATCGCCGTCAACGTCTCGGCGGTGCAGCTCCACAACCCGCATTTCGTGCAGTTCGTCCACGGCACCCTGTTCGAGAGCGGCCTGAAGGCGGAGCGCCTGGAGATCGAGATCACCGAGACCGCGCTGATCCGCGATCCGGCGCGGGCGCTGCTCACCCTGCGCCAGCTCAAGGCGCTCGGCGTGCGGATCGCCATGGACGATTTCGGCACCGGCTACTCCTCGCTGTCGAACCTGCGCTCCTTCCCGTTCGACCGGATCAAGATCGACCGCTCGTTCATCAAGGCGGTGCACAGCAACCCGCAGGGGGCCGCGATCGTGCGTTCCGTGCTGGGCCTGGGGCGCGGCCTCGGCCTCGCCGTCGTGGCGGAGGGCGTGGAGACCGACGAGGAGCTGTCCTTCCTGGCCGCGGAGCACTGCACCCTCGCGCAGGGCTACCTGCTGGGCCGGCCCTCGCCGATCGCAATCTTCGCCGAATACACCCACGGGAACGCCGAGGATCCGGTCGCCGCCGTGGCGTGAGCGGCCGGATCCCGTCCGGGTTTCGAAAGGGCGAGCCCCAGCCCTTTAAGGTGTTCGGGCTGGCTGCAAGGATCGCAAGTCGTGGCTCCCACGTCCTGAAAGAGCACCGCCTTTTTCCTCCCCCTTGTGGGGAGGGGCCAGGGGTGGGGGTGGTGCAGGATGAGGCGCAGCGGTGCCGTCTGCACCACCCCCACGCGGGATCTGCGATCCCCAAACTCCTCCCCACAAGCTTGAGCGATTCCGGGCAGGCCCGGGATCGCCAGGGGAGGAGAGTGCCCTTGGCCCCTGTCTCGTTGCTTCCGCAAACACCTAAAAGGGCTGTGGCTCGCCCTTTCGCGGGTCCAGGGCAGAGGCCTGGTGCCGGGCTGCGCCGGCGGCGGTCAGGGCTGCGCCGACACGCATCGGCGTCCCGGGCTTCGGGACGAGACTTCATGCCCAAGCTGGACAGATGGCAGTTCAGCGGAGCGCGTCACGCATCCGTCTCCCCCCGCAGCGGTCGCGCCAGCAGCCCGGCGACCACATCGTCGACCCCGGCCGTGCCCGCCACGATCGCCGCGACCGCCTGCGCCACCGGCATCTCGACGCCCTGCGCGGCCGCGAGGCCCGCGAGCGCCGCGGCCGTGAAGGCGCCCTCGGCGAGCTTGCCGCCCGCGGCCTCCTCCGGGCTCGCCCCGGCGCCGAGCCGCTGCCCGAAGGCGAAGTTGCGCGATTGCGGCGAGGAGGCGGTGAGCACCAGATCGCCCAGCCCCGAGAGGCCCATCAGCGTCTCGGGCCGGCCGCCGAATCCCTTCGCGAAGCGCATCAATTCGGCGAAGGCGCGGGCGATCAGCGCCGCCCGGGCGCTCTCGCCGAGACCGCGGCCGGCCACGATCCCGCAGGCGATGGCCAGCACGTTCTTGCCGGCCCCGCCGATCTCGACGCCGCGCACGTCGTCGGTGTGATAGAGGCGCAGGCTCGGCCCCGAGAGCAGCGCCGACAGGGACGCGGCGAGGCCGGCATCGGCGGCCGCCAGGGTCACGGCCGTGGGCAGGCCGCGGGCGACGTCGGCCGCGAAGCTCGGGCCCGACAGGACCGCGACGGGCGTGCCCGGCGGCAGGACCTGCCCCGCCACGGCGCTCATGAAGCTGTCGCTGCCGCGCTCGATTCCCTTGGCGCAGAGGATCACCGGCCCGGCCGAGGCCAGGGGAGGGCGCAGGGCTTCCAGCACGCCGCGCACGGTCTGGGCCGGGACCACCAGCAGCGTGGCCCGGGCGCCGGCCAAGGCGTCGGCCTCCGCGGTCGCCCGGATGGCCGGGTGGAGCGGTACGCCCGGCAGGTAGCGGGGATTCTCGCGCCCGGCCTGGAGCCTGGCGGCGGCTTCGGGGTCGCGCAGCCAGAGGGTGACGGGATGTCCGGCCGCCGCGGCGGCGTTGGCGAGCGCCGTGCCCCAGGCCCCGCCGCCGACGACGTTGATCGCAGCGCCCGCGCTCATGCGGCAGCCTCCCTGTCGGCGCAGTCCAGCCGGTAGAGCACATGTTCGCGCAACGGTCCCTCCGGCACCGCCGGGTGCGGGAAGGTTCCGGCCGGCACCATGCCGAGGCGCTCCATCACGGCCCGGGACCGGGCATTGCCGGCCGCCGTGAAGGCGACCACGGCGCCGATGCCGCAGCGCTCCGACAGGTCGGCGCGCGCGCGGCGCGCGGCCCGCGTGGCGAAGCCCTGTCCCCAGGCGTCGCGCGTGAGGCGCCACACCAGTTCCACCGTACGCCCGGGCCGGTCGCCGCCCGGGAAGGGCAGGGGCCGCAGGATCCGCATCGCGCCGGCAAAGCCGATGAATCGGCCCGCCTGCTCCAGCGCCCAGGGGCCGAACCCGTCCGCCACGAAGCGCCGGTCGAGGATCCCGGCCTCGGCGGCGCTCTCCGCCGCCGTCCGGGGGCGGGGGAAGTGGGCCATCACCGCCGGGTCGGCGTTGAGGGCCGCGAAGGGCGCCGTGTCCTCCGGACGCCAGCGGCGCAGGATCAGGTCGCCGTCCCGGAGGGCGTCGGGGACCGGGGCGCAGGCGATCTTGCCGCGCCACGCGAGGGAGCGGCGGTTCAGGAGGGCGAGATCCGCATCCCCGGCGAGCACGGCCTCGCCCAGCGCGATCGCGACCTCAAGCTGATCGAGGGGCGTGTTGGCGTAAGCCGGCGGGCGGATCTGGTCGCGCCAGGGGCCACCGCAGGTGTTGTCGAGGAGGATCCGCGCGAAGCAATGGTCGAGGCGCACCGGCCAGTCCGGCCGGGCGGCCCCGGGCAGGCGGCGCTCGACCAGATCGCGCCATTGCGCACGCCGCGCTGCCTCGGTCATCCGGCTTGAACCGAAGCGCCGGCCGGATCGGCCGAGAGCGGCCAGCGCGGCCGGGCCGGGGCGGTGAGGTCGTCCACGAGGCCGAGGCGCAGGCGCTCCAGGCCGGCCCAGGCGATCATCGCGCCGTTGTCGCCGCAAAGCTGGAGGGGCGGGGCGACGAAGCTCAAGCCCGCCTCGCCGGCCAGTGCGGCGAGCGCCCGACGGATGGCGCCGTTCGCCGCCACGCCCCCCGCGGCCACCAGGGCGGTGGGCCGTCCGGCGACACCCGAGAAGCCGCGCAGCGCGACCCGGGTGCGGTCCACCACGACATCGACCACCGCGGCCTGGAAGCCCGCGCAGAGGTCGGCGACGTCGCGCTCGGCGAGCGGGGCGATCTTTTCCGCCTCGATGCGCAGGGCGGTCTTGAGGCCGGAGAGCGAGAAATCCGCCTCGCGCCGGCCCAGCATCGGCCGGGGCAGGGCGAAGCGCTCGGCATCACCCGCCTCGGCCATGCGCTCGACCTCGGGGCCGCCCGGATAGCCGAGGCCGAGAAGCTTGGCGGCCTTGTCGAAGGCCTCGCCGATGGCGTCGTCGATGGTCGAGCCGAGGCGGACGTAATCGCCGACGCCGCGCACGGCGAGGAGCTGGGTGTGGCCGCCCGAGACCAGCAGCAGCAGGTACGGGAAGGCGATCCCGTCGGTCAGCCGGGCGGTGAGGGCGTGGGCCTCCAGATGGTTCACGGCGAGCAGCGGCTTGCGGGTCACCAGCGCCAGGGTCTTGGCGGTGACGAGGCCGACCAGCACGCCGCCGATCAGCCCCGGCCCGGCCGCCACCGCGATCCCGTCGAGATCGGGCAGGCCGATTCCGGCCCGCTCCAGGGCGCGGGCGATCAGCCGGTCGAGCACCTCCACATGGGCGCGGGCCGCGATCTCGGGCACGACGCCGCCATAGGCCGCGTGCTCCGCGATCTGGCTCAGCACCTCGTTGGCGCGGATCTGCGCGCGGCCATCCGCGTCGATCGAGACGACGGCGGCGGCGGTCTCGTCGCAGGTCGTCTCGATGCCGAGCACCGTTGTCTGCACGCGTTGAGTCTCCTGGTTCCGGCCTATTCTAGCCGTCGGCGGCCCCGGCGCGAAGGCGGGGCCTGATCCGAACCGTTCTTCCCATCCGGATCCGCATCCTGACAAGCCGTGAGCCCGGCGGCGTTCCGGCCCGTGCCGAATGCCTTGCGGAATGCCTTGCGGATGCGGTTTCGATCGGGGACGGCGACTCCGGCGCCGGATCCCCTATATGGCGGCCCGGAACCCGCACCGGAGCGGGCAGGGATGATCGCACGTATGATCGCACCCGCGCGCGCGCTGCTGCTGGCCGCCCTCTTCGCCCTCGGCCCCCTCCCGGCCCGGGCCGCCTCGGGGCCGGCCGTGGAGGGCGAGAACGGGATGGTGGTCTCGTCCCAGCGCCTCGCCTCGCAGGTGGGCGCCGACATCCTCAAGGCCGGCGGCAACGCCGTCGATGCCGCGGTGGCGGTGGCCTATGCCGAGGCGGTGGTGAACCCGTGCTGCGGCAATCTCGGCGGCGGCGGCTTCCTGGTGCTGCACGCGGCCGACGGGCGGAGCCGCTTCATCAACTTCCGCGAGACCGCCCCGGCGGCGGCCACCCGCGACATGTACCTCGACGCCGCCGGCAACGTCGTGAAGGGCGCGAGCCTGCGCGGCTGGAAGGCGGCCGGCGTGCCGGGGACCGTGCTCGGTCTCAACACCGCGCTCGCCCAGTACGGGACCCTGCCGCTCGCGCGGGTGATGGCGCCGGCGATCGCGCTCGCCCGGGACGGGTTCGTGCTGACCCGGGGCGACACCGACATCCTCGAATCCGGCACCAAGCTGTTTTCCGCGCAAGCCAACGTCGCCCGCATCTTCCTGCGCCCGGACGGGAGCCCCTGGCGGCCCGGCGACCGGCTGGTCCAGGCCGACCTCGCCCGCACCCTCCAGGCCATCGCCGATCACGGCGCGGACGCGTTCTACAAGGGGGCGATCCCGGAGGCCGTGGAGGCGGCCTCCCGGGCGGGGGGTGGCCTGCTCACGGCGGCCGATTTCGCGGCCTACACGGTGACGGAATCCGAGCCGCTGACCTGCCGCTACCGGGGCGCGACGATCCTGTCGGCGCCCCCGCCCTCCTCCGGGGGCGTCACGCTCTGCGAGATCCTCGGCATCCTCGACGGCTACGACCTGCGGGCGGCCGGGTTCAATTCGGCCCGCACCGTGCACCTGATGGTCGAGGCGATGCGGCGTTCCTATGCCGACCGCAACCTGCTGCTCGGCGATCCGGCCTTCGTGACGAACCCGGTCGCCCAGTTCCTGTCCCCCACCTACCTCGACAAGCTCCGGGCCTCGATCCGGCCGGACCGGGCGACCCCCTCGGCCGAGATCCGCCCGGATCCGGGCCTGGAGACCCACGAGCGGCCTGAGACCACCCACATCTCGGTGATGGACCGGGCCGGCAACGCCGCCTCGCTCACCTACACGATCAACGGCTATTTCGGCGCCGGGGTGATCGCGGGGGACACGGGGTTCTTCCTCAACGACGAGATGGACGACTTCACGGTCAAGACCGGCGTGCCGAACCTGTTCGGCCTCGTGCAGGGCACCAGGAACGCGATCCAGCCGGGCAAGCGTCCGCTCTCCTCCATGGCGCCCACGATCGTGCTGCGCGACGGCAAGGTCGCGCTGGTGGCGGGCTCGCCGGGGGGCTCGCGGATCATCACGATCAACGCTCAGACGCTGATCAACATGCTGGATTTCGGCATGGAGCCGCAGGAGGCGGTGGACGCCCCGCGCATCCACCACCAGTGGCTGCCCGACACGGTCTACGCCGAGCCCTTCGCGCTCTCGGCCGACACACAGGCGATCCTGCGGGGCATGGGCCACACGATCGTCGCGCAGAAGCCCTGGGGGGCGGAGGAGCTGATCGCGGTGCGCGCCGCCGCGCCCGACACCCCGGAGGCGGCCTCCTCGGGCAACGACGCCTCGCGCACGGAGCGCATGCGCCCCGGCCTGCTCTACGGCGCCAATGACAACCGCAGGCCCGCCGGCGCCGCCATCGGCGAGTAAGGGGATCCCAAAGGGCTCGCCCTTTGGCGGGGCTTGGGGCGGAGCCCCGATATCGGGCTTTGCCCGACACCAGGGCTCTGCCCTGGACCCGCAAAAGGTCGACGACCTTTTGAAACCGGGACTTGTCAGGCCTGTCCGGCTTCCCGCGCCACGGCCCGGAACCCAATGTCGCGTCTACAAAAACCCTCCGGCCAGTCGATCCGCGCCACCGCGGCGTAGGCGCGATCCTTGGCGTCCGTGACGCTGTCGCCCAGCGCCGTGACCGCCAGGACCCGGCCGCCATCGGCTAGCAGCTGCCCGCCCTCGGCCCGGGTGCCGGCCTGGAACACGAACACGCCCTCGCCCTCGGCCGCCTCGACGCCCCGGATCACCGAGCCGCGCACCACGGCGCCGGGATAGCCGGCCGCCGCCATCACCACGGTGAGGGCGGCCCGGTGGGCGTCGAATTCGAGGGTCACGCCGGAGAGGTCGCCGTCGCAGGCCGAGAGCAGGGCCGGCACGAGGTCGGAGGCGAGCCGCGGCATCAACACCTGCGCCTCGGGGTCGCCGAAGCGGGTGTTGTACTCGATGAGCTTCGGGCCGTCGGCGGTGAGCATCAAGCCGGCATACAGGATGCCGGTGAACGGGCAGCCCCGCGCGCGCATGCCGGCGAGCGTCGGGCCGATGATCTCCGCCATGACCCGGGCCTCGATCTCCGGGGTGACGACCCGGGCCGGGGAATAGGCGCCCATGCCGCCGGTGTTGGGGCCGCGGTCGCCGTCGAACACGCGCTTGTGGTCCTGCGCGGTGCCGAGCGAAATGGCGCGCGTCCCGTCGCACAGGGCGAAGAAACTCGCCTCCTCGCCGAACAGGCATTCCTCGACCACCACCTCGGCGCCGGGCTCGGCGAACAGGGCGGCGAGCGCGTCCTCGGCCTGATCCAGGGTCTCGGCCACCGTGACGCCCTTGCCGGCGGCGAGCCCGTCCGCCTTCACGACGATCGGGGCGCCCTGCTGCCGGACATAGGCCAGCGCCGGCTCCAACGCGGTGAACCGCGCGAAGGCGGCGGTCGGGATGTTGCAGGCGGCGCAGAGGTCCTTGGTGAAGCCCTTCGAGCCCTCGAGCCGGGCGGCGTCGCGGGTCGGGCCGAAGGCGCGGATCCCGGCGGCCTTCAGGTCGTCGACCAGACCGGCGACCAGGGGCGCCTCGGGGCCGACCACCACGAGGCCGATCGACTCCGCCGCGCAGAAGGCCGCCACCGCGGCGTGGTCGGTGACCGTCAGGTCCGGCCGGTTGGTGCCGTGCCGGGCGGTGCCGGGATTGCCGGGTGCCGTGAACAGCCGGGTGCAGAGGGGGCTCTGGGCCAGTCGCCAAGCCAGGGCGTGCTCGCGGCCGCCCGAACCGATCAGCAGGATATTCATGTGTCCGCCACCATGAACCCAGGTTCTGGGCGAAGCCTGCTGGCGGGGAAAGGTTTTTTTCGGGCTTTCCCCGCTTCACGCAGCTATCCCGGCCGCTCAGCAGCCGGTGCACACGCTCGTGTTGATGCCGCCGCCGCGCCGGACGAAGCCGCGGGCGCCGCCATGATGTCCCGGTTGGCGTCCCACGTGGTGCCCGCCGTAGAGGCCCCGATAGGGCAGGACCGGCCCGAACGATTCGAACTGGACGTTGCGCTGGATCGACTGGTTCAGCGTATTGTAATCCGTGACCCGCTGCTGGTTGAGCGTGCGGATCTGGCTCTGCAGGGCGAACGAGGCATTGGCCGCGTCCGGGTTGTTCTGCTGCACCTGCGCCCGGGCGGTGCCCGCCGGGAGGGCGAGCGCCAGGGCGAGGAGCGCGCGGGATGCGGCGCGCATGAGGCTCTCCGTGAATGGGCCGGGACGTCTACACGGTCGACGTCCCGAAGACGCGCCAAGTTCCGGGCCGCGTCAACCGGGCACAACCGGTGATTTGGTCTGCGGCAGGGCCTCGACCTGCTTCGGATCGAGCCCGGTATGGGCCTCCACCAGGGGGTGCGGGGTCAGCGCCAGCCACTGGGTCAGCGAGATGTCGGCGTAGCGCGGGCTCTTGAACATCTCCAGGAAGGTCAGCACCGTGTCGCCGGTGTTCTCGATGTAGTGGCCCATGGCGAACGGCACGTAGCCGACGTCGCCGGCCTGATAGTCGAAGGTGCGCGCCTTCGACTCGGAGCCGAACACCGTCATCCGGCCCTTGCCCGAGAGGTAGTACTGCCACTCGTCGCCGTTGGGATGCCAGTGCAGCTCGCGCAGGCCCCCGGGCTCGACCTCGACCAGCGCCGCCGCGATCGTGACCGAGGCCGGGAACACCGTGGAATCGGTGATGCGCACGGTGCCGCCCCTGGTGCGGATCGGCTCCTGCGCCAGCATCCGGTGGCTGAATGTTTTTGGAATCTCACCGGAGCCGCCCATCTTGTCGGCCGAGAGCGGTCCCGGATTCGGGCCGGGGAAAATGTAAAGCTCCTTCTGAGGAACCTTGGCGAAGGCGCTCTCGGGCAAGCCGAAATTCTTGGCCAGGATGTCGGTCGGCGTGTGCGCCAGCCAGTCGGTCAGCAGGAAGGTGGAATCCTCCGAGAAGGCGCCGTCGTCGAACACGAGCAGGAACTCGCAGCCGTCGACCCCGTCGGCGGACAGCCCCTGGATCGAGTGCGGGATGCCGCCCGGGAAGTACCAGAGGTCGCCTTCGCCGACATCGTCCGCGAAGGTGCGCCCGTCCTGATCGACCGCGGTGATCCGGGCCTTGCCCTTGATCATGTAGGCCCACTCGGCCTCCTTGTGCCAGTGCATCTCGCGCACCGCGCCGGCCTTGAGCCGCATGTTGACCCCGGCCATGGCCTTCGAGACCGGCAATTCGCGGATCGTGGTCTGGCGCGCCCAGCCGCCCTTCTCCAGCCGCATGTGGCTGTCGGTGAACGACCATTTCAGGTTCGGCATCGTGCCGTGGTCGGTGGCGGGCGGGGCCAGGGTGAAGGGCTCCTCGCCGGCCCGCGGCGGGTTGCGCGGGCCCAGGATGTCGGCGCCCTTGTCGCCGCGCTCGGGCGGGACCGGGTTCGGAGACTGTGCCGCCGCGGGGGACGCTACCATCGCGCCCCCGGCCGCCGCGATGATGGCGCGCCTGGAGATCTCGGTCATTGTCGCTCGAATCCTGCTGTTCGGCTGAGTAACAGGGTGCGGGACCGGAGGATCCGGTCCGGATCGTGCAGTGCGGCATCTCGCCCGGATCCGGTCCGGGGCTTATGTATTGACGACAGAGCCGGGCGCGACCCGGGCGGGCGGCAGGCCCGCGATGCGGCGCAGTGCGCCCGAGGGGCAGGATGGCGGACCGGGACAGCGCAGCCGCAGACCATACCGGCCGGCCCGCGCGCGGCGGACGCGTCTGGCTCGCGCTGCTTGTGCTGGCCGGCGCCGGCCTCGTCGGATACCGCGCCTGGCCGGACGCGTCCCGGGCGGCGAGCCCGCCGCGATCCGCCGCGGCGAAGCCGCCCCAGGTGCGGGTCGCCAGGGCCGCCCGGGCCTCCGGACCCCTGAGCCTCACCCAGACCGGCACGACCCAGGCCTTCGACACGGCCAACCTCTACCCGCGGGCGACCGGCTACATCGTCGAGCGCAAGGTCGATATCGGCTCGCACGTGAAGCGGGACGACCTGCTGTTCCGGATCAGCGCCCCCGACCTCGACCAGCAGCTCGTCCAGGCCCAGGCGCAGGTGGTGCAGCTCGAGGCGGCGCTGATCCAGACGCGCGCGATGGTCGATCAGGCCGAGGCCAACCGCCACCTCGCGGATGCGAACAACAAGCGGACCTCGACGCTGGCCGGCACCGGGGTCGAGACCCGGCAGAACGCCGACACGTCGCAGGCCGGGGTGCTGACGCAGACCGCCAACGTCGACGCCGCCAAGGCCGCCGTGAAGGTCGCGGAGGCCAACATCGCCGCCCAGGCGGCGCAGGTCAGCCGGCTCAAGGTCCTGACCGGGTTCGAGGAGATCCGCGCGCCGTTCGACGGGGTGGTGACGGCGCGCAACAACGATGTCGGCGACGCGGTCACGGCGGACACCAACACGGGCGTGCCGCTCCTCACGCTGAACCGGGACGACGTGCTGCGCATGGCGGTGAACGTGCCGCTCTACGCCGCCGACGGCGTGCGCGACGGGCTCGCCGCCCAGGTCGAGGTCGCGCAGATCCCCGGGAAGATCTTCCCCGGCACGGTCTCGCGCTCGTCGACGACGCTGCTCTCCTCCGCGCGCACGCTGGTCACGCAGGTCGACATCCCGAACCCCGACGGCGCGCTCCGGCCGGGGCTCTACATCACCCTCACGCTGGAGATCCCGCGGGTCGCGCCCGCCGTGAGCGTGCCGAGCGATGCCCTGATCTTCGACCAGCACGGGACCCGCGTGGCCGTGGTCGAGACGGGGGCCGACGGCAACGCCGTGGCGCGGCTGCGCCCGGTCACGATCTTCCGCCAGACCCGGACGGCCCTGGAGCTGCGCTCGGGCCTGACCGGGGACGAGCGCGTGGTGGTGGGGCCGCCGGCTTCGCTGCGCGACGGCGACCGGATCGCGCCCCAGCCGGAGGACAAGGCCGGGGCGTAGACCCGAGGGAGTCCCGCGCCCCGAGCCGCCACGGAGCCGCTGCCGGGCGGCGCTTCGCGATGACGGCCCCGCACAGGCCCGGTCTCAGGTCGGTCGCCCGACGTACCGGGCGAGTTCGGGCTCCTCGGCGCGCCCGGTGAACAGCTTGGCGCTCAACCGGCGCAGCGCGGGTCGGCTCGCGATCCTGAGCGCGCCGTGCAGCAGGCCGATGCCGAGCCGGCTGCGCGGGTTCATCAGCTTCGGCGCGATCGCCGGCACAGCCTGCCCCTTCTCGACGAACGGGCGCATGGCCCGCCCATAGTCTGCGAAGGCGGCCGCGACATCGTCCGAGCGCGCCAGCGCACCGGACAGAACGGTGGCGCCGGTGATCGCCAGCGTCGTGCCGATGCCGGCGAGCGGCGTCGCGCACCACGCGGCATCGCCGATCAGCACGACGCGCCCGGCCGACCAGCGCTTCATCCGCACCTGCCGCAGGACGTCGACGTAGAAATCGTCGGTCGCCTCCAGGCCGGCGAGCACGCGCCCGGCCTGCCATCCGGCATCCGCGAACCGGTCGCGCAGATACGCCTTCTGCCGGGCGACGTCCCAATCCTGCTCCCCGCCCGGCGGCTGGCGGAGCATCAGCATCGCGCGCGTGGTGCCGTGCCGGTCCGGCCGCAGCGAGATGCCGCGCCCGCCCGTCGCGTTGTACCAGCGCCAGTCCCGGTCGTCGTCGGGTGTGCGGGGGATCGTGAAGTACGCGATGGTCAGGCCCATCCAGCGCGGCGCGTTCTCCCCCGGGAAGACGCGCTCGCGGGTCGCCGAGCCCACGCCCTCGGCGACGATCACCGCATCGTAGCGTTCCACGCCGCCGCCGGCGAAGCTGACGCGGGCGGCGTCATCCGTCTGGTCGATCCCCGCCACGTGGTCGCCGAAGCGATACTCCGCATGCTCCCGGGCCGGCGCGTAGAGGAGGCGGGCGAGGTCGCCGCGCAGGATCTCCATCTCGGCGGTCGGGCCGTCGCCCGTGGACCCGTCAACGCCGAACCGCGCGACGGCGCGGCCGTTTCCGTCGACCCAGGCGGTGCCCTCCTCGCCGGTCCCGGCGTCGAGTGCAGCCTGCTCCAGACCCATGCGGCGCAGCGCCTCGCGCCCGACGCCGCGGACATCGACGTTCTGCCCGCCGTCCCGGAACGCGGGCGCGCGCTCGACCACGGTGACGTCGAAGCCGTGGTGGCCGAGCCACCATGCGGCGGCGTTGCCGGCGATGCTCGCGCCGGTGATCAGGATGCGACGGGCCATGCGGGAGCCTCCGGTTGACGCAACACGTCGGCGCGGGGAGGGTTGCCTCGGTCCGGGACAGTGCGACTGGCTGCCCCCCTCCGGCCTGCCGGCGGATGGGTTCGGGGGCAATCGGTGTCGTGTCGTGCCGTGCCCTGCGGCGGGCCGCGCTCCGGGTCGTCGGCCCGTCAGGCCGGCAGGATGTGGAGCATTCCGCCGAGCACCCCGAGCAGGCACATCCCCATCAGCCCTGCCCCGATGAAGAGGCGCATGCGCGACGGTCTTTCGGAGAGGCCGACGCCGTCGTCCTCAAACGCGTCGTGGGTCATCGAAAGGCGCCCGCACCGGCTGGATGATCGGGCCTGGCCGGGGTCGGTCGGTCCAGGCCCCGGCACCACGTCCGCGCCGCGAGTTCGGAGCGCAGGTCGTCGCGCTGAACCTCGATCAGGTCGGGCAGGATGTCGTGGCCCTCCGCATCCCTGGCCGCGAGGAGGCGGATGCCGGACGCGTCGATGTCGAACGCGACCAGCACCTCGCGTTCCGCGAAGGGGTCGTGCGGATCCAGGCAGTTGTGCGTGAACATCGGAACCTGCAGCGGGCCGGACGCGCCGGCGAGGGGCGTGCCCTAGGCGGCTGTCATGACGGGCGGATGACCTCAGGTGGCGAGGGCCCCGCAGGTCCGGGATGCCGGAACACGGATCGCGACCGTCGTCGGGCGGCGATCGAAGGGTTTCCCAAGGGCTTCAGCCCAGCCCTTTTAAGGTGTTTGAGCTGCCAGAACCCTGGCCGTTGCGAGGTGGCCTCTGCTGGCTGGCTTGGGTTTTTCTGCGGGGTCTTTGGGTTTTCGCCGACGGGCCGTCACGCGCCTGGGATCAATCTTGCGGGCCAAGCTCAGCAGGCGCGCGGCAAGGGCTGGCGGGTCGACCGCACCGCAGGCCGTCCAGTGCTCCGGGGGCAGGGCGATCAGCAGGCCTTCGTAGCCGGCGCGGATCTGCAGGACGAGATGATACAGGGATATTTCGGGCGCCGCCTGGGCGGCGGGCTTCGCTGCAGGTTTCGCGGCGGGCTTCGCGGCGGGCTTCGCGGCGGGAGTGTGCCCCCGCTCGACGCAGCGCTCGATCAGCGCCAGGACATTGTAGGCCAGCAGGGCCACACTGAACCCGAACAGCGCCGCACGGGGGTGACCCAGGCTGGGGATCTCGCTGCGCAGCACGCCTTCCAGGCGTTGGAACATCCCCTCGATGCGCCAGCGGTCCCTATAGACCTGCGCGATCTGGGCCGCGCTCACCGAGGCCGGCAGGTTGCTCCATAGCCGCAGGACCCGATCGCCCGCCTGGGTCGGCTGCGTCAGGGTGAGTTCGATCCGCCGCCAAGTCGGGGCCTGATCCGGAGCCGGGGCCTGATCCGGAGCCGGGGCCTGATCCGGATCGGCCTCGGCGGGGGCGGGCGTGATCGCCTGCTCGCGCAGGCGGCCCGTCTCCGTCCGTCCGGCCATGCGCCAGGGGCCGGCATCCCGCAGGCGGGGATGCGTGGCATGCTCGCGCACCACGAACCCGGCCCCGGCCGCATCCCAGCCGGACAGCAGCGCGCCGGGACAGAAGTGGCGGTCGCCGACCCAGACCTGTCCCGGGCCGGCCCTATCCAGCAGGGGCGCAGCCAGGACCCGCTCGTGCGTATAGGCGTCCTCGCCCGCCACGAGATCGGTCACCAAGCCGCTGTCGGGATCGTAGACCACCATCGCCAGCCCCGGCAGCGCCGCGCCACGGCACTCACGCAGCACCTTCAGACGCTTGTGGCTGGCCGGCAGATGGTTGCCGTCGATCACCCGCAGCGCGTAGCCCGGCAGGCGGGACGGCCTCGCCCCCAGCTCCGCCAGAACCGGGCCGAGCCGCTCGGCGCTGGCGCGCACCAGCGCCCCCAGCAGGGCCGGGTCCGTGCGCTTGAGCTTGTCGTACAGCGCCGGCAGCGACACCGGCAGAGGCTCCGCCTGCCGGGCCGCCGCGTGCAGCGACGGCCGCAGGCCGACCGCTACCAGCAGCATCAGCTCGACCACCGTCGAGAACAGCAACTCGCGCTCGTACTGGCGCTGGCGATGGGCTGCGAACACCCCATCCAGCCACACCGCCGGAAACGCCTGCTCCAGAAGCGTCCGCGCCATCACACTGGCCGGCGCCTGTTGCTCGAAGCGCTCCAGAACGGCCGACCAGACACCACCCAATTCGTCCGATGATCTTGTCATCCCAACGACTTGGGCACACCACAAACACCTTAAAAGGGCTGGGCTTCAGCCCTTTGGCGGGTCGCCGGGGCGAAGCCTTGGCGCCTGGGCTCATCCGACATCCGAACGGCCGAGCCCCCCGCCCGATCAGCCGCTCAGATGGTCGCGCTCCGGATCCGCGTCGCGCCGGCCTGCCGGCGGGTCCGGGCGAGGCGCCATTCGAGCAGGCGCGCGCCGGAGGTCAGGGTGAAGCACAGCGTGAAGTAGGTCAGGGCCAGCAGCCCGTAGACCTCGAAGGGCTGGGTCAGCAGCAGGTTGTTGACCTGCGCGGCCGCGAAGGTGACCTCGTGGGCGCTGATCACGTAGCCGAGGGACGTCTCCTTGATGGTCGAGACGAACTGGCTGAGCATGCTCGGCAGCATGTTGTGGAGGGCCTGCGGCAGGACGATCGACAGGGTCGTCGGCCAGTAGCCCAGCCCCAGGGCGGTCGCCGCCTGCACCTGTCCCTTGGGCAGGCCCTCGATCCCGGCCCGGATGACCTCGGACAGGTAGGCGGCCTCGTACACGACGAGGGTGATGATCAGCGTCTCGACGCCGCCGACCGGGCGCCCCACCACCAGGGGCGACAGGAAGTACGCCCAGAAGATGAACATGATCAGGGGCAGGCCGCGCACGACATAGACGATCGCGGTCGCCGGCAGGCGCAGCCAGCGGTACGGGCTGAGGCGCGCGAGCGCCACCCCCACCGCGAAGGGGAAGCAGAGCGCGAGCGACGTGATCGCCATGAACAGCGTCATGGCGAGGCCGCCGATGGGCCCGTAGGGATATTGCCCGATCAGGAAGAGGAGCCAGTTGTCCCGCAGAATCTCCAGCATCAGCGCGCTCCGACCTTGAGGCGCCGGGCACAGACGGCCCCGAACAGCATGATGCCGAGGGAGACGACGAGGTAGATCACCGTGGCGACCGCGAAGGCGTCGAAGGTCCGGAACGTGTCGCTCTCGACCGCGCGGGCGCGATAGGTCAGCTCGCCGACGCCGATCGCCATGGCGAGGCTGGTGTTCTTGAACAGCAGCAGGGTCTGGTTGATCAGCGGCGGGACCGCGTGCCGCAGGGCCTGCGGCAGCACGATGGTGCGCATCGCGCCGAGATAGCCGAAGCCGAGGGAGAGGGCGGCCTGATACTGGCCCTTCGGGATGGAGCGGATGCCGCTGCGGATGTCCTCGGCGACGTAGGCCGCGGCCGCGAGCCCGAGCGCCGTGGCGGCGAGCAGGAACTGTCCGTCATGGGCGTTGAGCCACTGGCGCGCGGGGCGCGGCAGGAGCGACGGCACGCCGAAGTACCACAGGAAGATCTGCACCAAGAGCGGCACGTTGCGGTGGTACTCGACGTAGGCGCCGACGAACCACGCGCAGGGGCGTGCCGGGAGCATCCGGATCAGGGTGAGCAGGATCCCGACCGTGAGGGCGAGGCACCACGCCGCCGCGGTCAGGACGAGGGTCGTCCCGATGCCGAGGGCGAACCAGTCGCGGTAGCGGCCGTCGAGCACGCCGCCCGGTTCGAACAGGTGGATCATCGGGTCCCGCCCGGGTTCCGGCCCGGGGCGGCTCAGTCCTTGATCGGGGCGACCGCGTAGTCGCGCTTGATGTTGTAGGGCGTGCCCGCGCCGAGCCACTTGGCGAAGATCGCGTCGAGGGCGCCGGATTCGGCGAGCTTGGTCAGGGTGGCGTTGACCAGATCGGTGAAGGCCGGCTCATCCTTGCGCATGCCGAGCCCCCAGGGCTCCACGAACAGCGACTTCGCGATGATGACCATCGGCACCTTGGACTGGTGCTGGAGCTTCACGAGGATCAGCTCGGAGGCGCACAGGGCGTCGACCTTGTCTTGCGCCAGGGCCAGGAAGGCCGAGGACGTGTCCTGGAAGGTCACCGTCTCGGCGGTCGGGATCAGGCGGCGCACGCCCTGCTCGGAGGACGAGCCCTTCAGGGCGGTGATCTTCTTGCCGGCGAGCTGATCGAGCGTGGTGAGGCCGGATTCCTGCGTGGTCATCAGCTTCTGCTGGCTGACGAAATACGTGTCGGAGAACTGGATCTGCTTGCCGCGCTCGGCCGTGTATCCGAGGTTGGCGGCGAGGATGTCGACGCGCCCCTGGGTCAGCTCGGGGATCCGCGCCTCGACCGCGATGGTCTTGAGTTCGAGGGGCACGCCGACCGCGTCGGCGATCGTCTGGCAGATGTCGACGTCGTAGCCGACGATCTGGCGCGTTTGCGGATGCTGGAACGAGAAGGGCTCGACGGTCCCGAGCGTCCCGCAGATCAGCTTGCCCCGGGCCTTGATGTCGGCGAGCTGATCGGCCCGGGCGGCACCCGCGACGGTGACGAGGGCGGCCATCGCCGCCACGAGCGACATCAACCTCAGGGAATGCAGCCTCAGTGCAGTCGGCCTCATGGGATGGTCACCGTCTCATCGTGCATGCGGAGTTTCGACCGCGCCGTCGCCGGGCGGCCCTGCGACCCGGGCACGCGCCGAACCGGGCCGTCCATCGGGCGCGCACCGGTCGCCGGACCGCGTGGGGCGCCCGTCGCGAGAAATCACACCGGTTGTGATGAAGCTTGGCCGCCGTGAAAGAAAGCGAAGAAAACGCGCTTTCCGCATCATCTTTGCTCAAGCGCTACGCGAATTGGGCAATGCCGACCCGCTTCGCATCGGGCCGGGACCGGACCTCGAGAGCCGTGCCCGATCGCGTTGCCATCGGGCATGGCGCTCAATCCTTATTCGGCCGCGCGCTCTTGCGCCGAACCGGCGTCCACTTCGGCGGAGAGCGCTCTAATGGCTGCCGCCGAGATACGCCGCCCGCACGGCCGGATCGTTGCGCATCTGCTGGGCCGGGCCCTGGAAGCGGATCCGGCCGTTCTCCAGCACGTAGGCGTGGTCGGCGACGCCGAGGGCCGCCATGGCGAACTGCTCGACGAGGAGCATCGTCACCTGCTCGGCCTTGAGCAGGCGGATGATCCGGAAGACCTCCTCCACCAGCTTCGGGGCGAGGCCCATCGAGGGCTCGTCCAGCAGCAGGATCTCGGGCCGCAGCATCAGCGCCCGGCCCATGGCGAGCATCTGCTGCTCGCCGCCCGAGAGCGTGCCGGCGAGCTGGGTGCGCCGCTCCTTCAGGCGCGGGAACATCTCGAAGGCCCGCTCGCGGTCGGCCGCGACGTCGCCCTTCGGCCGCGAGCCGGTGAGCCGCGGGAAGGCGCCCAGCGTCAGGTTGTCCTCGACCGAGAGGGTCGGGAACACGCGCCGGCCCTCCGGCGAATGCGCGAGGCCGAACCGGGCGACGTCGTGGCTGTCGAGGCCGCCGATCTCGCGCCCGTTCAGGCGGATCGAGCCGGCCCGCGGGCGGATCATGCCCGACAGGGCGCGCATCGTGGTGGTCTTGCCGGCCCCGTTGGAGCCGATCAGCGCCACGACCTGACCCTTCGGGACCTGGAAGTCGAGGCCGTGCAGCACCTCGACCTGGCCGTAGCCGGCAGACAGACCCGTGACCTCAAGCATGGGTCGTCTCCTCGTCGGCGACGGGACTGCCGAGATAGGCCTCGACCACCTTCGGGTCGGCCTGAACCTCGCGGGCGCTGCCCTCGGCGATCTTGTGGCCGAAATCGAGGACGCTGACGCGGTCGCACAGGCCCATGACCACGTCCATGTGGTGCTCGATCAGGATGACGGTGATCCCGGCATCCCGGATCTTGCGGATGATCGCCGTCAGCTCGGCGATGTCGGGGGCGGTCAGGCCCGCGGCGGGCTCGTCGAGGAGGAGCAGGACCGGGTCGAGGGCGAGCGCCCGGCCGATCTCGAGGAGGCGCTGCTTGCCGTAGGGGAGGTTGCGCGCCTCCACCTGCGCCAGGGCGCCGAGGCCCACGAAGTCGAGGATCGCCATGGCGCGGGCGCGCTGTTCGCGCTCCTCCCGGCGCCGCCGCGGCGTGCCGAGGATCGCGTCGAACAGGGTGCCGCGGAAGCTGTGGTGCAGCCCGACCAGCACGTTCTCCAGGGCCGTCATCTCGCGGAAGAGCTGCACGTTCTGGAAGGTGCGGGCGACGCCGGCGGCGGCGATCTCGGAGGGCGTACGCCCGTCGAGGCGCTTCGTGCCCTGGCCGCGCGCCAGGGTCACGCTGCCGCCGGTCGGCCGGTAGATGCCGGTGAGCACGTTCATCATCGTGCTCTTGCCCGAGCCGTTCGGCCCGATCAGCCCGTGGATCGTGCCCGGCCGGACCGTGAGGTCGACGCCGGCCAGCGCCTTCAGGCCGCCGAACTGCATCAGGGCCTGATCGACGGAGAGGAGCGGGTCGGCGCCCCGGTCGCCGCTCTGCACGCTCAACGCCGCGCCCTCGGCGTGGAGGCTCTTGCCCTCGGCGGTGTGGACCGGACGCAGGGCGGGGATCGTCTCGCGCAGGAAGCCCACGATCCCGTCCGGCAGGTAGTAGACCACGAACAGGATCATCAGGCCGAACACGGTCAGCCGGAAGTCGGTGACGGATTCGAGCGCGAGGGTCGCCGGGAAGAAGGCGAGGCAGAGCCCGACCGGCACCAGCAGGGCGAACCGGTCCTCCCGGCGGCGCAGGAAGGCGAGCGCGCCCACCACCAGGGCCGCGGCGGCGATGATCCCCGCCATGATCCGCACCAGCCCGATATCGGCGAGCACGTTGGGCATCATCACGATGATCGCCGAGCCGATGATCGGCCCCGCCCGCGACTTGCGGCCGCCCATCGTGACGGCGAGCAGGAACAGCACGGTGAGCTCGAACCCGTAGGAGTTCGGCGCCACGTAGCGCTCCGACCACGCGAACAGCGCGCCCGCGAGGCCGGCCAAAGCCGCCGAGATCACGAAGGCGTAGACCTTGTAGCGGTAGACGCTGACGCCCATGCAGTCGCAGGCGATCGGCGAGTCGCGCAAAGCCTCGAAGGCGCGGCCGTAGGGCGAGCGCACCACCCGGTTGACCACCAGGATGGTGGCGAGCAGCGCCGCGCAGACGAGGTAGTAGAATTCGAGCTTGCGCCCGGCCGCGCCCCAGGGGGCCTGCAGGCCGAGGAGCGAGAAGTCGAGGACCCGGGCCGGCGGCAGGGTGATGCCCAGCGGCCCGTTGGTCAGCGGCGTCAGCTCGTTGATGAAGATCTGGATGATCGTGCCGAAGGCCAGCGTCACCATGGCGAGGTAGGGGCCGGTGACCCGCAGGGCCGGCACGGCCAGCAGCACGCCGAAGGCCGAGGTGACGCCGATCCCGGCCAGGATGCCCCACCAGATCCCGAGCTTGAAGTGCAGGAACAGCACCGCCGCCGCGTAGGCGCCGACGCCGAACAGGCCGGCATGGCCGAGGCTCACCTGACCGGTATAGCCGACCACGATGTCGAGCCCGAGGATCAGGATCGCGTAGATGGCGATCACCACCATCAGGTGGATGTAGTACGAGCTCGTGACCACGTGCGGGAACACGGCGAGGCCGATGACCAGCAGCACGGCGCCGAGGACGCCGATGTGGCGCGACAGGCTGGGGGCGGCGGCCGGGGCGGCTGCGTCGGCGGGGGCGAGGGTCTGCGCCATGGCTCAGGCTGCCGTGAGGGTTGCGCGGGCGGTCACGGTCAGACCTTCTTGATGACGGCCTTGCCGAACAGGCCGACCGGGCGGATGGAGAGGACGACGAGGAGCAGGATCAGGCCCGGCACGTCCTTGTAGCCGGTCGAGATGTAGAAGCCGGTCAGCGTCTCCGCGACGCCGAGGATCAGGCCGCCGACGATGACGCCGAGGCCGGATTCGAGGCCGCCGATGATCGCCACCGCGAAGGCCTTCAGGGCCAGCACCGAGCCCATCGTGGCGCCGGTGAGCGTCACGGGCGCCACCAGCACGCCCGCGAAGGCCGCCGTCATGGCGCTGATCGAGTAGGAGAGGGTGATCACCTTCTGGGTGTTGATGCCCATCAGCCCGGCGGCGTCGATATCGTTGGAGGTGGCGACGACCGCCTTCCCCCAGATCGACTTGCGATTGAAGATCTCCACCGCGAGCATCATCAGCAGCGCCCCCGCGACGATCAGCAGCTCCATCGGCAGGATGCGCACGCCGCCGACCTGCAGCGCGGTCTCGGGGAGCGGGGAGGGGAATTTCAGGTCGTCGCGGCCCCAGATGTTCTCGGCGACGTTCTTGAAGATGATGCCGAGCGCGATGGTGGCCATGATCCACCCGTACTCGGACTTGATCTTCACGGCCGGGCGCACGCCGAGGCGCTCGACCACCGCCCCGAGGGCGAAGCCGAAGACCAGGACCAGCGGGATCATCAGCCAGTAGCCGACGAACGGCACGAGGGTCAGGCCGAACAGGGCCCCGAGCGCCAGCGCCTCGCCCTGGCCGAAATTGAGCGTCTTCGAGGTCGCGAAGGTCAGCTGATAGCCGAACGCGATGGCGGCGTAGATCATGCCGACCGCGACGCCGGAGGCGATGAGCTGGAGCAGGATTTCCATGGGATCGCTGTCACCGGAGGGACGTCCGGTCGCACGGCGGGCGCCGCGGGACCGCTCTGTGCCGGGCCGGCCGTCGAGGGGCCGGCCCGGAGGAGACGCCGCGCCTCTGGCGGGCGCGGCGTCCGGAGCCTCAGTTCGAGGACTTCTCCTTGACGCGGACCACGCCCGCGTTCTTGGCGTCCTCGTCCTTGGCGTAGACGATCTTGCCGTCCTGCACCTTCCCGAACACGACCATGTTGCGCGAGATCGCGTTGTGGTCCTTGGCGGTGAAGGGCTTGTCGTAGGTGGTGACCACGCCCTCGACCTTCTCGTTCAGATTCTCCAGGGCGGCGCGGATCTTCGGGCCGTCGGTGCTGCCGGCCTGCTTGATCGCCGCCGCGAGGAGATAGATCGAGTCGTAGGCCTGGGCGCCGGCCACGGGGGTCGGGATCTTCGTCACGCCGTAGGTCTTGTAGTAGTTCTCCAGGAACGCCTTGCGCTTCGGCAGGGTCTGATCCTCGATGAAGGTCTGCGGCATGATCACGCCGTTGCCGTTCGCGCCCGCGATATCGATGAAGCTCTGCATCGAGGACGGCCAGCTGGTGACCATCGGGACCTTCCAGCCGAGCTTCGCCATGCCGCTGGCGATCTGGGCGAGTTCCGGCCCGATCCCGTAGGCGAGGATCACGTCGGCGCCGGCCTGCTGCGCCTTGAGCAGCTGGGCCGTCATGTCGACGTCCTTGATGTTGAACTTCTCGACCGCGACCGGCTTCACGTTCTTCGTGGCGAGATACTTCTCGATATCCTCGCGGCCGAGCTGGCCGTAATTGGTCGAGTCGGCCAGGATGGCGATCTTCTTGTGGCCCTGGGCGAGCGCCTCGTCGACCATCAGGCCGGCCTGGAGCACGTCGTAGGCGGAGTTCCGGAAGACGTAGTTCGCGTCGTAATCCGGCTCCTTGAACTGGTTGGTGATGATCGTCCCGGTGGCGACGTTGTTGAACACCGGGATCTCGGCTTCCTGATAGAAGCGCTGGGCGGCCAGCGCGACGCCGGTGTTGATGAACCCGACGGTCGCGACGACCTTCTCCTTGTTAATCAGCTCCTGCGCGACCTGCGCGCCGACCTCGTTCTTGGCTTCGTCGTCGCGTTCGATCAGCTGGATCGGCCGGCCGAGGACGCCGCCGGCCTTGTTGATCTCGGTGGCGGCGAGCTTGGCGCCGTCCCGCATCGACACGCCCATCGAAGACGAGCCCCCGGTATACGGGCCGCTCAGCCCGATCTTGATCGGGTCCGCAGCGCGCGCCGGCACAGCTGCGAGCGTGAACAAGAGCACGGCGGCAGCCGTGCGACCTGCAAAGACCATCGTTTCCTCTCCCAACGAGCGTTTACGCCGCGTGCCCTTCGTCGTGGCACTCTGGGAAAGGACCTCCTCGAATCGGAACGGGCCGTCAAGCTGCAAAGCCAGTAAACCCAAGATGATCAATACGGATTGTTCAAGGTTTTCTGTCGGGCGGGCACACGGCGACAGAAATTTCGGCGCCGCGCGACCGGCGCGGATTAAGAATCGCGCACGGACGTATTGGAACGGCTCGTCGCGCCGTATCGGTCCGACGCCCCTGTGCCGCACGCCGTGACCAACCGTCCGGCGGCGCATCTGCATGCTCAGCGACGGGACCCGTATCCCGCAGATCCGGCCCGCTCGTCTGCGGGCGGCGACGGGTCGAACGCGGCCGGACGGGCGGCTCGATTGTGCCGAAAGCCGCAGATCCACTTCGGACACGGCTGGCGTTGCGGCGAACGATCCCCTTTCACCGGGGCCGATCCGGAATGCAGGTGCCCGGACCTGCCGCACCCGGCGGTGAGCCGCAGCGGCCGGACGCGCTGGCGGCACCTGGCGTGCTCCGAGGCCCGCCGGGCTACTTCTCGCGCCAAGCCTTGGCGATCTGGTCGGACATCGGCTTGACGAGGTAGCTCAGCACCGTCCGCTCGCCGATCTGCAGGAACGCCTCCACCGGCATGCCGGGAACCAGCCGGACCCCGCCCAGGCGATCCCGCTGGGCGTCCGCCACCGTGATCCGTGCCGTATAGAAGCTCTGCCCGGTCTTCGGATCGCTCGCCACGTCCGCCGACACCCGGCTCACGGTTCCGTCGATCTCCGGCGTGGTGCGGCTGTTGAAGGCCGAGAACCGCAGCACCGCCCGCTGCCCGACCCGGACGTTGTCGATGTCCTGCGGCTGGATGCGCACCTCCACCGCCAGCCGGTCGGCGTCCGGGACGATCAGCATCACCGGCTCGGACGGCGTCACCAGCCCGCCCACCGTGTGCACGCTCATCTGGTGCACCACCCCGTCCTGCGGCGCCCGCAGATCCACCCGCTTCAGCTGGTCCTCCCCGGCCACCCGCTTCTCGGACAGCTCCGACCACTTCGCCCGGATCTCGGCCAGGTCCTTGCCCACCTCGGCGCGCATCTCCGCGTCGACCTGCAGGATCTGCAGCTGCGTCTCGGCGATCTTGCCCTTGGCCGAGGCTATCGAGGCGGTCAGCTGCCCGCGCTCGCCCTCCAGGCGCGCCCCGTCCCGCTCCAGCGCCGTCACCCGCGAGAGCGAGACGAGATTCTTGGCGTAGAGGTCCTGCACGCCCTTGAGTTCGTTGCCGATCAGGCGGATCTCCCGCGCCTTGGCGGCCACCTGCTCGCTCAGCCCCGCGATCTCGTCCTGCAATTGCGCGGCGCGCTCCGTCAGCTGCGCCCGCTGCCCGTCCCGGCTCGCCCGCCGCGCGGAGAACAGCCGGCTCTCGCCGTCCACCAGCGCGGCGACCTCCGGGTCGGCCACGCGGCGCAGCAGGAGTTCCAGCGGGAACGCGACCTCGCGCAGGCCATCGCGCTCGGCCTCGGCGCGGGCGCGGCGCGCGGCCAGCTCGTCGAGCGCCTTGCGCGTCATGTCGAGGTTGGCCCGGGTCTGGGTCTCGTCGAGATGCACCAGCACGTCGCCGGCCCGGACGCGGTCGCCGTCCTTGACGTTGAGCTTGCCCACCACGCCGCCCGTGGGATGCTGGACCTTCTTCACCTCCGACTCGACCACGAGTTGGCCCGGCGCGATCACCGCGCCGGCGAAGGAGGTCAGCGCCGCCCAGCCGCCGATGCCCGGCACCAGCACCACCGCGATCAGCCCGGCCGCCACCAGCTGACGCCGGATCGAGGTCCGCGGCTCGAAGGCGTCCGCCCCCGGCGTGCGGCCGGCGGGCGCGAAGGGCACGGCGACGCGGCGTCCGGCGTCGACCGCGACGCGGCGCGCCGCGCCGGTCATGCGCCGGACTTCGTCCGTCACGGCCCGATATCGGTTCGCCATCACGCGCTCTCCCGCAGGGCCGGCGCAGGGACTGGGGCAGGGGCGGGGACTGGGACTGGGGCGGGGACTGGGGCAGGGGCCGGGCGCAGGACGCGCTTCAGCACCTCGTCCTTCGGCCCGAAGGCCTGGACCCGGCCCTCGTGCATCATCAGCACGTGATCGACCGCCGCCAGCGCGCTCGGGCGGTGGGCCACCACCACGCAGATCCCGCCGCGGCCCCGCACGCCCAGGATCGCCTGCGTCAGGGCGTGCTCACCCTCCGCGTCGAGGTTGGCGTTGGGCTCGTCGAGCACCACCAGGAACGGATCGCCGTACAGCGCCCGGGCCAGGCCGATGCGCTGGCGCTGGCCGGCCGACAGGCCCGCGCCGCCCTCGCCCAGCACCGTGTCGTAGCCCCGCGGCAGGTTCAGGATCAGGTCGTGCGCGCCCGCCGCCCGCGCCGCCGTCACGATCGCCTCGGCCTTCGCGTCCGGGGCGAAGCGGCCGATATTCTCCGCGATCGTGCCGGCGAACAGCTCGGTCTCCTGCGGCAGGTAGCCGATCTGCGCGCCGAGATGCTCGGGCGCCCATTGTCCCAGATCCGCGCCGTCGAGGCGCACCCGGCCGTGCGCCGGCGCCCAGATCCGCACCAGCGCCCGCACCAGGGTCGACTTGCCCGCCGCCGAGGGGCCGATCACCCCCAGCGCCTGGCCGGCCCGCAGCTGGAAGCTCGCGTCGTGCACCGTCGCCCGGCCCGCGCCCGGCGGCACGACGTGCAGCGCCTCGACGCTCAGGCTCGCGCTCGCGTTCGGAAGGGTCAGCGGCGTGGCGTCCGCCGGGTGGCGCTCCAGCGCCTCGGCCAGGCGCTGCCAGCTCTGCCGCGCGGTCACGAAGCCGCGCCAGTTCGCGATCGCCAGCTCGGCCGGCGCCAGCGCCCGCGCCACGAGGATCGAAGCCGCGATGATGATGCCGCCGGAGGCCTGGTTGTTGATCACCAGGTACGCGCCGAGCGCCAGGACGCCGGATTGCAGCGCCATGCGGCAGGCCTTCGAGACCGCCCCCAGGCCGCTGGCGAGGTCGGAGGCGCGCTGCTGGGCGTGGGCGTGATCGCGGCTGACCGCCGCCCAGCGCCGACCGAGCCGGCCCTCCAGGCCCAGGGCGGCGACGGTCTCGGCGTTGCGCCGGGTCGCCTCGGACAGGGCCAGCCGCCGTCCCGCATGGGCGGTGGCGCTGCGCGCGGGCGCCCGCGTCGCCAGCTCGGCGGCGAGCGTCAGGCTCGCCAGCAGCACGGCGCCCCCGATCGCGGCCGCCCCGATCAGCGGGTGGAACAGGAAGCACACGGCGACGTAGACCGGCAGCCACGGCAGATCGAACAGGGCCGCGGGTCCCGATCCGGCCAGGAAGGCGCGCAACTGCTCGAGGTCCCGCAGCGGCTGCCCCGCCTGGTCCGGCTTCGCCCCGCGCAGGGGCGCCCGGACGCTGAGGCTGAAGATCCGCGGGCCGATCTCGGCGTCCAGCGCCGCGCCGATCCGGGTGAGGGTGCGGGCGCGCAGCGCCTCCAGCGCGCTCTGGGCCGCGAACAGGATCAGCGCGAGCACGCACAGGCCGACCAGGGTCGGGATCGACCGGCTCGGGATGACGCGATCGTAGACCTCCAGCATGAAGAACGAGCCGGTGAGCGTGAGCAGGTTCGCCAGCGCGCTCATCCCGGCCACGCCCACGACGGCGCCGACACTCCGCCGGAGCACGGTCGACAGCTCACCTGAATGTCCGCCCTGGCGCATGCGTTCGCCCCCTCGACGCAAACCGGTCCGGCGAGACCGGTCCTGGCATGATCCGTGCGGATCGTGATTAAGGCTCGTCGAGCCGGTGCGCCAATCAGAATTTATTGAGACGCCACTCTGCGAGTGGCCAATAGACCTCGATCACCGTCGTTGCAAGCTAATACTTTAAAATCGCAAGCAAAGCTAAGCATTGCGCGCGGCTCCACAAGGAGCCGCAGCACAGGATCGCAGGGCCGGACGTTCCGGCCCTGCGATGCATGCCTCGACGATCAGGTCTTGTTCTTTCCGGCGGATCGATGCCGGGCCACGAGACCTGGTCCGCACATCACACCGTGTGAACGCCGCTCGTCAGGTGATGCGTATCGAGGGTGAAGACCAGGGTGGCGTCGGGCGATGTGAGACCGGCCGCGCTGGTTTCGTTGACGGTGATCGTATGCTGGCCGTCGGCACTGCCGTCGATTGCCAGGACCGGAGCCGTCGTGGTGAACGCCCCGTTGTCGAGCTTATAATGCAGCGTGTCAACGCTCATGGATGGCCCGTAGGTGAGCAGGCCATCGCTGGTGATGTGGGCGCCGCCTGTTCCCGTGTCGTGCGTGAGCGTGACGGTCGGTGCACTCGGCGCGGCATCGACCGCCCCTGTCTTCATGAGGGCACTCGTGGTGGCCACGCCCGACGCGCTGGTGGCCGTGCCCGGGACGGCGAACTGCTGGGGGCCGGGATTGAGGAAGGTCAGGCTGCCGCCGGCGATGGCGGTTCCGTTGTAGCTGGCCCCGTCGAGGTACAGGTTGCGGTCGAGGGCGGGGCTGCCGTCGTAGGCGTCGTTGAGGAAGTTGAGGCTGACCGTGTGCGGGCCGGCGCCGAAGCTGCCCTGCACGGTCAGCGTGTCGGACTGGCCGGAGCCGTGGGCGGCGTGCGCGGTCAGGGTACCGCCGACCTGCTGGCCGTCGACCGAGACCGTGTAGAGCGCGTCGCCCTTGTAGGCATCCTCGCTGATCTTCAGCACCAGCTTGTCCGGCCCGGTGCCCACCGTGGTCGCCACTCCGGCGCCGGTGCCCGTGCCCGCGCTCGTCCCCGTGCTCGTCCCCGGGACGGCGAACTGCTGGGGGCCGGGATTGAGGAAGGTCAGGCTGCCGCCGGCGATGGCGGTTCCGTTGTAGCTGGCCCCGTCGAGGTACAGGTTGCGGTCGAGGGCGGGGCTGCCGTCGTAGGCGTCGTTGAGGAAGTTGAGGCTGACCGTGTGCGGGCCGGCGCCGAAGCTGCCCTGCACGGTCAGCGTGTCGGACTGGCCGGAGCCGTGGGCGGCGTGCGCGGTCAGGGTACCGCCGACCTGCTGGCCGTCGACCGAGACCGTGTAGAGCGCGTCGCCCTTGTAGGCATCCTCGCTGATCTTCAGCACCAGCTTGTCCGGGCCGGTGCCGACCGTGGTCGCCACCGCGCCGCTGGTGCCCGTGCCCGTGCTCGTCCCCGGGACGGCGAACTGCTGGGGGCCGGGATTGAGGAAGGTCAGGCTGCCGCCGGCGATGGCGGTTCCGTTGTAGCTGGCCCCGTCGAGGTACAGGTTGCGGTCGAGGGCGGGACTGCCGTCGTAGGCGTCGTTGAGGAAGTTGAGGCTGACCGTGTGCGGGCCGGCGCCGAAGCTGCCCTGCACGGTCAGCGTGTCGGACTGGCCGGAGCCGTGGGCGGCGTGCGCGGTCAGGGTGCCGCCGACCTGCTGGCCGTCGACCGAGACGGTGTAGAGCGCGTCGCCCTTGTAGGCATCCTCGCTGATCTTCAGCACCAGCTTGTCCGGGCCGGTGCCGACCGTGGTCGCCACCGCGCCGCTGGTGCCCGTGCCCGTGCTCGTCCCCGGGACGGCGAACTGCTGGGGGCCGGGGTTGAGGAAGGTCAGGCTGCCGCCGGCGATCGCCGTGCCGTTGTAGCTGGCCCCGTCGAGGTACAGGTTGCGGTCGAGGGCGGGACTGCCGTCGTAGGCGTCGTTGAGGAAGTTGAGGCTGACCGTGTGCGGGCCCGAGCCGAAGCTGCCCTGCACGGTCAAGGTGTCGGACTGGCCGGAGCCGTGGGCGGCGTGCGCGGTCAGGGTGCCGCCGACCTGCTGGCCGTCGACCGAGACGGTGTAGAGCGCGTCGCCCTTGTAGGCGTCCTCGCTGATCTTCAGCACCAGCTTGTCCGGGCCGGTGCCCACCGTGGTCGCCACCCCGGCGGCGCCGGTGCTCGTGCCCGTCCCCGTGCTCGTCCCCGGGACGGCGAACTGCTGGGGGCCGGGGTTGAGGAAGGTCAGGCTGCCGCCGGCGATCGCCGTGCCGTTGTAGCTGGCCGCGTCGAGGTACAGGTTGCGGTCGAGGGCGGGGCTGCCGTCGTAGGCGTCGTTGAGGAAGTTGAGGCTGACCGTGTGCGGGCCCGAGCCGAAGCTGCCCTGCACGGTCAGCGTATCGGACTGGCCGGAGCCGTGGGCGGCGTGTGCGGTCAGGGTGCCGCCGACCTGCTGGCCGTCGACCGAGACCGTGTAGAGCGCGTCGCCCTTGTAGGCGTCCTCGCTGATCTTCAGCACCAGCTTGTCCGGCCCGGTGCCCACCGTGGTCGCCACCCCGGCGGCGCCGTTGCTCGGCGCGCTCGTGCCGGATCCGGTCGCGCCCGACACCTGGATGATGAACGGACGGTCCGCAACCGACAGAGAAACGCTGGAGACGTCGCGCAGGGTCTGGACGGGTGCGGTGCCACTCACCGGGTCGAAGATCTGCACCGTCGAAAAGACTTGGTCCAATTGTACCGTGACCGGGCTCGAAGCGATCGTTATTGGCTGATGCGTTTGCTCATTCCAGATATCAGGCTCGTTCCAGACCACGATCTGATAAGAGCTGTCGGATTTTTGCGTGAGGAGACTGTAGGCCGAACTCGGCATTCCGCTCAGCGAATAAGCGAGGCCCCCAGGATTGAACTGCGATGCATCCGAGCCCGAGTCGCTTAAAATCGTGGTCAGGTTGTGAAGCGCCGTCGCGGCCGGCTTCGGCGTGTTGTCCAGACGAAAAAGCCCGAAATGATTCTCGATATTCGTGTTCTGCGGATCCGAATAGGCATCAAGCAGCTGATACAGATATAGCTTACCCGTCTGAAGCTGAGCGTAATCGAGAACGCTGTTCAGGATCAGCTTGGCCTGGGTGTTCTCATCGACACCCTCCCAATTGTTGGCTACCCCCGCAGGGATCGAGGTCTGATAGCCGAGTTCGGTGATCGCAACGGGTTTACCAGGATCGACCGCCTGGGCATCCGCCGCGGCACCACTGATGCTCGCGCGGGGCTGCCCGCCGATCTTGTCATAGAAATGTATGTTGTCTGCGTCCGAGGCGGCTTTGGAGACCGGAAAGTCGGTGAAGCTGAGGACCGGTATGCCTTTGAGGACGGGATCCGCCTTCACGGCGGCGTAGAGATCCTGCTGATAGGCCTGAGCCGCCACAGTCCCGGAGAGGCCGCGATACGTGATCGGGAAGTTGTTGACCTCGTTCGGCCCCTCAATCCCGGTGACCGAGCCCGGGTGAGCGACGACGAATGCGTGGATCTGCTTGACAGCATCCGCGGGATTGACCGAGCCCGGCACGATGAAGTTGAACTTCATCCCGGCCCGTGCGGCAGCAGCCAGGTTGTCCTGTCCCGCCAGAGCCGGATCCGGCGCCGCGTCACGAAGATTCGTTATGCCAAGATACTGAAGATCACTCAGGTCCTGCGCAATATTCGCGTATTGGCCATCCGTATAATTGATATGCGTGTTGACGCCGAGTTTGCCGACAACATCGGCCACGCGAAGCGCAGATTGCACGTTCATCGGTCTCTTCCGGATACGGGGATCGCGTCACACCAAGACGTCATGCGGCAACGGACCGTGGCCCAACGACGTCTGTCGTCCGATTGCGTTTATGCCGCCGCCCATCGTCAGCGGACTAAAAGACAAACCAGAGATCTCCTGTGGATACAGTAACAACCTGATCCGCGCCAATACTGTTCTTGACCGCGAACACCCGGGATCCCTTCGCCCCACTCCCATCGGATCCATGACGTCAGGCCCGTGACATCAGGTCAATCCCCACAGCACGCCAATTGTCACAGCCATCGCGATCGTCGACACGATCGTGATGGACGCCTTTGATGTCGCCCGGCCCGTCGCCGGCCCCGGGATCCGCATCAATACAACAATGCAGGTCGACGCTATTGTATAACGCGCCCCGCAACACGTAAACCGATCCCATCACCGCGTCGATCGAGCGGCGCAGGTGGGGCGCTCTCGATGCCGGGTCACGCATTGGCCTCCGACGGCGTCCGAACGCTTGCGGTTTCAGCGACCATCCGAGGCCGATCGACGTTTGGTCGGCGCCCATGATCGCCCTGGCTCGCAACCGATCGGTGTGCGCCGAGCCTGTTTGCGAAACGGTTAACAATGTCTCAACGCAGGGCCGAGGTTTCGTGAGGCCGTGCGCAGGGCGCCAGCGGTCCGGCACGTCGTCGTCGGATGTCCCGCGGCACGCCAGTCGGCCGCCGACCGGGTCGGGCGACCAACGGGCGTGCAGGGCACTGCGCCGGCCTCGGGCCGCCTGCGTCGCAGGGGCGCGGGCGAGAAGCCCAGGGTCAGGATGAAGGTCCGGGGCAAGGTGCCGGCCACAGGGCTAAGCCACCGGTGCGCAACGCCCTTGAAGGGTCCGACGGACCGTTTGAGTTGGTTGCGGGCGACGAGGCACGGCCCCAAGCCCCTGTTGTGACGCGCTCTCCTGCGCCGAACCGGTCTCCCCTTCGGCAGAGGGCGCTCTGAAGCGAAACGTCAACCGCCGCCCTGCAGGCAACGATTGGCAATCATGGAAGCTGCGGTTCTGTTCTCAACGCCAAGCTTGGCATAAATGGCTTCGAGATGTTTGGTCACGGTCCGGTGGCTCAGGCCCAGGATTTCCCCGATGTCCCGGCTCGACTTGCCTTGAGATAGCCAGAACAGGACCTCCGCCTCACGCGCGGTGATGGGCAGGCCCGCGCGCAACCGGGCGAGGCTCAGGGCCGGATCGTCCTGCGCGAGGCGCAGCAGGATCTCGTCGGCCGTGCCGCCGACGAACGTGAGCATGTGCGGTGCTCCCTTCGGATCCTTCAGGGTCAGGGGGCTGGACGTCGTCCCGGCGAGACAGGCTCGCAGCCAAGCGACGGCCTCAGGCGGCAGGGACAGCACGCCGTCGCGCGCCGGAGCCAGGGCGGCGATGAGCTGTCCGGCCTGCGGCGTACACCACAGGACCCGTCCAGTGCCTGAGACCGCCAGCAGGGTCCGACCCATCGCGTCGAGAGCCGTGCGGGCAGAGCGGGCGGAGCGCGCCCCGGCGAGGTGGGTGCGGATGCGGGCCAGGAGCTCGTCGGGGACGATGGGCTTCGTCACGTAGTCGACGCCGCCGGCGTCGAGGCCGCGGACGATGTGCTCGGTCTCGCTCAGGCCCGTCATGAAGATCACCGGCACGCCGGCGAGGTGCGGCTTCGCTTTGAGACGGCGGCAGGTTTCGAAGCCGTCGAGGCCGGGCATGACCGCATCGAGCAGGATCACGTCGGGGGTGACCTCGTCGACGAGGGCGAGGGCGAGATCGCCCGCCACCGCGATCAGCACGGTCGCGCCCGAGCGCTCGATCGCCTCCGTCAGGAAGCTCAGCGTCTCGGGCGAATCGTCGACCACGAGGATCACGTCGCGGCCGGGCTCACGCATCGCCGGCGAGCTCCTTCAAGACCGTGAGGTAGCGGCGCAGGTCGTAGCCGGCGATCAAGCCGCGCATCTGCACGACGAAAGCCTGAGGCACGGCCTCGTCCTGCTCCATCGCCGCAAGCTTCGCCTCGATGCCGCGGATATGGCCGATGCGACCGAGCCGCAGCAATTCGCCGACATGGCCCGCGCCGGGGCGGGCCGGCGCGGGCTGATCGTCCGGTGCGGCAGCCGTGGGGGATGACCCAGGCCCCTCCGCCCAGTCGAGGCGCAGCAGGGCACCGGTCCGGTCCAGCACGTCGCGCAGGTCGAAGGGCTTGGTGAGGATCGCGTCGTGGGGCGGGCTGTCGCCCCGCAGGGGGCCGAGTTCGTGGACGTTGGCGGACATCATCGCGATCGGCCCGGCATAGCCCCGCGCGCGCAGCGCCGCCGCCACGTCCCAGCCGCTCAGGCCGGGCATCGCGATGTCCAGAAGGATCAGGTCGATCCCCTCCGGCCCCTTCGTCTCCGCGACGGCCGCGAGGCAGGCCGGTCCCGTCTCGGCCTCGCGCACGGTGAGCCCGCGCGGTTCGAGGATGGCGCGCATCAGGGTACGGTGCGCCGTATCGTCGTCCACCACGAGCACGGTCCGGCGCGGCCCCGCATAGGCTGGCTCCGGGCGGGACACGGGCGCGGCGGCGGATGCGGGCGTGAGGGCCGGCTGCGTCACCGCGGCCAGCATCAGGCGCAGGCGCGCCTGCGTTCCCCCGCCCGGCGCGGGCGTCAGGGCGATCTCCCCGCCGAGGAGTTGCGCCAGCAGGTTGGCGATGGTCAGCCCGAGCCCGGTCCCGGGCGTGCTGCGGGCCGCCGGCGTCGAGCCGCGCTCGAACGGCTCGAAGATCCGGGCCAGATCGGCCTCCGGGATGCCGGGGCCCGTGTCGCGGATCGTGAAGACCGCGACCTGGCTGCGGTAGCTCAGATCGAGCGAAACCGTCCCGCGCGGCGTGAACTTGATGGCGTTCGAGAGCAGGTTGAGAAGCACCTGTCTGAGGCGCTTCTCGTCGGTGGCGACGACCTGCGGCAGGATCTCGGGACGCGTGAAGCGGAAGTCGAGCCCGGCCTCGCGCGCCTGGAGCCGGATCATGTCGGCGAGCTGGTCGAGGAAATCCGCGAGCCGGATCTCGTCGCGGTTGATCTGCAGGCGGCCCGCCTCCATCCGCGAGATGTCGAGGAGCCCGTCGATCAGGCCCGAGAGGTGCTGGGCGCTGCGCCGGATCACCCGGATGCCGTTGAGGCGGCCGGCGGGGATCGACGGGTCCGTCTCGAGGAGCTGGGCATAGCCGAGCACGCTGGAGAGCGGGGTCCGCAATTCGTGGCTGAGGCCGACGACGTAGCGGCTCTTGGCGTGGTTGGCGGCCTCGGCCCGCTCCTTGGCGTCCTGGAGCTTGGCGTCGGTCACCTTGTGGGCCGCGATCTCGGCCTCGTAGAGGGCGGTCTGGCGCCGCGTCTCGGCCTGGGCGACCCGCCGGCTCTCCTGCGCGAGCACGAACAGCCACGCGACGACCCCGAGGATGACGACGAGGATGAAGAACACGCTGGTCAGCGCCGCGCGCAGGACGTCGCGATGGTCCGGGTGGGCGAGGCTCGCGCCCGCATGCACGACGCCGAGGATCAGCCCGATCACCGTGCACAGCGTCAGCATCACCGCGAGATAGCGACCGAGCGGCGCGCCGATCCAGGCGGCGGTGCGGCGCGGCAGGATACGACCGAGGGTCTCCTGGGCCTGGACCTCCAGCCGGCCGTGCGGCTTGCAGAGGTCGCCGCAGCGCGCGTCGAGGGAGCAGCAGAGCGAGCAGATCGGGGCGTCGTAGGCCGGACAATGGGCCATGTCCTCGCCCTCGAAGGCCAGCTCGCAGACCCGGCAGGTGATCTCCCCCGTCCCCCAATCCGCGCGCGGGGTCCGGGCCAGATACCAGCGTCCTCCCGTCGCCCAGGCCAGGGCCGGCGCCGTGCAGAACGCGATGGCGAGGGTCAGCAGCGGGGCGAAGGCCCGCGGCATCGCGCCCAGGAGACCGAGGTGGAGCAGGCAGCCCGCCGCCAGGGCGAGCAGCATCGCCCCGGTGCCGACCGGGTTGACCGCGTAGAGATGCGCCCGCTTGAACTCGATGCCGGGCGGCGACAGGCCCAGCGGCTTGTTGACGGCGAGGTCGGCAGCGAGCGCCCCGACCCAGGCCGAGACGACGCAGGCATAGAGCGGAAGGGTGCTCTCGATCGTCTTGTCGATGCCGAGCATCATCAGCAGCACGGCGATGGCGACGTTGAAGACCAGCCAGACGACCCGGCCCGGATGGCTGTGCGTGAGGCGCGAGAAGAAGTTCGACCACGCGATCGAGCCCGCATAGGCGTTGGTTAAGTTGATCTTGAGCTGCGAGACGAGGACGAAGGCCCCCATCATCAGAAGCGCCGCCTCGCCGTTCCCGCCCGTCACGTAGCCGAAGGCGATGCGGTACATCTCGGTCGGCTCGGCGGCCGCGTCGGGCGGGACGCCGTGCCCGAGGGCGAGGACGGCGAGCCCGGCCCCGAGCAGGATCTTGACCATGCCGGGCAGGATCCAGCCGGCGCCGCCCGCCAGCACGGCCAGCCACCAGGCCCGGTCGCGCCCGGCCGCCGGCTCGGGCACGAAGCGCAGGAAATCCACCTGCTCGCCGACCTGCGCCAGCAGCGCCAGCAGCACGCCGGTGGCGGTGCCGAAGCGGACCAGATCGAAGCCGTCCCCCCCGCCGTCGAGGCCCGGGAACGTGGCGAGGTCATGCAACGCGGCGGGATTCCGGACGGCGATGCAGATGAGGGGCAGCAGGCCGAGGGCGAGCCAGAGCGGCTGCGTCCAGATCTGGAGCCGGCTGATCAGCCGGATGCCGTAGGCCACGAGCGGGATCACCGCGCTCGCGCAGACCAGATAGCCGAGCCAGAGCGGCAATCCGAGGCAGAGTTGCAGCGCGAGCGCCATGATCGCCGCCTCGATGGCGAAGAACAGGAAGGTGAAGCTTGCGTAGATCAGCGACGTGACCGTCGAGCCGAGATAGCCGAAGCCGGCCCCGCGGGTGAGCAGATCCATGTCGACGCCGTAGCGTGCCGCGTAGGTGGTGATCGGTGCCGCGGTGGCGAAGATGATCAGGCCGACGACGAGGATCGCCGCCAGGGCGTTGACGAAGCCGGCGGTGAGGACGAGCGTGCCGCCGATCGCCTCCAGGGCCAGAAACGAGACCGAGCCGAGCGCCGTCAGGGCGACCTCGAAGCCGGACCAGCGCCGGGCCTTCTTGGCCGTGAAGCGCAGCGCGTAATCCTCGAGGGTCTCGTCCGCGACGAAGCGATTGTAATCGCGCCGGATCGGGATGATGCGCTGCGGGCCGCTCATCGGCCGCCGGTCCGGCCTCGGCTGGCGCCACCGCGGCAAGCGACCTCAACCGCGCGTGACTTGCAACGCGCAGTCCATAGCGCCCTTACGCGGCGTGAATACGCGACCCCGAGCGTCATCTGTTCCTGAACGAGACGGATCGACTCTGCGGGAGAGGCAAGAGGCCGGCCATACGCAAAACAGCGTATATGCTGCACCGCGGCAGCCGACCTAGCCTGCGCTCGTCGATCCGCGGCCGCCTCGCAAGGCCCCGGACGGGAACAGGGTCAGGCAGATGGCAGACGACACCGACAAGGGCGCGGATCACGGCTTGCGCTCCCCGTTGCGGCGCAAGCTGCTCATGGGGCTGGCCGGCGCCCCGGCGTTGGCGCTGATGCCGCGGACGGCCTGGGCCGCGCCCGCGACCGCGGCGGTCAACAGCACCGGCTTGGCGGTGACCGACAGCGAGGTGACGGTCGGCATCCTGCACTCGATCACCGGCACGATGGCGATCTCCGAGACGGGCGCGCAGGAGGCGGAAAAGCTCGCGATCCAGCAGATCAACGATGCCGGCGGCGTGCTCGGCCGCAAGATCAAGATCATCCAGGAGGACGGCGCCTCCGACTGGCCGACCTTCGCCGAGAAGGCCAAGAAGCTCCTGGTCAACGACCATTGCGCCGCCGTGATGGGCTGCTGGACCTCGGCCTCGCGCAAGGCGGTGCTGCCCGTGTTCGAGCAGTATAACGGCCTGCTCTATTACCCGACCTTCTACGAGGGCCTGGAGCAGTCGAAGAACGTCTTCTACACCGGCCAGGAAGCGACGCAGCAGATCCTCGCCGGCCTCGACTGGGTGCACAAGGAGAAGGGCGGCGACAGCTTCTACTTCATCGGCTCGGACTATATCTGGCCGCGCACCTCCAACAAGATCGCCCGCAAGCATGTCGAGAACGTGCTCAAGGGCAAGGTGGTGGGCGAGGAGTACTTCCCGCTCGGCCACACCCAGTTCAACTCGGTGATCAACAAGATCAAGCTGACCAAGCCGAAGGTGATCTTCGCCGACGTGGTCGGCGGCTCGAACGTGGCGTTCTACAAGCAGCTCAAGGCGGCGGGCATCGATCTGTCGAAGCAGGTGCTGATGACGATCTCGGTCACCGAGGACGAGATCGACGGCATCGGCGGCGAGAACATCGCCGGGGCCTATGCCTGCATGAAGTACTTCCAGTCGATCGACAACGAGAACAACAAGGCCTTCGTCGCCGCCTTCAAGAAGATGTGGGGCGAGAAGACCGTCATCGGCGACGTGACGCAGGCTGCCTATCTCGGCCCCTACCTGTGGAAGATGGCCTGCGAGAAGGCCGGCTCGTTCGACGTCGACAAGGTGGTGGCGGCCTCGCCGGGGATCGAGTTCAAGGCTGCGCCGGAAGGCTACGTCAAGATCGACGAGAGCCATCACCTCTGGTCGAAGACGCGGGTCGGCCGGGCGAAGACCGATGGCCAGTTCGAGATCGTCTACACCAGCCCCGAGCTGATCAAGCCGGATCCGTTCCCGAAGGGATATCAATAGCCCCAGGCCCGCACACAGTCCGCGCCGCCGCTCATCCGATCAAGCGCGGGTCCCCTCTCCCGTGCGGGAGAGGGACAGGGTGAGGGATGCGACCTCTCCGGAAGAACCTGGTCCCTCACCCCAACCCTCTCCCGCACGGGAGAGGGGGTCCGTCGCGGACTTCAGAACCGGCACCGAACAATCCGCTCGGAGGACGCTCGCCCTCCGCCCCGATCTGCAGCGGAAGACCAAGACATGCTCGGCGACTATTCCCTCGGCGACCTCGGCGCGATCTTCGCCATGCAGGGCTTCGCCGGCCTGATCCTGTTCTCCGTCTACCTGCTGATGGCGCTCGGGCTTGCGATCATCTTCGGCCAGATGGGCGTGATCAACATGGCCCACGGGGAGTTCATGATCCTCGGCGCCTACGTCACCTATCTCTGCTCGACCGTCTTCCAGACCTACCTGCCGGCGCTGTTCCCGATCTACTTCTTCATCGCCATGGGCCTGGCGTTCCTCGCCTCCGGGGCCTTAGGGATGCTGGTGGAATGGGGCCTGATCCGGTTCCTCTACAAGCGCCCGCTCGATACGCTTCTGGCCACCTGGGGCCTGTCGCTGATCCTTCAGCAGGCCTACCGGTCGATCTTCGGCGCCCGCGAGGTCGGCGTCGAATTGCCCTCTTGGCTGATCGGCTCGGTGCAGGTCACCGACACGATCGAGATCCCGATCAACGGCCTGTTCGTCATGGCCGTCACCATCCTGATCACCGTCAGCGTCGCGCTGCTGATCTTCCGCTCGCGCTTCGGCCAGCAGGTCCGCGCCGTGATGTCGAACCGCGCCATGGCGGGGGCGGTGGGCATCGATACCGAGAAGGTCGACCGCTACACCTTCGGCCTCGGCTGCGGCATCGCGGGCATCGCCGGCTCGGCCTTCACGATGATCGGCTCCACCGGGCCGACCTCCGGCCAGCTCTACATCGTCGACACCTTCCTGATCGTCGTGTTCGGCGGCGCCGCGAGCCTCTTGGGCACCATCGCGTCGGCCTTCTCGATCTCGCAGACGCAGTCGACCCTGGAATTCTTCCTCTCCGGCTCGATGGCCAAGGTGATCACCCTGCTCGCGGTGGTCGGCATCCTGATGCTGAGGCCCCAGGGCCTCTTCACCCTCAAGGTCCGGCGCTGAGGATCATTTCACGATGACCAACCCCGTCCAGACCCTCACCAAGTCGGTCACCGTCAACGACAACCCGTTCATGAAGCCGGTGGAGTGGCTGAGCCTCTTCCTCCTGGCCGGGGTGATCCTGGTCGTCCTGCCGCTGATGCTCGACAGCTTCCGCCTCAACCTCGTCGGCAAGTACCTCACCTACGCGTTCGTCGCCCTCGGACTGGTGATCTGCTGGGGCTACGCGGGCATCCTCTCGCTGGGCCAGGGCGTGTTCTTCGGCCTCGGCGGCTACGGCATGGCGATGTATCTGAAGCTGGAAGCTTCGAGCATCGAGAATACGAAAATCCAGTCGACGCCCGGCATCCCGGACTTCATGGACTGGAACCAGATCACGGCGCTCCCCTGGTTCTGGCAGCCGTTCAAGAGCCTGCCGCTGACGCTGATCCTGACGGTCGCCGTCCCGGTCCTGTTCGCGATGCTGATCTCCTTCGCGATGTTCAAGCGCCGGGTCGGCGGCACCTATTTCGCCATCATCACCCAGGCGATCGCCGCGATCCTGACGATCCTGATCGTCGGCCAGCAGGGCTATACCGGCGGCATCAACGGCATCACCGACCTGCGCACCCTCCACGGCTGGGACATCCGCACCGATGGCGCCAAGACCATCCTGTACTTCGTCAACGGCGGCCTGCTGATCGCCTGCATCCTGGCGGCGCAGTACGTGAAGAAATCGAAGCTCGGGCGCATCCTCGTCGCCATGCGCGACAAGGAGGATCGGGTCCGCTTCTCCGGCTACTCGGTGGCGGGGTTCAAGGTCTTCGCCTTCTGCTTCGCCGCCGGCCTCGCGGCCATCGGCGGCGCGATGTTCACCCTCCAGGTCGGGTTCATGTCGCCCTCCTTCGTGGGCATCGTCCCCTCGATCGAGATGGTGATCTACGCCGCGGTCGGCGGGCGCCTGTCCCTGTTCGGCGCGGTCTGGGGCACGCTCTTGGTCAACTGGGCCAAGACCAGCTTCTCCGAGAGCTTCCCGGACCTCTGGCTGTTCGGCCTCGGCGCCCTGTTCATCGCGGTGGTGCTGGCCTTCCCGAACGGCCTCGCGGGGATCTGGCGCGAGCAGATCGAGCCGCGCCTCACCCGCCGGGTGAAGGGCCTGCAGGCGCCCGAACCCGCCATCGTCCCGCCCGAAAGCGCGCCCGTTGGCGCCCCGGCCGAGTGAGCACGCCATGAACGCCGCGATCCTCTCCTCCCCCGTGGTCGGCGCCGAGGCGGCCCCGCCCGATCACCTCCTCGCGGTCGAGGCGCTGACGGTCTCGTTCGACGGGTTCAAGGCGGTCAACGACGTGTCGTTCTACGTCGAACCCGACGAGATCCGGGTGATCATCGGCCCGAACGGCGCCGGCAAGACCACGGTCCTCGACCTGATCTGCGGGCGGACCAAGGCCAGCGCCGGCTCGATCAAGTACAAGGGCCAGGAGCTGACCAAGCTCTCCGAGAGCGCGATCGTGCAGGCCGGCGTCGGCCGCAAGTTCCAGACGCCGTCGATCTACGACGACCTGACGGTGTTCGAGAACCTGGAGATCTCGTTCCCCCGCGGGCGCTCGGTCTTCGGCGCCCTGACCTTCAAGCGCGACGCCGAGGTCCGCGACCGGATCCACGCCATCGCCGAGACGATCTTCCTGAAGGACCAGCTCAAGGAGCGGGCCGAGTTCCTGAGCCACGGCCAGAAGCAGTGGCTGGAGATCGGCATGCTGCTGATCCAGGACCCGGAACTGCTGATGCTCGACGAGCCGGTGGCCGGGATGAGCGTCGGTGAGCGGATCAAGACCGCAGAGCTCCTCAACCAGATCATCAAGGGCCGCTCGGTGCTGGTGATCGAGCACGACATGAAGTTCGTCGAGGACATCGCCCACCGGGTGACCGTCCTGCACCAGGGCAAGGTGCTGTCTGAGGGCTCGATGGAGCGGGTCAAGAACGACCCGAAGGTCATCGAAGTGTATCTGGGACATTGACGATGGGCTCGCTCCAGACCGCGCATCCGCCCCTGGTCCAGGCGCCCCCGCTCGCCACGATCCCCTCCGCGACGCCGGCCCTCGCCGTCGAGGACCTGCACGCCGCCTACGGCCAGAGCGAGGTCCTGCACGGGCTCACCTTCTCGGTGGCCCCCGGCGAGATCGTCGCCGTGATGGGCCGCAACGGCATGGGCAAGACCACGCTGATGAAGACCCTGATGGGCCTCGTTCCCGTCAAGGCCGGGTCGATCCGGGTCGAGGGCGCGGACGTGGCCGGCCTCAAGAGCCACGCCCGGGTCGCCAAGGGCCTCGCCTACGTGCCGCAGGGCCGGATGATTTTTTCCACCATGACGGTGCAGGAGAACATCGAGACCGGGCTCACGGTCACCGGCACCCGCAAGGTACCGCAGGACCTCTACGACATGTTCCCGGTGCTCCTGGAGATGAAGGGAAGGCGCGGCGGCAACCTGTCGGGCGGGCAGCAGCAGCAGCTCGCCATCGCCCGGGCGCTGGCGAGCCGGCCGAAGGTCCTGCTCCTCGACGAGCCCACCGAGGGCATCCAGCCCTCGATCATCCGCGAGATGGGCCGGACGCTCAAGAAGATCCGCGACGCGCGCGGCCTGTCCATCGTGGTGTCCGAACAGGTCCTGAGCTTCGCCCTCGACGTCGCCGACCGGGTGATCGTGCTGGAGAACGGCGCCATCGTCCACGAGGCCCCGCGCGACGGGATCGACGAGGCGGCGGTGGCCCGGTTCCTGTCGGTCTGAGGAGCGCGGAATGGCCGATTACGAGATCTTTGAACTCGGCGACTTCGTCCTTCAGTGCGGCAAGACGCTGCGCGCGGCCAAGCTCGCCTACAAGACCTTCGGGACTCTGAGCCCCGCCAAGGACAACGCCATCGTCTACCCGACCTGGTACTCGGGCCAGCACACCGAGAACGAATGGCTGATCGGCCCCGGCAAGGCGCTCGACCCGGACAAGTACTTCATCATCATCCCGAACATGTTCGGCAACGGGCTCTCGTCCTCGCCGAGCAACACGCCTGCGCCCTGGAACGGGCCGCGCTTCCCCAACGTCACCGCCTACGACAACGTCCGCGCCCAGCACCGCCTCGTCACCGAGCATTTCGGCATCGAGAAACTCGTGCTCGTCACCGGCTGGTCGATGGGCGCGCTCCAGACCTACCACTGGGCGTCGATGTACCCCGACATGGTGCCGAAGATCCTGCCGTTTCAGGGCTCGGCCAAGTGCTCGCGGCACAACTACGTCTTCCTGGAGGGCGCCAAGGCGGCGCTCCAGGCCGACGCCGCCTGGGCGGAGGGCTGGTACACGAGCCCGCCGACGCGGGGGCTGCGCGCCTTCGGCCGGGTCTATGCCGGCTGGGGCCTGTCGCAGACCTTCTACCGGCTCGAGGCCGACATCACCCACATGGGCTACGCCTCGCTTGAGGACTTCCTGATCGGGTTCTGGGAAGGCCTGTTCTACGAACGCGACGCCAACAACCTGCTCGCCATGCTGTGGACGTGGCAGCACGGCGACATCAGCGCCAACGACACCTTCAAGGGCGACTTCATGGCGGCGCTCGGCGCCATCCGCGCCCAGGCGATCCTGATGCCCGCCTCCACGGATCTGTATTTCCCGCCCAAGGACAACGCCATCGAGGCGGCTGCCATGCCGAACGCGGAGCTGCGCGTGATCGACACGTGGTGGGGCCATTTCGCGGGCGGGCCCGGCACCAGCCCGGACGACATCAAGGTCCTCGACGACGCGCTGAACGAGCTGCTCGCGAGCGGGTGAGATTCGCGCACCGGCGCGCGGATGGGGTCCGCCCCAAGGTTCTAGGGAGCTGGAGACAGAACATGCCCGAGACGCTGATCAAGGTCGATCTCACGCAATCGGCCTACGACAACGACATGGTGCACAACCGCTGGCACCCGGACATCCCGATGGTCGCCTATGTGAAGCCGGGCGCCGACTTCATCGTCGAGACCTACGACTGGACCGGCGGCTTCATCAAAAACAACGATTCCGCCGACGACGTGCGCGACATCGACCTGTCGATCGTGCACTTCCTCTCGGGCCCGATCGGCGTCGAGGGCGCCGAGCCCGGCGATCTGCTGGTGGTCGATCTCCTCGACATCGGCGCCAAGCCCGAGAGCCAGTGGGGCTTCAACGGCTTCTTCTCGAAGAAGAACGGCGGCGGCTTCCTCACCGAGCACTTCCCGCAGGCCCAGAAGTCGATCTGGGACTTCGAGGGCATGTTCACCAAGTCCCGCCACGTGCCGGGCGTGCGCTTCCCGGGCCTGATCCATCCCGGCCTGATCGGCTGCCTGCCCGATCCCAAGATGCTGGAGACCTGGAACACCCGCGAGAAGGCGCTCTACGACACCGATCCGGAGCGCGTGCCGGCGCTGGCCACGCTGCCCTTCGGCCCGACGGCCCATATGGGCCGTCTGAAGGGCGACGCGAAGGACGCGGCCGCCGCCACCGGCGCCCGCACGGTCCCGCCCCGCGAGCACGGCGGCAATTGCGACATCAAGGACCTGTCGCGCGGCTCGAAGATCTACTTCCCGGTCTACGTCCCCGGCGCCGGCCTCTCGATGGGCGACCTGCACTTCAGCCAGGGCGACGGCGAGATCACCTTCTGCGGCGCCATCGAGATGGCCGGCTGGGTCCATCTCAAGGTCGAGCTGATCAAGGACGGCATGGCGAAGTACGGGATCAAGAACCCGATCTTCAAGCCGTCGCCGATCACGCCGAAATACGACGACCACCTGATCTTCGAGGGCATCTCGGTCGACGAGAGCGGCGGCCAGCATTACCTCGACGTCCACATCGCCTACCGGCAGGCCTGCCTGAACGCGATCGAGTACCTCAAGAAGTTCGGCTATTCGGGCGCCCAGGCCTACTCGATCCTCGGCACGGCGCCGGTCCAGGGCCACATCTCGGGCGTCGTCGACATCCCGAACGCCTGCGCGACCCTCTGGATACCGACCAAGATCTTCGAGTTCGACATCAACCCGGGCGCCGACGGACCGACCCAGTTCCTCGACGGCTCGATCCAGATGCCGCTCTCGCCGGATCTGTGATCTTCCGGTCGTCCGGTGGGCATTTCGGTCTCACCGGACGCGACCTGCCCCCTCTCCCGTGCGGGAGAGGGTTGGGGTGAGGGATGCGACCTCTCCGGACAGATCTCGCCCCTCACCCTGTCCCTCTCCCGCACGGGAGAGGGGACCCGCGCTTGATCCGGCAGCGATCTGATCCGGCAGCCCCTCTGAAAGCACCCCATGCCCGTCTACGACTACGCCTGCGAGGCCTGCGGGCCCTTCACGGTGATGCGGCCGATGGCCGAGTTCCGCGATCCGCACGCCTGCCCGGATTGCGGCAGCTCGAGCCAGCGCGCCTTCCTCACCGCGCCGCGCATCGCCGGCATGGATGCAGGCCTCAGGACCGCCCACGCCACCAACGAGCGCAGCCGCCACGCGCCCAGGCGCTCGGGCGGTCACGGGGCGGGCTGCGGCTGCTGCTCGCCGAAGAAGACGACCGCCGCACCGGCCGCCGCCAAGAGCTTCCCGAAGGCAAGGCCCTGGATGATCAGCCACTGAGGCGACCTTCCGGGCTGCGCACGCTCTTCCCCTCCCCCTTGCGGGGAGGGGCCAGGGGTGGCGGTGGTTCAGGATCGAGCGTCCCGGTGCCTTCTGCGCCACCCCCACCTCCAACTCCTCCCCGCAAGGGGGAGGAAGCACGTCAGCGCTGAAGACTTACAGGTCAGGAGGACATCACGCCATGATGCACGGAGACATCTCGTCCAGTCAGGACAGCGTCGGCGTCGCCGTCGTGAACTACAAGATGCCGCGCCTGCACACCCGCGCGGAGGTGCTGGAGAACGCCAAGGCGATCGGCAGGATGATCGTCGGCATGAAGACCGGCCTGCCCGGCCTCGACCTCGTGATCTTCCCCGAATACTCGACCCACGGCATTATGTACGACGCCGCCGAGATGTACGAGACCGCCTCGACGGTCCCGGGCGCCGAGACCGAGGTGTTCGCCGCCGCCTGCCGGGAGGCCAAGGTCTGGGGCGTGTTCTCGCTCACCGGCGAGCGCCACGAGGAGCACCCGAACAAGGCGCCCTACAACACCCTGATCCTGATGAACGACCAGGGCGAGATCGTGCAGAAGTACCGCAAGATCATGCCCTGGACCCCGATCGAGGGCTGGTATCCGGGCGACCGCACCTACGTGTCGGACGGGCCGAAGGGCCTGAAGATCAGCCTGATCATCTGCGACGACGGCAATTATCCCGAGATCTGGCGCGACTGCGCCATGCGCGGCGCCGAGCTGATCATCCGCTGCCAGGGCTACATGTATCCGGCCAAGGAGCAGCAGATCGTCATCTCGAAGGCGATGGCCTTCGCCAACAACGTCTACGTTGCGGTCTCGAATGCCGCCGGATTCGACGGCGTCTACACCTATTTCGGCCACTCGGCGATCATCGGCTTCGACGGTCGGACGCTCGGCGAGTGCGGCGAGGAGGAGATGGGCATCCAGTACGCGGCCCTGTCGAAGTTCCTGATCCGGGATTTCCGCGCCCACGGCCAGTCGGAGAACCACCTCTTCAAGCTGCTGCACCGCGGCTACACGGGCATGATCAACTCGAAGGAGAACCGGCACGGGATGTCGGAATGTCCTTACGACTTCTACCGGCGCTGGATCGAGGATCCCGACGGAACCCGCGACGCCGTCCGGGCCATCACCCGGCAGAGCGTCGGGACCGAGGAATGCCCGATCGAGGGTATCCCGATCGTGGGTCAGGGCGAAGGGCCGCCGAATCCCTGATCCGCCGGGCCTGCCCGGCCTCGGCGCAATCTCTGCCGCATGACGCCGCCGCCGCGGCTCCGGGCCCGTTCCCGGAACGGCACCCGCGGCAGCGAACGGTTGCATCCGTGACCTTCGATGCCAAGACCGGGCAAACGGCGTCCGGCCGATCCTGGTCACCGGCCAGGGCCCGCCCGGGCGTCTGAGACGGGTTGAACGGCAGCCGTTTTAAGCTGTCTAGTCGGGCTGCGAGAGTCACGATCCGTGACTACGACATACTGAGGAATAATACTTTTTCCATCTCCTTCCGGGGAGGGGCCAGGGATGGGGGTGGTGCAGGATCGAGTGGTCCGGTGCCTTCTGCACCACCCCCATCTCCAACTCCTCCCCACAAGGGCTACGGGCGACACAGGTTTGCGGTCCGTCGAGCGCGTCCTCGACAGGTCGAGGCGCGGGTCCCCTCTCCCGAGCGGGAGAGGGACAGGGTGAGGGTCGAGAACGTTCCGAACCCGGCGCACCCTGTTGGGGGCATCATTCCCGCGCTCGATCCTGCGCGTTCTCATCCCTCACCCCAACCCTCTCCCGCTCGGGAGAGGGGGCCTGTCGCGCCCTGTCACGAGCCGCATGCCTCAAACCTGTGTAGCCCGTAGCCACAAGGGGGAGGAGCGCGCGCTTGGTTGGTCTCCCGGTCCGTCCGCAAACACCTTGAGAGGGCTGCCCGGCAACCCCTCGGCACATCACGCCCTGGCGCGGGCAGGGCGTGCCCACAAAGCGTGCTGCGCGGATCACGCGGCGTCTCCACGTCCCCCGGGCGCACGGCCGAAATCGATGTCCGCGGGCGCTCCACGCACCGATGGGAGGCGCGCGGCCAGGCCGGCGCCGGGTTGGCACATGTTCTGCGTGTGGTGAGCAGCTCACAGCCTGCTGTGGGAACCTCAAGGCCCGATCGGCGAGGTGCCATGACGATGCGCGATGACAGCTCCCGGCCCGCTCGCCCGACGGCGACGGTGCTCGCCGTCCCCGACGCCACGCACAAGGGCAATCTGGCCTACGACCTGATGCGACGCGAGATCGTCGCCTGCCGCCTCCTGCCCGGTACGCGCTTCACCGAGGCCGAGGTCTCGGAGCGCTTCGCGATCGGCAAGGCGAGCTGCCGCATCGCGCTTCAGCGCCTCGCCCAGGACGGCCTCGTCAGCTCGATGCCGCGGCACGGCTACCGGGTCAGCCCGGTGACCGTGAAGGATGTGGACGAGGTCTTCGCCCTGCGGATGGAGCTCGAGCCGCTGGCGGCACGGGGCGCCGCCGGCCGCGTGAACCGGGCGCATCTCGAGCGCCTGGAGCAGGCCTGCCGCCGCAAGATCACGGTGGAGATGGGCAACCAGATCGACTTCTTCCTGGAGGCCAACCGGGGCTTCCACCTCGCGATCGCGGCGGCTGCGGGGAACGGGCGCCTGTACCGGACGCTGTCGGGCCTCCTCGACGAGATGACCCGCCTCGTCGCCCTCGGCTTCGGCGTGCAGGGGGTGCGGCCGAACATCGAGAACGACCACACCGCGATGATCGAGCATCTGGTGGCAGGCGATGCCGACAGCGCCGCCCTGGTGGCGCGCCGCCACGTCGAGACGTTCCGGGCCATGACGATGGAGAAGGTCATCGCCAGCCTGCGCGACACCGCCGTGGTGGCGCCGGTGCGGACGTCCCGGGCCGAGGGGGGCGAGCCGTGAACGCCGTCGAACTCGACCACGTCAGCAAGTGGTTCGACCGGCGCGAGGGCGGGCCGCTCCATGTCCTCGACGCCATCGACATCGCGATCCCGCAGCACGCGATCGTCGCGATCCTGGGCGCGTCGGGCTGCGGCAAGAGCACCCTCCTGAACATGATCGCCGGACTGGTCGAGCCCGATCAGGGTGCCGTCCTCCTGAACGGCATCCCGTCGCACGCCTTCCGCGACTGGCGGGCCATGACCTACATGTTCCAGGAGGATCGGCTGCTCCCCTGGCGCACGGCCGCCCAGAACGTCGCCTTCGGCCTTGAGGCCGGGGGCATGGGCCGGGCGGAGCGGGCGCGGCGTGTCGACGCCACCCTGCGGCTCGTCGGGCTCGAAGCCTTCCGCGACGCCTACCCGCACGAATTGTCGGGGGGCATGCGCAGCCGCGTGGCGCTGGCGCGCAGCCTCGTCACCGAGCCCAAGATCCTGCTCCTCGACGAGCCGTTCTCGAAGCTCGATCCCGAGATCCGCGCCCAGATGCACGCGGAGCTGCTGCGCATCGCGGACCTGCGGGCGATGACCCTGGTCTTCGTCACGCACGACGTCGAGGAGGCGGTGGTGCTGGCGAGCCAAGTGGTCGTCCTGCACCCGCGGCCGGGCCGGATCGGTACGGTCCGGGCGATCGATCTGCCGTACCCCCGCGACCCCCTCTCGCCGGAGGTCGCCGAGGAGATCCGGCGCCTGCGCATCAGCCTCTCTTCCGCGAGCGCGCGATGCTCGTGAAGACCCCGCCCCGCCTGATCCGGCAGACGCGGACGTCCGTCGCCGGCCGCCGCGCGGGCCTGCTCCTGCAGCGGCTCGCCCTCCTCGCCCTGGCGCTGGCCGCGTGGCAGCTCGGATCGCTGCACGCGCCGAGCTTCGTCCTGCCGAGCCCCGCGCGGGTCTGGCACACGTGGCTCGGCCTCGTCGGTACGCCGAGCTTCGCCGCCGATCTCGGCATCACCCTGGGCCGGATCGGCGCCGGCTTCGCCTTCGCGGCCCTGGTGGGCCTGCCGCTCGGCCTGCTGCTCGGCGCGAGCCCCCGCCTCGGCCGGTTCTTCGAGCCGGTGCTGACCGTGACCAACACCGTCTCGTCGGCGATCTGGGCGATCTTCGCGCTGATCTGGTTCGGCCTCTCGAACTGGACCACGATCTTCGTGGTGTTCATGACCGCGATGCCGCTGATCCTCACCAATGTCTGGCAGGGCACGCGCACGGTCAGCACCGAGCATCTCGAGCTCGCCCGCACCTTCCGGATGCCGCGCCGCAAGGTGCTGACCAAGATCTACCTGCCGACGATCCTGCCCGCCTTCTTCGCGGGCGCGCGCCTCGCCATCGGCTTCGGGGCCCGGGTCGTCCTCGTGGCGGAATCGCTCGGGGCGAGCAGCGGTATCGGCTACCGCCTCCGGCAGGCGGCCGACCTCGTCCAGACCGATCAGGTCTTCGCCTGGACCCTCACCCTGGTCGCCCTGATGATCGGCATCGAGACGCTCGTCCTGAAGCCGGCGGAACAGCGCCTGTTCGCCTGGAAGAAGGCGGCGCAGCCATGACGGCCGCCGCGCGGGGACCCGCCCGCCAGACGCCCTCCCATCCCCCGTCCTGGAGAACGCCTTGAACCGGATCCGCGTCCTCGCCGCCGCCGCGCTCTGCGCCTTCGGCCTGCCCGGCCTCGCACACGCCGAGACGGTGCGCATCGGCTACTGGAGTTCCGGCATCAGCCTCGGCTTCGGCGCCGTGCTGGAGGCCGGCAAGTTCATGGAGAAGGAGGGCCTGACGCCCGAGTACGTCAAGTTCCCAGACGTGAACGCCCCCACCAAGGCCATGGCGGCCGGGGCCATCGATTTCGCGATCGCGGCGAGCGCGGGGACGGCGCTGAGCGTCACCGCCGACGGGCTGCCGATGCGCATCGTCCTGGCGACCCAGGTGGCCGACCTCGACTTCGTGGTCCTTGAGGACTCGCCGATCAAGACGATGGCCGACCTCAAGGCCAAGAAGATCGGCACCTCGCCGGCCGGCAGCGGCACCGCCGCCATCGCGGCGGCGATCCTGGAGACCAATCACGGCCTCAAGCCCGCCGATTACCAGGCGGTGCCCGGCAACGACTCCCGGCTCGCGCAATTCCTCGTCCAGAAGGACATCGATGCCGCGGCCCTGCGCACCGTGACCCTGGCGCTCCTGCCGGACGTCAAGCTGCGCCGCCTCGGCACCTTCCGGGAGGAATGGAAGCGCCTCACCCGGCAGGACGCGCCGCCGATCCTCGGTGTCGGCCTGATGCGCAACGCCTGGATGACTGAGAACCCGGATGCGCCCGCGAAGGTCGTGGCCGCGATGCGCAAGGCCTACGCCTTCGGCAAGGCCGACAAGCCCGGGGTGGCCAGGATCCTGAAGGCGGCCGCGAACCTGAGCGACGCCGACGCCGCCGCCTACGCGGGCCTCTGGGACGGCATCTACACGGTCAGCCTGGAGCCCGCCGACATCGCCTCGCTGAAGCGGGAGTTCGAGGTCTTCAAGGCGGTCGGCGTCGTCCAAGGCAGCCTGCCGGACGCGGCGCTGGTTCCCGGCCCCTACGAGCGGTCGAAGACGATCCCGTAGCCTTTCCGACCTGCAGAAGAGGGTTTCCACGATGGCTGAGACCATGAAGGCGCTGGTGCTGGAGGCGCACGGCGACATCGACACGCTGAAGGTGGTCGACGACTATCCGAAGCCGTCCCCCGGGCCGGGGGAGGTCCTGATCCGGGTCGGCGCCTCTTCGTTCAACTACCACGACGTGTTCACCGTGAAGGGCATGCCGGGCATCAAGGTGCCGATGCCGGTGGTGATCGGCCTCGACATGGCCGGACAGGTCGTCGCGCTCGGCGCGGGCGTCACGGAGTGGCACGTCGGCGACCGGGTGCTGGTCAACCCGCTCAACAAGGCCAAGGGCCTGATGGGCGAGATGCTCGACGGCGGCATGGCCGAGTATTGCCGGGTCTCGACGGGCCAGCTCATCGCGATGCCGCCGGACGTGAGCTACGCGGACGCCGCCTCCCTGCCGGTGGCCTACGGCACGGCCCACCGCATGCTGATCACCCACAACACCGTGAAGGCCGGCGACCGGGTCCTGATCCTCGGCGCCAGCGGCGGCGTCGGGACGGGCTGCGTGATGCTGGCCAAGCAGCTCGGCGCCGAGGTCATCGCCTGCGCGGGCAGCGCGGAGAAGATGGCGGCGCTGACGGCGCTCGGCGCCGACCACGTGGTCAACTACCGCGAGACCGACTTCTCCAAATGGGCGATCCAGACCTACGGCAAGCCGCAGCGCCGGACCTACGAGGGCGGCGTCGACGTGGTGATCAACTTCACCGGCGGCGACACCTGGGTGCCCTCGCTCAAGTGCCTGAAGCGCGGCGGCACGCTGCTGGTCTGCGGCGCGACCGCGGGGCACGATCCCAAGGAGGATCTCCGCTACATCTGGAGCTTCGAGCTCAAGGTGATCGGCTCGAACAGCTTCTACGACGACGACCTATCGGCCCTGATGGACATGATCCAGGCCGGCACGCTGAAGCCCACCATCGACAAGGTCCTGCCCCTGGAAGAGGCCGCCGAGGGCCTGCGGATGATCCGCGACCGCGAGGTCATGGGCAAGATCGTCGTCACCCCCTGAGCGGCCGGCCGAAGGCGCGCCTCTCGCTCTGGCACCACCGTCTGCAAGGAGAGGCGCTTTTCCCCTCCCCCTTGCGGGGAGGGGTCAGGGGGTGGGGGTGGCGCAGGATCGAGCGCAGCGGTGCCATCTGCACCACCCCCACCTCCAACGCCTCCCCACCCCGATCGGGCTTGCCCGATCGGGGCAGACAGGAAGCGGATCTCGGACAAGCCCGAGATCCGCGGGGAAGGAGAGCCGCACCCGAGGAGATCAAAGCCATGTCCGACACCCCCCTCAGCAAGGAGCAGGTCGAGGCGCTGCTGCTGCGCGGCCCGTTCCACCAGTGGCTCGGCCTCTCGGTCGTCTCGGTCGGCGAGGGCACGATCGAGCTGAAGGCGACGTGGCGACCGGAATGGGTCGTCAACGCCGAGCGCGGCTACGTGCACGGCGGCATCCTGGCGACGCTGGTCGATCTGACCGCCGACTGGGCGCTGGTCTCCAAGACCGGCCGGGGCGTCCCCACCGTGGACCTGCGGGTCGATTACCACCGGGCCGCGATGCAGGGCGATCTCACCTGCCGCGGCACGGTGGTGAAGTTCGGCAACCAGCTCTCGGTCGCCGAGGCGCAGATCCTCGACGACGCGGGACGCCTGCTCGCGAGCGGCCGCGGCGTCTACATGACCGCGCCGGCGAAATGAGCGGACCGCACCGCGCCGCCCCGGCGGACGGGGCCCTCGACCATGTGGTGGTCAACGTCCTGCGACGGATGGACGAGGCGGCGGACCTGTTCGCCGCCCTCGGCTTCCGGCTGACGCCGCGCGGCCACCACTCGCTCGGCTCCATCAACCACCTGATGATGACGGCGGGACCCTACCTGGAGCTGGTCGGCGTCCCCGAGACCGGCCCGCAGAGGCAGGACGTTCTCGACAGCCCGTTCGGCCTGAACGGGCTCGTGGTGGCGAGCCGGGACGCCGCGGCGACCCACGCCCGCCTCGCCGCGGCGGGGCTGGCGGCGGGACCGCCCGTCGCCTTCTCGCGCCCCGTGACGGTCGACGGCCGGGCGGACGAGGCCCGGTTCCGGACGGTGCGGGTGCCGGCCCACCAGTTTCCGGCGGGGCGCCTCTACCATTGCGAGCACCTGACCCCGGATCTCGTCTGGCGGCCCGAATGGCTCGACCATCCGAACGGGTTTTCGGGGATCGACGCGCTGACGGTCGAGAGCCCGGTGCCGGAGGCCGACGCCGCCCTCTACGCGGCGGCCTGCGGCGCGCCGGCCGAGGGCGCCGACACGGGCTGGACCATCCGGCTCGGGGACACGCGGGTCGCGATCGTGCCGGGGCCGGCCGCCCGTTTCGCCGCCCTTGCCCTGCGCGTTCGAAGCCTCGACGCCCTCGAAGCCCGCGCGTCCGCCCTCCCGGAGGCGGCCTGGGTCCGGCACGAGCCGGATACGGCCACGCTGACGCTGCCGGCCTTCGACCTTCGTCTCCCCTGCAGGGCGGCCCCATGACGCGCACGGCCACGGGTGCGACCAATCTCGGCGATCTCGTCGATCGGTCCGGGCCGCCGGACAGGCCGCTGATCATCGGCGTCGGCCCCGATGCCGAGCCCACGGTGATGACCCGCGCCGGCCTCGACGCGACGGCCGACGCCTTCGCCCGCGGTCTCCTGCGCGGCGGGATCGCCCGCGGCGCGCGGATCGCGATCCTCTCGGCCAACCGGCCCGACACGATCGCGGCCCTGCTCGGCGCGATGCGGGCTGGCGTCGTCCCGGTCCCGGTCAATCACAAGTTCCCGCCGGCCACGATCGCCACCGTGCTCGCCGATTGCGGGGCGCGGCTCGTGCTCTGCGACGGCCCGCGCCGGGGGATGCTGGCGGGGCTCGGCCCCGAGGTCCGGGTCGCCGGGTTCGACGACGAGGGGCCGGAGGGCTTCAAGGCCTGGCTCGATCCCGGGCCCTTCGCGCCGATCGTGCCCGAGCCCGACGAGGCGGCCCTGTTCCTCTACACGTCCGGCTCCACGGGCCGGCCGAAGGGCGTGCGGCTGAGCCATGCCAGCCACCTCTGGGTGGCGCGGACCCGCGCCGCCGAGACGGACCTGCGCGACGACCGGCTGCTCGTCGCGGCGCCGCTCTACCACATGAACGCGCTGGCCCTGGCGCTCCTCGTCTGCGCGGCGGGGGCCACGATGGTGCTGCTGCCGCAGTTCGAGGCGCGGGCCTACATCGCGGCGATCGACCGGCACCGCTGCACGTGGCTCACCGCCGTGCCGCCGATGATCGCCATGATGCTGCGGGAGCGGGATCTCCTGGCGGAGGCCGACCTGACCGGCGTGCGGACGGTGCGGATGGGCTCGGCGCCGGTCAACGACACCCTCGCCCGGCAGATCCGCGCCCTGCTGCCGAACGCCCGCATCCTCAACGCCTACGGGACCACCGAGGGCGGCCCCGTCGTGTTCGGCGACCATCCGGACGGCCTGCCGACGCCGGTCGCGTCGGTCGGCGCACGGCATCCCCAGGTCGCGGTGCGCCTCGTCGGTCCGGACGCGCCGGAGACGGGCGTCCTGCAGATGCAGAGCCCCGCGATCATGCTGGGCTACCACAACCGGCCGGACGTGCCCGTCCCGATCACGGCGGACGGGTTCTACGACACCGGCGACGTGTTCCGCCGCGACGCGGACGGGTTCTTCTCCTTCCTCGGCCGGACCGACGACATGTTCGTCTCGGGCGGCGAGAACATCTTCCCCGGCGAGGTCGAGCTGGTGCTGGAGCGCCATCCCGCGGTGCTCCAGGCCTGCGTGGTTCCGGTGGCGGATGCCATCAAGGGCACCAAGCCCGTCGCCTTCGTGGTCCGCCGGCCCGGCACCGCGGTCGACGAGGCCGCCCTCAAGGCCCACGCGCTCGCCCACGCGCCGGCCTACCAGCACCCGCGCCGGGTCTGGTTCGTGGAGGCGCTGCCGCTCGCCTCGACCGGCAAGATCGACCGCGCGGCCCTGCGCCGGACCGCCGAGGAGACGGTCGGCACCCCCTGACCGGCGGCGGGAACGGACCTTGCAGGTTGCGCTCCCGTTGGATGCGCACCCGCAGAAGTTGGCCTCGCCAAACGAGCCGCCCGGCGCAACCGTCCCCGCCCGCCTGATCCGGAAAGCCAGGAGTGACCTCCATGCTGCGACGAACCTTCCTCGGCGGTGCCGCCGCCGCGGCCGCCGTCCCCTTCCTGCCGGCCCGCCCGGCCCTGGCCCAGGGCGACCGGGCGCGCGTCCTGCGCTTCGTGCCGCAATCCGACCTGACCATCGTCGATCCCGTGACGACCACGGCCTACATCACGCGCAACCACGCGCTCATGGTGTTCGACCAGCTCTACGGCCTCGACGCGCAGCTCACGCCGCAACCGCAGATGGTCGAGGGCCACACGGTCGAGGATGACGGGCGGCGCTGGACCTTCCGCCTGCGTGAGGGGCTGAAATTCCACGACGGCGAGCCGGTGCGGAGCCGCGACTGCATCGCGTCGATCCGGCGCTGGGCGCAGCGCGACAGCCTCGGGCAGGCCCTGATGGCCCGCACCGACGCCCTGGAGGCACCGGACGACCGGACCTTCGTCATCCGGTTGAAGCGCCCCTACGGGCTGATGCTGGAGACCCTGGCGAAGCTCGGCCCGCCGGTCCTCGTCATCATGCCGGAGCGCCTCGCCGCCATCGACCCGGCCCAGCAGATCCCCGAGGTGATCGGTTCCGGCCCGTTCCGCTTCAACACCAAGGAGCGCCTCGTCGGGGCCCGCGTGGTCTACGACCGCAACCCGGATTACCGGCCCCGGGCGGACGGCACCGTGTCGTGGGTGGCGGGGCCCAAGCGCGTCCATTTCGACCGGGTCGAGTGGCAGGTCATGCCGGATCCCGGCACCGCGGCGGCCGCCCTCCAGAACGGCGAGGTCGACTGGTGGGAGAACCCGATCAGCGATCTCGTGCCGACGCTCCAGGCCAGCCCGGAGATCACCACGCAGCTCGCCTCGCCGCTCGGCAACCTCGGCACCGGCGTCATGAACCACCTCTATCCGCCCTTCGACAATCCCGCGATCCGGCGGGTGGTCCTGGCGGCCCTGTCGCAGGCGGACTTCATGGGGGCGGCGGCCGGCGACGACCCGAAGCTGTGGCGCAAGGATGTCGGCCTGTTCACCCCGGGCACCGCGATGGCCACCGATGCGGGCCTGTCCGTCCTCACCGGGCCGCGCGATCTGGCGAAGGCGAAGCGCGACCTCGTGGCGGCGGGCTACAAGGGCGAGCGCGTCGTGCTCATGTCGACGAGCGAGAACCCCGTGCTCGGCGCCCTCGGCGAGGTCATGAACGACCTGCTGCGGCGCCTCGGGATGAACGTGCAGTACGTCGTGTCCGACTGGGGCACGCTGGTCACGCGCCGCGCCAGCAAGGCGCCCCCCGATCAGGGCGGCTGGAACATCTTCAACACGACCTGGACCGGCCTCGACATGGCCAATCCGGTGGTGGAGCAGGTGCTGCGCTGCGGCGGCGAGAAGGGCTTCTTCGGCTGGCCGAACCTGCCCGAGCTGGAGAGCCTGCGCGAGGCCTGGATCGAGGCCCCCGATCAGGCGGCGCGGCAAGCGATCGCGGCCAAGATGCAGACCCTGGCGATGCGCGACGTGCCGTACCTGCCGACCGGCCAGTACTTCTACCGGACGGCCTTCCGGCGCGATCTCCAGGACATCGTCGACGGCCAGTTCGTCTTCTGGAACGCGCGTCGCGCCTGACGGGCACCGGGCGGATACCCGAGCCGAAGCGTCCGTTCGGCTTGGCGCCCGTTCGGCTTGGCGTCCGTTCGGCTTGGCGTCCGTTCGGCTTGGCGCCCGTCGCGGTCGTAGGCCGGCGACGACCAGATCCTGGAGAGCCGACAGCAAGGGCGGCACCGCTTGTTACCCCCGGCCTCCAGACATTGGCGGGCGGACGGTCCTGCCGGGGTCGGAGCACCTTCATGCGCCGGGATCGAACGATGCGGGTTCGGTGGGCGCCGGGCGCCGCTCCCGGGCCAGTCGGATCGGCGGCAGACCGACGATGTCATAGGTGGCCGAGGCGATACCGATGCCGGCCGCGTCGAAGCCGGCCAGGATGTCCCGGCTCATCGCGTCCTTGACCCCGCGGATCTGGTGGGTGCCGAGGATGAAGCGCACGCTCAGTTCGAGCCAGTTGTCGGTGATGCGCCAGAACACCCGCGGTTCGAGGTCGAGCGGCTCGACCCCGAACCGGGCCTCAAGCCGCGCCTTCGCCTCGGCGGCCATGAGGGACGGATCGATGGCATGCCGGCGCGCCGCGTCGAGGAGGATGGCCTCGGCCCTGGTCCGGTCGTCCGCGTAGCTGACCGGGATGGCGATCTCCTCCCAGATGAACGGGAAGTCGCGGGTGTAGTTGTAGACCGGATCCGAGAAGATCTTCGCGTTGCTCACGGTGACGATGCGCCCGGTGAACTGCCGGCTGCGCACCCACATCGCGGGATCGGCGCCCTGGACCGCGGGCGGCTGACCCATCTCCATGATGGTGGTCTGGATGAATCCGAGGCGCATGACGTCGCCGCGCACACCCCCCATGGAGATGCGGTCGCCGACCGTGAAGGTTGCCCCCCGCAGGATGACGAAGTAGCCGGCCAGCGCGGTGATGACCTGCTGCAGGGCGAAGGCCAGTCCCGCCGAGACGAGGCCGAAGGCGGTGGCGAGCCGGGTCGGGTCATCGAACCAGATCGACATCAGGCCGAGGATCAGCAGGGCCGCCGAGAGGAGACTGACGCCCTGGCGCGTCCAGAATCGGGTCTGAACGCTCGCATGATCCGACCGGGACAGGACGCGGCCGACCAGCGAACGCAGCCCCAGGCCTCCGCCGACGATGACCGCGATGAAGGCGAGGGACAGGATGAGTTTGCGACCATTCTCGGCATTCACGCCGACCCAGTCGATCCCGAAAACGTGCAAGGTGTCCGCCTCCATCGGATGTCGCCGCGACCTCCGCCCCGTGGGCGGCGCATCTGAGATCGGTCGGGCCGAACCGTCGCGTCAGAACGATCGGACCGCGCTCTTGTTGCCCCGGCGTCCGGATCACGTTCGTGCGGACGAGGCCGGATCAGTCCACCGCCCCTGTCGCGGCCTGAAGGACGGGGGCCGCGCTGCGACAACGCGGCCCCGCATGCACCGGGCCTTCGTCCGCCAGCCGCCGCAATCGCCCTCCAAGGCCCCTACGCCTTGACGGTCGCTTAACCATTCGCCCGTCCAACGCTGCCCAGGGGTCCGGGTCGGGGGGACGGATGCGCGTGCGGTTTCAACGGATGGGTCGGACGGGACCGGTCTTCGCCGTCCTCCTGCCCTTGCTGGGCTCCGGGGCCTGCGCCGGGCGTCCGACCGGTGTGCTGCTGCCCGTCACCGCGACCGAGCCCGTTCCCGGCACCGCGCGGGTCGACATGCTGGTGGCGACCACCCGCAAGTCGGCCGCCGATCGGGGCGTGTTGTTTTCCGGCGAGCGCGGCGATGCGGTGACCTACACGGACCTTGCGGTCTCCATCCCGCCGGACGCCACCCGGCAGCCGGGCACGGTGCAGTGGCCGAAATCGCTGCCCGGCAATCCGGCCACGGACTTCGTGGCGCTTCGCGCCGAGCCGGTCGACCGCGCGAAGGTCGCCGCCTGGACCGGCCGGGCCGTCCGGCGCGGCGCGAAGCGCCACGTGCTGGTGTTCGTGCACGGCTTCAACAACAAGTTCGAGGACGCCGTCTTCCGGTTCGCGCAGATCGTCCACGATTCCGGGGCCACGGTCGCCCCGGTGCTGTTCACGTGGCCGTCCAAGGGGTCGGTGCTCGCCTACGGCTACGACCGGGAAAGCACCAACTTCTCGCGCAACGGTCTGGAGACGCTGCTGCGGGACCTCTCCAGGGACCCGAACGTCGGCGAAGTCACGGTGCTGGCCCACTCCATGGGGAACTGGCTGACGCTGGAAAGCCTGCGCCAGATGGCCATCCGCGACCGGCGCGTGGCGCCCAAGATCCGGAATGTCATTCTCGCCGCCCCGGACGTCGACATGGACCTCGCCCGCGAGGCCTTTCGCGACATGGGCCCGAACCGGCCGCGCCTGACCCTGATGGTGTCCGGCGACGACCAGGCCCTGGCCGTGTCGCGGCTGGTCTGGGGTGACGGCATCCGATTGGGGGCCATCAATCCCAACGCCGAGCCCTACAGGACCGAACTGGCGCGCCAGAACATCGACGTCCTGAACCTTTCCTCCGTGAAGGGCGACGACCCGCTGAACCACGGCAAGTTCGCCTCCGGGGACGTCGTCGCCCTGCTGGGCAAGCGTCTCGCGGACGGACAGCCGATCTCGGACGGGCAGGTCGGCTTCGGGGACAAATTGGTGAGCACGGCGGCCGGGGCCGCGTCCACGGTCGCGACCGGCGCGGCGCTGGCGGTCGCGGCCCCGGTGGCCATCGTCGATCCGCAGACGCGCGAAACCTACGGCGAGCACCTGTCCAACGTCGGCTCGGGCCTGCGGGATGCGGTCGGCTCGACGGTCGACCTGGCCGGCGCACCCGTGCGGGCCGTGACCGGCGGCCGTTGAACCGCCGGACCGGCACGCAACGCCGCCGCCGGGCCCACCGGCATCAGGAGGAATGGAAGATGGCAGGCAAGATTCGACTGGCCGTCGCGGCGGCGACGTTGGCGTGGGCGGCGGCCGCCCAGGCCCAGGGGCTGGAACGCGGCGCGCAGGAGGGTGCGAACCGCGGCGCGATGATCGCCGGTCCCCTGGGGGCCGTCGTCGGCGGTGCGGTCGGGGCGGCGGTCGGGACGGCCAACGGCATCCTCGGCATCGACCGGCGTGAGCGCTTCCGCATCTACGCCACGGGCGAGCGGCGCCCCTCCTTCGCCTATCCGGGCACCCTGAAAGTCGGGACCGTGCTCCCCGAGGACGGTGTCGTCTACTACGACGTGCCCCCAGAGTTTGCCCTGCCGAGCTACAACTACACGGTCGTGAACGACCACCCGGTGCTGGTGGACCCGCGCACGCGCCGGGTGGTCGAGGTCATCGACTAGGGCGCGCTCCGCCGAAGTGGAGACCGGTTCGGCGCAGGAGAGCGCGTCACAACAGAGGCTGAGAGCCCTGCCCGATTGCAGCGCGATCGGGCAGGGCTCTAGGCGGGCCTCGGTCCGCGGCGATGGCCTGTGGGCGGAACCGGTCCATCACGGTGTGGAGTGCGTTCCAGTCGACCGGCTTCTGCAGGTAGTCGGTGGCCCCGAGCGCGTAGGCGCGGGTCTGCTCGTCGAGGACCGTCACCATGACGACGGGCGTCTCGTGCAGGGCCGCGTCGCCCCGGATGGCGTCCAGGACCGCCCAACCGTCCATCTGGGGCATCGTCACGTCGAGGAGGATGACGCTCGGCGCGAGGCTCCGGGCCAACGCCAAGCCGTCCCGGCCGTCCGCAGCCACCGCGACCCGGTATCCGTCCCGCTCCAGGAAGCGGGCCAGGAGTTCCCGCGTCGCCGCGTCGTCGTCGATGACCAGGACGGCGCCGTCGCCGGTCGCATCGACGGCCTTGGGGGTGGCATCGTCGACGGCAGGCGGCACCGCGTCGTTCGTGCCGGTGATGCGCGCCGGCACCGAGACCGTGAAGGTCGTGCCCCGCCCCGGCTCGCTCGCCACCGCGATGTCCCCGCCCAGCATCCCCGCGAACGCCCGGGTGATGGACAGGCCGAGGCCGGTGCCGCCGAACCTGCGCGTGGTCGACGCGTCGGCCTGGGTGAAGCGCTCGAACAGCCGCGACTGCTGTTCGGGGGTCATGCCGATACCGGTATCCGAGACCGCGAACGTCAGCCAGGCGGCGCCGTCTCGTTCGTCCCGCGCCGCCGACAGCGTGACCTGCCCGCCCTCCGTGAACTTGGCCGCGTTGCTCAGGAGGTTGATCAGGCACTGCCGCAGCTTGGTCACGTCGGTGCGCGCCGTGCCGAGGGCGGTGCCGAGATCAAGGGTCAGCGTGTTGCCCTTGCGGGCCACCAGGGCCTCCACGGCCGAGGCGACGTCGCGGACCACGGCCTCGACCGTGACGTCCTCGACGTAGGTCTCCATCCGCTCCGCCTCGATCTTGGAGAGGTCGAGGACGTCGTTGATGAGCCCGAGCAGGTGGCGCGCGTTCGCCTCGATCTTGCGCATATCGGGCAGCAGGTCATCCTGGCCGAGATCCTCCATCTCCTCCTGGAGCATCTCGGAATAGCCGATGACCGCCGAGAGCGGGGTGCGCAGCTCGTGGCTCATGTTCGCCAGGAACTCGCTCTTGGCCCGGTTGGCCTCCTCGGCCGCCTTCTTGGCGGCGGCGAGGTCAAGCTCGTTGCGCTTGCGCCCGTCGATGTCGGTGACGACCACCACGCCTCCCATCTGGTGGCCATCGTGATCGAACATCGGTGCGCCGGTGAAGCTGATCCAGGCCCGTGTTCCGTCGCCGCGCTGGTAGTCGACCTCCAGTTCGGCCCGGCGCTCGCCGTCACGGGTCACCCGCAGGAGCGGCCATTCGTCCGGACCGACGGGACTCCCGTCCGGGTGGAACCCGACCCAGCGGGCGGGCCCGTCGCCGGATTGCGCCGGGGTCAGCCCGTGCCCGAGGATGGCGGCGGCGCGCGCGTTGTGCCCGACGATGCGGCCCGACGGGGCCTGCGCGATCAGGACGCCGACGGGGAGCGTCTCCATCACGGTGCGCAAGGTCGCCTCGCCGGCACGGATGCCGCGCCGCGCCTCCGCCTCGCCGGCCTCGGCCAAGCCCGCCGGGACGGTCCCGGCGAAGAGGGCGGCGACGCGGAGCTCCCGGCCCGTGAAGGCGTCGGGGCGGCTCGACTGGAGCTTCAGGACGCCGATGGTCTCGTTCCCGCGGGTGATGGGCACGCACACGGCCGAGCGCAGGGCGAGCATCGGGTTGAGTTCCTGCCTGACCCGCGGGTCCAGGATGGCGTCCGGACACAGCACCGGCTTCGAGGTCCTGAGGCAATGGCCCGACAGGCTGCCGTCGACCGGCACCCGGAGGCCCGCATGGTCCGCCAGCGTCCCGCGCGTCGAGCGGTAGACGAGTTCGTCGCCCTCGCGGATCTCGATGACGCCGCCCTCGGCCTGGGGCACGGCCTCCATGGCGCCGGCCACGAGGACGTCGAGGATGACGTCCCGGTCCCCGTTCGCCCGGGTGATGGCGGCCTGCGTCGAGATCAGCGCGTTCTGCTGCGCGATCAGCGCCGCCTGTCCCGCGAGGACGCGCTCGCGCTCGGCCATGGCCCGGCGCAGGTCCATCTGGGTCATGACCTGCCCGGCCAGCGCCCGCAGCGCCGTGGCCTGGGGGGCGGTCAGCCCGGCCGGGCGCGGCTCCAGGTCGATCACGCATAGGCTGCCGAGGCGCTCCCCGCCCGGCGCCTGCAGGGGAGCCCCGGCGTAGAAGCGCAGATGCGGCTCGCCGGTCACGAGCGGGTTGTCGCGCGTCCGCGGGTCCTGCGTCAGGTCCGGAATGACCAGGAGGCCAGGCTCGGCCAGGGCATGCGCGCAGACCGACTTGTCCAGGGTGGTCTCGCAGGGGTCGAAGCCTGAGCGGGCCTTGAACCACTGTCGGTCGCCCGCCACGAGGCTGACGAGGGATACGGGAACCGCGCAGGTCAAGCGGGCCAGCTCGACGATGTCGTCGAACCCCTGTTCGGGGGGCGTGTCGAGGATGGCATAGTCGCGCAGGGCGTCGAGGCGACGGGCGTTCCCGACCTCGGATGGCAACGGCGTCGGATCGGTCATGGACGCCTCGTTGGCAGGGGCTGGTGCGCTCGCCGACGCAAGGCCGCCGCGCAGAGGCGGCGCGTCCCGCTGGTGCGGTCGACAACACGGACGCCCTGTGGAGGTTGCACGAGCCCGCGAACGGCCCCGGGACCCGCGTCGCCGGAGCGAGGCCATGGACAGGCCGACGACACGGGTATTCCATCGCCCCCGAGGTTGGGTGTCCATCCTGAACGGCCCACGCCCTGCATCCGGAGCGCCATGCCGGACTTCAAGAGCCTCGACGTCTACTACTGGGCCGCGACGCTCGGCAGCTTCAGCCGTGCGGCCGAGCGACTGAACATGACGCAGCCCGGGGTCTCGCAGCGGATCGCCGCGTTGGAACGGGAGTTCGGCCTGCCGCTGTTCGAGCGCAACGCCCGGACCGTCGTCCTCACGCCCAAGGGCCGCGAACTCCTGAGCTATGCCGAGCGCTTCCTGCGCCTGCGCACCGAGATGATGGGCGCCGTCGCCAACCCCACGGCGACGACCGGCGTGCTGCGGCTCGGCGCATCGGAGACCCTGGTCCACACGTGGCTCATGCCGTTCATCGAGGTGATGAGCCGGACTTATCCGGGCGTGGCCGTGGACCTGTCGGTCGACGTCTCGCCGAACATGCGCGACGCGCTCGCGCGCCACGAACTCGACCTCGCGTTCCTCGTCGGACCGATCACGGCGCCGGATCTGATCAACGTCCCGCTCTGCCGGTTCTCGGTCGCCTGGATCGCCGCGCCGAGCCTCGATTTCGGCGCCGGGGCGATCGGCCTGGCAGAATTGGTCCGGCACCCCGTGATCACCTATCCCCGCAACACCAACCCCTATGCCCAGCTGCGCGAGATCCTGGCGCGCTCCCATCTGCCGCCGCCGCGGCTCTACAGCAGCGCCTCGCTCTCGACGATCGTCCGCATGGCAGTGGAGGGGATCGGGGTCGGCGTGATCCCCGCAGAGACCGTGCGCGCCGAACTCGCGGACGGGCGTCTGCGCGTCCTCGACACCACCGTCCGTCTTCCGGACATCGATTTCACCGCAACCTACGAGAATGTGCCAGATCATCGGCTCCCGGCGGCGGCCGCCGAGATCGCGCGCAGCGTCGCCGTCGACTGGTGCAGCCGTCGATAAGCCAGGCTTATGGATTGCGATGAGAAAAGATAATTCGACGTCCACTGCCCATCGGATAGGCTTGCCGCATACGAAGGCACAGGAGTTCGGTGATGGCGTCAACGGCGACGATGTCCACGAGCGATCCGGCGTCACGCGCGCGCTTGAGCGGCCTCGAGGGCCGGCTCGCCTGCCGCGACGGGACGATCCCCGGCAGCACGGCGGGCGTCGCGGACGGCTACGTCCAGGGAAACCTCGCGGTCTTCCCCGCGCGGCTGGCGGATGAGTTCCGCCTGTTCGCCGAGCGCAATCCGAAATCCTGCCCGGTGATCGGCGAGTCGCGCCCCGGCAGCCGCACGATCCCAGAGCTTGGTCTCGACCTCGACCTCGCCACCGACATACCCGGCTACCGCATCTGGCGCGACGGCGCGGTGGTCGGGGAGCGGACGGAGGTCGCCGACCTCTGGCGCGACGACCTCGTGGCCTTCGTGATTGGCTGCTCGTTCTCGTTCGAGGCCGCCCTCGTCGCGGGCGGACTGCCCCTGCGCCACGTCGAGATGGGCGTGCGCGTGCCGATGTACCGGACGAACATCCCGTGCGCCCCGGCCGGGCCGTTCGCCGGGCCGATGGTGGTCTCGATGCGCCCGCTCACCCCGGCGCAGGCGATCCGCGCGGTGGAGATCACCGCCCGCTATCCCCGGGTCCACGGCGCCCCCGTCCATCTCGCCCGGCCGGACCTGATCGGCATCCGCGACCTCGGCGCCCCCGATTACGGCGACCCGGTGCGGATCGGCGCCGACGAGATTCCGGTCTTCTGGGCCTGCGGCGTCACCCCCCAATCGGTGATCGCGGCGGCCCGCCCGGACTTCGCCATCACCCACGCGCCGGGCTGCATGCTCATCACCGACCGGCTGAACGCCGAATTCGCGATGGCGTGAATCCCGCATTGCGATTCCCGTATCCTTTGGAGAACGCCCCATGCTGCGTCGTCGCGAAATTCTGGCCGCTGGCGCCCTGGCGCTCGCAGGCCTCGGGTCCCAGCGCGCGGCGGCCGCCGACGAGGTGGTGGTCGGCGTGCTGTACGCCCTGTCCGGCGCCAGCGCCCAGAACGGCGTCGATGCCCGCCGCGCCTTCGAGACGGCCCTCGACGTGATCAACGCGAGCCACGACCTCGACCTGCCCGCCGCCAAGGGCGCCGGCCTCGAAGGGCTCGGCGGCGCCAAGATCCGCCTCGTCATCGCCGACCACCAGGGCGATCCGCAGAAGGGCCGCGCCGAGGCGGAGCGCCTGATCACCCAGGACAAGGTCATCGCGATCGTCGGCGCCTACCAGTCCAGCGTCTCGGCCACCGTGAGCGCGGTGTGCGAGCGCTACGGCGTGCCCTTCGTCTGCGCCGATTCCTCCTCGCCGAGCCTGAGCCGCCGGAACCTGAAGTACTTCTTCCGGCCGGCCGCCAACGACGAGATGTTCTCGGCGGCGATGTTCGATTTCATGGACGGGCTGCGCAAGCAGGGCAAGGCGATCGACTCGGTCGCCCTGTTCTACGAAGACACGATCTACGGCATCGACTCGTCCAACGTGCAGCGCAAGCTCGCGAACGAGCGCGGCTACAGAATCGCCGCGGACGTGAAGTACAAGAGCAACTCGCCCTCGCTGACCGCCGAGGTGCAGGCGCTCAAGTCCGCGGGCGCCGACGTGCTGCTGCCGACCTGCTACACCAACGACGCCATCCTACTCACCAAGACGATGGGCGAACTCGGCTACAAGCCGAAGGCCATCATCGCCCAGGCGGCGGGATTCTCCGAGAAATCCGTCTACGACGCGGTCGGTGACAAGCTCCAGGGCCTGATCTCGCGCGCGAGCTTCTCCCTCGACCTCGCCGCCAAGCGGCCCTCGGTCGGCATCGTCAACGAGATGTTCAAGAAGCGCGCCGATCGCGACCTGAACGACAACACCGCGCGCCAGTTCACGGCGATGCTCGTGCTCGCCGACGCCCTCAACCGGGCCGGCTCCACCGACGGTGCCAAGCTGCGCGCGGCCCTCGCCGCGACCGACATTCCCGGCACGCGCACGATCATGCCCTGGAAGAAGGTGGTCTTCGACGCGGGCGGCCAGAACCCCGACGCGACGCCGGTCCTGATCCAGTACGTCGGCACCCAATTCGTGACGGTTTTTCCCGAATCCGCCGCCGTCGCCCCGCCGATCTGGCCCATGAACGCCTGACCGGGCGGGCCGCGCGCGGAGCGAGGGCCCACGCGTGACCTTGAACAGCCCCCGATCACCCCTTCCTCGGACCTGCGCGGGATCATGCCGATGACGATGCAAGCCCTCGTGCAGGTGCTGGCGAGCGGGTTGCTCACCGGGCTGATCTACGGCCTCGTCGCGGTCGGCCTGTCGCTGATCTTCGGCCTGATGGACGTGGTCAACTTCGCCCACGGCGAATTCCTGATGCTGGCGATGTACCTGACCTTCGGGCTCGTCGTCGTGTCGGGGCTCGATCCGATCGTGCTGATGCCGCTCGTGGCCGCGCTGATGTTCGTCCTCGGCGGCACCGTCTACCTCGGCGTGGTCCGCTTCGCGATGCGGGCCAAGGCCAACCAGGGCATGGTGCAGATCTTCGCGACCTTCGGCCTGGCGATCCTGCTCCAGGGCGTCGCGCAGTACCTGTTCACGCCGGACTACCGCAGCCTCCAGGTGTCCTGGCTCGGCGGGAAGACCCTCGACCTCGGCGGCGTCTACCTGCCCTGGCCGCAGGTGTTCGGCGCCCTCGTCTCGCTGGCGGCCTTCGGCGGCCTGTACCTCCTGATGACGCGGACCGATTTCGGGCGGGCCCTGGAAGCGACCCGCGAGGATCAGGGCGCCGTCGCCCTGGTCGGCATCGACCGCAACCGGATCTTCGCCCTCGGCTGGGGGCTCGGCGCGGCCCTCGTCGGCCTCGCGGGCGCGGTGCTGACCGTGTTCTACTACATCCATCCCGGCGTCGGGGGCGCCTTCGCGCTGATCGCCTACGTCACGGTGGCGCTCGGCGGCTTCGGCAGCGTCTTCGGCGCGCTGGCCGCGGGCCTGATCGTCGGGCTGGTCGAGGCGGCGACCACCCTGGTCCTGCCGCCCTCCCTGAAATCGGTGGGCGTCTACGCCCTCTACCTCCTCGTGGTTCTTGTGCGGCCCCAGGGCCTGTTCGGGAGGCTCTGACATGACCGGCACGTCGCTGATCGCCGCTCCGGCAATCTCCCCGAGCCTGGACGCGGCGGCCCGGCGCTTCGCGGCCAAGCGCCGCCGGAGCCTCTACGTCGGCGCGCTGGTCTTCGCCGGCCTCGCCGCGCTGCCCTACGCGATCCGGGACGTCTACCTCCAGAACGTCCTGGTCCTGACCCTGCTCTACGCGGCCCTGTCGCAGAGCTGGAACATCCTGGGCGGCTATTGCGGACAGATCTCCCTCGGTCACGCGCTCTACTTCGGCATCGGCGCCTACGCGACCAGCATCCTGTTCGTGAATTACGGCGTGTCGCCGTGGCTGGGCCTCGGGTTCGGCGCGGTGCTGGCGGCCTCGGTGGCCCTCGTCATCGGGTGGCCCTGCTTCCGTCTCGGCGGCCATTACTTCTCGATCGCGACCATCGTCATCGCCGAGGCCGGGCTGCTGCTCGTGCAGAACTGGGATTTCGTGGGCGGGGCGATGGGCGTGCAGTGGCCGTTCAACCCGGATAGCTGGGCGACCCTCCAGTTCGCGCGGGACAAGATCCCGTACGCCCATCTCGCCCTCGGCCTGCTGGTCGCGACCTGGCTCGTCACCTTCGTCGTCGCCGAATCGCGGTGGGGCTACGGCTGGCGCGCCGTCAAGGACGACCCGGTCGCCGCCCGGAGCCTCGGCGTCGAGGTGTTCCGGTCCAAGATGGCGGCGGCGGCGATCTCGGCCTTCTTCACGGCGATCGGCGGCGGGCTCTACGCCTCCTACGTCTCGTATATCGATCCCGAGAGCGTGATGAGCTTCCGCTTCTCCCTGCTCTTCGCGCTGCCCGCCGTGCTCGGCGGCGTCGGCACCCTGTGGGGCGCCCTGGTGGGGGCGGCGATCCTCATCCCGATCACCGAGATCAGCCGCTCCTATCTCGGCGGCACCGGCAGCGGCATCGACCTGATCTTCTACGGCGGCCTCGTGATGGTCGTGGCGATCGCCCGCCCCGAGGGCGTGCTCAGCCTGTTCAAGCGGTCGCGCGCCGCGCGCAACGAGGAGGCGTGAACCCGTGAGCGCGGACCCGAGCGACCCGATCCTGCGCGTCGACGACGTGACCTTGGCCTTCGGCGGCCTCGTCGCCAACCGCGACGTGACCCTCGACGTGCGCCGGGGCGAGATCCTGGGGCTGATCGGTCCGAACGGGGCCGGCAAGTCGACCCTGTTCAACCTGATCTCGGGTGTCTACCGCCCGAGCAAGGGGCGGATCCTGTTCGCGGGGGCCGACATCACCCGGCTGCCGCCGGCCGAGCGCTGCCGCCGGGGCATCGCACGCACCTTCCAGGTGCCGCGCTCCTTCGACTCGATGAACGTCCTGGAGAACGTCACGGTCGGCGCGCTCGCCCGCCATTCGTCCGCGGCATCCGCCCGCCGCGCCGCCCTGGACACCCTGGAGCGCGTCGAGCTGACCCACCGCGCCGAGGCGGTGGCCGGCGAGCTGACGCCGCCCGAGAAGCGCCGCCTGGAGGTGGCCCGCGCGCTCGCCACCGGCCCGCGCCTGCTCCTCCTCGACGAGGTGCTCACCGGCCTCACGCCCGCCGAGGCCAAGGCCGGCGTCGCGCTGATCCGGCGCGTGGCGGCCACGGGGGTGACCGTGATCATGGTCGAGCACGTGATGGAGGTGGTGATGCCGCTGGTCGACCGGGCCGTGGTGCTCCACCTCGGCAGCGTCCTGGCTCAGGGCCTGCCGGCCGACGTGGTGCGGGACGACGGCGTCATCACGGCCTATCTCGGGGAGCGCCACCGTGCTGCTTGAGGTCGACGCGCTCTCCACCGCCTACCAGGGCCTGCTCGCGATCCAGGGCGTGTCGCTGGACGTCGCCGAGGGCGAGATCGTCGTGGTGGCCGGCGCCAACGGCGCGGGCAAGTCGACGCTGCTCAAGTCGATCGCGGGGCTGGAGCGGCCGCGCGACGGGACGGTCCGCTTCGACGGCGGCCGCCTCGACGGGCTCCCGGGCCACCTCATCACCGCCCGGGGCGTCGCCTACGTGCCCGAGAACAAGCGGCTGTTCCCCCGCCTCTCGGTCGCCGACAACCTGCGGCTCGGCAGCTACCTGCATCGGAGCAGGGCCGACCGCGACGCGCCCCTGGAACGGGTGTTCGCGCTCTTTCCCCGGCTGAAGGAGCGGCTGCCGCAGCGGGCCGCGACCCTCTCGGGCGGCGAGCAGCAGATGCTGGCGATCGGCCGCGCCCTGATGACCCGCCCGCGCCTGCTGATGCTCGACGAGCCCTCGCAGGGCATCATGCCGAAGCTCGTCGACGAGATCTTCGCCGCCGTCACGGCGATCCGCGACGCGGGCGTGACCGTCCTGCTGGTCGAGCAGCGGCTCGCCGAGAGCCTCGCCATCGCCGACCGCGCCTACGTCCTCCAGACGGGGCGCGTCATCCTCTCCGGGCCGGCCGCGCAGGTGCGCGACGATCCGGAGGTGCGGCGGGCCTATCTCGGGATCTGAGAGCATTTCGTGCCGGCACCGCCGGCATAGGGTGAGACGGGAGAACGGGTGATGACCCGCGTGGACCTGAACTCCGACCTCGGCGAGGGCTTCGGCGCCTATACCTGCGGCGACGACGTGGCGATCCTCGACATCGTCACCTCGGCCAACGTCGCCTGCGGCCTGCACGCGGGCGATCCCGAGATCATGGCCCGCACCTTCGCGCTGGCGAAGGCGCGCGGCGTGGCGGTGGGCGCCCATCCGGGCTTCCCGGACCTCTGGGGCTTCGGCCGGCGGCGGATCCCGTTCACCCCGGGTGAGATCGAGCGGCTGGTCGCCTATCAGGTCGGGGCCGCCCAGGCGCTCGCCGCCTATGCGGGTCACCGCCTGACCTACGTGAAGACCCACGGGGCGCTCGGCAATATCGCGGCCGAGGAGCGCTCGGTGGCCGATGCGGTCGCCCGCGCGGTCAGGGCCGTCGATCCGGATCTCGCCCTGCTCGCCATCGCGCTGAGCGCGCAGGTGGCGGCGGGGGAGGCGGCGGGCCTCGAGGTCCACCAGGAGATCTTCGCCGACCGCGGCTATACCGAGGACGGGTTGCTGATCCCGCGCAGCCAGCCCGGCGCCTTCGTCACGGACCCGGACACGGCCGCCGACCGGGTGCTGCGCATGGTCCAGGGGGGCATCATCCTGACGGCATCGGGCCGGGAACTGCCGACCCCGATCCGCTCGATCTGCGTCCACGGCGACACCGCCCACGCGGTCGCCACCGCGCGTGCCGTCCGCGCCATCCTGGAGGGCGGCGGCGTGACGCTCGCCCCGTTCCGGCCATGAGCGCTCCCCGCCTCCTCGACGCGGGCGAGGCGGCCCTGGTCGTGGAGTTCGGCACCACGGTCGATCCGGCGCTCAGCGACCGGGTTCTGGCCCTCGACGAGGCGCTCGCCGCCGACCCGCCTGAGGGCCTGCGGGAGCGGGTGCCGACCTACCGATCCCTGATGCTGCACTACGACCCGCTCGTGCTCGACCGGGCGCGGCTCGCCGACCACGTGCTGCGGCTGACCGGGAACGCCACGGAGCGCACGGGTGCGGCCACCCTGTGGATTCTGCCCTGCTGTTACGACGCCCCGCACGGGGAGGATGTCGTCGAACTCGCCCGGCGTGCCGGGCTGTCGCCCGAGGCGGTGGTCGCGCGGCATGCCGGGGCGACCTACCGGGTCTACATGTACGGCTTCGCGCCGGGCTTCGCCTATCTCGGCGGCCTCCCGGAGGACCTCGCCGTGCCGCGGCGCGCGAGCCCGCGCCCGCCGCACCCGCGTAACGCCGTTGTGGTCGGGGGTGGCCTCGCCGCGGTCGCCACCGTGCCGATGCCCACCGGCTGGTACGTGGTCGGCGCCACGCCGTCCCGGCTCTACGCCCCCGAGCGCGCCCAGAGCTTCTTCGTGGCGGCCGGCGACGCGATCCGGTTCGAGCCGGTGGACGCCGCGACCTTCGACGCGCTGGCCGCCCGCGAGGCGGCGGGCGAGCCCGTGGCGCGACAGGGACGCGCCGTATGAGCGCCCTCGTCATCGAGGCCGCCGGCCCCGGCATCACCCTGCAGGATGGCGGCCGGCACGGCTACCTGCGCTACGGCTTCACCGCCGCCGGGCCGATGGACCCGCTGATGCACGCCACCGCCAACCGGGCGGCCGGCAATCCCCGCGACGCGGCGGCGATCGAGATCTCGACCGGCGGGGTCACGGTTGCGGGGGAGGGCGGCCCCGTCGCGCTGGCCCTCGCCACGACGGGGTTCCGCATCGCCCTCGACGGCGAGCCGCTACCGCCGGCCGTGGCGCTCACGCTGGAGCCGGGCCGGAGCTTGGTCGTGCGCGCCGGAGACACCGGATCCTGGGGCTACCTCGCCGTGCAGGGCCGGCTCGATCTCGCCCCGGTGCTGGGCTCCCTGGCGACCCACACGCGCTCCGGCGTCGGCGGTCTCGACGGGCGCGGGCTGGCCGCGGGCGACAGGATCCCGGTGGCGGATGGCCGCCCTGGCGAACGCGCGCCCCACAGGCTGGTCGCCCCGTGGCTCGACCGCGCGCCGGAGACGATCCGCGTCGTGCTCGGCCCCCAGGACGACTATTTCGCGCCCGACCAGATCGCCGCCTTCCTCGCCGGTCCCTGGACCGTCTCGCCCCGCGGCGACCGGATGGCGTGCTTCCTGGACGGGTCGCCGCTCCGGCACGCCAGGGGGCACGACATCGTCTCCGACGGGGTGGCGATGGGCGCGATCCAGGTGCCGGGCAACGGCCTGCCGATCGTGCTGATGGCCGACCGGCAGTCGACCGGGGGCTACCCGAAGATCGCCACGGTGATCGGGCCCGATCTCGGGCGGCTGGCTCAGGTCCGCGGCGGTGCGCGGATCGCCTTCCGGGCGGTGTCGATCGCCGATGCGGTTGCGGCCCGGCGCGCCGAGGCGGACGTCCTGCGCGGCCCGGTCCCGCGGGAGCCGGTGGTGCGGACGGATTTCGCCTCCGATTTCCTGCTCGGGCTCAACCTCGTCGACGGCGTCACGGACGGGCGGCCGTGGGAGCACGCGCACCGATAGGCGCGTCCGGTCCGGTGACGCCTCCGCGCCGCCGACCCGTTCCGAAACGAGACCCTGCTGCCGGAGGGCCGGCCTCGGATGCCCCACGCCAAGCCGCTCACGGACCCGATGTGATTGTCCCGGTCTCGAGATGCCGGACGCGATCGGAGAGGATTCAGCCCGGCCTCAGGAGCGGAGCCGGGTCACGCAAGTGTTGCCGGCTCCCGGCGCGGGCTGAATTGCGTACAGCGCGTGTCGCCCCATGGTCTCGTCGGCCCAACATATGGGCGACCCTGCCGTACAAAGAGGCGCCGCATGACGCCTTTTTCCGCCGCCGCGGTTTGACAAGCTGCTGATTCGGCAGTGATATACCGATATACCGCAACGTGCTTCCGCAGGCGGGACGGTCCCGTCCACCCCTTCGGATAAGCCCGCCGGCCTTCGGATGGCGAAGGGTCGATCTCGATCCCGGCAAGATCAGATCACATCAGGTTTCAGCGAATTCGATGTGCCCGCGCATGTGATCTCAGTGGATGGAGCTTCCATGTCGAACATTCTTCGAAGCTTGCTCACGATATCGGTCCTCGCCGGACCAGCCGTCGCGCAGGCGCAGCCCATCCCAGGCGGTCGCGCCAACCTGATCGTCCAGCCGGAACCGCCCAGCCTGATGCTGGGCCTCGTGACCAACGCGCCGACGCAGCTGGTGGCCGGGCAGATCTACGAAGGCCTGCTGCGCTACGACGACATGCTGAAGCCCCTGCCATCCCTCGCGAAGAGCTGGGAGATATCTCCGGATGGGCTGCGCTATACCTTCCACCTCAATCAAGGGGTGACGTGGCACGACGGCAAGCCGTTCACCGCCGCCGACGTTCTGTTCTCGGTCAACGACTTCCTCATGAAGACGCAGCCGCGCCATCGGAACACGATGACGCGCGTGGCCGGCGTCGCCGCGCCGGACGATCACACGGTGGTGTTCACCCTCAAGGAACCGTTCGAGCCCTTCATCCGCAGCTTCGCCTTCTGGGTGATGCCGATGGTGCCAAAGCACATCTACGAGGGCACCGACTACGCGTCCAACCCGGCGAACGACAGGCCGATCGGCACCGGGCCGTTCAAGTTCGAGAGCTGGCGGAAGGGCAGCGCCATCCACCTCGTGAAGAACGAGACTTACTATCTCGCGGGCAAGCCTTATCTTCAGGACATCTACTATCACGTCATCCCAGACGGCGCCTCCCGCGCCGTGGCCTACGAGACCGGCAAGGTCGACGTGCTGCCCGGCGGGTCGGTCGAGAATTTCGACGTGCCGCGGCTGACGGCCCTGAAGAACACCTGCGTCTCGCAGAAGGGGCAGGAATTCGACTCGCCCCTGTCCTGGCTCTGGCTCAACAACCGGAAGCCGCCGATGAACGACGTGCGGTTCCGGCAGGCGGTCATGTACGCCATGGACCGGCAATTCGCCCTCGACGTCCTGTGGAACGGGATCGGCAAGGTCGCCACCGGTCCGATCGCCGGGACGACGCCGTTCTACAAGTCCGTCCAGCCGCAATATCCGCACGATCCGAAGAAGGCCAAGGCACTGCTCGCCGAGATGCACTACGACGGCAAGCCGCTGAAGCTGCTGCCGCTCCCCTACGGCGAGACGTGGCAGCGCTGGGCCGAGGCCGTGAAGCAGAATCTCGGCGAGGTCGGCATCCCCGTCGAGATCCAGGCCACCGACGTGGCGGGCTGGAACCAGCGCGTGTCCCAATGGGACTACGACATGGCCTTCACCTTCCTGTTCCAGAACGGCGACCCGGCCCTCGGCGTCGAGCGGAACTACATCACCTCGCAGATCTCCAAGGGCAATCCCTGGAACAACGTCGAGGGTTATTCGAACCCGAACGTCGACGCGCTGTTCGCCAAGGCGGCGCTGGCGACGCCGGCCGAGAAGCGCCAGGATCTCTACGACGCGGTCCAGACGGCGGTTCAGGCGGACGTGCCCGTGGCGTGGCTGCTCGATCTGCGCTTCCCGGTCATCTACCGGTGCAATCTCCAGGACCTGATCACCACCGCCAACGGTCTCAACGACTCGCTGCGCGACGCCTGGATCAAGCGCTGACGGCGCTCGACCGGCCCGCACGACACCTCATCCACCGGCCCCGATCGCGGGGCCCCCGTCCGACACCGAGCCGCCGGCCGTTCCGGCCGGGCTCCCGCGCGGAGGACCACGCCCGTCATGCCCCGCTTCATCGCCGCGCGCCTGGGCAAGATGGCGCTCATCCTGATCGGGATCGTCATCCTCAACTTCGCGCTGATCCACGCGGCGCCGGGGGATCCGGCCTCCGTGATGGCGGGCGAGGCCGGCGATGCCGACGCCGCCTTCCTGCAGCAGCTGCGCGAGCGCTTCGGCCTCGACAAGCCGCTGCCGATCCAGCTCCTGACCTACCTCGCCAACGTCCTGCGGCTCGACTTCGGCTATTCCTACCGCCAGGGCATGCCGGTGATCGACCTGATCACCGACCGGCTGCCCGCCACCCTGCTCCTGTCGGGCTCGGCCTTCCTGATCTCCCTCGTCCTCGGCGTGGCGGCGGGGGCGCTGGCGGCCTCGCGCCAGGGCAAGGTCTCCGACTCGGTCATCTCGACCCTCGTGCTCCTGTTCTACGCCACGCCGCTGTTCTGGCTGGCGCTGATGGCGGTGCTGCTGTTCTCGGTGCAGCTCGGGTGGTTTCCGGGCTTCGGCTACGAGAGCGTCGGGTCCGGCTACAGCGGCCTCGACCGGGCGGCCGACATCCTCCACCACCTCGTGCTGCCGGCCCTGACCCTCGGCCTGTTCTTCATGGCGGTCTACGCCCGCATGACCCGGGCCTCGGTGCTGGAGGTGAGCCGGCTCGACTTCGTGCGGACCGCCCGCGCCAAGGGGCTGCGCCCCCGCGCCGTGCTGGTGCGCCACATCCTGCGCAACGCCATCCTGCCGGTCGTGACCCTGGCGGGCCTCCAGGCCGGGCAGCTCGTCGGCGGCGCCGTGCTGATCGAGACCGTGTTCGCGTGGCCGGGCATCGGCCGCCTGATGTTCGAGGCCCTGGAGCAGCGGGACTACAACCTCCTCCTCGGGATCTTCGTCGTCTCCGCCGCCATGGTGCTGGCCTTCAACCTCATCACCGACATCCTCTACCGGCTGGTGGATCCCCGTATCGGAGCTGCGGCATGACGGCGTTCTGGGTTCGCTACGCCCGCAACCGCGGCGCGGTGGCGGGGATCGTCATCCTCGTCCTGGTGCTGGTCCTGGCGATGGCGGCGCCGGCGCTCTACCCGCGCTCCCCCTGGGCGATGGTGCAGCGCCCGTTCCTGCCGCCCTTCACCAACGGCGGCTTCCCCCTGGGCACCGACACGATGGGCCGGGACATCGCCTCGGCGGTCGCCCACGGGGCCGGGGTGTCGCTGCTGGTCGGCTTCGTCTCGACCCTCGCGGCCCTGCTGATCGGCATCCCGATCGGGGCCGTCGCGGGCTATTTCGGCGGCCGGGTCGACGACCTGCTGATGCGCTTCACCGAGTTCTTCCAGAGCGTGCCGAACTTCGCCCTCGCGGTGGTGCTGGTGGCGATCTTCCGGCCGAGCCTCGTCTCCATCGTGGCGGCGATCGCGATCGTGAGCTGGCCGCCGGTGGCCCGGCTCCTGCGGGGCGAGGTCATGGCGCTGCGCGGGCGGGAATTCGTGCAGGCCGCGGTGCTGTCCGGCCAGCGCAGCGGCCCGATCATCCTGCGGCAGATCCTGCCCAACACGCTCTCGCCGGTCATCGTCCTCGGCACCATGATGGTGGCCGCCGCCATCCTGCTGGAGAGCGCCCTGTCGTTCATGGGGCTCGGCGACCCCAACATCATGTCGTGGGGCTACGTCATCGGCGCCGGGCGCACGGTGATCCGGCAGGCGTGGTGGGTGAGCCTGTTCCCGGGCCTCGCGATCCTCCTGACGGTGCTCGCCCTGAACCTCGTCGGCGAGGGGCTGAACGACGCCCTCAACCCGCGCCTGTCGCGCAAGACGCGATGAGGGGCGCAGCCATGACCGTCGCACCCCAAAACCACGCTCCCCAAAACCACGCCCCCCAGAGCCACGCCCCCGGCGAGCCGGTCCTCGTCGTCGAGAAGCTCGCCATCGCCCTGCCGCCCGGCGCGGACCGCCCCTACGCGGTCGACCGGGTCAGCCTCACGCTGCGGGCCGGCGAGATCCTGTGCATCGTCGGCGAGAGCGGCTCGGGCAAGTCGATGTCGGCCAACGCCGCGATGGGTCTCCTGCCGGAGACGGTGCGGCCGGTCGGCGGCCGGATCCTCCTCGGCGGGACCGACCTGCTCACCCTCGACGAGGCGGAGCTCTACGCCGTGCGCGGGCGGCGCATCGCGATGATCTTCCAGGAGCCGATGACGGCCCTCAACCCGCTGATGCGGATCGAGGCGCAGATCGCCGAGGTCTTCGCCGCGCACGGGCTGCTGACACCCCGGACGCGTCGGAGCCGGGCCCTCGAACTGCTGGCCGAGGTCGGCCTGCCGGACCCGGGGCGCGCCGCCGCCTCCTACCCGTTCCAGCTCTCGGGCGGCCAGCGGCAGCGCGTGATGATCGCCATGGCGCTGGCCCTCGAACCGCAGGTGCTGATCGCCGACGAGCCGACCACGGCGCTCGACGTCACCACCCAGGCGCAGATCCTGCGCCTGATCCGCGATCTCCAGGCCCGGCGCGGCATGGCGGTGATGTTCATCACCCACGATTTCGGCGTGGTCGCCGAGATCGCCGACCGGGTGGCGGTGATGCAGCACGGCCGGATCGTCGAGGAGGGCGCCGCCGCCGACATCCTCGACCGGCCGCAGCACCCCTATACCGCCAAGCTGATCGCCGCGATCCCCGACATGGAGGCCGGCGCCGACCACACGGCGCGGGCGGCGCCCCGGGCTTCCGTCCTCGACGTCGAGGGCCTGACCAAGACCTACACGCTCGGCGGCGGCCTGTTCCGGGCGCCCCGGACGGTCGCGGCGGTGCGCGACGTCTCGTTCACCCTCGGCCGCGGCGAGACCCTGGGCATCGTCGGCGAGAGCGGATCGGGCAAGTCCTCGGTGGGGCGATGCCTCGTGCGGCTCCAGGACCCCGACGGGGGACGGGTGCGCCTCGGCGGCATCGACATGGCCGGCCTGTCGGGCGAGGCCCTGCGGCAGGCGCGGCGGCGGATCCAGATGGTCTTCCAGGATCCCTACGGCTCGCTGAACCCGCGGGTGCGCGTCGGGCGGGCCATCGCGGACGGCCCGATCGCCTACGGCGAGCCTGTCGGGACCGCCCTGACGGCCGCGTCCGCGCTGCTCGAACGCGTCGGCCTCGACGCCTCGGCGGCGGACCGCTACCCCCACGAGTTCTCCGGGGGGCAGCGCCAGCGCATCGGCATCGCCCGGGCCCTGGCGCTCAAGCCGGAGATCATCGTGGCCGACGAGGCGGTCAGCGCCCTCGACGTCTCGATCCAGGCCCAGATCCTCGACCTCCTCGACGAGCTGAAGCGGGAGCTGCACCTCTCGCTCTTGTTCATCACCCACGACCTGCGGGTCGCGGCCAAGATCTGCGACCGGGTGATGGTGATGGAGAAGGGTGCGGTCGTGGAGATCGGGCCGGGGGCCGAGATCTTCTCGAACCCGCGCGAGCCGTACACGCGCAGCCTCGTGGCGGCGATCCCCGGGCGCAGACCCCGCGCGACGCCGCCGGAAGCCCTCGCCTCCGTATCCCTTGCCTCCGCCCCCTTTGCTGCCACGCCCCTTCCCGCCGCGATCAGGACACCCGTCTGATGACCTTCATGCCCAACTCCGTCGAGGCGCGCGACATCGCCTATCAGCTCCATCCGCTGGTCGACCTGCGCAACTACGACAAGACCGGCGCGCTCGTGATCGAGCGGGGCGAGGGGATCTACGTCTACGACAATGCCGGCCGGCGCTACATCGAGGGGCTGGCGGGGCTCTGGTCCGTCGCCGTGGGCTTCGGTGAGCGGCGGCTGTCGGACGCCGCCAAGCGGCAGATGGACCAGCTCTCCTACTACCACATCTTCGCGCACAAGACGCACGGCCCCTCGGTCGACCTCGCCGAGAAGCTGATCGGGATGGCGCCGGTCCCGATGTCGAAGGTGCATTTCACCTCCTCGGGGTCCGAGGCCAACGACCTCGTCGTCAAGCTGGCGTGGTACCGCGCGAACGCGCTGGGCAAGCCGGAGAAGAAGAAGATCATCGGCCGCCTGAAGGGCTATCACGGCGTCACCATCGCGGCGGGCTCGATCACCGGCCTTCCGCGCAACCACGAGAGCTTCGACCTGCCGCTCGACCGGATGCGCCACGTCTCCTGCCCCGACTACGCCGGGTCGGCCCTGCCGGGCGAGAGCGAGGCCGCGTTCTCCCGGCGGATGGCGGACGAGCTCGAAGCACTGATCCTGGCCGAGGGGCCGGACACCGTGGCGGCCTTCTTCGGCGAGCCCGTGATGGCCTCGGGCGGCGTCTACGTCCCGCCGGAGAACTACTGGGCGGAGATCCAGAAGGTGCTGCGCCGCTACGACGTGCTGCTGGTGGCCGACGAGGTGATCTGCGGCTTCGGGCGCACGGGGGCGATGTTCGGTTGCGAGACCTTCGGCATCGAGCCGGACGTGATGGTCCTCTCGAAGCAGATCTCCTCCTCGTACATGCCCCTCTCGGCGATCCTGATGAACGCGAAGTTCTACGAGCCGATCGCCGACGAATCCGCCCGGCTCGGCGTGCTCGGCCACGGCTACACGGCCTCGGGCCATCCCGTCGCCACCGCGGTCGGCCTGGAGAACATCCGGATCATCGAGGAGCGCGACCTCGTCGGGAATTGCCGGCGCCTGAGCCCGCTGTTCCTCGAGCGGCTGGCGGGGCTCGCCGAGCACCCCCTGGCGAAGACGTGGCGCGGCGTCGGCCTGATCGGGGCCCTCGAGCTGAAGCCCGCGACGGCCCCCGGGGCGAAGCCCGGCGCGGCCGGCGCCGCGCTCCAGGCCGCCGCCCTCGAACAGGGGGTGATCGCCCGCGCCATCGGCGATTCCCTGTGCTTCTGCCCGCCGCTGATCATCACCGCGGAGCAGATCGGCGCGATGTTCGACGCCGTCGGCCGCGCCCTCGACACGATCGCCGCGTGAGCCCGATGGACCAGATCCGCACGACGACCCGGACCGATCTCGGCGCGATGGATGCGGTGGAGCTCGGGGCGCTGTTCGCGTCCGGCCGGGCCTCGCCGGTGGAGGCCGCGCGGGCGGCGCTGGCGCGCATCGAGCGGTTCAACCCGCAGGTGAATGCCTTCGCGTATGTCGCGCCCGAGCCGGCGCTCGAGGCCGCGCGGGCCTCGGAGGCGCGCTGGGCCAGGGGCGCGGCGCTGAGCCCGATCGACGGGGTGCCGACGACGATCAAGGAGCTGACCGCCGTCAAGGGCATCCCGTGGCGGCGGGGCTCGAAGGTCACGGGCGATGCCCCGGCCACCGACGAGATCCTGGTGATGCGGCGCCTGCGCGCCGCCGGGGCGGTCATCCTCGGCACGACCACGTCGCCGGAATTCGGCTGGAAGGGCGTGACCCACGGCCCGGCCTTCGGCAACACCGTCAACCCCTGGCGCACCGACCGGGCCTCGGGGGGCTCCTCGGGCGGGGCCGGCGTCGCCGCCGCCCTGAACATGGGCGTGCTGCACGAGGGATCCGACGGGGCGGGCTCGATCCGCATCCCGTCGTCGTTCTGCGGCGTCTTCGGCATCAAGCCGACCTTCGGCTGGCTGGCCACCGACGCGCCGACGCCGCTGCGGGACATGGCCCATCGCGGCCCGCTCACCCGGACGGTGGCGGATTCCGCCCTGTTCCTGAACGCCGTCACCGGTCCGTCCCCGGATGGGCTGTACGGCGACTGCCCGAGCCCCGTCCCGGACTGGACGGAGGCGGCCCGCGGCGGCGTCGCGGGCCTGCGCATCGGCTACAGCCGGACCTTCGGCTACGCCCGCGTCGACCCCGAGGTCGCCGCCGCGGTGGACCGGGCCGCCGCCCGCCTCGCCGCGATGGGCGCCATCGTCGAGGAAGCCGATCCCGGCTTCGCCTCGCCCCTGGAGGCCCTGCGGGTGATCTGGTTCTCCGCCATGGCGGTCCTCGTGGATCGCTTCGCCCGCACCGAGACGGATCGCGCGCGCATGGATCCCGGATTCGTCGCCGTCGCCGAGATCGGGCGCCGCTACACTGCGGCGGAGCTCCTGGCGGCCGAGCAGGTCCGGGCCGAGCTGAAGGTCACGATGGCGCGCTTCCACGCGCGCTACGACCTGCTCCTCTCCCCGACCATGCCGGTCACGGCGATCCCGGCGGGCATCGACTTCCCCGCGGGCCAGGGCATGACCGACTGGACCGACTGGAGCCCGTTCACCTACCCGTTCAACATGACCGGCCAAGCCGCGCTCTCGGTGCCCTGCGGCTTCGATTCGGGCGGCCTGCCGATCGGGCTGCAGATGGTCGCCGCCCGGTTCCGGGACGACCTCGTCCTGCGGGCCGCCGCGGCGTATCAGGCCGCCCACCCGGAGGCGTTCCCGGACGCCCCGGTGGTCCGGTCCCTCTGAGGGCGCAGGGCGCGCCGGCTTCGCAACACCTGTCTGGATCCCCGATGTCCCATCCCACGATCGACGCCCCCGAGACCGGCATCGGCGCCGGCCTGTCGGTCGTGGCCGAGCCGGTCGATGCCCGCACCGCCGAGGGCATCGCCGCCGCGCAGTACGGCATCGCCGGCACGGCGACGTGGCTCGCCGGGGAGAAGGATTCGAACTTCCGCCTCGATGCGGGGGCGGGGACCGCCTACTTCCTGAAGATCCTGAGCCCCGGCGAGGATCCCGCGGTGTCCCGCCTGCACAGCAACGCCCTGATCCATGTCGCGCGGACCGCGCCGGACCTGCCGCTGCCGCGCATCGTGCCGACCCGCGCGGGCGAGCCCGACCTGCGCATCGCCGTCGCGCCGGAGGATTGCCGCACCGTGCGGCTCACCACCTTCACGCCGGGGCGCTCGCAGGCCGCCGGGCCCCGGACCGACGGGCAGCGCCGGGCCGCCGGGGCGCTGCTGGCGCGCCTCCAGGGGACGCTCGAGGGCTTCACGGACCCGGCGGCGGACCACGTCTCCTCCTGGGACCTGCGGCATGCCGGGCGGCTGCGCGCCGTGCTCGACGTCTTTCCCGAGGGCGGGCAGCGCGACCGCCTCGCCGGCATCCTCGACGCGTTCGCGGCGCGGATCGTACCCGCCCTGCCGGACCTGCCGCATCAGGTGGTCCACAACGACCTCGGCGGCGACAACATTTTAGTCGATCCCGACGATCCCGACCGGATCACCGGGGTGATCGATTTCGGCGACATGGTCCGCACGGCCCGGATGTTCGACGTGGCGATCGCGGCGGCCTATCAGCTCGGCCTCGACGCCGATCCCCTCGGCCCGGCCCTGGCGTTCCTGCGGGGCTACGCCGCGGTGGCCAGGCTGTCGGAGGCCGAGGTCGCGCTGCTGCCGACGGCGATCCGGACGCGGATGGCCCTGCGCCTCCTGATCCCGGAATGGCGTGCCCGTCGCTTCCCCGAGCGCCGGGACTACCTCACCCGCAACAGCGCCGGCGTCTGGGGGCAGTTCCGGCACCTCGACGCCCTGGCGCCGGCGGCGATCGACGCGGCGATCGCGCAAGCCTGCCGTCCCTGAGGCCGTACCATGACTGCCCCTTCCGCCTCCGCCGAGGCCCTGATCGCCCGGCGCCGCAGCCTCCTCGGCGCCTCCTACCGGCTGTTCTACGAGCGGCCGGTCCACATCGTGCGCGGCGCGGATGTCTGGCTGTACGACGCCGAGGGGCGCCGCTACCTCGACGCCTACAACAACGTGCCCTGCGTCGGCCATTGCCACCCGCGGGTGGTGGAGGCGGTGGCGCACCAGATGGCCACCCTCAACACCCACACCCGCTACCTGCACGCGGCGGTGCTCGACTATTCCGAGCGGCTGCTGTCCACCTATCCAGCCGCCTTCGGCCACGTCATGTACACCTGCACGGGGTCCGAGGCGGTGGACCTCGCCCTGCGGATCGCGCGCTACCAGACCGGCGGCACCGGTCTCGTGATCACGCGGAACGCCTATCACGGCACCACCGAGGCCACGGCGGGGATCTCCCCGTCGCTCGGCCCCAACGTGCCCCTCGGCCGCGACGTCTGGACGGTGCTGGCGCCGGACGCCTACCGCAACCCCGGCGTCGATGTCGGCGCGCGGCTGGCCGAGGACGTCCGGGCGGCCTTCGCCGACATGCGCCGCCACGGCGTGCGGCCCGCGGCGTTCATCGCCGACGGCATCTTCTCGACGGACGGGACCCTGGCCGAGCCCGCGGGCTTCCTCCGCCCGGCCCGGGAGGCGGTGCGGGAGGCCGGCGCGCTCTACATCGCCGACGAGGTGCAGCCGGGCTTCGGCCGGACCGGCGCGGGGATGTGGGGCTTCGCCCGCCACGGCATCGTCCCCGACATGGCCGTGATGGGCAAGCCGATGGGCAACGGCCTGCCCATCGCCGGGGTCGCGATGCAACCCGAGGTGGCGGACCGGTTCGGCCGGGACGTGCGCTACTTCAACACCTTCGGCGCCAACACGGTCTCGATCGCGGCGGCCGGCGCGGTGCTCGACATCCTGGCGGACCAGGACCTCGTGGCGAATGCCGCCGCCACCGGCGCCCTGATGCTGGAGGGGATGCGGGCGCTGATGGCGCGGATCCCGGCCGTCGGCGACGTGCGGGGGGCGGGCCTGTTCCTCGGCGTCGACCTCGTCGCCTGCCGGGAGAGCCGCACCCCCGACGCGGCGCTGGCCAAGCGGGTCGTCAACGCCCTGCGCGAGGAAGGCATCCTGATCAGCGCGTCCGGCCCCCACGACAACGTGCTGAAGATCCGCCCGCCGCTGACCTTCTCCGCCGAGCACGCCGCGCTGTTCCTTGAGGTCCTGGGCAAAACCCTGGACGATGCGGCCTGACAAGAAGACCACAAGACCTGGCAGGAGACGACCCATGCATCCGGCGGAAGTCCTGGACCCGAGTCCGGCGGCGGGCTCGGCCCTGCGCGCCGACCTGCCGAAGGCGGCGCGGGTCTACGCGACCCTGCGCGAGGCCATCATCGCCCTGCAGCTGAAACCCGGCGCGCGCCTCGTGGAGAAGGATCTCTGCGACGAGCTCGGCGTGTCGCGCACGCCCCTGCGGGACGCGATCCTGCGGCTCGCGCAGCAGCGGCTGGTGACCGTGGTCCCGAGCGACGCCACCTTCGTCAACAAGATCGTCCTGGACGAGGTGATCGAGGGCCAGCTCGTGCGCGAGAGCCTGGAGCTGCGGATGGTCGCCCTGGCGGCCGAGCGCTTCGAACCCGCCCACCGCTCCGCCTTCGAGCTCGTCCTCTTCCGCGAGGCCGACGCGGCCCGGCGCGGCGACAACGCCGAGTCCTTCGCCCTGGACAACGACTTCCACCGGCTCCTGTGCGCCTGCGCCGGCTTCCCCCGGGTCTGGGACACGATCCACCTCGCCACCGGCCAGCTCGACCGCGTCCGGCGCAACGCCTTCCCGCTGCAGAACTTCCACGTGGAGGTGCTCGACGAGCACCGGGCGATCTTCGCGGCGTTGTGCCGGCGGGATGCGGAGACTGCGGTCTCGCTCCTGCGCACGCATCTGGGCGGGACGCTGGATTCGCTGCGGATCCTGCTGACGCGGGAGCCCGATTTCGTCGCGTTCGACCCGGCATCGCCGGCCTTCGCGCTGTTGCGGCGGTCCGAGCAGGCCGGGGACGCCGCGCCGCGCGATGCGTCCGAGGGAGCGCCGAGGCGGGGCACGCGCCGCCGCGCCGCGCCGCGGGCCGTGTAGGCGATGGCGATCCCCGTCGTTCTCAAGACCGTTCCGGAGCACGCCCGCGTCTGGCACCACGTGTTCGCCGCGGAGGCGCCGGAACTGCGCCTGATCGACTGGGCGCCCGGCACGCGGTTTCCCGGAATCGGCGACTTCGCCGGCTGGAAGCCGCCCGCGGACCTCGCGGTGCAGATGCCGGACCTGCGCCTCGTGTTCTCGGTCGGCGCCGGGATCGATCACCTGCCGCTCGAGGCCCTGCCCGAGCACGTGCAGATCGTCCGCATGGTCGCCCCCGACGTGACGCGCTCGATGGTCGAGTACGTCACCCTCGGCGTGCTGGCCCTGCACCGGGACCTCATCCCCTACGCGGACGAGACCCGCCGGGGCCTCTGGAACCCGCGCGTGATCCGCACGGCCCGCTCCACCCAGGTCGGAATCCTCGGCCTGGGCGTGCTCGGGAGCGCGGCGGCCGCGGCTTTGGACGGGTTCGGCTTCCAGGTCCGCGGCTGGGCGCGAAACCCCAGGACGCTGGACGGGGTCACGTGCTTCGCGGGCCGCGCGGCGCTCCCCGGTTTCCTGTCCGGCTGCAACATCCTCGTGTGCCTGCTGCCCCTGACGCCGGACACGCGCGGGCTGCTCGACGGAGATCTGTTCCGGCATCTGCCAGCCGGGGCCGCGCTCCTGAATGCGGGGCGCGGGGCCCATCTGGTCGAGGGCGACCTGATCGCGGCGCTGGACACGGGCCAGCTCGGGGCGGCCATGCTCGACGTCCTGTCGGAGGAACCACCGCCCGCGGATCATCCGCTCCTCGGCCACCCCCGGATCCTCGTGACCCCCCACAGCGCCAGCGCGAGCCAGCCGGACGATGCCGCGCGCCAGATGATCGCGGCGGTTCGCGCCTGCCGGGACGGGCAGCCGCTTCTCAACCGGGTCGACCGCAGCCGGGGATTTTGAGCGCCGTCAGACCGTTTCGGGGGCACGATGGTCCACCGGCGTTCGCATCGTGCGGCGCGGAGGACCAACTGGCGGGGTGCGGCAGGCCGAGCTTCCCCCGGGACGGCGTCGTCTCGGCCTTCCTCAGGACCAGGCCTGCCCGGCGCTGTTCGGGACGGACCCGGGACCTGGCGTCGCCGAGGCCGCCCGGCATGGCGGCGGCCTCAGGGTAAAGCCGTCCGCACGACAGGCCTCAAACCTCTCCCGAAGGGCGTGGACGATCCGACCCGACGCGCCGGCCCGTTCACCCTGAAAATTTCCCCCCGCCGACATAGGGCTTCGCGCCATGTCGAGGATCTTGCCCTGGCCGGCAGAAGCTTTTGTGCGGTGATGTCGTGGCGCGGAGTATCCCGCGCGGCCGCGTGATGACAGGGATACGATTAAACGGGACACCGGGGTCGGGTCGTTGTGCTGCCGCATGCTTGTCCGGCCGCCTGCCGGAGAAGCGGCCATTAGCGGCTGCGCCGCGGCACGTTCAGCGGGATCGTCGACCTGCAAGCAGCGATCAGCGCTCCATCGCCGAGCATAAAAAGCCGCCGAGGCCCTCCGTCGGGACCAAGCCCGCCGCCGCAATCCCCGACAGCCAGGCGGCACCATTTGTCCGAGCCGGTGCACGCGCAATGGGCTTGAGGATGGTGCGATCTACAATGTCGGTCAGGGTCCCTCCGCACGTCGCCAAGTCCTTGGCCAAGTCACCTCCTTGGCCAAGTCACCTCCTCGGCCTAGTTACCTCCTTGGCCCAATCACCTCCTTGGCCTGATCGCCAGCTTTCTCGTGGCGACGCTTGGCGACCGCATTGCGCTCGCGCGTTTCCAGCTGCCTGAGGGCGACGGTGCACGCATTCGTCACGTGCTCGGAGGCTATCGCCTGGGCTCCGACAGCGTCCCTCGCCCTGAAAGCGGCCGCCAGCTTCTCGATCTCCGCCAAGCTGTGCGGAAGGCGTTCGGGGTGCATCAGCGAGGTCGCGCGCAGCAGATTGATCCGGGAGTAGAAGCCCCGGAGAATCTCGCAGACCAGGGCGTTCCCGCAATTGCCAAGCATGATGTCGTACAAGGTGCTTTTGGCCTTCAGCACCTGCTCGGTGTCGCCACTTTCGGCGGCGCTGCGCAATCGTCCAGCGGCCTGATCGAACGCGATCACGGCTGCGTCCGACCCGTGCGAAGCGAACTCGTGGGCGGCATACCCTTCGAGCACCGCTCTCAGCGCATAGAGCTGACGTGCCTCGTCCATCGAGATCGATGCGACCACCGGCCCCCTGTGAGGAACCGTATGGACGAGTTTCTCGGCCTCCAGCCGACGCATCGCTTCCCGCACGGAGACCCGACTGACTCCGAGATCCTCGCAGAGTTCCCGCTCGACCAGCCGCTCGCCCGGTGCGTAGACGCCCGACGTGATCGCATCCCGGACGGCATCCTCGACCTTTCGGCGTAGCGTATCCGGCTGTATGGACCCGATCCTGCTCATGGAATTGCGTTCGTTGTCCGCCATCGAGCCGAAGGGGTGACATGGCCCGCGTCGGGGGAGCAAGACGCCCCCCCGGGTGTCCGTGTCCGATCGGCCGACGGGGTTGTCAATCTCGGTTCCGCGCCGCCAGCTCCTCGCGCACGATGGGAGCCGCGAGTTCCGCGCCGTGCATTCCGATCAGGCTGACGATCTCCAGGACCTCCATGATCTCCTCTTTCGTCGCTCCGTAGCCGAGCGCGTTCTTCATGTGCATCTTCAGGCCCGGCACGTAGAGGTGCGTCGCGGCGGCGTCGAACGCGCAGTAGACGAACTCCTTCATCTTCGGCGTCAGGACGCCGTGACGCCAGGGATAGGCGGAGAAGTCGAGATATCCCGCGAACAGGTCCGGATCGAGTTCGAGAAGGCCGTCCCAGAACGCGTGCCAGTAGCCACGGTCGCGCGTGAAGTCGGCCTTCAGCGTCTCCTGTCGCGGCGTCAGCGGCTCGGGTCCCGTCCTTTGGCCGGCCTCCTCCAGCACCTCCAGCAGCAGCGGCACGCCGATGTTGCAGGCGTGGATGCCGAGCGTCGCCGTGAGCGCGAGCACCTCCGTGATCTCGTCGGCCGTCGCGCCGGCGTCCAGGGCGTTGCGGACCTGACGGCGGACGCCGGGCGCGTACAGGTGCGTCGCGGCGGCGGACGCCGAGAGCGCGATCAGGGCGCGGTCCTTGGCGCCGAGGTGGTTCTTGCGCACCGGCACCATCGCCAAACGCGCCCAGGCGTCGAGGAAGCCGGGCGACAGGTCCGCCAGCGCCCCGTGGCTCTCGTCCCAGTAGCCGATCTGTTCGGTCACGGTCGCCCGGAGGGTGTCGATCTCCGTATGATCGCCCCTCACGACGTGGCCTCCGCATAGTCGGCCTCGACCGCCTCGTCCTGCCAGTCGGTTTTCCCGAGGGAGATCGCCGTATGCATCAGGTAGCTGTCGACGGCCGCGCCGTGCCAGTGCCGTTCGCCCGCCGGGATCCAGACGGTGTCTCCGGCCCGGATCGCCTCGGCCTTCCGGCCTGCGACGCAGATCCAGCCCTTTCCGGCGGTCACCTGCAGGATCTGCCCCTGCGCATGCGTGTGCCAGAAGGTGCGCGCGCCCGGCGTGAAGAACACGTTGTTGATGGTGACGCCCTCCGTCGTGGGCATCACCGGATCGGCCCAGACCTGCCCCGTGAAGGTGGGGCCGCGGCTCTCGGACTTCGCGCTCTGCTCTCTGCCGTGGAAGATCTTCATGTCGACCTCTCAGTTGTCGTGGAGACGGATGCCGCCGGAGACGTCGCCGATGGCATCGACGACGCGGTTGGAGATGACGTCGCCGTAGCCGAGCGCCGTCGCGAGGCCGAAGCTCGCCATCGGGCCCGCCGCGTTGAAGGAGGCGACGCCGAGTTCGTGCAGGAGATCGGTGTAGAGGACGACGTCCTTGGTCATCAGCTTGCCGGTCAGGCCGCCTTCCAGGTAGTCGCCGTCGACGATCTTCGGGAAACGGTTCAGCGTGGCGAAGTTGACGCCGCTGGAGGCGTTCAGCACCTCCAGGAGCCGGTGCAGGTCGAGGCCCGCCTTCCTGCCCGCGACCATGACCTCCGCGGTGGCGGCGAGGCTGACCGCGTTCAGGAAGTTGTTGAGCAGCTTGGTTGTGTGGCCGGCACCGGAACCGCCCATCGTCACGACCTTCCGGGCGATCGGCGCGAACACCCAGGCGAGCCGGCCGATCACATCCCCTTCGCCGCCGACCATGAGCGTCAGGGTGCCGGTCTCGGCCGCGGCCGCACCTCCGGAGATTCCGGCATCGACATAGGAGACCCCCCGCTCGGCGAGGGCCCCCGCGATGCGGCGGGTCGAACTCGCGGCGGCCGTGCTGAGGTCGACCACGATCTGGCCGGCCCGGCAGCTGGCGAGCACCCCGCCATCCCCCAGGACGACGCGCTCGACGACCTTGCTGTCGGGAAGCGACAGGAGGACGACGTCCGCTGCAGCGACGACCGCGGCGATGGACGCGACGGGGGTCGCGCCCCAGCGGCCGGCGGCGTTCGGGTCCATGTCGAAACCCATGACCTCGATACGCGCCTCGACCAGGCGCCGCGTCATGCGGCCGCCCATGTTGCCGAGGCCGATGAAGCCGATCCGGTTCTCGTCCATTCTCGAATCCTCCCTTGGTCGGGTCCTGGGCACGGGCCGGCTCAGTGGCCGGTGCCGAAGTCCACGTCCTTGGTCTCCGGCCCGATCAGTGCGCCCACGGTGCCGATCAGGCCGCCGACGGCCAGCAGGGCCACGGGGGTCAGCGCCAGCGGCATCAGCGCGCTCAGCCAGTCCATGTAGAACGCGTAGAAGGACGGGATCACCACGGAGAGGCTGAAGCCGATGCCGAAGCCGGTGGCGCGGACGTCCGTGGCGAAGCGCTCGTTGATGTAGGTGACGATGACGCCCCAGGGCGAGGTCACGAGCACCGCCAGGAGGCTGACCAGCATCACGCGGGTGCCGAACGCCATCTCGGGCGTGACGGTCAACGTGTAGAGAATGTACGCTCCGACCGTCGCGATCAGCGGGCCGGCGATCACGAAGAACCGCCGGCGGCCTATCGCCTGTCCCAGAAGACCGGAGCCGATGTAGCTGAAGAACAGAATCGTGTAGCAGATCATCAGCGTCGCGGTCAGCGCGAAGCCGCTGAGGTGCAGGGTCTTCACCAGCAGCCCGGTCGGCATGTAGATCGTGATGATGTTCTGCGTCATCCAGAAGCCGGTCATCAGCAGCAGGACCTGCAGGAGGTCGCGCCCGCCCTTCCCAGTCAGCAGTCCCGACATGGGCGACGTCTCGGCCTGGACCGCCCCGGCGACGGCCTCCTTCTTCCAGACCTCCGATTCCGAGACCTTGTGGACGTAGTAGAGGGCGAGCAGGCCGGCGAGCGCCGCGCCGACGATGAAGGGGATGCGCCAGCCCCAGACCGTGTAGGGCGACCCGGGCCCGTCGAGCGGGAACAGGCAGAACATCAGCATGGTGATGAGGTTGATGCTGACGTAGGCGGCCGGGAAGCCGGCGATGATCAACCCGCCGACGAAGCCGCGCTTGTCCTTCTTCGAATACTCGATGGCCAGCGGCATGGCCCCCGTGTAGCCGCCGCCGAGGAAGATCCCGTCGAGGAAGCGCAGCAGCACCAGCAGGATGTACGAGGTCAGGCCGAGCGTCTCGTAGCCCGGCAGCAGCCCGATCAGCAGCGTGATCACGCCGAAGCCCGCCACCGAGTAGATCGAGGCGGCCCGGCGCCCGACCTTGTCGGCGATCAGACCGAAGATCAGGGCGCCGATCGGACGACCGAGAAGCGTGGTGATGAAGACCAGCGACGCCAGCACCGTCTCCATCTGGGGGGAGAGGTTCTTCGGCTGGAACAGGAACATCACCGGCGCCAGCGCCACCACCGGCAGATAGATGTCGAACATGTCGATGTATTCGGAGAAGAAGGCGCCGCGGATGGCGCTTCGACGCTTCTCCTCGAACGACTGGGACGATGCCGCAGGCACCCCCGTCGCGTCCGTTGCCAGTGCTGCCGACGTGACCGTCATGGCGTCTTACTCCCTGTTGGCGTGCCGCGCAGGTCTTCGCCTGCGTCGGGATTCGGGCGCAGGATCCCCCTGCGCGGAGGTCCTCCGGATCAGCGTGCGCCGCCGTGCTCCTTCTCCCAGTCGGCGATCGCCGTGGAGGCGGTCCGGAAGGCGGCCAGGGCGGCCGGCGCGCCGCAATAGACGAGCGCCTGCATCAGCACGGCCTGGATCTCGTCCTTCGTCACGCCGTTGGTGAGCGCGCCCTTCACGTGGACGGCGAGTTCGTGGTGCTGGTTCATCGCGGTCAGCATCGCGATGTTGAGCATGCTGCGGGTCTTGAACGGCAGCGTCTCGTCGCCCCAGACCGCGCCCCAGCAGTACTCGGTCACCAGCCGCTGGACCGGGCGGTTGAACGCATCGGCGTTGGCCCAGGATTTCTCCACGTGTGCCGCGCCGAGGACGGTCTTCCGGTTGTCGAAGCCCCTGTCGAACATCTCGTTCTCGTCGGACATGTCGCTACTCCCACGTTTCGAACGGCCGTTGCCGATCCCGGCCGCATCACCCGGCCCACGTCGCCACGACGGATCAGTCGATCCCGAAGCCGATCATCGCCTTGGTCTCGAGGTATTCGTGAAGGCCCGCCTCGCCCCATTCCCGGCCATTGCCGGACTGGCGGTAGCCGCCGAACGGCGCGTGCAGGTCCGGGGGCGGGTAGTTGATGTGGACCTGCCCGCCGATCAGCCGCCTCGCCACCGCGCGCGCCCGGTCGCGGTCCCGCCCCTGCACGTAGGCGGCGAGCCCGTAGTTCGTGCCGTTGGCGATGGCGATGGCCTCCTCCGCGTCGTCGTAGGCGAGGATCGACAGGACCGGCCCGAAGATCTCCTCCCGCGCGATGGTCATGTCCGGGGTCACGTCGGCGAACACCGTCGGACGGACGTAGAAGCCGTGGTCGAGGTGGTCCGGCCGCTCCGGGCCGCCGGCGACGAGCCGCGCGCCCTCCGCGATGCCGGTCCGGATCAGACCGACCACGCGCTCGTACTGGGTGCGGTTGACCACCGGGCCGAGATTCGTCTCGGGATCCGCGGTCGGGCCGAGCCGGAACCCGGACGCCGCCTCGGCCGCGATGGCGGCCACTTCGCCCATCCGGGCCCTGGGCACGAGCATCCGCGTCGGGATGGAGCAGGACTGGCCGGAATTGGTGCAGCAGGCCGCGACGCCGCGCCGGACGGCCTGATCCCAATCGACGTCGTCGAGCAGGATGTTGGCCGACTTGCCGCCGAGTTCCTGCGCGACGCGCTTGATGGTCGGAGCCGCGGCCCGGGCGATCTCGACCCCGGCGCGGGTCGACCCGGTGAAGGAGACCATATCGATCCCCGGATGCGCGGCGATCGCGGCGCCGACGCCCGGCCCGTCCCCGTTCACGAGGTTGAACACGCCCGGCGGGACGCCGGCGTCGTGCAGGACCTGCGCGAACAGCGTCGCGCTGACGGCCGAGTACTCGCTGGGCTTCAGCACCATGGTGCAGCCGGCCGCGAGCGCCGGGGCGATCTTCACGACGATCTGGTTGATCGGCCAGTTCCAGGGGGTGATCAGGCCGCAGACACCGATCGGCTCGCGCCGGATCCGCGTGGTGCCCCTGTCCGCCTCGAAGGCGAAGCGCTCCATCACCGCGATGAGCGCGTTCAGATGTGCCGGCCCCCGCGCCGCCTGCCCCGTGCGGGCGAAGCCGATGGGCGAGCCCATCTCCTGCCGGATCGCCTCGGCGAAGGCCTCGGACCGCTCCTCGAACAGCGCGAGGATCCGGCGCAGCAGCGCGACGCGTTCGGCGGGCGCCGTCTCCGCGAAGGCCGGGAAGGCGGCGCGGGCCGCGCGCACGGCCCGGTCGACATCCTCGGCATTGCCGAGCGCGAGCGTGCCGAACGCCGTCTCGGTGGCGGGATCGATGAGCGGGAACGGCCGGGCCGCGACAGGCTCGACCCAGGTGCCGTCGATGTAGAAGCGGCTCAGGTCCGGGAGCGCCATCGTCTCAGGCTCCCTTGCCCAGAAGGCGGTACATCTCGGTGTGGTCGGCCGCGGGCCCGACTTCGCCGGCGATCGCGTGCCAGGTCTCGATGCAGTGCCGGCCGAAGCCGAGCGGGTAGTCGACCGACTCCGCCAGAGCCCCGGCGATGCCGAGATCCTTGTCCATCAGCTTCAGCGAGAAGCCCGAGGCGAAGCTGCCGCTGAGCATGAACTGCTTGACCTTGTTCTCGGAGGTGTTGCTGCGCCCCGACGAGGCGTTGAGCACGTCGGTCATGGCCTCCGGCGCGATGCCGAAGCGTTGGGCGACGTGGAGCGCCTCGACCGTGGCGAGCAGGCCCGCGGCGGAGACGAAGTTGTTCAGCGCCTTGGCGGCATGGCCCGATCCGGCCGGGCCGATATGCAGGACGGACTTGCCCATCGCCTCCAGCACCGGACGCCGGCGGGCCAGGAGGTCGGCCTCGCCGCCCACGAGGATGGCGAGGGTGCCGTCCGACGCCCGTTTCACGCCGCCCGAGACCGGGGCGTCGAGATAGCCGAGCCCCTTCCCGGCGAGCGTCTCGCCGAGCGCGCGGGAGCGCACCGGCTCCGACGAGCTCATGTCGATCACGGTCGCACCCGCCGGGAGCGCGTCGGCCCAGCCCGAATCCAGCAGCACCGTCTCGACGATGGCGGAGTTCGGCAGCATCGTGATGAGCAGGTCGAGCCCGGCCGCGTTCTCCCGGGTGAGCGTCGTGGCGCCGAGGTCCCGGCAGAGGGCCTCGGTCCGCGCCGCATCCGTATCGAGCAGGCGGAGCGTGTGCCCCGCCTTGGCGAGGCACCGGCTCATGGGGTCGCCCATCATGCCGAGACCGATGAAGCCGATGCTGTTCTGTTCCATGCCGTCGATGTCCTCTTGGCGGCCGCCGGACGAGCCCGGCGCCGCGTGGTCCTGTCAGCGCAGTGCGGAGAAGTCCGTTGGGGTGAGGAAGGTGTTCTCGATCCGGGCGACGATCGGCCGGTCCTTCTCGGTCTCGGCGCGGGCGGCGATCCAGTCCGGGTCGGCCTGAAAGGCGTTCCAGCGCGCCTCGCGCTGGGCCATGTCGTCCCACTTCAGCAGGTAGGTGAGTGCATGGTTGTCCGGGCCGACGAGCGTGGTCCAGAAGCCGACCTGCTCGATGCCGTGCTTCTGGAAGAAGCCGAGTGTGGTGGCGCGGAAGCGTTCCAGCAGCGCCGGCAGCCTCGTGGGCGCGCAGTAGTAGACGCGCATCTCGACGATCATGGAATCCTCCGTTCAATAGGTCGGTGAGGTGGTCGGGGGCAGGTCGACGCGCGCGATCCAGCCGACGGCGTCGTCAAACGCCGGAGGGTAGATGGCGAGAACCTGCGGGTCGTGTCCCGGGACGATGCGATCCTCGGACCCGGCCAATCGCCGGACGGTCCGGTAGCCCTCGAACATGTCGCCGAGGTTGTAGACGACCGGGTAGGCCAGCTCCCGGCCGATGTTGGCGAAGAAGTGCGCGGCGTCGGAGGCCAGCACGACCCAACCGCGCTCCGTGTTCACGCGGACGATCTGCAGGCCGTCGGAATGCCCGCCGACCCGATGGAGGGTGATCCCCGGGTAGAGGGTGTCGGTCGTCTCGCGAAAGCGGACGCGGTCCTCGAACAGGCGATCCACCATCGCCTTCACGTCCTCGGCGGCGAAGGGGTGCCGCAGCCCGGCGTGGCACATGCACCGGCCGGTGCAGAAGGCCATCTCCCGCTCCTGGACGTGGAAGCGGGCCTTCGGGAACAGGTGGTGATTTCCGGCGTGGTCGTAGTGGAGGTGGGTCAGGACAACGTCCTCGACCTCGGCGGGATCGACCCCGATGCGGGTCAGGCCCTGTTCGACCGAGCGGACGATCGCGCGTCCGCGCTTTTCGGCCATCGCCCGATCGAAGCCGGTATCGACGACTATTGTTCGCCCGGCGCCCTGTATCACCCAGACGAAATAGTCGATCGGCATCGGTCCATCGTGGATGTCTCCGCCGATGAAATTATCGCGCGCCATGCGGTGATGATGCGCATATTTGATCGCGTAGATCCTATAGATCTCAGCGCCCATCCAGGTCTTTCCTCCAGGCGGCCGATTGTTCGGTTCTCGCGCGCGGATGAATCACAGCCGCGTGGCGATAATGATCATATCGTCATACAATCTGTCAACACGCTGCTCGGGCCCGCTGTCGCATGGCCCACGGTGTTCGATCGGCGCGGTTGGCCGCCGCCTGGTCCGGCCTTGAATGGCGTCCGCTCCATCGCGTGGATGAAGTCCCGCTTGCCGAAGAGCCCGTCCGCTTTGGCGCCAGACATCAGCGGACGAGGCAGCGTCGCCACAGCGGCTGCAATCCTGCCGGAAGCCCGTGCAGGCAATTCAAGCGTCAGCGGACGGTGATGCTTCGGAACTGAAAGCGCGAACGCTGAAAATGTCCGGTTCGAGGCCTCGTGCCGCCAGAACCAGCCGGACGGCTTCCGGCCCAACCTGGTCGAAACGCTGGATTTGCTCTGGTGTCGAAAGCAGACACCCGCATGCCTCGACCTGGATCCATTCCAAGCAAACGGCCGCACAGCGGGTGTGAGCAGCACTTCGTCAGTATGAATGGGCGCCAGGCTGATGGCCGACCAAATCCAGCAGCGTCCGAGTCTGTCCGGCTCGCTCGACGGGACACGAACTGGACACCAGCTACAGCGATTTAGGCTAAGTGCTTGGACTACCTGGCGCGCCCTACGGGAATCGAACCCGTGTTTTCGCCGTGAAAGAGCCACTAGTCAGACGTTCCGGGACATTGCCGGACGTGCTCGGATATTGCGTTATCAAGCACTTAGTGTGATGGTGTTCGAAACAGTCCCCGTTTGTTCGCCTACGTTTATTAGGCCAAACTTGGGGTCATTCGAGGCCACGCATGTCCCGCACACTCCGTGAGGCAACGCTCGATACTCGCGCCGCCCGGCTGCGGCTGGCGCCATCCCGCAAGCCCTACTGGCGCTCGATCGAAGGCGGCTTGCAACTGGGCTACCGCCGGGGCGATCGGGGAGGGGTGTGGCGAGCGCGGCGCTACGTCGGCACCCGGTACCTTGAGACGACGCTGGGCGTCGCCGACGACGAGACCGATGCCGATGGCGTGAAGGTGCTGGGTTTCCGTCACGCCCTCGCGGCTGCCCGCACCTGGTGGCAGGCCGAAGAGCGCCGGGATCTTGGTGCGCTCGAGCAACGCGCCGGGCCGTACACAGTCGGCGACGCGCTTGATGAATACCTGGCCAACTACGTCGCCAAAGGGGGCAAGAGCGAGAACGCGACCCGGACGGCCGCCAACGTTCACGTACGGCCGACGCTCGGAAAGGTCGCCCTCGACAAGCTGACTACCCGGAAGATGCGCGATTGGCACCACGGGCTCGCTGGCGCGGCCCGTCGCCTCCGCACGAAGGCTGGCAAGGAACAGCAGCTCGCGGAGATCGATGATGACCCGGAGGCAGTGCGCGCCCGGCGCGCCACTGCCAACAGGATCCTCACGATCCTAAAGGCCGCGCTCAACCATGCTTTCGCGGAGCGGCACGCCCAGTCCGATGCAGCCTGGCGGGCAGTCAAACCCTTCCGGGAGGTCGATGCGCCCGTGGTGCGGTTCTTTACCGAAGATGAGTGCCGACGCCTGGTGAATGCCGCGGAGCCGGAGTTCCGGCGCCTTGTCCAAGGCGCCTTGCTCACTGGCATGCGTTATGGAGAGCTCGGCCGCCTCAAGGTCTCGGATGTGAACCTCGACGCCGGCACCGCTTCGGTACGGCGCGGCAAGGGCGGCAAGGGCCGGCATGTGGTGCTGACCGACGAGGCGAGGGGGCTGTTCCGCGACCTGACGGCCGGGCGGCCAGGCTCGTCGCTGGTGTTCGCCCACGAGGACGGCCGGCCGTGGGGCATGAGCCACCAGATCCGCCCGATGGTCGAGAGCTGCCGCCGCGCCAGCATCGTGCCAGCGGCCGGTTTTCACGTCCTTCGGCACACGCACGGCAGCGCGCTGGCTATGAAGGGCGTGCCGATGCAGGTGATCGCCACACAGCTGGGCCACGCTGACACCCGGATGACTGAACGGCATTACGCGCACCTGGCGCCAAATTATGTAGCCGACACCATCAGAGCATCATTCCCCAACCTCGGAATTAGAGATGCCAACGGCATCAGTAATCTTTCCACGATGCGCTCCAAGAGTAGTGCGGCAGCGTGACCGCGATGAAAAAGAGCAGCGCCGAAGATTGGGACTTCGACAGCTTGGAATACATCGCCGCTATATACGCAGCTGAAAATTCGGCTAGGAACTTCATAACCGAAGCAGCTGTGGACAACCTTTGCCAATCAACAGGGATTCAATGTAACGAGCATTTTATAAGCTGGTATGAGCGCTCTGCAAACACACTCGCATCGGACATCATAGAAGAAATAAGATCCAGATCTAACATCAAAACAAGAATTGAAATACTAAGTCGCGCAGCTTCGGACCCGTCACGGGTCATACAAGATTATGTTAGCGAAAACCTACATGAAAGCGAATGGCTTTATGGCGATAAATGGCAATCAACTTTCGCTGGCCTTCGCACAATTCTGTCTAAATTTTACGGTCCGGAACTAGATCGACCCATAACACTACAGGAAACGGAAAATCTTCTAAGGGAGTGCCGTAATCATTTCACAGCACTCAGCCAAGCGGAAATAAGATTTGCTGCGAAGCGCGGCCGCAAGAAATCTCGCCCCCTATCGAGGGCAATGGGCCAACTTTGCCGCATGGCAGATTTATACGGACTGGATCTCATTCTACCAGCGAACGAGGTGGCGGGTATCAAAGAGGCATCCACGCCACTATTTCGGCTCGCACTCTCGTTTATTGGGCATGCTTCTTTCAAATTAAGCATCGCAATAGAAGACAACGTCTTCACATCTGCTGCGGATAACATCGCTCTTCAGAAGAAGGCTGCGTGGCTAAATCATTTTAGCCCACGAACTCTAGTTGCATACCTTCGCGAAGAAATCCGCGTCGTACAGGCGCAAAATTCGGTGCTTCAGGTCTATCAATTACCGCCTCACGGCGCCTCAGAAATTCGTGCTTTCAACCCCTCAGACGGCATCCCGTCCGAGGAGATCCAACCATGTTCGAAGCCGGAGCCGAGCGGATCGACACGCTCGCCAAACACTCCCCGCTAAGCCGCAGCGCCATTTACAGCGCCATCTCTGAAGGTGAGCTGACCGCTCGGAAGCACGGCGGCTGCACCTTGATCCTCAAGGCGGACTGGGAGGCTTTCCTTGCCAGCCGCCCGGTGTTGGAGCGGAAGCCTCGCTCAGCGCCGGCGCTGCCGGCGGATGCTGTTTGAGGAGGCCATCATGAACATACATCAGATTGATGTAGCCTTTGATGCCGCCATGAGAGCTGCCTTCGGCATGAGTGATGAGCGCTACGCCCGGTTCAAAGCGGCTTGCCCAGGGGGCGGCACGGCGGATCTGATTCAACGGCTCCGACCAGCACCGAAGGATGCATGGACACAGATATGCGAACAGCACGCTGTAGAACGAGCCCAAGAAGCATGCACAGAATACAAAGACGGAGACTTAATTTATAGAACCGGAGATTTCATCTGGGCATTGTATTGGACTGAATTTGACAACGCCCTCAAATCAATCGGATGCCGTCGGCGGCGCACAATAATATATGCCGCTGGAACATCCTTCATGGAAGAAGTTGAACGTATTCGGGACCGACGCCTTGGACCGTCTGAATTACGCGATCAGATGGACACTGAAAGCTTGGATTACAGTCCCACGCTGGGGGATCTGATGGAACGGCAGGATGAGGCATGATGGACCTTTCCGACCTTCCACTGTTCAGCGGCGTCACGGCGGTCGAGGCCGAGCGTAAGCCGAAGCGCCCCCGCTCGCCGCTGGCCCCGCCGTCGCCCCGGCTCATCAAGTCGGGTTCGCGCATCGTGGCCCTGCCGCTGGCCCGCGACCGGCGGCTCGTGGCGGACCTCGTGGCAATGTTCCGAGCGGTGCCGCCAGGACCGCAACGCGCCGCCGCGTTCCGCCGCGACGTGCTGACGCCGCTCGTGTCGCCGCGGCTCGCCCTCGGTCTGACGCCGGATCAGATCGAAGCCGAACTCAACGCCCTCGAAGAAGCGATGGTCGGACAGATGCTCGCCGGCCAGTTGCGGGCGGGGCGCCGCGGATGACTATGACCCCGGTGCCCCCTCCCGCATCTTCCGAACTCACCCCGCTGACCAAGTTCGACGGCGCCCGGCCACGTAGGCAACGCCCCGCCGTCGGCACCATCTTCCACCGCGTGGACCGTCTGCCCCCTCGCCCCCCGCGTTCGGAGTTGATCGCCGGCCTCGCCGCGGCGGGTGAGATCATCGCCCTCGCCGGGGCCCCGGGCTCTGGGAAGAGCGCGCTGGCCACGCTCATGGCTCGGACGCTTGCCGATGGAACACCCTTTCTGGGCCGATCAGTTCGGCGCGGGGCCACGGTCTACGTCGCTGCTGAGCGAGCCGCCGAGGTCGAGCGGCGGCTTCGCTCTGCCGCCTCTCCGGGCGCCGCCCTCTACGTATCGAGCGCTCGCCCGCAACTTGCCGATCCGATCAGCGTCGAGGAGCTCATCGAAGGGGTTCACGTGGTCGCAGCGGACGAGCCCCTGCCGATCCGGCTCATTGTGTTGGACACGGCCGCGCGATGCTTCAGCGGTCTCGACGAGAACTCCAGCCGTGACATGGGCCTCGCCGCGGAGGGCATGGCTCGCATCCTGGAGGAAATCCCGACCGCGGCGTTGTTGGTCCTGCATCACCTCGACAAGAGCTCGGCGGCCATGCGCGGCTCTACAGCCCTGCTCGGGGCGGTAGACATGGAACTAAGAGTCCGGGGTTCGGGCGCCGATCGCAAGGCCACCGTGACCAAGGCCAACGCTGTTGCCGAGGGTCAGCAGTTCGCGTTCTGCATGGTCGTTCGGAAGGCCGATGACGGGCTCGATGTGGTCGAGGCCGAGGCTGCCGATGATGCGTACGGCGGCGCAGGGAGGATGAGAGTCGTTCATCGGCGCCCCCCCGACGCCGATACGGCGCTGGCTGCCCTAAGCGATCTCGCCGGCCGAGGGGTCGTTTCCCTGGATGACTGGCGGTACGCCACGATGCTGCGGTTCGTGGACCGGACCCCGGCGTCCAAGCGCCAGGCGTGGTCTAAGGTCCACCGCCTGCTCATCAGCGCCGGTGATGTCGTTCTCGATGGTAATAGCGTCAGCATCAGCGAGGCGTCAGCGGGCCGTCAGCAAGGCATCGGCGCTGACGGGGGCAAAGTGTCAGCGCGAAGCGTCAGCGCACCCCTCCCTATAGGGGAGGGTGCTGACGTCGCTGACGCCCCTCGGGCTCAGGCTCGAAAGAGGATTGGCAGGAAACGTCAGCGCTGACGCTTGTTCACGGCATGTGCCGCCTCGGCACTGCCGTGAGCTTCCGGCGGCCGGCGCCCCATGGCATCCGGTCCGTCCGGCGCGCCTTATTCAGCCAGGACCGCACAGCTGCTTATGGTCCTGGCGAAGGCGGGTCGGGGCGCCCCAGGCGACCCCGAGCCCGCCCCTGCAGGCTGTGGCACCTATAGGACCATGCTTCGGCATCACGGCTGCGGGGCCCGGCATCGTGGCACCGTCCAACGTGTGAGGGCCACCCTGCAGTCGCTTTCTCACGCCTCGGCGCCATCTGCTCACAATCGGCGCTTACAATCTCCTACACTGCAGACTGCTGCTCACAGCCACCCACGACCCGCTCACCAGCACTGGCTTGGCGCTCACATTGGCGGGGTGTGAGGGGCGCTCGCGGCCCTAAAGGGCACGCGCCCCCCACGCCCCTCATTGTCGGCGCCCCTACGACCTGGGCCACCGCCTCAGCAACTCGATGTGGTGAGGCTCCATCTGGAACCGCCACCTGCCATCCTCTGCAGGCTCAAGCCATCCGTGTAGGGCTAACCAAGGCTGGGGCGAGAAAGCGACGGTGACACCACCATCAGGCCGATCACCCACAGGTGTGAGATAGATCGGCGCGCCGGATGGCGCTGAGAACAACAGTAGATCCTGGCCTGTGATCACCTTCCTGTCTCCGTTCAGCGTGATCAGCATACCGTGGGCGATCTCTTCGGCATCCGTTGTGCCCGAGATCATCCATCCTTGCTCAAGGTCTTCGGCCAATGCTCTCCCCCTGTGTGCGCGATGGATCGCCACTGTTCGAGCTTGTGCCGTCCGCGTGCAAGCTGCCCCCTGTAGAAGCGCCCGCCGCCCACCGCCCGCCCGGCCGACCCCGCAGAAATTGGCCTGTGGCGCCCGACGTTCCGCGCCCGGCCCGTTGCGCCTCGCAGCCCGCCCGCGGCTGCCCACGGCCCGCGCTGCGCACGCCTGCCCCCCCCAGGCAGGAGGGGCTGTGACACCCCCCGTGTCCGCCCCGAGACACTTAAGGGACCGTACAAAGGCTGGGAGGGCCCGCGCCGACGCGCAGCCCGGGACTTGCGCGTTTTCACCTCCCCCAGATTGCCATTTTCCTTTCTCGGCCGAGGCCTGCTTTTCCAGGCGTCCCGAGCCCACGAAAAGCCCCAATCTAGCAGGCAGCAGTTGCGCACAAACCACTGATTTTATTGACCTAATGTGCTATCCAGTCCGTATGAATGGCGTGGTTTTTCAGCTCGCACGGCAGGGACGGACGGCAGAGGAAATCCGCGCCGATCTGCAGGCTACGCACGCACAGTACGACGCCAGGGTGCGCACGCTCCTGGCCGAGCTTGAAGGCGCCCCGGCGAGGCCGGGCAGCCCCAGTGCCGACCCGTTCGCTGAGCAGAAGCAATCCAAGGCGCAGGCAGCACACGAGCTTGGGATATCGGAAAAGCGCTTGAGCAGCCTCCTGGTGCGATACCAGGAGGCGTATCCCGATCGCGCGAAACTGGCGGTCCAGCCAGCGGGCTTCAAAAACTCGCGCTGGTTGGTGTACACGGATCGTGTTCGCCGGGTCATCGAAAGCGGAGAGCCGTATTGAGAGGCTGAACGGAAAATTTGGCCAAAGACGTATAAAGATGGCGCCTGCCGCTTTTGCCTGAAGGGCGGTAGCTTTGGCGCATGGTACAGCACCTGCCCTACTCGCCATCGCGCGATCTCTGCACCGAAAACCTTTACGTTGGGGTGCCGCTCGACTTGAAGCGGGCCGTGGCCGATGCCGCCCGCCGTGAGGGCAAATCGGTCGCGAGCAAGGTCCGGGAGGCCGTGGCAGACGCGCTGGAGCGCGGCTGCCACAGCGCCCAGGAGCCCGCCACCGATCGCCGGGGCGCGCGCTGATGGCTGCCACCCTGCACCACATCGCCAGCTTGGTGTTGAACCGCCCGCTGATGCTGCTGCCGTCTAAGCTTGAGACCATCGCCGCCGTTCTCGGCGGCCGCATCGGTATCGACGCTTCGGGCCTCGCCCCGGCCGCAAGCCGGTTAGTAGGCAGCCGGGTCGATCAGGATCCGACCGGCGGCCGGGGTACGCTGCCTTACCGGCGAACCGCCGAGGGCACCGCCATCATCCCTGTGATCGGCAGCACCGTGAACCGCGGCGCTTGGATCGGCGCCAGCAGCGGCCTGGTGTCGTACGAGGGCCTGAAGTTCCAGTTGGCCACCGCGGCCGAGGATCCCCGCACCCGTGCGGTCTTGCTCGACATGGAGTGCCCCGGCGGCGAGGCCATCGGCTGCTTCGAAACAGCAGCCATCGTCCAGCAGGTGGCGGCCAGGAAGCCCGTGGTGGCTGTGGTGAACGGCATGGCCGCCAGCGCGGCTTACGCGATCGCGAGCGCCGCCACTCGCATCGTCACCACTCCCACCGGCATCTCGGGTTCGATCGGCGTGGTGATGCTACACGCGGACTACTCTGGCGCCTTGGCCAAGGCCGGGGTGAAGCCGACCTTCATCTTCGCGGGGGCCCACAAGGTAGATGGGAACCCCTACCAGGCGCTGCCCGAGGCCGTCCGCGATCGCCTGCACGCCGAGATCGAGGCCTTCTACGGGGCATTCGTAGAGGCGGTGGCCGCCGGTCGCAAGAACCTGTCCGCCGCGGCTATCCGGGCCACGGAGGCCAGCACCTACATGGGCGCCGCGGCCGTCGCCGCCGGCCTCGCCGACGAAGTCGGCACCTTTGAAGGCGCGTTGGCCGACCTGGCCGGCGGCCGCATCACCACCACCACCCCGCAGGGAGCACCCGCAGTGACATCGAACGCGCGCCAACCCGGCGCCACCTCGGCCCAGGCCAGCTCGGACATGTGGGCCGAGGTGATCGGGGAGCAGAACGCCCGCCTCGGCTTGGGCCAACGCCATGCCGGTGTTCCGGCCGCCGGTGGCGAGGGCCAGCAGGCCACGCCGTCCACCGCCCAGGCTGAAGCTTTCTCCTGGGATGAGGTTGTGGCCGAGGTCAACGCGACGGTGGGAGCGGCCCGATGATCCGCGCCTTAAAAAACCTGTTCGGCCTCGCCCAGCGCGAAGACGCCACCACGGGCGAACTGGCACCATCGCTACCGGCCGCTGAGGCCGAACTTGCCGCCGCCCAGGCAGCCCAGGCGGCGGCCGAGGAGGCCTATCGCGGCGCGTTGCTAACCGCCGATGAGGCCGGGCTTCTGCAGCTGGACGCTGCCCGGCGCGAGGCTGGTGTACGCATCGATAGGGCTACAGCCCTGATCGATGCGTTGAGCGCGCGCCTTGCCGATGCCCAAGCCCGGGAGGCCGAGGCGGCGCGGGTCATGCGTTTTCAGGAGGCCAGCCGGGAGGCGGACGACGCCGCGGCAGCCCTTGGCGAGTTGTACCCCAAGCTGGCTGGCGATTTGGTCGCCCTGCTCATGGTGGTCACGCGGGCCGACCAGCTGGTGCAGGCTGCCAACGCCGATCGCCCCGAAGGGACCGCGGCGATCCCAGGTGTCGAGGCTCGCGTCCGCAACCGGCCGGGTGAGCCTGAGGAGATCGTCGGCGAGGTTACGGTAGAGCGCTGGGTCCGGGTTGGGCAGATCCGGCCTGGCACCTTCGATCAGGGTGAAGTGAGAGCGGCCGGCAACGGCCGCGGCATGATCCCGATCGAAGGCCATCCCCTTCGCGAGGGACACGAGGTCGAACTACGCCGGTTCACCGAGCAAAAGTACATCCCGGCCGATTACGGCTCCGTCCCCGATCGGCTTGCGGAGCGATTGATGCTGCCTGGCCTCCGGTTCGGTGAAGCCGCCTATTACCAGCCGGTCGATCGCCCCCACCAAGGCACCATCCGGCCCGCAGATGTGCTCGCACGGATCGCAGCGCTGCGCGCCCAGGCCCCACGCGACGAGCCCATGCGCGCCGTCGAGACGAGGCTCCTCCCTGCGGACGAGCAGCCCGTGCGAGCCCTGCCGCCGCCTGAGAGCCATCGTGTGTACCGCGGCCGCTACTCGGCCGACAAGCCTGCCGGCGCCTGATTTCACGAGCTACTGGCCGGCCGTGGCGGTCTTGCCAGTAAGACAGGACAAACATTGAAGACGACGCGCGGCAGTCCGATAGCGAATAGTGACCTGCAAGCCCTGCCGCCGAAAGGCGATGCACTGTTCAAGGTCGCAAGCCGGCACTCTTTATTTAGATTCCATCTTACGCCGTTGCATAAGATCGACCAGGCGGCGCCAGTTGGTGCCCCATACAGCGAGGGTCTACTAATCGGTTGCACTTCAAGATCTGGTCGTAATCTTTCAGTACTATAACCGAACTTGGGCTTCCAGACCCACGAGCGCTCGGTCTGGTTTGGGTCTACTCTGTTATGCCGTGCTGCCGAACCACGCTACGGGGCCGCGTATTCGTCCCCTCCAAATTAAACTCGATCGGCCGTGGACGAACAAATGAGCAGCGTATTACGGCATAACAGATAGATTGCCCGAGGCGATACCGTAGGCCTGCGTTTGCTCACGCAGGCCTAAACAGATTATTGTCGAAATTAGAGCCTGACATCAAGAAGTTTATTGTAATCGACTATTAAAAATCCCGTCGGGTGCTCCGCAACTGCATCGGGAACAATTTCTAAGACTTCCTGCGCGATCACTCCAAGCCACCGTTCGGGTGCGCCCTTATAAGAAAACTCATATAAATTTATCCCCAAAGATGTTCTACCCTTCAACTGGATATCGCTTTTAAGCCTAATATCGCAGAATAGGGCCGCGCCAACAACAACGCCCAAAATGGCGGCCGTACCTTCATCCTTCGCATTTGCTTGAATATTGATTAAACTTGTGATTACTTCGGGTGTTAATTCGACCCCATCCTGCTTTAGCTGTGCAATAATTGCCCTCCGAGATGCTACAAGCGCCCGCTTTTGAACTTCAGGATCGTTGATTTTTGCAATCACGGAGTTGATATCCACGATTTCCATTGTCGCCTCCTTTGCAAGTTTACTACAATTTACTCTGACATTCAATTTTATCGGACGGCATCCCCTTTTATATCGAGAATGGCGCTGAGAGCTCCAATTGGGGGTTCGGAGCCCCGACAGTATAGAAGTTTGGGCTCTGCGTAGGGGGTAAGAAACTTTGTATTTTTTTCCAGAAGTCTCTATATGAACCATTGAAAGCGCCTTCACTCCAAGCTGCTTTCAAAGCGGCTGTAAAAGCACCGTTTATTCGCCCATCAAGAGATAGCTGATTATCCTGGCAGCCGGATATCAAAAGTACGGACGCGGATGGGGAGCGTTCTTTCGAAGGCAGATCGCAATGCCATTGCAAAGAGTCATAAAATTCTTTGGCTCGGCCGTAAGTGGCCACGGAAACATCATCCGGCGCAAATTTTGGGAGGGGAGCATCTTCCTCCGCTTCCTTAGCTGCCCGAAATATCTCAGGTCTAGCATTAATGTTTATGATATAGTTTCTCTGAGATTCTTCAATAATATCGAAACCGAGGCCTGACATATTTCTGACGACTGAGCCACTGTGACAACTATCGGAAAATACTACTATGCGGACGCCGGGATTAAATCGATACCAGAGACTATATAACTCATCGTCAATAATCATACGATCGAAGGCACACCATGTTTCATCCATGCCATCTTGAGTTTCATCGCCGTTTACATCTCTTATTTGCCCCCCGTGCCCGGAATAGCTCAGCAGGTACGTATCACCCGACTCAAGTTTTTGAGATGCATCTATTATACTGTTTAGTATTGCGTCCGATGTCGCGCCGGCTGTTATAAGCGTTTTTGATTCAAAACCTCTAGACCGTGCGATTTCAGCCATAAGCAGAGCGTCGTTTTCGCAGGCCCTCAACCTGCCTTCCCAGTTATCATATTTTGGCTTGGATACGGCGTTTAATCCAATATGAAGAGACATTCCAAAAGCCATGTAAACCTCCTCTCGATAGTCCAGATCACAACGAAGGAGCAACTTTAGTTAAGCAAATTCAGTTTTGTTCATGAAGGTGAAGCCGGCCATGCCGGCATACACCTGGGAGAAAAAGTGCCGGTGCTCCAGTTAGAGCTGGCCCGACCCGGTGTGTGCATTGCGGATCAGCTTCAGCAAGCTGGCACCGATCGCGGCACACCAGCGCAAAGACGCGCACAAAGAATACACCACGCGCCAAACGTATTGCTGTGATCAAAAATCATCAGCAACATCCATATCCACCGCCCGTCCGCGAGAGTTCACTATCTCCCAGCGGCTCGGACTGGACCACGCCCTGAACCATAGAGGATGCAAATCATCATTTGCAAGCGAAATCGCAATGAATATTGTCAAGCTTTTTTTCTAAGACAGCATCGAGGATAGTAAGACGCGCTGAATAAAGCATTATCCCGTGGATTAATTCGTTCTTTCGAACGTGCCGGCCATTCTCGCACTGCTTCACGTGGCGGCGCCGGGACATCGAACTGGGAGGAGTATCGCTGGCAACAGTCGGCAGCGCTCTACTCTGACTGCGCGCTCGCAGCTGCAACAAACCTCTACCGTCCGGTGGCGCTCACTGATGCGAAGGCAGCAGGCGGAGCTGCTGCGCAATTTATCTACCACCCATCGTCGAAGACGATCGCGAAGCAGAAGGTGAATGCCGAGGAGGCCGCTAGGACTACCGCGGCCGCGCAGGCAACGTCCCGGCAATTATGCCGGCCCTGCAGTCCCCTCCTGGCCGCCTGTTCGCGGTAGATGAGGCCGCCCTGCTGCTGCGCGGTCCAGCGGGCGGCCTGGGTACAACCGAGCGGATCGTGCGCACTCTAGCGCCCTTGGCTGCTGCCGGCCGGCACCCACGGCCGCATTTGGTGGCAGCGGGTGGCTGGCAAGACGAATGGGCGCTGGGCGAGGCCCTGGCCGCCCTGGGCGGGAAACTGGCGGCCCTGGGCCTGCGGATCGACTGCCGGAAGGCGGGGCTAAGGATCGCGAAGGTGAGGTCGGCATGCCCCAAAGGGCAAGCCTGCTGCTCAGCCGAACGAGCCCACCGCCGGCAGGTTACGGCCTGAAGATGGGCGGCGCCTAGTAATCTGCACACGCGGCAGTTGCGCCATCGTCTCCGCGTAACCGGGTGCAACGGCCTCGGGCACGAGTACGACGCGTGCAGCAGCGCGATCTTTCAAGGTCGACATAGGGTTCTCCATACAGCACCGGGCAGAACCCAGTGTGCGCTGCGGAAGATATAGGGTGCGCCGCAACAATCGTGTCGTGGACGCGGCGTTCTGTCAGCACCCATGGCGCACGTCCTGGCAGCCAAGTTAAGCATTGCTCGGTAGGACCCCGAGCTTGACAATATAGCACCACAGGTTGTCCGATGCCGCAGTTGCGCGCGGAGAACGACACCTGTGAGACGCCCATCTGGTATCGCCCTCGACGGCGCAACGCTCGCGGCCCTTGCCGACCTTCTGACGCCCTACGTCGAGCAGGAGAGCATGCGCCTGCCGGAAACCTACAGGTGGAAGATCCCGACCGGCGCGCCGGTCGCGCCGTTCAACTCCTCGGGCCTATCCCTGGCCGATGCCAACGTGCAGCTGAAGCGCTTGTTGTCCGACGCATGGCACCTGTCGGGATCCGATCGAGCTGCACTTGCGCGGTGGTACGTGGGCCGTTGGGGCGGGATCTACGCCAACAAAGATGAGACCCTACAGGGCTATGTGCTGCTGCCAGAGGATGAACTGGAAGGCGCCGCTCTTGCTGGTGTGGCCACGTGGTCCAAGATCCTGGCCATGCGCAATCCCGCCCGATACGCGATCTTCGACGCTCGGGTGTCAGCCGCCCTGAATGCGCTGCAAATTTCGGGAGGTGCCGATCCAATTCTGTTCCCTGATCTGCTGAGCCGCAACAATGCGGTGCGCGCGTTCCAGGGATGGGTGCGCATCGAGCACCGCGGGGCCCGCCGCCTCCTGAAAGACCGGGCCTATCCGGACTACATGGTGCTACTGCGCGAGGTCGGGGACCGGCTGGGCCATAAGAGCCCAGACCGCGCCGAGATGGTGCTGTTTGCCAACGCCGAGAGCCTGATCCAACGGGCGATGGTTCGGGCGAGCGGCCGGCCCCTGGGTCGATCGCCGGAAGGCCGGGCTCAGGATGGAGAAGGCGCGGCCATGAGATCTACCTCGACCGCCAATCCGCTGTGATCACTCAATCGCGGTTCCTGTCCGGTTTTGCCCTCCCAGGCCGCAATCGCTGCGGCATGCGGCTCCCAGGCCGCGGGTAGCAGCACGTGATCGATCGGCGGGTGTGCCAGCTTTCCGGCGGGTACTCGCTCGGTCTCCGTCGCGCAGAATAGGTCACAGGCAGCCATGGCCTCGCGCAGCAGCTGGCGGCTCTGGGCCGTGCCGTAATAATGCTTGCCGCCCAGGTTCATGTTCAGGTCGCCGGCCACACATAGATCCGCCCTGGGATACTGTCGCCGCAGCGCAGCCCACTCCTGCCCCTGCTGAACGACGACACGATGCATCTCGGACCAGTTGCGTAGTGGCGTGCCCGGTTCGGCATCGCCGCGATCGTCGTGCCAGGGCATCACTGTACCGTAGACGATGAGCGGACCTTTCGGCGCCTCCACCACGGCTGCCACGGTGCGCCGCGGATCAACGACTTCAAGCCGCTGCAACACCGGGTAGCGGGTCCAGATGGACGCCCAGCGCCCGCCCAGCCGCCCTGTCGGCCGCTGGTCACTATGAACTGCTGTGTGACCCACCGATGGGGCCAACTCGTCGTGTGTCTCCGTCAGAACCCAAACGTCGCAGTTGTGCAGCTGCAGCACTTCGCGCCGCCGCGCGTTCTTGCCGGCGCCGGTGGCGTACTCGACGTTCCACGTTCCAATCCGCACGGCGCTGGTTTCCCCGCCTTATGGGCCGACTGCATCTTGGACGATTCCGCAGCTACGGGGAAAGGCCGAAACCGTCGCCAGGAACGGGGCTGCTGCCCGGGCCCCGGCGGCCCAGGTACAGCCTGGATTGCGGTCGCCTGCGGGGCGCTTGTTCGCTACGGACACGGCCAGCTTGGTGCTCCGCGGGCCGCGGGGCGGCATCGGCACGGCCGCCAGGGTGGTGAAAACCTTGGAGCCGCTGGCCGCTGGTGGAAGGCACCCAGCCGCGGCGCTGGTCGCCGCGGGCAGCTGGGGCGACGAGGAAGCGTTGCGCGAGGCCTTGGTGGGTCTGGGGCCGAAGCTGGCTGCAATCGGCCTACGGATCTGCCGGCGGAAGGCGGGGCTTAGAATGGCGAAGGCGCGGGCGGCTTGACCAGTAGCCCCCGCTGAACGTCCCACGGCCGGGACCGGAACGGCATCATGGTAGGTAGATCGCCGGGCCGCGCGCGCCGGTGGTGCGGCAGCAGCGGCAGCTGGCCATATGGATTGGTGGTTCCGAAGGCCATGGTGCTGACGTAGAGCCCATCGTGGAACTGGGCCAGCGCGGCGACCACGGAACGGCCATCCGTGTTGAAGCGATAGATGAACTGGTCATCCGCGTGGTTGCGCCGGCCCTGTCTCAGCCCCGACTGGTCGGGCATGATCGACAGGAACGCCTTGGCCGTGTCGGGCGCTAGACCGGCGTTGAGGTACGCCCCGCACATGACGAAGCCATCCGGCGGCAAGGGGTGGCCGCAGTGATGGCGATAGAGCGCCATCCCGAGCTTTGCGGCGAACACGTCGAGGTAGGCGCGCAGCAGCGGCCCTTCCTGGCACATGATGATCATCGGGCGGCGGATCCCGCCAGGACCAGGGAGCCATTCAACGCTACGCTGGCTCCGGTCGAAGAACTCGGAAAGGAACCCGGGTGCCTGGGCCTCAAGTATGCCGCTGCGCGCCCTCGCCTCCGCAATCTTCCAATCGTCTTGATAGTACCGTGGGCTTAGCCGTGCGATGAAGCCGGCCACGAGATCCGCGGCGCCGGTGCCGTTGTTGCAAGCTGCGCACCCGGCGAACATCAGCCCGTAGGGTCTATTCCGTCCCCGGAACATGGAGATGGGCGGCATGTGCTCGACCGTGGTGTGCGGGGCCGCGCAGTAGATGCACCGCATCTCTGTTGCCATGATGTCAGCCTTGCTGGGGTGGCGCATTGCTCCGCTCGTTCGGCTATCGACCGCCGGCATGATGCCACGGCCTGGCTGTGTGCGATGTACGACCCGCGCACGACCCCCGCTGGCCCGCGCGGCTGAGGCAAACAGCCGCCTCCCGGCAGCATCATGCCGGTTCCGCTGGCCTTACGGCCGCATGGTTGAGCTCCAACCCCACAAGCCTGGGCCGGCCGCTCGCCGCTTTCCACGAGCGGGCGGCCGGCCTAGGCGCCCGCACCGCGCGCTGCAGGCCGGATGGTGCCGTCGGGCCGCGCAATGGGCCTGTGGCCGAAATTTCCGAGACCCTCCCGACCCTTAGAAGGAACTCTGACACCCGTGCCAGCAGCTAATTGCCCCCCTCCCACCAAGTCCGGGCGGGCGCTGCGGGGCAGCCGTAGGCGCAGCCAGGCCGCCCATTCGGCGCTGGCGATGCGGACCAGGTTGGTGTCGTTCCGAAACCCTGTGACGCGCCGCAGTTCGATGGTCACCAGGCCCACCAGCACGGCCTGGCGCATCGCGCGCTTGGCGGTGGTGATCGAGACGCCGGCGAGGGCCGCGATGTGGCCCATGGCCAGGTTGCAGACGCCGCGGGCCGCGATGTGCTTGCCCACCACGGCCATCACCGCCTGTTCCCCGGGGGTGAACGCTTCCGACAGCCTTGGGGGCAGGTACCCAGATGCGGCCCAGCGCCGGCGCCGGGCTTTGCTCTCGGAAGTGCGGGGACGCGACCCCGTGCGCGGGTGCGCGCGGGCAGGCGCTGTCCCCTGCCCATCAGGGGCAGGGGCAGCTGCCGGCACCAGCTGGGCGCAGGCAGCCCCCAGGGTTCGCGCCTTGGTAGGCACGGCCTGGGCGATCCGCCGGCGGGCGGCCATGAGCCCATCCAGTTGTTCGGCCTGCTCATCGGAAAGGCCGCCGGCGCCGTAGGCACGCCAGACAGCTGCCGCGACTTTGCCCAGCCGATCGGCGGCCGCGGCCTCTACGGCCCGGCGCATCTCATCGAACACGTCCATCCGTTCCCGGTCCCTTACGGGCCGCGGCTAGGGTCCAGGCAAAGCACTCCCGATGTCGGAACGGTGGTCCCGACTTGACGCTCAAGGCGCCGTGTGGCTTCTGAGAGATTGTGATCTAGGCTCTCAAAGGCCCGGGTTTTGGACGGCCTCACCCTTGCCGGGGTGGGGCCGTCTGCTTTTCAGGGTCTATCGCGCGGCGGCTGCACTCCCTGCCCGTGGGCAATGTTTCGACGCGTAACCTCGACGGCAGCGCCGAGCAAGGCCTAGCGCTGTATTAGATCGGCGCTCTTCTTTCGATCTTGGCGCCTGTACTCAAATGCCGGCGCTGTGTGGAATGGAGAGCTTCAAGGCGGCGCCAACGTGCTGCGGCTCTCCTTGGATATGCGGGCGGCTTCTGGCGGCATGCCCGGGCGGCGGGGAAATCCGGCCGCCACAGCAGGAAACGGCACACCGCAGTTGCCGCCGCACGATGCGGTACCTGCCAGGCAGTCCTAGCCGTTCAACGGCTCGACGCGGTGGCCTTTAAGCTGGTGCTGCACGAGGGCCAGCAAGGCTCCCTGCAGGGGCGTTTCAGCCACGCGAATGGCCTCTCGCATCGCCGCATCCATCGCAGCCTCGATTGAACCGTGGGGCGATCTGGGGGGCTCTTCCATCAGGTACTCGATACCTGTGCACAGGATCCGCAATTGCACGTCGTTTACGATCGGCTTGCGGGCCGTTTCGTTCAGAATGCCGATAAATTCGTTCATCGGCTTGTCGGGATCGTCCATGGGATGGCCGGCATTAAGATCAACTAAAGCCTTAATTGATCGATCCAGATTTTCAAGCTTCTGCTTATCACCATAGCGAACGACTGGCATTTATTAGCCCTTTCCTGCTCTGCACGAGTGGCCAATTACACCGCCCTGCCGCAGCGCAAGAGCTTCGCCAGGCAGCGCCACCGTTTATCCAATGCACTAAAGACATACTCCGAGAATTCTTATTGTCAATTGACTCGACCAATTGATGTGCTGTACATGATCCGTGTACGCGGATCTGTACTTGCAAAGCGCGCAATGACATCCATGCAAATAACTCTGAGGCCCAATATTCTTCCACTTCCAGTGCGCCGACCACCAGCACAGCCCGTTGGCACCATGGATTTACCAGCAGCGCAGCCTGCGGGATTTGGCAGGGCTGCTGGCCTGGGCGGCTGGAATGAACATGGCCCGTGGATACGGGCATGGCCGCCAGCGCTCCCGTCAAGCGTGGGCCACCGGCAGCTCGCCCACCTGGGTGGTGTAGCGCGATGTGCGCATCTCGAACTTCGTGTTCCAGCCTCGTTTGGCCACCAGCCCCGCCCCCGGGCCGGCACCACGGCGCCGCGGGCCCCAGCGGGCGTTACAGGCGTCTATGGCCGCCATGAGCGGCCCTGACCGCTCCCGGTACATCTGGCTGATTGGCGCCAGCGTCAGGCAAGCCAGCCCGCGCAGCTCGTGGATGGTACCCTCGCCCAACACCATCAGGCTTTTGCACTATGACTTGGGGCGAAGTCGCTCGGATCCGCGATAGGTGCGGATCGGGCTGAAGCCGCCAGCCAGGCGGCTCTACGCCCTGGATCCGGCGGCACTGCCCTTAATCGGTCCCGTCGACTGCGGCGGGGCGCATTATCGCACCCTGGAGGTTCTGCCGGGCAAGGGACGGCATCCTGTGCCGTCCCTCTTCACCGCCGGCCCCTGGCAGAACGAAGCGACGCTACGGGCCGCCCTGGAGGCCTTCAGTCCAAACTTGGCTTCAATCGTCGCAATTTCGCCGGCGGAAGGCGGATTGTCGCGCGCTGGAATACCTCCGAGCAGTCTTAGGCAACGCGATCGTTGATATCAGTTTTCTTCGTTATGATTTGCTGATCATGCCTATATAAGCGATCCATAAGGTAGTATAATCCGACGCATGTCGCTATGAATAGATGCGATATCATTAAACAGTACAATAAAGAAATAGTAGCTCGAATTGCAGGCACGTATGGAATTACCTGAGCCGGAACATCTGCTCCGCTTAGGCCTATTGCAAGCGCGCAAGCTAATGATATGGTCAACGCTGAAAAAGAAAGATATCCAAATATAGCGCAAGCAAATTCCCGTCGCGTCAAATAATATTGGATCCTACTTCCGTCAGACCCTTTTTCAACAAGAGCAATAGGGCCTGATCTGATGACCTTATCAAGATCCGGGTGCGCGAATGTTGCCGCAGCAACCAACGCAGCGATATAAAATCCGGTCAAACACGAAGCCAGGGTCAAAATTTTATCGAGAAATCCATTCGGTGAGAAAAATATCGCATTATTCAACGCAACGAATGGCAACCATATTACAACTGCCAACGCAGACGTTGGGATCAAGTCGAGATATGTCTTCTCTCGATTTAAAAGACGGAAATATCTCAAGGGATAAAATATTTTCCACATAGCTAAACCTTGGTTTGCATGCCCCAGTCCTTAGCGAAAATCTTAAGCGCCTCTTCCATCAACTGCGGCTCGACATTTTCGCAACACACATCGAGATCGCTTTCAACGTACACCTGTTCCGCGCGGACGAATAGGACGGAAGCCGCGTCATCTTCTCGGCCAAGCGTAACTAAACGCGAACGCTGATCGGGCAGACGCACTTGGACGCGCACCTCATCCCACTCGTGTTGGAGCGCCCAGTCTTTCAGTGCCTTAATTTTTTCAAGAGGCGACGATCCTTCTTTGCGTATCAAAACTTTTTGTTTCTGCTCTTTTGGAATGAACCCTTCAGTATCAAAGCCGGAAAGTTTCGCCTTACGAACCAACTCCACAAACGGAACTGTGCCCGCTTTAAGCGCATTCTCAATTTTAGCGGATTTATACCCTTCTAGGGCACAGATGGTAAACGTTGTTTTTGTAGCGCCGTTTCTGTCTTTGTAATCATACTCGGCATGTCGAAGGACTTTGTGTATCACACTTTGTATGTAGCTGCGGCCGAGCGTGGGCGTCTCTTCAACTATGGCTCTATAAATTCCCGGCCGACGCTCGTCGTGAAGCATGTCTACAAATAAATGCGCAGACACTGCAAGATCCTCCAAATCTTGCTTATCAGCCTTTCTCAGCTTGCCCGTTTTCTGTGTCCGAACACAGGGGTGGATGCGTCTGGACTACTCCTCCTAAACAGTATTGCGGCGTATCTACCATCAGCTGAAATCAACGTATTTGTGATTTTACATTCGTCTTTCGATTTCAGCTCTAACTTCCCATGATCCTTGCCGATTGATCCCTGCAAAAGACTGATAACATCGAGAGCCGGACCCTCTTCAAAAAATTTGATAGCTCGCCCTTCATTGTATGCTGGACGAAGCGACAAATCGTATTGCTGAAAAAAACGCGATCTTGGCTCAATCAACATCCGGTACGCCTCAGTTTTTAAACTGCGCCAAACGCGCTTGATTTTCTACCTAAGGTTCTACCGTTGTGGGAGGCGCACGCAACATGAAGGCCGTTGCCGTAAACACCTCTTTGTCACTTTAATCGTGCCACTGAGGCGCCTAACCACCTTGCCTCCACTGAAACGATCGGGCGCCGTCCGAACAATTGCCTTCCCCAAAAAAGCGCCGTCACGGTGATGAGTGCAACGCCGCGAAGGAGCGAGGCGAAGTCGCTTCGCAAGCCAGGCATGGCGGCAGTGTTCCAGCCGGGAACGCTGCCCCTGCCGCCGTCGACGATCTTGGCCTGACCCGCAGGGCCCGGGAGATACGCAACGTGAAAGCGGCTGCCCCGGGCGCGATCCACCGGGCGCTAGATGCCCAGTTAGAGCAGGGCTGATTAATAGGCGACCGTTCGTGTGTAGGCCGGCTCCGCTTCAGGGAGACTGCTTTGAACGATGCACTCGAGACCGGATCCCGCTTTCAACGGGTTCATATAGAGGCCGCAAACCGTGCCGAGACCACCGCGCTGCTGATCCGCTGCGGCTACCGCGTGTACCGGCCGGAAGCGGACATCGAGGGCGAGGATCTGGTGGTGCGTGATCCGGCTGGTGCGCTGGCCGGCGTACAGCTCAAGGGCCGGCCTCTGGTGGACTGGCGCCGCTATGGCGGCCGCCAGCTGCTGATGCTGTTCCCCTCAGCGCCGTACAGCCCTGCGGTGGCACGCGCGTGGTTTCTGGTGCCCCACGACCTATTCTTCGACTGGGTGAAAGCCCGGCACGGTCACACGCCGAAGTGGGGTGACGTGTGGCACTATCCGGCGATCGGGCGGGATCTCGTGGCATTCCTGGCGCCGTACGAGGTACAGCCGCCGGTGTAGCGACTAAACGAGCGTATAAATTAATCGAAATATAAATCGAGGCAAAGCCAAGTGAAATCAGATCATAAAGCTCAATTCTGCGAGGATGGTCGGGATGTCGCGAAATTTTTCCTCGATGGTATGATGAAAACATACTGGACCCCGATTTATAATATTGTTTACAGCAATCCGAAATTGAAAAAATTTGTCACCGGATTTATTGTTAATCCGACAAGTGTTTCAATTTATATTGGGCAAAAACATATCGCTCTTGAATATCATGGCTCCGAACTATACGAAGATAAAGGGGGCACGATAAATATGGAGGTAAACGTACAAGATTTATCAGAATCAGACGCACCCTTATTAGCGCAAATTATTGGCTTCCCCAATGACAGCACTGTTGGATTTGAATTTCCCCTGCCAAATTTCAGTGAAGATTTCATATGCCCAACCAATAGAGGGTTTGATGCCTTGGACGATCTTGGTTGGAATATGGCCGCTCAGAATAGTATTATGGCGCTAAACAGCCCTATTCCTACCCCAAACGAGGGAGAATTTAGTAGAATTATCAATGGTCGATTTTTCGACGCCGACAAAAATGGCCTCGTCACACGGCATGTGAAATGGATGGATTTCTTCCCGATACAATTTGATGGATCAGACGCCGAGTATGATCGGATAAGATTCACGTTAGCGCCACTAGAGCAAATGGTCGAAGCTGACTCGCGATATATCTATCCCGCGCCAACCGACTATAAATTCCAGAAGTTGCCCATAATAAATAGATTTATCGAACTGTGGGGAAATAGCGCCTCAGGGGAGACAGAAATAACTCGCTTCCTTGCAGAAGAAAGCCATAAGTTCATTCTTACTATGAAATTCGGTGCGGTAGATGCCAAGCCGGAGATTAAGTGCGAATGGCAGAGTCAACAAAAAGCCGACATCAAGCCCGATTTTTTTATGATTCAACCGAATGGCTTTGCAGATATCGTGGAATTTAAGCTCCCACACATAGGTAAGTCCGCCGTGGTTGGATCAGACAACAGGGAAAGCTTTGCTGCTTGGCTCAACTCATATATATCACAAACGCGAGTATATGCTAATTATTTTGACGACCCCAACAACAGGGCATGGTTTGAGGAAAAACACAAATTTAGAGTTTATAAACCGCGTAGGTGGCTCGTTGTTGGAAGACGAAAGGACTTTTCTCCGCACGAATGGAGGGAGATTATAGCTGATTACAGAGACGTCGATATAATCACGTTTGACGATCTTATCGACGGCACCACTGCACAATTTTACCGATAGCCGTACAAAAATGCTTTTATCTCTATAGTTTTTATAAGTTGCTATGTGATCCCGCCTCAATCGGATTTTTGAGGCGGGGGGCGTCCGATCTCACTAGCGATGGACTGATACCCAACGCAGCCCACCAGTACCGTGCCTACGGTGGGTCGCTGGCAACATGCGGCAGTGTCTCGCCCCCGGCCCTGGCCCAGCCAGTGCACGATGCCCCCACACTTATGGCGGCGTTTCCTCCCAGACTCGGCCGGGGCCTACGAGCTCCGGCCTCTTTCGTGGGGATCGACAATGTCGCCGTGGTTGGCTGCCGTTCTGAGCCTAGAGACCGCGCTGTGTTCCGCGATCCTGGCTGAAGCTGCCCACGATCGCCTCGAGGAGCCAGTACCCGCAGTCGGGATCGCCCGCGTGTCCGCATGGCTCCTACTGGCGGCTACCGGTTTCCTGCTCTGGTCGAAAGGATCCTGATCGCCACCGGCCTCGCAGTGCTGGCCGGGTGGCGGTGAGGGCAGGGGACGCGGTGCGGCCTTGAGCCGCTCGCAAGCCGATAAGCGCCGAGACGCTTATTGGGCCAAAGTTGGGGTTATTGGGCCGCCGCGCCAGTAAAATCGAGCTAAGATACTGATTTTGCTGGCGCGCCCTACGGGAATCGAACCCGTGTTTTCGCCGTGAAAGGGCGCAACCATTCGTCCAGGAACGTCCAACTAAGTCCTGTTAACCTATTGATTAATTAAGATTTTCGTCCAAACCGACGCTTGGCCTGTCCGACTTTGTGTGGCATGGTCCGAGCACGTTCACGGGACACTGGCGGGACACCATGGCTCGTAACACGCGATCTTCGAAGCTCGAAACTCGCACCAGCCGGCTGCGCCTGCCGGTAGCCAAGAAGCCCGTCTTCGCTCGCGTCGCGCCCGGTGTGTCGCTCGGCTACCGCCGTAACGAGACCGCAGGGACCTGGGTGCTGCGGGTTGCTGATGGGAAGGGCAGTTCCTGGACCAAACGGATTGGTCAGGCCGACGATTTCGAGGAAAGCAATGGCCGAAGCGTGCTCACTTTTTGGGAGGCGCAGCAGCAGGCGAGGACGACAGCGGGTGGCGAGAAAGGGGAGGGGGCTCAGATGGCGCCGCTCACCGTTGAGGTTGCTGCTTTGGCCTACCTCGCTGGGCTTGAGGCTCGAAACCAACGTACAGCTTACGACGCCCGCCGCCGCTTGGAACGCCTCTTCCTGCCTCGCTTCGGTCGGAGTCGCATTGAGGACTTAACACGCCGCCAGCTAGAGGCTTGGCGCGATGGCTTGGTGCGGGCCGGCGGTGACGCCGAGCAGCATCGCCGCAGCCAGGATACAGCCAATAGGGTGCTCAGCATCGTCAAGGCGATGCTTAACCATGCGGTGGGTGATCGGACGAACGGTCTGACTGATGACAGCGCTTGGCGACTAGTGCGCCCATTCCAGCGAGTCGGCCGGCCCCGCGAGGTACACTTCACGTCCGCAGAGGTGCTGCGCCTGCTCGAAGGTTGCGATGATGTCGGCTTCCGCGACCTACTAACGGCAGGGTTTCTGACAGGAGCGCGCTACGGTGAACTCGCCTCTTGTCAGGTCCGCCACTTCGATGCCGAGGGCGGCACGCTGTACGTGCCGCGTGGTAAGACCGGAGCAAGAATCGTCATCTTGCAGCCTGAAGCGGTGATGTTCTTCTCACGGCTGGTGATTGGCCGCGAGAAGAATGCCCAACTGTTGCCGCGCGTCGACGGCAACGCTTGGGGAGCGAGCCATCAGGTACGACCAATGAAGAAGGCGTTGCTAACAGCGAAGCTCGATCCATCAGGCACATTTTACGCGCTACGACACTCCTATATATCCCGCGCGATTGAGGCGGGCGTGCCGCTAAACGTGGTGGCGGAGAATTGTGGGACGAGTGTACGGATGATCGAAACGACTTACGCAAAGGTGCTGGCCGCCAAGCGGCGAGAGTTCATCGCGAACGGCGCGCCACGTCTGTTCGCTGCTGTCACACTAGCTTGATCTTCAAGCTTAAAGAACCGAATTCTCAACCTCCGCCACTTAAGTGCCATAAGTGTTTATTCCAGATACACTTTTAGCGACAGGCTTCCAACTCAACCCATGCCTCACCCCACATTCCAAAGTGACGTGCATGTACTGCTACAAATATTGTGGGATGTCGCGCTAGCTGGCTTGGAAGCCGAAGGTCGCGCCTCGGAGGAGTTAGAGGCTGCATCATATGCTTCTGCGATCAACGCATCCGGCCTGCCGCCACTCGCTTATGCACCTTCTCGCCATGGCCGACGGATGGATGCTTTGGCAACGGTCCAGTGGTCCTGCGCTAGGTGCTAGGCGTGGTTGACCTGACCGGCTGGCTTAGGACCGAGCTGATTGAGAGGATCAGCCAGGACCGAAGGAGCTGGATATGAAGCGAGGTCAGAAGACGGGTGCGGAGCAGGTGGTTCTGAAGCTGCGCCAGATCGAGGTTCAAACGGCACAGGGCAAGAGTTTGGCCCTGGCCTGCAAGGAGGCCGAGATCTCCGAGCAGAGTTACTATCGCTGGCGCAAGGAGTACGGCGGCCTGCAGATCGACCAGGCCCGTCGGATGAAGGATCTGGAGCGGGAGAACGCGCGATTGCGCCGGCTCGTGGCTGACTTGTCCCTGGAGAAGCAGGTGCTGGCGGATGTCGCCTTGGGAAACTTATAGCCCCCGAACGACGCAGGCGGGCGGTCGACGGCATCCGTGAGAAGTATGGTCTCTCAGAACGCCATGCCTGCCGGATCGTCGGCCAGCACCGGGGCACGCAACGCTACGTGCCGACGGTGCCGGCTGACGAGGATGCGCTGACCCAGGCCATCGTCGCCCTGGCGTCCGAGTACGGGCGCTATGGCTACCGCCGTGTCACCGCGCTGCTGCAGGCAGCGGGCTGGCAGGTGGGCAAGGACCGGGTTCAGCGGATCTGGCGTCGTGAGGGGCTTAAGGTCCCGCAAAAGCATCGGCCACGAAGCCGGTTGTGGTTGAACGATGGCTCCTGCGTACGGCTGCGGCCTCTCCATCGCAATCACGTCTGGAGCTTCGACTTCGTCCAGGGCCAGACCCATGACGGGCGAAGCCTGCGCATCCTGACGCTGATCGACGAGTATAGTCGCGCCTGCCTGGCGCTGAAGGTGGCGCGGCGCATCAACAGCCTGGGCGTGATCGAGGCGCTGGCCGATGCGATGTGTCTGCATGGCATCCCAAAGAACATCCGCTGCGACAACGGCCCGGAGATGATCTCGAAGACTTTGCGGAAATGGGTCGCCAAAACCGGCCCACAGATCCAGTACATCGCACCAGGATCGCCGTGGGAGAATGGCTATTGTGAGAGCTTCAATGGCAAGCTGAAGGACGAGTGCCTACGCCAAGAAATCTTCTACTCGCTCAAGGAGGCACAGACCGTGATTGGGATCTGGCAGAATACCTACAACCGCGTTCGACCGCATTCGTCCTTGGGCTACCGGCCGCCCGCCCCTGTCACCTTCCCGGATCTGGCCTTCCGGCTACCCATGGCCGCTACCATGCAGTAGCCTCTCAATCGGCTCGGTCCAAAATACCGGTCAGGTCAGGTTGCAAACGCGTTCGGGGTGAGCCCGCCGAGGCTCGTGTGCGGGCGGCAGGTGTTGTAGTCGACCCGCCACGCCTCGATGATGGTCCGGGCCGCCGGCAGGCTCCGGAACAGATGCTCGTTCAGG